>NZ_JBFRCK010000001.1:0-569355 GCF_040965775.1 Paraburkholderia sp. BR10954
GGATGATCCTCAGGAAGCTGAGGCTTTTTTACGCCGCTGTTCTGGCCGCTTTGCTCAACCGCTCAATCGCTGTCGAATACCAGCCGTGAGGGCAAGCGCCGTCCAAAACGAATTATTCAGACCCGACTAGATATTGTAGACAGTTCGAATCATCTATAGCTTCGTCGGCATATATTGAATGAAAGCCGCCCAAAGCCACTACTAATACAAAACATTTGATAAGTCTATATGACAATGCCTTTCCCGTGCTGTGCATCATAATTCCCTGTTTCAAAAAGTCGTGCCTCAAGTGCGCGCCTCCATTCAATTCCTCGCGCGCGATACGCGCGAATATAGGCCGGTAATTTACCGTATTCTGCGGTGTTGACCTTGTCAACCAGCTCTGCAATTCCATGTCCCGGTCCGGCGTTAAAAAGCCATGCTTACTAGTGCATCATATTCATACTGGAGCAACGGAACCCGTATCCGGCGATTAATGGCAGACTCACATTCTTCAAAATTTGTTTTTGCGAGTTGTCGCGCACGCTCCACTGAAATCACATCGCCAACGTGCAGATGATCTGAGGGAGAACCTTATGCCCGAATCCAACTGTAGGATATCCCTTGCTATCAACATAGACTTTAAGGATCATCCCATCAACAACGGGCAAGCCCTTATAAGTTCCGTTCAAAACGCCACTTTCACATACGGCCATAAACGCCAATCCATCATTCGAAAGACGCCAGGGTTTGCCGTGCCTACTGCAATGCACGTCAACACACGAATTCGGGTCTGTATTTGTTAGTACTGTTGCAAGCGCATCAGGCATTGCGCCCCCTATGACCGATGTAAATGTCGATGGATTGCGCGCCGCGTGTCCTGTACCGGGCTGTACGCCCCGCGTGATCTGTAACGCCGTGCGTCAGTTCGCCCGATGGCAAACGGACCGTATAAAGGGTGTCGGGTAGCGCGCGCCCGTTGTGGTCTTTTAGCGTGAACTGTTCATCGAACGGGCCCGCAGATCGATTGCGACAGCGGCATTCGTCGTCTTGCCCTAAAGCCCGCGTCATGTCGTAACCAGTTGGGAGAGTCCTGATCGCATTAATCGAAATCCACTCTCCGGTTTTCTTGTTCGTCGTCATTGCGTGAGGCATATCAGTAAATCCTTTGTATATCTTGAATGTAATACGACAACCAAGACATTCCCGGCCATCTGATCCCTCGAACATATCCGAAAAGCCAGCCTTCATTTCTTCAATGATCTCCTTTGCGGAGCGCATTCTTTCGTACATTGGACATCCATAGGTTAATTGTCGATCTCAGACCATCAGACCTCGACCATGCGTAACAATGGCACCAGTGTCCCACGCGCTATGGTTCAGGTTGAAGCACACCCGCGAATAAACCATCCAAGATGCTTAGCCGTCAACCGCCTTAAATCGGGATAAGGGCGTTTTGACAACTATTTACGACTGTGTCCGGTATCTTGATTTCTATTGCATATTCCTGCTGGCGCAGGATGAAAGAATGGCGACATTGAGTCGCCCTATCGTCATGGATTGAACCCGGTCAGTGCTTCGTTGAGGAAGGATTCGTAACGGCCACTCTGTCCAAAACGGGCTTATCCCGATTTAAAGCGGTTGACCGTGGTCCGTTTCGATGATTAATTCGCGAGGCGTCGTCTGAAAACTCTTGAGGAGTGTAATGGAGCAACTGAATCAGCAGAGCAGTGGAAAGGATTGGACAGTCGAGGAAGAATGCGACCTTTGCCGTATCACCTATTCGATCTATTCAAACTTCCCGCCGATGCCGCACGCTCAGGCCCTGAACGCTGAAACCGGCGAGTTCTTTCCGTTTGACAGGGTTCGTAAGATGAAATCCGGTTATGCCATGGCCGAAGCGCTGGGTTACGCATGGGCGTGCAATTGTCGCGGACGCAAGGCAGCGCCGAAGTTTGAGGAACTCGAGCAATATTTCGAGCTTGTTGACGCGAAGACCAAGGCTCCCGTCGAAGGGATGACCTATAGGCTATCCAGCGATGGTCAATGTCTTGTCGACGACGCGACGCTGGCAGGCGGGAGAACGCGCGCGTTCTCATTGAAGCGGCATCCGAATCTAACCTTCGTGGCGTGGCGTGAGGGGGATGTGCGATGAGCGGCGCAATCAGCCAGGAGGTGCGATTGCTTGCCGCGATCGCTTACGGGGAGGCATCCACGGCCAACGACCCGCATGAAATCGGGGGAATTGCGTTTGCCGTGGCAAATCGGTGTCGTGCATGGGGCGGAAAGACCGTGTCCGAGTTGCGCGCCGCAGACCCGAACTATTCCTACGCATGGGATGGCTCCAACGCTAGATTCAACAAATTGATGCGTGCCACTGACAGTGAAATTGAACCGAATCCTGGGATGAAGCTGGCTCTCGATTGGGCTCAAAAGGCATTGGCCAACGATGGACCGGACCCGTCGAACGGTGCATTCTGGTGGGACGGGCTCGACTTCAAGACCAGATACGCGAGCCGTCCCAAGGTGCTAGACGGGTTCAAATGGGGCTCCCCATCTGACAACATTTTCGGCGTGCCAGAGAAGCGGCGCGAAGTCATCAAGTATTGGAGAGTCCGTAATAAGAAGACTGGGCAAATCGTCGACGGCGGCGAACGCGGCCGCTACGATTCGGTATGGGTTTCGACGGCCGCTCACGGTGGCACCGTATTTTGGCGGCACAACCCAGATTACCTGAACGCTAACGGAGCAAAGGCATACCGATGAAATCCACCGTGATGCTGATGGCGGCTCTGGCCGCCATGTCGAGCAATGCACACGCGGTCCGATCTTACGACAGTTACGATGCGCTCTATTCCGCCCAGCCGGGCGTGGTGTTCGGTGCCCCGATCAAGCAACCTGCCGGGCCTCTCCACCTTCATTCAGATCTCGGGGGGCAGGGTAGTTACACGGAACTGAGAACCACTCTGGACGGAAAGCCTGTGCGAATCGAGGTTGCAGAGAATCACATAACGGTCAATGGCAAAAGCTATCGCTTTGCGCGCGCGACGATGTTTCCGGATGAGTATGCAATAGACATTTATCCGGGCAACGCTCAGGTGTTCTTGGCGGGAGGGACGAGCAATCGTCCTCCGCTTCTGTGTATGGAAGGGTACGGCAGTGGTTCAGGCGAAGCCGACCGGCACCAGCAGATATTCCTTTTGGTGAACCCTCTAGCTCGCAAGCCGACATTGTTGCATCTGCCAAGTCTGCTTTCGTCATGTCTGGCTGTAGTGGCGACGAAGGACGGCAAGCTTGCCTTTCCGAAGAACAGTTACCTGTTCGATGATGCACAAGAATCCCGCGTTGGGTTGTTAGTGACGTACTACGCGTTTGAGAATCAGCGCTTTGTCCCGGTCCCGGCTCTAAGCCAACTTCGGCTCAGATTTGCGCAGCCAGAGATACCGTTTCAATTTTCGGTCCAAGACAAGAACTAAGCGACCGACCATCTCCCCTCGCGCCGGCTTACTTACAGAGCCGGTATCGGGTTGCCGATCGCCAGAGATTCGAACCAGTGCAGGTTCAGGCATTCATCCCGGGATGGGCCGTTGAACGTTTGGATGAAGCTGTTATCCGTCGGTTTGGCTGGACGGCTGAAGTCGATCTGTACCTTGTAGTGGTACGCCCACATGTCCAGCAGACGACCAGAGAACTCGCTGCCGTTGTCGGCGCTTTCCGGGAAGTCCAGTCGATTCCGTGCTTCCGAGCCTGGCTAACTGTGCGTTCGTCCAACGAGTTTCGTTTCCCGGCACGCCCGAATCGATGTTTACGAATTTACGGGGTGCGTCAGCTGCGTCAAGCGTTTGCATCTGCTTATCTCCTTCTCTCTAACCGCGGCACGGCCCACGCATCGACGCGGCGCTGCACCTCGATCCTACGCAACTGCCGATCGGCTGGACGCTCCCGCCTACTGACACACAGCCAGGCTATAGTGCGTGTTTTCCGGCCGCCCTTAAAAATCCCGACACCCCGGTCACGCCGTCATGCCGACACCTTTGAGCTTCCTTCCGGACAGTTTTGCCGAATATGAAGATCTCAAGTCAATCCTCGACCAGGGCAGGGCGAGCTTCGAAATCCGCGCGATCTGCGAGACCGAGGTACGCAGCCGGCGCTTTTCCATCTACACCGCGAGCATCGGTTCATCCGATCCGCTCGCGCCGGCCATTGGCTTTTTTGGCGGCATTCACGGGCTCGAGCGAATCGGCTCGCAACTCGTGCTCGACTATATGCGCTCGCTGCTCGCGCGGCTCGAATGGGACGAACTGCTGGTGCGTGAATTGCAGTCCATCCGGTTGATCTTTTTGCCGATCGCGAATCCCGGCGGCATGTGGGCTGCGACCCGCGCCAATCCGCGCGGTGTCGACCTGATGCGCAACGCTCCGCAAGACGCCGACGCGCGTGTGCCCCTGCTTGCGGGCGGCCAGCGCGTCGGCGCGTGGCTACCGTGGTATCGCGGCCGCGCGGGCGAGCCGATGGAGGTCGAGGCGGCCGCGCTGCTGCACGTGGTCGAAACGCAACTCGCCGCGCGGCCGCTGAGCATCGCGCTCGATTGCCATTCCGGTTACGGCTGGAGCGACAGCATCTGGTTTCCGTACGCGCGGACCCGCCAGCAGATGCCGCATCTTCCCGAAATGTACATGCTGAAGAGCATGTTCGAACACGCGCATCCGCATCACGGCTACACGTTCGAGCCGCAAAGCCATCAGTATCTGCTGCACGGGGATCTGTGGGACTACGCGTACGACCGCACGCCGGTGCCGAACATCTTCCTGCCGATGACGCTCGAACTCGGCTCGTGGCTGTGGATCAAGAAGAACCCGCGCCAGCTGTTTTCGCGGCAGGGCATGTTCAATCCGGTCATGGAGCATCGCACCGCGCGCGTGCTGCGGCGCCATGCGAACCTGTTCGACTTCCTCGCGCGCGCGGCGTTTTCGTCGCGGCGCTGGCTGCCGCAAGGCAACCAGCGCGAGCAGTTGCTGCAAAGCGCGCTCGACCACTGGTACAGGCCGGATCGCGAATGAGCACATGGATCCTGCTGCGCGGACTGACGCGCGAAACGCGGCATTGGGGGCGCTTGCCGGCGGCGTTGCGCGAAACCCTGGGCCAGAGCCCGGACGCCGCCACCCCCAACGCAACGACCACGACCGGCCTCCATTTGCTGCTGCTCGATCTGCCCGGCAACGGTGAATACGTGCGGCGGCGCGCGCCCGCGAGCGTCACGGGCATCGTCGCCTTCGTGCGGCAGTCGGCGCGCGAAACGGGCGTGCCGGGTCCTTACAACGTGATCGCGATGTCGCTCGGCGGCATGGTCGCGACCGACTGGGCGCAGCGTCATCCCGGCGAAATCGAACGGCTCGTGCTGATCAATACGAGCATGCGGCCATTCAGCCGCATGCACGAGCGGCTGCGGCCGTCGGCGTGGCCGGGTCTGCTCGGCGTCGCCGCCCACTGGGGCGATGCGGCCGATGCCGAGAGCGGCATCCATCGCCTCACGTGCAACAACCTCGACACCTTGGGCGCGGATCTCGCCGCTTGGACCACGATCCGCCGCAGCGCACCGGTGAGCCGCGCGAATGCGCTGCGGCAATTGTGGGCGGCCGCCCGCTTTAGCGCGGCGCCCGCCGCGCCGGGGTGTGCACTGCTAATTTTGTCGTCGGCAGCCGATGGGCTCGTCAACCCGCTCTGTTCGGCGAAGCTCGCGGCGGCGTGGGGCGCGCCGCATCGCGAGCATCCATGGGCCGGCCATGATCTGCCGCACGACGATCCCGCGTGGACCGCGGCGCAGATTCGCGCATGGCTCACTCAGCGCGCCGAAGACAGCAATGCGGCCGCGCCGGGACCCGCACCGGCCAAGCCCGCGCGTTGAGCATCGCGCGGCATTGCCGCGCCGCAGCGACGCGGCCCTTTCCAACCCAACTGTGACAATTCTTCGACGACCCGTCAGCGGGTATTACCTGACTTCGCGAAACGGACGCATCGCACACTGCAGGCGCATAATTCCAAGTCAGACGTTGCCTGCGAATCACGCGATACTCACCATTGCCGCCAGCCAGGGGAGTCGATCATGCAAGCAAAGAACGAAGAAGCCGTCACGCACCTGCTGAACGATGTCGTCGAATTTGCGCGGGGGCGGTTGCCGGAACCGACCTTCAATATCGTCGAACCCTTCCTGCGGCATTACTACGATTTCGTCGACACAGGCGATCTGCAAAGCCGCTCGATCGCCGATCTGTACGGCGCGGCGCTCGCCCACTGGCAGACCGCGCAGCGCTTCGTGCCGGGCGAGCAGCGGCTGCGCGTATATAACCCTATCCTCGAACAGCATGGCTGGCATTCCGATCACACGGTGATCGAGATCGTCAACGACGACATGCCGTTCCTCGTCGATTCGGTCTCGATGACGGTCAACCGCCATCGGCTCGCGCTGCATTCGGTCGTGCATCCGGTGTTTCGGATCTGGCGCGCGGCGGACGGCAGCATCGCACGCGTGAGCCAGGGCGCCGAAGAAGCCGGCGATACGCGCTCGCATCTGACCTCGTGCATCCATTTCGAAGTCGATCGTTGTGGCGATGCCGCAAAACTCGACGCGTTGCGCGACGATATCGCCCGGGTGCTCGGCGACGTGCGGGCGGCGGTCGAGGACTGGCCGAAGATCATCGAACGCGCGAAGCAGACGATTCAAGATATGAAGGCGCGCGAGACTGGTCCCGAGGGTGTCGAAGCGCGCGCGTTCGTCGAATGGATGGTCGCCGATCATTTCACGTTCCTCGGCCAGCGCGATTACGAACTGGTGCAGCTCGACGGCGGCTTTGGTTTGCGGGCGGTGGCGGGCTCCGGTCTCGGCATTCTGCGCGATGCGCAGGGGGCGGGCGGCGCGCCGGAAGTCACGCCCTTGCCGCCGGCGGCTGCGGAGATCATCTCCGGCTCGTCGCCGATCTTCCTGACCAAGGCCAATTCGCGCGCCACGGTGCACCGGCCCGGCTATCTCGACTATGTCGGCATCAAGCTGAGCGGCGCCGATGGCAGGGTGACGGGCGAACGGCGCTTCATCGGCTTGTATACGTCGACCGCTTATTTCGTGTCGGCCGCGGAGATTCCGATCGTGCGGCGCAAATGCGCGAATATCGTCAGACGCGCCGCATTCCTGCCGAAAGGTCATCTGGCGAAATCGCTGGTCACGGTGCTCGAAACCTATCCGCGCGACGAACTGTTCCAGGCCGACGAAGACCAGCTGTACGACACCACCCTCGGTGTGCTGCGTTTGCAGGAGCATCAACGCACGCGGCTGTTCGTGCGGCGCGATCGCTTCGATCGCTTCGTGTCGTGCCTCGTGTTCGTATCGCGCGACAAGTACAACACCGATCTGCGGCAACGCATCGCGAACCTGCTCGCCGACGCATTCAATGGTGAGAACGTCGAATTCACGCCGCTGCTGTCGGAATCGACACTCGCGCGAATTCATTTCGTCGTTCATGCCAAAGCGGGGGGCATGCCGAGCGTCGATACGCGCGAGCTCGAAGCGCGCCTCGTGCAGGTCGCGCGACGCTGGCAGGACGATCTGGCCGACGCATTGCTCGACGCGTACGGCGAAGAGCAGGGCAACCGTTTGCTGCAGCACTACACTGACTCGTTTCCGGCCGGCTATCGCGACGACTATCCGGCGCGCACGGCGGTGCGCGATATCGAACTGATCGAGCGCGTGCAAGGCAGCGAGCGGCTCGCAATGAACCTGTACCGGCCGATCGAATCGGGACCGCGGGCGTTCCGCTTCAAGGTGTATCGCGCGGGCATGCCGATCGCGCTGTCGCGCAGCTTGCCGATGCTCGAACATCTGGGCGTGCGCGTCGACGAAGAGCGGCCTTATCTGATCGAGGCGCCGGGCGCGATGCCCGCGTGGATCCACGACTTCGGCCTCGAACTTGCGGACGATACCGAGTTCGACATCGAGCGGGTCAAGGATCTGTTCGAACAGGCGTTCGAGCAGGTGTGGACCGGCACGATCGAAAGCGACGACTTCAACCGCCTCGTGTTGCGTGCGCAGCTCAATGCGCGCGAGGTGACGATTCTGCGCGCGTACGCGAAGTACTTGCGCCAGGTCGGTTCGACGTTCAGCGACGCGTATATCGAACGCGCGGTGACCGGCAATCCGGCGATTGCGCGCATGCTCGTAGACCTGTTCGTCGCGCGCTTCGATCCGGCGCTCGGCGCGGTACGCGAAGCCCGCGTCAACGCCTGTCTGGAGTCGATCGACAGCGCGCTCGACCAGGTGCCGAATCTCGACGAAGACCGCATCCTGCGGCAGTTCCTCGGCGTGATCAAGGCGACCAAGCGCACCAACTACTACCGCCACGACGCTCAGGGGCAACCGAAGCCGTACCTGTCGTTCAAGTTCGATCCCGCGCAGGTGCCCGGCCTGCCCGAACCGAAGCCGATGTTCGAGATCTGGGTCTATTCGCCGCGCGTCGAGGGCGTGCATCTGCGAGGCGGGCGCGTCGCGCGCGGCGGCCTGCGCTGGTCGGATCGGCGCGAGGATTTCCGCACGGAAGTGCTTGGCCTGATGAAGGCGCAGATGGTGAAAAACGTCGTGATCGTGCCGGTCGGCTCGAAGGGCGGCTTCGTCGTCAAGAATCCGCCGCCGCAGAGCGAGCGCGATGCGTGGATGCGCGAAGGCGTCACGTGCTATCAGACCTTCCTGCGCGGCTTGCTCGACGTAACCGACAATCTGGCGGGCACCGACGTCGTGCCACCGCCTGCCGTGGTGCGCCACGATCCCGATGACCCGTATCTGGTCGTCGCCGCCGACAAGGGCACGGCCACGTTCTCCGACTACGCGAATGCAATCTCGCAGGAATACGGATTCTGGCTCGACGACGCGTTCGCGTCGGGCGGCTCGGTCGGCTATGACCACAAGAAAATGGGCATCACCGCGCGCGGCGCGTGGGAGTCGGTCAAGCGGCACTTCCGCGAAATGGGCGTCGACACGCAGAGCCAGGACTTCACGGTGGTCGGTGTCGGCGACATGTCGGGCGACGTGTTCGGCAACGGCATGCTGCTGTCTCCGCATATCAAGCTGCTCGCCGCGTTCGATCACCGCCATATCTTCCTCGATCCGAATCCCGATCCCGCCGCGAGCATGGCGGAGCGTGCGCGGCTCTTCATGCTCGACCGCTCTAGCTGGGCCGATTACGATCCGTCGCTGATCTCGGCGGGCGGCGGCGTGTTCCCGCGCAGCGCGAAGACGATTCCGCTGTCGCCGGCGGTGCAGGCGGCGCTCGGCACCAGCGCGGCGGCGCTGTCGCCGGCCGAGCTGATGCGGGTGATTCTGCAGGCGCCGGTCGATCTGCTTTATAACGGCGGCATCGGCACCTACGTGAAGGCGAGCCGCGAAACCAACCAGCAGGCGGGCGATCGTGCGAACGACGCGATCCGCGTGAACGGTGCCGACCTGCGCTGCAAGGTGGTGGCCGAGGGCGGCAATCTCGGCTTGACGCAACTCGGCCGCATCGAGTTCGCGCAGCGCGGCGGCCGCATCAATACCGATGCGATCGATAATTCGGCCGGTGTCGATTGCTCGGATCACGAGGTCAACATCAAGATTCTGCTGGGTCTCGTCGTCGCCGATGGCGAGATGACGGAGAAGCAACGCAATGCGCTGCTTGCGGAAATGACCGATGAAGTCGGTCTGCTCGTGCTGACCGACAACTACTACCAGACGCAGGCCTTGTCGATCGCGGGCCGCTTCGGCGTCGAGCTGCTCGATGCCGAAACGCGTTTGATGCGCTATCTGGAGAAGGCGGGGCGGCTCAATCGCGTGATCGAGTTTCTGCCTACAGACGAAGACGTCGCCGAGCGTGCCGCCGCGAAGCAGGGACTGACGACACCCGAGCGCGCGGTGCTGCTCGCGTACAGCAAGATGTGGCTCTATGACGCGCTGCTCGAGTCGTCGATGCCGGAGGACCCGCTCGTCAGCGACATGCTGATCGAGTACTTTCCGAAGCCGCTGCGGCAGCGTTTCCGCGAACCGATGCAGCGCCATCCGCTGCGCCGTGAAATCCTCGCGACGCATCTGACCAATGCGCTCGTGAATCGCGTCGGCTGCGAGTTCGTGCATCGGCTGATGGAGGAGACCGATGCGCAGCCCGGCGACATCGTGCGTGCGTGCATCATGGCGCGCGACGTGTTCGATCTCGATCAGATCTGGCGCAGCATCGACGCGCTCGACAACCGCGTCGCCGACGACGTGCAGGCGCGCATGTTCGCAGAGGTCGCGCGGCTCGTCGAACGTTCGGCGCTGTGGTTCCTGCGGCATCTGCAAACGGGCGCAGCCAACGGCGACGTGAGCGGTCTGCTCGCGCGCTGCCGCGATGCCGCGCAGCGTCTCGCGCCGCAATGGCCGGTGCTGTTGCCGGCCGCCGATCTCGAAGCGTTGTCGGAGCGGCAGCGAGCGTTCGTCGATGCGGGTGTCGATAGCGATCTCGCGGTGCGGATCGCGAGCGGCGAGGTGTCGGCCGCGCTACTCGATATCGCCGAAGTCGCGTCGACGTGCGAGCGCAATCTCGAACAGGTCGCGGGCGTCTACTTCGCGCTCGGCACGCTGCTGAACTACAGCTGGATCAGCGAGCGCGCCGCTTCGTTGCCGGCGCCGACGCATTGGGACATGCTCGCGCGCGCATCGGCGCTGGCCGAACTCGCCCGCCTCAAGCGCGCGCTGACCACGAGCGCATTGGCTGGCGCGACCGATGCGTCGACGCCCGATTCGCTGGTGCAAACGTGGCGCGAGAAGCGCGCGGCGCAGCTCGAGCGTTATACGCGTCTGCTGACCGATTTGCGTGCGACGGGTGGCGCGAGTCTTTCGGTGCTGCTGGTGGTCGTGCGGGAGATGGCGGCGCTCGAGCGGGCGTGAGCTGCGCGAAGGTGGAAAGGGCACTTGGGGTGCTGGCGGCACGGCGACACGTCGGGTCTGATTCCTGCGGGCTGGTGTGTCGTTGTCGTCCATAATACCGAGTGCTTGCCGATCGCTTCGGTCGTGCAATACCCGACAATACCCAGCACCTTCACGGACGTCCGCCCGCAGATGAAAGAAGAATCGCCGAAAGCCATTTTCTACGCGCTCGCCGCCAACCTCGGCATCGCCGTCTGCAAGTTCGCCGCGGCGTCGTTCACCGGCTCCGGCTCGATGTTCGCCGAAGCGATTCACTCCACCGCCGACTGCGGCAATCAACTGCTGCTGCTTTTCGGGCTGCGCGAAGCGCGCAAGCCGGTAAGCCCTTTGCATCCGATGGGCAGCGGCCGCGAAATCAACTTCTATTCGCTGCTGGTTGCGTTGCTGCTGTTTTTCGTCGGCGGCGCGTTTTCGGTGTATGAGGGCGTGCATCGGCTGATTGCGCGCGAGCCGTTGCAGTACGCGTTCGTTGCGTTGGCGGTGCTCGGTGTGTCGGTGGTGCTCGAAGCGCTATCGCTGTGGGGCGCGATCAAGGAGATTCGCAAGACGTATCCGGACAAGAACCTGTGGCAGTGGTTTCGCGAGACGCGCGAATCGGACCTGCTGGTCGTGGCCGGCGAAGATGTCGCCGCGCTATTCGGTCTCGCGATCGCCTTCGTCGCTGTGCTATTGACGATGATGACCGGCAACCCCGTGTATGACGCGATCGGTTCGGTCGGAGTCGGTCTTCTGCTGATGACGATCGCGTGGCTCGTCGCGCGTGAAGTGAAGTCGATGATCGTCGGTGAATCGGCGAGCCCGGAAGTGCGCAGCGCCATCGACGCGCATCTGCGCGCGCGTCCGGAGATTCGCAGCATCATCAACATGATCACGCTGCAGTGGGGACGTCACGTGGTGGTGGCGGTGCAGGCGGAAATGATCGACTATGCAAGCGGCCGCGCGATGGTCGATGCGATCAATGTTATCGAGGCCGACTTGCAGGCCACGTTTCCTCAGGTGCGCTGGGTGTTCTTCGAACCGGATGTGCCGCGTAGTTAGCGAAGAGGAGGCGAAACGCCCCGCACTGAAATCGCGGGCCATTCCGCCTGAGCCAACTGGACTCCTGTACGCGCCAAAGCGATTATTTAAACCCTGCCACCGCATGCGGCACATACAGTTCTTCGAGCCGGTGAATCTCTTCATCGCTGAGCCTCAACGACAGCGCTGCGACCGCATCGTCGAGATGATGCAGCTTGGTTGCACCGACGATCGGCGCGGTAATCGGCTTCTTCTGCAGCACCCACGCTAGCGCAACCTGCGCGCGCGGCACGCCGCGCTCTTTCGCGATCTCGCTGACCCGCTCGACGATACGCCGATCCGCTTCCTGCGTCTGCGCGTACAGTGTGCGGCCAAACTCATCGGTTTCAGAGCGCGCGCTCTCGGTGTCCCAGTCACGCGTCAAGCGTCCGCGTGCAAGCGGACTCCACGGAATCACGCCGATGCCTTCGCTCTCGCACAACGGCAGCATTTCGCGCTCTTCCTCGCGATACAGCAGATTCACGTAGTTCTGCATCGTCACGAAGCGGGTCCAGCCATTGCGTTCGGCCACCTGCAGCGCCTTGGCAAACTGCCATGCGTACATCGACGACGCGCCGATATAGCGCGCCTTGCCGGCTTTCACGACGTCGTGCAGCGCTTCCATCGTTTCTTCGATCGGCGTGCCGTAGTCCCAGCGATGGATCTGATACAGATCGACATAGTCGGTACCGAGCCGCCGCAGGCTGTGATCGATTTCCGCCATGATCGCCTTGCGCGACAGCCCCGCGCCGTTCGGACCCGGATGCATGCGGCTATTGACCTTGGTGGCGAGCACGATCTCATCGCGTTTCGCAAAGTCCTTCAGCGCACGGCCGACGATTTCCTCGCTGGTGCCGTCCGAATAGACGTTGGCGGTATCGAAGAAGTTGATGCCGTGATCGAGTGCCTGCTTGATGAAAGGCCGCGCGGCTTCGTCGTCGAGCGTCCAGGTGTGCGTGCCGCGCGAGGGCACGCCATAGCTCATACAGCCGAGACAGAGACGCGATACATCGAGGCCGGTGCGGCCGAGTTTCACATAATCCATCGTGTTGCTCTCCTATGGTGAAGCGCACAAAGCCGCTGCGAGGGAAGGACTTTCGATTATAGGGAAACGACGGCAAGCGCGTCGTCGCGAGCCGCGGCCGGTTTCGATCGCTTCAATGCAAATAGCGAGTGCCGTGAACGACAGTTAAGAAAAGTCTACAAAGGCGTGGATTTGATGAGGCGTTGGAATCACTGGAAAAGCGGTAGACAACTGCGATCGTTAAATATCGACAAATTCAGAATAATTCAGAATTGTCTCGTAGTCTTCATTTGCTCTCCTTGATAACCTTTTGATGGCGTTGCATTGCGCAGGGCTTCATCGGGGATCACAGGTATAGGCAATGAATAACCGTTGTTATCGGCTTGTGTTCAGCAAGCTTCGGGGTATGCTCGTCGCCGTTGCGGAGACTGCAACCGGACATGGGAATGCCCGTTCCGGTGAGGCCGACGCACCGGTCGCGCTGCCATCCCTCACGCTGTTCGCGATGCGTCACGCGGCCTTCGCGGTGCTGGTGCTCGCCGGATTCGCTCCCGCTCTCTCGGATGCGCAGATCGTGCCATCGGGCGCGCACGCGCCGAATGTCATCCAGACGCAGAATGGTCTGCCACAGGTAGACATCAACCGTCCGTCTTCCGCTGGTGTATCCGTCAATACATACGGACAGTTCGACGTACAGAAAAACGGCGCCATTCTCAATAACTCGCCGTCTATCACGAACACACAACTCGCAGGCCAGGTGAACGGTAACGCGAATCTTTCGCCAGGCCAGTCCGCGCGGATCATTCTCAACCAGGTCAACAGCAATTCGCCCAGTCAGCTGCGCGGCTTTCTTGAGGTGGCCGGGAGCAAGGCCGAGGTCGTCGTCTCAAACGGATCGGGCATCATAGTTGACGGCGGCGGCTTCATCAATACCACGCGCGGCGTTCTCACCACCGGTACACCGATACTCGATGCGGGCGGCAACCTGAGCGGCTTTAACGTGACTGGCGGCCTCATTACAGTCGAAGGCGCGGGTCTCAATAACCCGGATATCGACCGGGTGGACCTCATCGCGCGCGCGGTGCAGGCCAACGCTGCCATTTACGCGAACAACCTGAACGTCGTTACGGGCGCGAATCAGGTCAATCACGATACGCTCGCCGCTACCCCGATTGCAGGCGATGGTGCCGCGCCAGGTGTGTCGATCGACGTGAGTCAGCTTGGCGGAATGTACGCGCAACGTATCGTGCTGGCCAGCAATGAATACGGTGTCGGGGTGTCCAATGCGGGCGTGATCGCCGCCCAGGCGGGTGACCTGACGCTCACGACGCAGGGCAAGCTGGTTCTCACCGGCAAGACAACCGCGAGCGGCAATCTTGCGGTGTCAGCGGCGGGCGATGTGCAGAACAGCGGCTCGACCTACGCGCAGCAGAACCTGAGCCTCAGTGCGGGCAACCTCACCTCGACCGGCACGCTGGGTGCCGGGATCAACGCCGACGGGATTGCCGGTCAAAGCGGCGATCTGAACCTGAGCGCATCCGGTATCCTGTCCGCGACCGGCCAGAACCTCGCGGGTGGCCGCGCATCGCTTCAGGGGGCGTCACTCAATCTCGCCGGTAGCAGCACGCTAGCAAACGACGACATTGCGTTGACGGCAACGGGCGGCGACCTCAACACATCAGGCGCAACGGTGACGACCGGCGGTTCGCTCAATGCCACGGCGACGGGTGCGCTCTCCAACGTGCAGGGGCAACTCTCTGCGACGGATATCGCGGTGTCCGGGGCATCCATCGACAACACCTCGGGCCTGATCGACGGCGACCAGTTGCGCGTATCGAGCACGGGTGCGCTCATCAACCGTGACGGCACGATCCAGCAGACGGGTGCAACTGACCAGACAATCACCGTGGGCGGCGCGCTGGATAACACGGGCGGCACGATTGCCTCCAACGCGCAGCACCTCACGGTGAGCGCGCAGTCGATCACGAACGACAGCGGCAAGGTTGCGCACGCGGGTACAGGCACGCTGGCCGTGAGTTCGGCAGGCGCACTCTCCAACGTTGGCGGCCAGATTGCGACGAACGGCGCGCTGCAGACCGCAGCGGCCTCGCTCGACAATACGGGTGGCAGGCTCGCCGCGCAGCAATCCGCGAGCATCGCCGCCGCCAGCGGCATCGTCAACCGCGACGCCGGGCAGATTTACGGCGACGCGGGCCTCACGGTTTCCACCCAGGGCGATTTCGACAACTCGGGCGGCTCGGCACAGAGCGGTGCAGACCTGACGCTCGACGCGTGCGGCAGGATCATCAACGCGGGCGGTGTGATTGCCGCGAACGGCGCGGCCGGGACGCTCGCCGTTGCGGGTTCGGACATTGACAACACGTCCGGCTCGATCACGAACGCGGGAACCGGACAGACCACTCTCAGCGCTGCCGGCACGATCACGAACACCGCGGGCGGGCTGGGCGGTAACGGCGATGTACAGGCTAACGCGCAGAACCTCGTGAACCGCTTAGGCGGGCAGCTGGTGGCGGGCGGCGCCGCCACGCTTGCCATCACGGATACGGTCGATAACACGGCTGGCACGCTCTATGGCGGCACGGCGCTGAACCTGAACCAGCCCGCCGCGACGCTCATCAATGATGGCGGCGCCATCGAGAGCGCGCAGGACGTGTCGCTGCGGGTGGCGTCCATGTCGAACGCAGGCGGCGCGGTGCGCGCCAATCGCGACATCGGCATGAGCGGTACGCTCGCGGGCGACGGCGGGATGACGGCGGGCCGTGACCTCACGCTGGCCCTCGAAGGCGACTTCGCGAGCAATGCCGCAACCTCCCTGCATGCGGACAACAACCTGGCACTCGGTGTTGGCGGCACGTTCACGAACACCGCTGCACTGGAAGCAGGCAACGCGCTGACGGTGAGCGCGGCCAATGTCGTTAATGCGGCCGGCGCGGACATGAATTCGGCGGCGACCACCGTCAATGCCACCGGCGACATCGCGAACGCAGGCACGATCGAGGGCGATGCGGTCACGACAAACAGCGCCAGCCTGAACAACACGGGCGCGGTGATTGGGAACAGCGTCATCGTCAACGCCACCGACGTGACCAATGAGGGCGCGCAGGCGGTTATCGCGGGGGCATCGTTCCTTGGAGTCTACGCGGGCAGTTCGCTGACGAATGCGGACGGCGCCCTGATCTACAGCGGCGGGAACCTGGAACTGGCGCGCGACAATGCGCGCGACTCCACGGGTCTGCTCGCGAACCAGACCGGCATCATCACGAACAGCGCGGCCAGCATCCAGGCGGCGGGCGATATCGACGTGGCCGCGCACACGCTCACGAACCATCGCACGGGCGTTCAGACTGAAGCCGGGACGCCTGTCACGACCGAGGGGCCAACGCTGACGCTGTGGACGATGGGCATGCCGGTTGACGAGGTCGCCAGCTACCACAGCGCGATCTATGAGCAGTGGATTTTCAGCGGCACAGGGGCCATCGGTGGGCAGGTCATCGGCAAGCTGGCCAAGCCACTGGTCGTGACGTTGCCTGCTTCGCAGGTGACCAGCATCGACGCTACCAGCCAGACGTTCTCGCTCACTACGCCACTGACGGATACCTACAGGGTGTGCCCGACCACCTACTGTGTCGCGGACCCGCAGACCCGCACCATTACCAATAACGCGGTGCAGTATTACCAGAGTCTGACGCAGAACAGCGACGGTACGGTCACGATCGCTTTCTATCCGGACTTCGATCCGGCGAAGAACATCGCACCGGACCAGGTCAGGATCAATACGTCGCTTGGCGACGACAGCCACGATTACGTTGAACTGAGCCGCACGTCCACCATCACCACCGTGACCGACCAGCTTCTGAACCCCGGCACGGCGGCGACGATCCAGGCGCAGGGTTCGATCCGCGTCAACGCGGACGGCGGCACGATCAACAACGACTCGTCCACCATGGCCGCAGGCGGGGACCTCGTGCGCCGCGCGACGGGCGGCTCGGTAAACGATACGGGCATCCTGTTGCAGCAGACCGGCACGCAAACGGATGTCTCGACCTACTACTGGCACGCAAAGATCAGCGACAGCAACGACACGAGGACGGATGTCAAAGATGACGCGGTGCCGTTGCCGTCCACCACGGTTGCCTCGCTGCCCGCGATTGCGACGGCCAACCAGACCGTCCAGACCGACGCCCAGGACATTACCATCGGCTCGGTGGATCGGGTAGGCCAGACAGTCACCGGCGCAGGCGTATCCGGCGGTGACGCAACCGGCACCCAGCTGGGAAGCACCAGCGCCTCGGGTAACCGCACGCAGACGCTCGGTGCTGGTCTGAAGCTTCCGGCCAGCGCGCTGTACACGTATCAGAGCGCACCCGGCGCGCCCTATCTCGTCGTCACCGATCCGCGCCTGACGAGCTATTCGAAGTTCATTTCAAGCGACTACATGCTCGCCCAGCTCGGCCTGAATCCGCAGGTGATCGAGAAGCGTCTCGGTGACGGCATGTATGAGCAGCAACTGGTGATGGAACAGGTCACGCAACTGACCGGGCGCACGTTCCTCGGGCCTTACACCAGCAACCTGGACGAATACACGGCGCTGCTGGACAACGGCGTGTCGTATGCGAAGGCATTTGATCTCACGGTGGGCGTCGGGCTGACCGCTGCCCAGATGGCGCAACTGACGACCGACATGGTGTGGCTGGTGAGCCAGACCGTCACACTGCCGGACGGCTCGCAGCAGACGGTACTGGTACCCCAGGTTTATCTCGCGAAGTCCAGCACCGTTGATCTTCAGGGCAGCGGTGCGCTGGTGGCCGGTAACCGCGTGAACCTGAACGCGACCGGCGATGTGACGAACAGCGCCCACGTCGCAGGTGACGTGGCGACCACGGTCATCGGCAACAACATCGTGAACCGGGGCGTGATCGGAAGCGGCGGCGCGACGACGGTCGCCGCCGTGCAGGATGTGACGAACATCGGCGGTCGCATTGGCGGCGTCGATACGGTAGTCAGCGCAGGCCGCGATATCGTCAACCAGAGCACAACCGCCCAGGCCGCGGTAACGGGTGGCAACGCCGGCTTCACTTCGAGCGCAACCGGCATGGCGGTCCAGTCGGTGGGCACGATTTCGGCATCGGACAGTGCGACCGTCATGGCAGGCCGGGACGTGACCATGAGCGGCGCAGCGATCCAGACCGGGGGTGATGCGACCATCGCGGCGGGTCGCGATATCAACGTGGGCACCACGACGCTTACGGCCACCCAGGATGCGGGAACCACTGACGGCCTGAATGGCTACCACAGCACCACCACAACCAGCGTTGGCAGCACGATCACGACCGGCGGTAACCTCACCACCGTCTCGGGCAACAATACGACGCTGACCGGTGCGCACGTTCAGGCGGGCGGCGATGCGACGATGGTGGCGGGTGGCGACCTGACGGTGACTGCGGCGAAGGACACCGCCACGTATACCGGCCAGTCGATGGGCGGCAAACTCGCGCACCACAAGGATTCGACCTACGACGAAACCGCCCAGGGCAGCAGCATCAACGCGGGCGGCACCGTTGCGCTGGCGGCGGGCCAGGGCGGAACGGGCAACCTCTCGGTTCTCGGCTCATCGGTGAGCACGGGCGGTGTCAACGGCGCGACCGGTGGCGGTGTCATCCTGCAATCGACTGGCGATATCACGGTCGGCGCGGTGACGGAAACTCACGATGCGGATCACTGGTCGCAGACGAACCATTCGAATGCGCTGTCGAGCAACAAGATCACCGACACGTCCACCTCGCATACGGTGCTATCGGTCGGTTCGACCGTATCGGGCGATACCGTGGCGGCCAGTGCGGCGCACGATCTGAACATCAACGGGTCCACCGTTGCGTCAACGAACGACATGACGCTCGCGGCGGGCCATGATCTGAACATCACGACCACCCAGGATACGAGCGAGCGCAGCACGCTTCACGAGGAGCAGGCTTCGGGCTTCGGCGCGATGAGTGGCGGCGGCGCGAGCATCAACTACGGCACGCGCGAGCAGAAGGACACCACGCACGACAGCACCGTCACCAACAACGGCAGTCTGGTCGGCAGCACGAACGGCAGCGTGACGATGGCGGCGGGCAACGACCTGCATGTCACGGGCAGTGCCGTGCTGGCCGCCCAGGACGTCACGGGCATGGCGGCCAACGTCATCATCGACGCGGCGACGAATACGTCACACCACGACGAAACGCAGGAGATGAAGCAGAGCGGCTTCACGCTGGGCCTGTCCGGCAGCGTGGGCGATGCGATCAACAGCGCTGTCCAGCAGGGGCAGAGCCTTGCGAGCGGCAACAGCGACGGGCGCGCAACGGCGCTGCATGCCATCGCGGCGGGCGGTAACGCTGGCATGGCCGTGTCAGGGGCCAAGGCGCTGGCCGATGGCGCCAAGGGTCCGAATGCGCCGAGCATCGGCGCGCAACTGAGTTTCGGTTCCAGTCAGAGCAGGAATACGTTCAACGAGGACCAGACGACGCATGCCGGCTCGACAGTCCAGGCAGGTGGCACGACCACGTTTGTTTCAACGGATGACGGAACCGCGGGCTCGGGCAACATCACGATTGCCGGTTCGAACGTGAGCGCGAATGACGTGATGCTGGCCGCCAGGAATCAGGTCAATCTGCTCAATTCGACCGATACCGATATCACCGCCAGCACGAACAAGTCGAGCAGCGCGAGCGTCGGCGTGTCCTACGGCACGCAGGGCTTCGGCGTGTCGGCGTCGATGTCAAATGCGCATGGCGACGCGAACAGCGACGCAACGATGCAGAACAATTCGCACGTGAGCGGGGCGAACAGCGTCACGATCGTGAGCGACGGCGATACAAACATCATCGGCTCGAATGTGAGCGGTGGTGCGGTCACGGCCAACGTTGGCGGCAACCTGAACGTTGAAAGCGTGCAGGATACGACCGCGAGCACCGCGCATCAGAGCAGTGTGAGCGGCGGCTTCAGTGTCAGCCAGGGCGGTGGCAGCGCGAGCTTCAGCGCCCAGAACGGCCACGGGGATTCGAGCTATGTCCAGGTCAATGAGCAGGCGGGTATCCAGGCGGGTGATGGCGGTTTCAACATCAACGTCAACGGCAATACCGACCTGAAGGGTGCGGTGATTGCGAGCGACGCCGATGCGTCGAAGAACAGTCTGACGACGGGCACGCTGACGTTCAGCGATATCGAGAACCAGTCGCACTACAGCGCGTCGAGCAACGGTATCAGCGCGGGCGTGGGCGTAGGCAACACCGGCAAGGCGACGGGTCCGGGTTCTGTTAGTGGCGCACCCGGCGTTACGCCGATGATCTCGCAGAACGAGAATGGCGACGAAAGCGCCACCACGCGCAGTGCTGTGAGCGCGGGTGCGATCAATATCACGGACGGCGCGAAGCAGACGCAGGATGTGGCGAGCCTCAGCCGCGACACGACGGATACCAACGGGACGGTCTCGAAAACGCCGGACGTGAACGACATCCTGAACCAGCAGGCGGACACGATGGCGGCGGCGCAGGCGGCAGGCCAGGTAGTCGCGCTGGGTATTGGCGCATATGCTGAAGCGAAAGAGCAAGCGGCAAAGGACGCGGGTGACGCAGCCGCAGCCGCAGCATGGGATGAGGGTGGGGAAAACCGCATAGCGCTTCACGTTGTAGGGGGTGCGTTGATCGGTAGCCTTGGTGGTGGCAGTGTCTTTACTGCGGTAGGAGGCGGGTTGGGCGCTGGACTGTCGGCAGCGCTGGCACCGCCACTGGACAGCCTGTCGAAGGGAATTGCGGAGAGTACCGGCTCGACGCTGCTGGGCAACCTGGCGTCGAATGTGCTGGCGTCGGCAGGCGGTGCGCTCGTGGGTGGTTCGGCAGGGGCGTCCACGGCAGCCAATGCGGATCTGTACAACCGGCAGTTGCACCCGAAGGAAGAGACGCTTGCAGACAGGCTGGCCGATCAAAGCGGCGGCAAGTACACCGCGCAGCAGATCGAGGACCAGATGGCGCAGATGAACCTGACGGCAAACGGCCTGACAGAATCGGGCGGTGTGCGGGTGGCGGTCGGGGATCAGCCCAACGATGGTACGAGCTGGACGCCGTACGGCGTGAACCAGGCTGGACAGCAGGTGTGGGCGCAAAGCCTTGGCGCGGGCGATCCCAGTTTGCAGTCGTACATTGTGAATGGTGCACAGGGCGGCGGGCTGACGTATCAGGCAACAACGACTGGCTCGAATCCGGGGGCGTTCCGGTTGCCGGACTTTGTGAACTTCCAGGTGGATTACTTCGTGGGCAGCGTGTGGGGGACGTTCACACGGGATGGGAATGCGTTCTTCGGTACGGGCGTAAATATGGCGCTTCCGAATCCTGTTCAAGCATCAGCCAGCATTACTGCTGGATGGCTCAATCAATCCAGCGTTGCACCCGGGCAGACAAATAACTTTGCCGGGGGCTATGCTGGTGGCATGTCTGCCGCTTATGGCATATTTGGTGCTGGCATTATGAACTCGCCGGGCAATGGGACCGCGACAGTTATTGGCGTTGGTGGTGGAGTGAGCGCAGGCAAGAACACCAATATTGGCGGCACTGGCGGTGGGTATAGCAGTGACCAGGGCAAGACAGGAATGGGGTGGTAACTATGGTTGGTATTCCTGGCTCAACGCCTAAAACAAGAGGCCAGAAAATAGTGGGTGCTGTTGTCTTCACGGCGATCATGGGCTTTATCGTCTACGTGATCGTAAAGAACATATTCTTTAGCTGAAGCGACAGACCCGGCCTTGAGCCGGGTCTGTTGTTTATGGGGTCGTTCAGTCTGGCGTGATGACGAGTCGGCCGTACTGGACTTCAATCCTCACGCGTTGACCGGGTTCGAAGCCGGCCTGCTCAAGCCACTTGCCGGCAATGCGCAGCCAGGGGAAGAAGGTAGGTGTACGCCAGTCCCTGCCTGGTTTCGGTGAGGGTCGCCAGCGCATGAGCTGCTGGACGGTGGCGCGGCGCTCGGGATGAGGGTGCAATGCATTAAGATTGGCGTCAGCCATAGTCAACTCCTTGGGTGAGCTGGTTGTGGTTAGCGGGCCGTGAGTGCTGGTAACACTCACGGCCCGCGCTTCGTTTACGCGGTGCTGCGTTCGGTGCGTCGCCGCCTGAGCGGTTCGAGAAGCTGTTCGGTCATGGCGAGCAGGAAGAAGCCCCAGACGATGGCGGCGTAGCACCAGAAGCTGTCAAGATTCTTGAGCCAGACGAACTGTGAGGAGCCAAAGATACCGAGCAGCGCGAGCGCAAAAAGGATGGCTGAGACGTATGGAAAAAGTACCCAGTCCCAGCGGATGTAAAGCTCGGTGTGTATCTCGCCGATGAAGATATAGGCGAAGGCAGCAATGCCACCGGACCAGATTGCCTTCAGGATAAAAATCAGAAAGAAGCGTCGGGTCTGAACGTCAATAGGCAGATCATCGTCAATGCCGAACCAGACCAGGCCATCCCAGGTGATGTGCGGTCCGGTGACGAAAAAATAGGCGACGACGAGCATTGGCCAGGCGAGGATCTTGGAGAGGTCCTGAAGGCTTTTTACATCGGTGAGCTTGGGCATCAGGTCGGTCATGCGGCATCTCTTCTCTAGCGGCTACGGGCCGGTCCACGCCGGCTGGTTACGTTGCGGGTTTCGGCTGAACGCAGCGAGTCCCATCGCCTCGTCTGGTACTTGATGATGCCCTTCGGCGCGCGTTGCGCGACCTTGACGGAGTCGTCGCTGGGTTGGTTCACGAAGGCCTGTGCGGTTCTGGAGCAGTGGGACACGAGCGCCCTGTTCCGCCGGGTTTGCCGTCGCGCTGCGCGCGCCGTCAAACCCGGCGGGACGATGATGTCCGCAGGCGTGACACTCCTTAACAAAGGTGGAACGCGTTGCTGGCAGACTTGCGTCCTAAGGCCAGAAACCGCGTCGGGGCAAAAAATTGGAGGCCCGGATGCGTGTCAGGCAAAAAACCATTTGCACGTGCCGGATGCGTCAGGGAAAACTGTCGATCGACAACGGCGGGCGTGTCGGATGCAAGCGTCTGGGCCGAGGGTGGCGACAATCGCGCGCTGTTACACGCGGCCGGCGGCGCGCTGATTGGTGGCCTCGGCGGCGGCAGCACGTTCGGGGCTATCGGTGGTGCTGCCGGGGCGGGCCTGTCGTCGAAATTTGCGCCCCAACTGGAAGGCATTTCGAAGGGGGTAGCATCTGAAACTGGATCGGATCTGCTGGGCAACCTCGCTGCGAATGTGACGGCGGGTGTAGGTGGCGCGCTGGTGGGCGGTACGGCGGGCGCGGCTACTGGATCGGCGGTCGAGTTGTACAACCAGATGAACCATCAGAAAAAGGACCTGGTATCGCAGGCGTGCGGAGCGGAAGCGCAGTGCAGTGACGCAACGCTGAATGCGGCGATTCAAGCGCAAGGTGCCAATGCAGATACGGCATCCGCCAATATGAAGACAGGTGCGCTTTACGGTGTGCCCGCTGCTGTGGTCATTGCGCTTGGGCCGGAAGCGGTAACTGCGGCGCTTCTTGCGGGGGGATTTGACTACGCGGGAAGTTACTATAACTTTAAGAATGTGCCGGGTAGCGACGCACCAAACATCACCAACTCGTATTTAGCTGGAATGGTGGGTGGTCTGAGTACCCCACTTGCGATAGGTGGCGCTGCCATTGCTGGATTAGGAAGGTTCGGAAAAATTGGTGCGAATGGCTATAACGCTGCAGTGAGCGGTGTTGGCGCTTTTGGGGTTGCCGGAATGACAGGAAATAACCCAGATGCCGCTGCAGCAGGAGCTACAATTTCTTCGGCTCTGGGTTCTGGGGCGAAAGCAGCCCTACCTGCTCCACTGGGCAGCGTTTTGAATCAAGCAATTCAAGGCGCAGCAGGTCCTATTCAGACGGCCATTCAAAATAGGTTATCGAAATGATGAAAAATGAATGGCGAAAGCTATTGCGATTGTACATAAAAGCGTATCTATCCTTGGCGGGAATTGTAGCGGCTTTTTTAGGGGGCTCTATTGTGCAGGGGGCAGGATGGAGGCCGGCTTTGGCTGGGATGCCTCTTTATGTAACCTTGTTTATTGCGATCTCGTTCAAGTTGATCCGAGACATCTTCAAGCTGAAGAGGCTGGGGTCTCAGCGACAAGATGAAGGATAAGGAATGGATAAGAGTTCGATGCTGGAAGCATTTAGGCGCGCAGTGCCACGGACCCGCCGGAGAGGGCTGTTCTTTCTTCATATAGCGGTTGTTTTGGTGGCAATGGCCCGACTTCGGGGAGAGAGCTGGAATGCAGCGCTCGTAAAGGCGATACTTGTCGCCATAACGTTTGTTGCTCTGTTTGTTTTCGAAACGTATAACGAGAAACAAGCAATTTCTGGAAAGCCAAGACTCGATAGTGGGCAACTATGGAAGCGCTTCTTCGTTGTGTGCGCAGTGCTATCGGTGATTTATATTGGGGTGGCTGTAGGTTTGGCGGTGCTCGCGGGCAATCCAGATGGATTGCAGGAACTATTTCCTATTTATTTTCTAACTTTGGCTTGCTGTTCCGTCGTCTTATTTTGGGAGTTTAAGCATCTCAGCGACGGTGGAGGCGACACCTCAACTTGATATTGCTTGCGTCCAAACATCAGAGGGCGCTTTTTAACAATAGAGTATCGCCTGACTGGCAGCTCAGTCGCCTATCCAAAAAAACCGCATGAAAATCCGCAAAAGGCTGGCGGCATTGCCGCTCACAGCCGTGATAACGCTCGCCCACGCGCAGCAGACGCCGATGCCCACACCAGCGGACAAAGCAGCAGCGGCACGCGCGAACGCCGAGCAGAACCAGCAGGTCGAGCAGCAACGCAATGCACAGGAACGCAACGCCACTGTCAATGCGCCTTCAGTGCGTTCGACAGCTGAGCGCGCCTCGGGCTGGCCTGAACTGCCAGCTGAAACGCCGTGCTTCCACATCGATGTGTTGGTGCTAGACGTTCCTGCAACGCTGTCTGATGCAGTGCGCTCGCAAGGCGCATCCGCATTGCCGCTTGACCGCTTTGCGTTCGCCCGCGAATGGCTCGACCATTACCGGGGGCAATGCGTCGGCAAGGCGGGACTCGACACGCTCACCAAGGGACTGCAACAGGCCATCCTGAGCCGTGGCTACATCACCACGCGCGTCTTGCTGCCCGAACAGCATCTTTCAACCGGGACGCTGAAGTTCGCACTGGTGCCGGGTGTGATCGGGCAGGTTCGCTTTGCCGATCCTGCCACGCGCGGCACATGGAAGTCGGCATTCCCGACGCGAGATGGCAACCTGCTGAACCTGCGCGACCTCGAGCAGGGACTTGAACAGATGAAGCGCGTCAGCAGCCAGGACGTGGACATGAAAATCGAACCCACGGAGGTACCTGGCGAAAGCGATGTTGTCGTGACGGTAAATCGGACCAAGCCGTGGACGGTGGTCGCTTCGGTGGACAACTCCGGCACGCGGGCCACCGGCAAGCTGCAGGGCAACCTGAGCCTGGGTATCGACAACCCGCTCGGGCTGAATGACATTTTCAAGGTCGGCGTGAGTCAGGACCTCGAATTTGGCGACAAAGGTCTCGGCTCGCACGGATGGAACGGCTTCTATTCCGTTCCGTGGGGTTACTGGACCGGCACGCTGTCCGCCTATACGAACACGTACTATCAGCAGATCGCGGGCGTCAACACGACTTTCGTGTCGAGCGGCAATTCGCAGACGGTCGATTTCAAACTGGCGCGTGTCCTCATGCGCAGCCAGAACAACGTGCTTGGTGTGCAGTTCCGGCTGACGAAGCGCTTTGGCGAGAGCTTCATCGAAGATACCGATATTCCGCAGCAGCATCGCAACAACACCTTCATCGAGGCGGCGCTAACTGACCGTCATTACTTCGGCGCGTCGCAGTTCGACGGCAGTCTCGCGTACCGTCAGGGTGTGGGCGGACTTGGGGCGACACCAGACTTCTACGAGAATGGTCCGACTTACCGCTTCCGCATGGCTGTGCTCGACGCGAACCTGTCGGTGCCGTTCCAGATCGCGAACCAGCCGCTACGCTACGTGACAAGCGTTCACGGCCAGTTCACCAACAACACGCTCAACTATATCGATGACCTGACCATCGGCAGCCGCTACACGGTGCGCGGCTTCGACGGCGAAACGATGCTGGCCGCCGAGCGCGGTTTCTTCTGGCGCAATGAGCTTCAGGTACCAATCGGCTCGACGGGTCAATCTGTGTACGCAGGTATCGACTACGGCCACGTGTTCGGGCCGAACGCCGCATTTCTCGTCGGTACACAACTGGCGAGTGCGGTGATCGGTGTGCGCGGCAGCGCATCGGCAAAGTTAGGTGCGCTCGCCTATGACCTCTTCGCGGGTACGCCGATCTATAAACCATCGGGCTTTTCAACTTCGCGGGTCACCCTGGGTTTCCAGGTGACCGCGCAATTCTGATATTCGCCCCGCCGACGCTATCCGGGTTTTCGGCATTTCAACAAAAAGGAAAAGCAAAATGAAGTTATCCAAAACATATGCGCTGGAAACCGTGGCTGTTGCCGTCGTGGTGGCGCTGGGCGGATGTGCAACCGAGTCGTCGCGCTCACTACCGGTGCCGCCCGTCGCCAGCGCGCAGAAGCCAGCGGTGGGCCAAGCCATCGGCATTTCAGTCGGCAAGTTCGACAACCGCTCGAGCTATATGCGCGGCATCTTCTCGGACGGGGTTGACCGTCTCGGTGGTCAGGCCAAGACCATCTTGATCACGTCTCTCCAGCAGAGCGGCCGCTTCAATGTGCTCGATCGCGACAACCTCGACGAAATCCGCCAGGAAGCGGGCTTCCTCAAAAAGGCCCAGTCGATCAAGGGTGCGCGCTTCGTCGTCACGGGCGATGTCACCGAGTTCGGTCGCAAAGAAGTTGGCGACCGGCAGCTGTTCGGCATCCTCGGCCGCGGCAAGAGTCAGGTGGCCTATGCAAAGGTCAGCCTGAACGTCGTCGATACGACGACATCCGAAGTCGTCGCGTCGAGCCAGGGCGCGGGTGAATTCAACCTTTCGAACCGTGAAGTCATCGGTTTCGGCGGCACGGCCAGCTACGACTCCACACTGAACGGCAAGGTGCTCGATCTGGCGATCCAGGAGGCCGTCAATCACCTGGTCGAGCAGGTCGATGCAGGGACGCTCAAGGCCGCACAGTAAGTGCGTGCTGGTCTATTGCGTTCGATCCACGTTCAACCGCACCAGCAATCAACTTGATGACGCGATTCACGATGAAACATAACCGCATGATGCGTGGAATCTATTTGCCAGTAACGACGGCAGCCGTGCTGCTCGCGGGATGCGCGGCGAACAGTCCCCAGCCGCTTTATCAATGGACCGGCTACCAGCCGGCCGTGTACGACTATCTGAAGGGAGAAAAGGCACCGCAGGAGCAGATCGAGGCGCTCGAAAAGTCCCTTCATGACATCCGCGGCAAGGGGCACACGCCGCCGCCCGGATTTCATGTACAACTGGGCATGTTATACGCGAGTGTCGGCAACGACACCCAGGCCATGCACGAGTTCGATTCCGAGAAGCAGCTGTTTCCGGAATCCTCGACCTACATGGACTTCCTGATGAAGAAACCGAAACAGCCCTGAGCGAGCCACCATGTCCAAGATACCTACCTTCAGACTCTGGTTTGCGCTGTCGACGGTCGCACTGCTGGCCGCGTGCGCGCAACCTGTGAAGCATGCCGACTATACGGCGTTCAAAAACAGCCGGCCGCACTCGATCCTGTTGCTGCCCCCGACCAACGAAACGGCGGACGCACAGGCGACCAACAGCATGCTCTCGCAGATGACGATGCCGCTCGCCGAATCGGGCTACTACGTGATACCGGTGGCGGTGATGGATGAAACGTTCAGGCAGAACGGCCTGACCATGGCGGCGGAGATCGAAGCGACCTCGCCTGCGAAGCTGCGCGAAATCTTCGGTGCCGACGCGGCCCTGTATTCGAAGATCACGCAGTACGGCACGGTATATCACGTCGTCGACAGTGCGACAGTCGTCACGGCATCCGCCCGGCTGGTCGATCTCAAGACCGGTGACGTGCTATGGCAGGGTAGTGCCAGCGCCAACAGCAACGAGGGCAACAACTATGCTGGAGGTGGCCTGATCGGCATGCTCGTCACGGCTGCGGTCAAGCAGATTGCGGATTCGCTGACGGACAAGGGTCACGATATCGCTGGCGTGGCGAGCTATCGGCTTCTGCATGCCGGGCCGCCGAACGGGCTGCTGTACGGGCCACGCTCACCCAAATTCGGCACGGATTGAACGCTCCTCGGTCAGCAGGAAACGGCTTGCGCTTACGATCGCTTCAATGCAAATGCGCCCGCGAAGCCACTTCGCGGGCGCATAAACGACAGACAGCAACACTCAATGCTGTACCGGGCGATACGGCGTCCACACGGGCGTATCGGTATCCCAGTTATCGAGTTCCGATGGTGTCATGATGTGCTCCTTGATGAAGAGGCGCGCTTCTCGTGCGGCAGGCGCGCCGGTTTCCGAATCAACCTCTGCCAACTCGTTACTGGCCCTTCGCGACGCGCGTCACTTCGCCGTTGGTCCCTTCCTGCAACGCGATGCGCGCGGCCTGCGTCTGGCCGATCAGGCCTTTGTTCGGATACGAGGTGCGATTCAGCGAGGGCAGCGAGCCGTCGCGATACGCGGCGACCAGTTCGGCCTTGACCTCGGCGCGCGTCTTCGTGCTCGCGCTCGGCGCCGGTTGCGTGTCATAAGTTCCTGCACGGCCGATACCGCCGCCGCCTTCCGCAAATGCCGGAACGCTGACGAGCAGCGACAGGGCGAGGCCTGCCAACAGATTACGTTTCATGATTCACTCCTGTCGATTCATTGGCAGCGTGATGGCGCTGCGACAGGGTGAAATGTAGACGTTGACGCGTTGCGGATAAATCGCGGTTTTGCGAAATGAATTGTCGCGATTCAGGAACAATCTCGAGCGAGCCTTGCATGAACCGTGCAATTGCGCGGGTGCCGCGGCATTGGCGCCGCGGCTGGAATTCACTGTTTCAATTAACGTACTTCAGGCGACCCATTCGGACATCACCGGTGTGTCGAGCGCCGGCGCGGACTCGCGCTGCTCGAACGTGCGCTTCGTGCAGGTGGCGTCGAGACTGCCGCGTCCGCTGAGTAATGGGCAACGATCGAACAGCTCCGCAATCCAGTCTACGAAAACGCGGACTTTCGGCGACAGATGACGACTGTGCGGATAGACTGCCGAAATCGGCATCGGCAAAGGTTTCAGTTCCGGCAGTACTTCGACGAGCTGGCCCGAGCGCAGATGTGGCAGCACCATGAAGAGCGCCGGCTGAATCAGGCCGAAGCCTTCGAGTCCGCAGGTCACGTAGGCATCGGCGTCGTTGACCGACACGATGCTCTTCATCTTCACCTCCACCTCGTCGCCGTTCACCAGGAACGCCCAATCGAGCGTGCGTCCCGTGCGGCTCGAGAAGTAATTGACGGCTTTGTGATTTTCGAGATCTTCGAGCGAAGTGGGAATCCCCGCGCGCTTGATGTATTCGGGTGCCGCGCACGTCACGCCCTCGAACAGACCGATGCGGCGTGCGACCAGTGACGAATCCTGCAGCGCGCCGACGCGTACCACGCAATCGACGCCTTCCTGCAGCAGATCGACGGGCCGGTCGGTCAGGCCCAGTTGCAGATCGATGTCCGGATAGCGCGTGTGGAATTCGCACAACGCCGGAATCACGAGCAGACGGCCAATCGAGCCCGGCATGTCGATGCGCAGCTTGCCGTGCGGCTTCTTGTTGCCGCTCTGGAAACTCGCCTCGGTCTCTTCGACGTCAGCGAGGATGCGCACACAGCGCTCGTAGTACGCGGCGCCATCGGGCGTCAGCGACAGACGGCGGGTGGTCCGGTGCATCAGCCGCGTGCCGAGAAACGCTTCGAGGTTCTGAATAATCGTAGTAACCGATGCGCGCGGCAGGTCAAGCGTCTCCGCTGCGCGGGTAAAGCTGTTGGTGTCGACGACACGTGTGAACACTTGCATGGCCTGAAGCCGGTCCATTGCAAACCTCCAGTAGGGGCTGGTGCGCAGGCGGGAATGGAGTCCGCAAAAACAATCGCAACCGGATTGTTCAAAGGCACCGAATTGTGTTGCCGGATTATAGGCATTTATTTGCGAGTCTGCTGAACCCACAATTCGCACCATTGAAGTTCTATGCGCATTTTGCGCGGCTCGACATGGATGCATTCAAATCGCCGTACCCGTCCGTTTCCATCGGCGTTTCCGCCGAAGACACTGACGCTGAGGCCAATGACGCAACACTTGAAGTCACCGACGTGGGTATCGATGGGTACGCTCAGCCCATTACGTTACGCCTGTATCGGCTGACGAAAAAAACCGCATTGCCGGTATTGCTTTATTTTCACGGCGGCGGCTTTACGAAAGGTTCGATCGAATGCGCGGACTTCGCCGCGCGGTATTTCGCAGAACACTTACCGGCGCTCGTGGTGTCGGTGGGCTATTCGCTCGCGCCGCGGTTTCCGTTTCCAGCCGCGCCGGAAGATGCGCATCGCGCGGCGCTGTGGGTGCAGACGCGGGCGCGAGCGTTTGGTGGCAATAGCAGAAAGATCGGTGTGGCGGGGCATGACGCGGGCGGCCAACTCGCCAATTGTCTCGCGTTCATCGCGCGCGATCGTGGCGACGTGCAGATCAGCGCGCAGGCGCTGTTCGGTCCGATGCTCGACCCGAGCCTGACGCGGCTTGGCGACGAGAAGCGGCTCGGTTCGGACATCACCGCGCGCGAGTGCGCCGCGTGTTATCGCGCGTATCTGCCGCAAGCGTCGCAGCGCATGCATCCGTATGCGGCGCCGCTCGAATCGTCGCGGCTCGCCGGCTTACCGGCCACGCTGATCGCCACCGCGCAGAACGACGTGCTGCATGTCGAGGCCGAAAAGTATGCAAGCAATCTGATCGACGCGGGCGTGCAGACCCAGGTGGTGCGCTTTCCGAGCGTGTCGCACGCGGCGCTCGCCGATCATCCGCCCGCTTTGCAGGAAGCGGTGCGCTTTTTCCAGTGGCGCTTCGATGCGCGCGCTCATCGATAAACAGAAATTCAATCAACGATACCGGGAGCTACACATGACTATCCTTCCTCTTTCCCGCCGCCGCGTGGCGCTTGCCGCGCTAGTGGTCGTCGTTCTTGCCGGGCTCGGCACGTTCGGCGCGATTCGCGTGGATGCAAGCTCGCCGGCCGCGCCGACCATCGTGCCGGAAGTCGACGTGGCGACCGTCGTGCAGAAGACGATCACCGACTGGCAATCCTATTCGGGCCGTCTCGAAGCCGTCCAGAAAGTGGACGTGCGTTCGCAGGTGCCAGGCACGATCGTGTCGGTCAACTTCAAGGACGGCGCGCTGGTCAAGCAGGGCGACACGCTGTTCGTCATCGATCCGCGTCCGTACGCGGCCGAAGTCGATCGCGCGGAAGCCCAGCTCGCGGCCGCGCAAGCGCGTACCGGTTACACGCAGAGCGACTGGGAACGCGCACAACGGCTGATCGTCGATAACGCGATCGCCAAGCGCGACTACGACGAAAAGCAGAACGCCGCGCGCGAGGCGAGCGCGAACCTGAAGGCCGCGCAAGCCGCGCTCGAAACGGCGCGCATCAATCTCGGCTACACGAAGATCGTCGCGCCGGTATCGGGCCGCGTGTCGCGCGCGGAGATTACGGTCGGCAACGTCGTGTCGGCCGGCGCCAGCTCGGCGCCGCTGACCACGCTTGTGTCGGTGTCGCCGATCTACGCATCGTTCGACGCGGACGAACAGACCTATCTGCAATACCTGAGCCGCGCGAAGGACGGCGGCAAGGTGCCGGTGGAACTCGGTCTCGCCGATGAATCCGGCTATTCGCGCAGCGGCACGATCGAGTCGGTCGACAACCGGCTCGACACGTCGTCGGGCACGATCCGCGTGCGCGCGAAGTTCGACAACGCGGACGGGGCGCTGATTCCGGGCCTCTACGCGCGCGTGAAGGTGGGCGGCAGCGCCCCGCATCCGGCGCTACTGATCGACGATGCCGCGGTCGGCACCGACCAGGACAAGAAGTTCGTGCTGGTCGTCGATCAAGGCAACCACGTGGTTTATCGCGAGATCACGACGGGTTCGATGCAGGGCAATCTGCGCGTCGTCAAGGACGGTTTGAAGGCGGGCGACCGCATCGTCGTCAACGGCGTTCAGCGTGTGCGCCCCGGCGACGCGGTGCGCGCACACATGGTGCCGATGACGACCGACGATGACCCGAACAGCGCCGCGCTCGCACAGTCGCACGGCAAGGCGGCGGACACCGGCGCGAAAGGCAATTCGTGAGCCGCGTGTTCCAACGCGCATGTTCCAAAGTTAAGAGCTTCCAATGAACATATCCAAATTCTTCATCGATCGCCCGATTTTTGCAGGCGTGCTATCGGTATTGATCCTGCTCGGGGGCATCATCTCGCTGTTCAAGCTGCCCATCTCCGAGTACCCGGAAGTCGTGCCGCCTTCGGTGGTGGTGCACGCGCAGTATCCGGGCGCGAATCCGAAGGTGATCGCCGAGGCGGTCGCAGCTCCGCTCGAAGAACAGATCAATGGCGTCGAGAACATGCTGTACATGCAGTCGCAGGCGAATAGCGACGGCAATCTGACGCTGACGGTCACCTTCAAGCTCGGCACCGATCCTGACCTCGCGACGCAGCTCGTGCAGAACCGCGTCAATCAGGCGCTGCCGCGTCTGCCTGAAGACGTGCAGCGACTCGGCGTGACGACGATCAAGAGTTCGCCGACGCTGACGATGGTCGTGCACCTGATCTCGCCGAACGATCGCTACGACATGACGTATCTGCGCAATTACGCGCTGCTGAACGTGAAAGATCGGCTCGCGCGGATTCAGGGCGTCGGCGAAGTGCAGCTGTGGGGCTCGGGCGACTACGCGATGCGGATCTGGCTCGATCCGCAGAAGGTCGCGCAGCGCGGTCTCACCGCGACTGAAGTCGTCAACGCGATTCGCGAGCAGAACATCCAGGTGGCGGCCGGTGTGATCGGTGCATCGCCATCGGTGCCCGGCACGCAGTTGCAGTTGTCGGTGAACGCGCGCGGCCGGTTGAAGACCGAGAGCGAATTCGGCGACATCATCGTGAAGACCGCGCCCGATGGCGGCGTGACCTATCTGCGCGATATCGCGCGGATCGAACTCGCGGCGTCGGAATACGGCCTGCGTTCGCTGCTCGACAACAAGCCCGCGGTTGCGCTCGCGATCAATCAGGCGCCGGGTGCGAACTCGCTCGCGATTTCCGAACAGGTGCGCGCAGCGATGAAGGAACTCGCCGTAGACATGCCGGCCGGCGTCGAATACCGGATCGTCTACGACCCGACGCAGTTCGTGCGTTCGAGCATCGAGGCGGTGATCCATACGCTGCTCGAAGCGATCGCGCTGGTCGTGATCGTCGTGATCGTGTTCCTGCAGACGTGGCGTGCGTCGATCATTCCGTTGATCGCGGTGCCGGTGTCGATCGTCGGTACGTTCTCGCTGCTGCTGGCGTTCGGCTTTTCGATCAACGCGTTGTCGCTGTTCGGCATGGTGCTCGCGATCGGTATCGTCGTCGACGATGCGATCGTCGTGGTGGAGAACGTCGAGCGCAACATCGAAAGCGGGCTCAGCGCGCGCGATGCGACCTACAAGGCGATGCGCGAAGTGAGCGGGCCGATCATCGCGATTGCGCTGACGCTCGTCGCCGTGTTCGTACCGCTCGCGTTCATGACGGGTCTCACGGGCCAGTTCTACAAGCAGTTCGCGATGACCATCGCGATCTCGACGGTGATCTCGGCGTTCAATTCGCTGACGCTGTCGCCGGCGTTGTCCGCGCTGCTGTTGCGCAGTCACGGCGAGAAGGAGGACTGGCTGACGCGTGTGATGAACCGTGTGCTCGGCGGCTTCTTCAAGCGTTTCAACAAGGTCTTTCATCGTGGTTCCGAAGCCTATGGCCGCGGCGTGACCGGCGTGCTGCGTCGCAAGGGCGCGATGCTCGCGGTGTACGCGATCCTCGTCGGTGCAACCGTATTGATGGCGCGGATCGTGCCGGGCGGCTTCGTGCCCGCGCAGGACAAGGAGTATCTGATCGCGTTCGCGCAGTTGCCGAACGGTGCGTCGCTCGATCGCACGGAGAAGGTGATCCGCGATATGAGTGCGATCGCACTGAAGCAACAGGGCGTCGAAAGCGCGGTGGCGTTCCCGGGTCTGTCGGTGAATGGTTTCACGAATAGTTCGAGCGCGGGCATCGTGTTCGTCACGCTGAAGCCGTTCAAGGAGCGCGGCGACAAGAAGCTGTCGGCGGGCGCGATTGCCGGTGCGTTGAACCAGCAGTACGGCGCGATCAAGGACTCGTTCGTCGCGGTGTTCCCGCCGCCGCCGGTGCTCGGGCTCGGCACGCTCGGCGGCTTCAAGTTGCAGCTCGAGGATCACGGCGCGGTCGGCTACGCCGAACTTAACAAGGCAGCCGAAGCCTTCGTGAAGCGCGCGGCGCAAACGCGCGAACTCGGGCCGACCTTCTCCAGCTATCAGATCAACGTGCCGCAACTGAATGTCGATCTCGATCGCGTGAAGGCGAAGCAGCTCGGCGTGCCGGTCACGGACGTGTTCGACACGATGCAGATCTACCTGGGCTCGCTGTACGTGAACGACTTCAACCGCTTCGGCCGCGTGTATCAGGTGCGTGTGCAGGCGGATGCGCCATTCCGTCAGCGCGCCGACGACATCCTGCAACTGAAGACGCGCAACGCGGCGGGCGAGATGGTGCCGTTGTCGTCGCTCGTCACGGTGACGCCGACCTACGGGCCGGAGATGGTGGTGCGCTACAACGGCTACACGGCGGCCGACATCAACGGCGGCCCGGCGCCCGGCTTCTCGTCCGGACAGGCGCAGGCCGCGGCCGAACGCGTGGCTGCCGAAGTGCTGCCGCGCGGCGTGAAGCTCGAGTGGACCGACCTCACGTATCAGCAGATCCTCGCCGGCAACGCGGGCCTGTGGGTGTTCCCGATCAGCGTGCTGCTCGTGTTCCTCGTGCTCGCGGCGTTGTACGAAAGCCTGACGCTGCCGCTCGCGGTGATCCTGATCGTGCCGATGAGCGTGCTGTCGGCGCTGACCGGCGTATGGCTCACCGGTGGCGACAACAACATCTTCACGCAGATCGGTTTGATGGTGCTGGTGGGCTTGTCGGCGAAGAACGCGATTCTGATCGTCGAGTTCGCGCGTGAGCTCGAACACGATGGACGCAGTCCGCTGCAGGCGGCAATCGAAGCGAGCCGTCTGCGTCTGCGGCCGATTCTGATGACGTCGATCGCCTTCATCATGGGCGTGGTGCCGCTGGTGCTGTCGAGCGGCGCGGGCTCGGAGATGCGTCACGCGATGGGCGTTGCGGTGTTCTTCGGCATGCTCGGCGTCACGCTGTTCGGCCTGATGCTGACGCCGGTGTTCTATGTGGTGCTGCGTTCGCTCGCGGGCGGGACGATACACGTCGCGCAGAAGGATGCGCCGCGCTATGGGGCGGCCGTTACGGACGCCTGAGGAGAAAACAACAATGAAACGCTTTGAATCTCGCTTTGTATCCTTGCGCGGATGGGGCCGCGCCGCCGCGAGCGGTTTGCTGATCGCGCTGCTGGCCGCTTGCTCGGTGGAGCCGACGTACAAGCGTCCCGATGTCGATACGCCGGCGGCGTTCAAGGAAGCGCCAGCGGTGAAGACGTCGGCTGCGGCGGCGTCGGGCGCGGCGGCTGGTTCGGCCGGGGCGACACAAAACAACGGCACGTGGAAGCCGGCCGAGCCCGCCGACAACGCGCTGCGCGGCGAATGGTGGAAGGTGTTCGGCGACCCGCAACTCGACGCGCTCGAAGAGCAGGCAGCCGCTGCGAACCAGGACCTGAAGGCCGCGGCCGCGCGCGTGCAGCAAGCACGCGCGGTCACGCAGGCCGCGAAGTCAGACTGGTTCCCGAAGCTCGACGCGGGCTTCGGCCCGACGCGCGAACGCGCGTCTGCGGCATCGCAATTCCAGCCGGACAGCGCGGGCGGCACGACCGGCACGATCTGGCGCGCGCAGGTCGGCGCGTCGTATGAAGCGGATCTGTTCGGGCGCGTTAGCTCGAACGTGAACGCGGCGCGCTCGGACGAGCAGCAGAGCGAAGCGCTGTTCCGTTCAGTGCAGCTGTCGTTGCAGGCCGACGTCGCGCAGAACTACTTCCAGTTGCGCGAGCTCGACACGGACCAGGATCTGTACCGTCGCACCGTCGCGTTGCGCGAGGACACGCTGAAGCTCGTCCAGCGTCGCTTCAAGGAAGGCGATATCAGCGAGCTGGATCTGTCGCGTTCGCGTAACGAGCTCGCCAGTGCGCGTGCCGATGCGGTCGGCGTCGCGCGGCAGCGGGCGGCCTCCGAGCATAGCCTCGCGATTCTGCTTGGCAAGCCGCCCGCGGATTGCACGTTCGCGGAACAGCCGCTCGCGCTGGTGACGGTGCGCGTGCCGGCCGGTTTGCCGTCGGCGCTGCTCGAACGCAGGCCTGACATCGCGGCAGCCGAGCGCGCGATGCAGGCGGCGAATGCGCGCGTCGGGCTCGCGAAGTCGGCGTTCTTCCCGAAGCTCGATATCACCGGTGCGTTCGGCTTTGAATCGGCGACGCTCGGCGATCTGTTCATGTGGTCGAGCCGCGCGTTCATCCTCGGTCCGGCCGTGGGTACCGCGCTGACGATGCCGATCTTCGACGGCGGCCGTCGCAAGGCCAATCTGGCGCAGGCGCGTTCGAAGTACGACGAGGACGTCGCGCAATATCGCCAGCAGGTGCTCGTGGCGTTCCGTGAAGTCGAAGACAATCTCGCCGATCTGCGTTTGCTCGACGATCAGATGCGCGAGCAGAACGACGCGGTCGATGCGTCGCAGCGCGCCGCGCATCTGTCGCGCACGCAGTACACGGAGGGCGCGGTCAGCTATCTCGACGTGATCGATGGCGAGCGGCAGGTGCTGCAGTCGCAATTGCAGGCGAGCCATCTGGCGGGCACGCAGGCGGTCGCGACCGTGAATCTGATTCGCGCGCTCGGCGGCGGTTGGGGCGATCTGACGGCGGGGGGTACGGCGGTGGGGGCGGTGCCGGTGCCGATTGGTGCTTCCGGTACCGCGGCTGAAGCTGCAGCCGTTTCGGCGCAACAGCAAGTGGCGAAGCGCTGAATACCTAACCCTGTAGCAAGCGCTTCATCAGCCTCATCAACCACGCCGGGCCGCGCAAGCGCCGCCCGGCGTTTTTCATGCAAATCGTTTTTCGCGCTTTCGATGTGCAAATCGCTTCGTAGACCACGTGCGCGCGGCTCCCTATCATCGTCCGATCCAGCCAATGACGACCCTAGGGCAAACCAGTGACTTTCGTGCATGACGGCATCGCGCAGATTAGCGAGCAGCAGCATATGGATTGCGCGCGCGACCTCACCACACTGCTAGCCGCGTTGCGCGCGAGCGCCGCGCAGCGCGATCGCGAAGGCGGTCATGCCGCGCAGCAAAAGCAGTGGATCGCCGACGCGGGCCTGCTGACGCTCGCCGTGCCGCGCGAATTCGGCGGTGCTGGCGCGCGCTGGTCCGCGATTTATGACGTGGTGCGTCAACTGGCGCGCGTCGATAGCGCGCTCGCGCATCTGGTCGGCTTCACCTGTCTGCAGGTGGTCAGCATCGACCTGTGGGGCAATTCACGGCAGCGCGAGAAATATCTGCGCGGCACCGTCGAGCATCGCTGGTGGTGGGGCAATGCGGTGAATCCGCTGGATACGCGCCTCATCGCTACTTCGACGCACGACGGCGGCTACCTGCTCGACGGCCAGAAAGGCTTCTGTTCCGGTACGCGCGGCTCGCAGATGATGACCGTGTCCGCTCACGATCCATCGACCGGCAAACCCGTATTCGCGGCGGTGCCGACCACGCGCGAAGGCATCACGGTTCACGACGACTGGGACCCGATCGGCCAGCGGCAGACCGACAGCGGCAGCGTGTCGTTCGCGCGCGTCAGGGTCGAGCCGCACGAGGTGCTCGAACGACCCGACACGCCGCGCGCGAGCTTGCGCACACTGATCTCGCAACAGGTGCTGACCAATCTGTTCGTCGGGATCGCACAGGGTGCACTGGAAGAGGCGCGAGCCTACGTGCACGAACATGGCCGGCCGTGGATCGCGTCCGGCGTCGCCAAAGCGACCGACGACCCCTACCTGATCCAGCGCTTCGGCGAGATGCATATCCAGACGGTCAGCGCCGCGGCGCTGGCCTTGCGCGCCGCGAACGCGCTCGACGAAGCGTGGCAGCAACGCCCAACGCTCGATGCCGAGAGCCGTGCGCGGGTCGCGCTCGCGACCTCGGAAGCGAAGATCGTCGCGCATCGGGCGGCGCTCGACATCGGCGAAAAACTCTTCGACGCCTGCGGCGCGCGCGCGACTCATGCGCCGCTCGCGCTCGATCGATTCTGGCGCAACGCGCGCGTGCACACGCTGCACGATCCGCTCGACTACCGCGTGCGCGACGTCGGCCGCTACGCGCTTAGCGGGACATTGCCGGAAGTTTCTCTGTACACTTGAGGCCGTTTGCGACGCCCGCCCGAGGCGTCGCGTCGATTCCTCCCGAGAGATTTCCGGCTTGCTGTTCAAACTACCTACAACCGCCACAGCGCCGTTCTGCCCGTCCGAGGTACAGGGTTCGGTGGCCGTCTCCGCGGGCGCGCCGTTCTGGAAAAAGATCCTGCAATTCGCGGGGCCCGGCCTGCTGGTATCGATCGGCTATATGGACCCGGGCAACTGGGCCACCGCGATCGAAGCCGGTTCGCGCTTCGGCTACAGTCTGCTGTTCGTCGTGCTGCTGTCGAGCCTCGCGGCGATGGCGCTGCAATGCCTGAGCATGCGGCTCGGCATCGCGACCGGGCGCGACCTCGCGCAACTGTCGAGCACGCGCTATTCGCCAGGCGTCGCGCGTGCGCAGTGGCTGCTCGCGGAGCTGTCGATCGTCGCCTGCGATCTCGCCGAAGTGCTCGGCGGCGCGCTTGCGTTTCATCTGCTGTTCAACTGCTCGCTGACCACCGGCGTGTTGCTCACCGCGTTCGACACGCTGATCGTGCTCGGCCTGAAGGGCAAAAATTTTCGCGACCTCGAAGCGATCATGCTCGGCCTGATCGCGACGATCGGCGTCGGCTACATCATCGAGCTTGCGCTCGTCAGGCCGCATTGGCCGTCGGTCGCGCAGGGGCTGATTCCGTCGTGGCAGGCGTTGAATTCGCGCGAGCCGATGTATCTCGCGATCGGCATTCTCGGCGCCACGGTGATGCCGCATAACCTGTATCTGCACTCGTCGATCGTGCAGACCCGCGCGGTGAAGCGCGACTCGGCCAGCATCCGCTCGGCGATCGGCATGTCGCGTATCGACACGATCGCATCGCTCGTGCTCGCGGCGCTGATCAACATGGCGATCCTGATTCTCGCGGCCGCCGCGTTTCATGCGACAGGCCACGACCAGGTCACGCAGATCGAGGACGCCTACCGGCTGCTAGCGCCGATCGTCGGCACCGGCTTCGCCGCGTTCCTGTTCGCGATCACGCTGCTCGCGTCGGGACAAAGCTCGACGTTCACCGGCACGGTGGCGGGGCAGGTCATCATGGAAGGCTTCCTGAAGATGAAGATTCCGTGCTGGCAGCGGCGCTTCATCACCCGAGCGCTCGCGCTGATTCCGGCGCTGATCGGCGTGCGGATGCTCGGCAATGGCGCTGTCGGCCAACTGCTCGTCGCGAGTCAGGTCGTGCTGAGCCTGCAACTGCCGTTCGCACTTTATCCGCTGATCCGCATGACGAGCGACCGTTCGCTGATGGGCAAGTTCGCCAACACGCTGCCGACGCGGCTGCTCGTGTGGACGCTGTTTGTGGTGATTAGTGCCGCGAATCTGTGGCTCGTGGTCCAGACGGTGGGGCTGGTCGGTTGATCTGACCGGCGGCGAGGACTTATTCGCAACGCCGGTTGGCTCGGCGCGCAGGCGAAAAAAATCCGCGCAGTTCAATCACTGCGCGGATCCACGTGAGCTTCGGTTTGAATCGGAATCGGCTTGGCCGCGTCTCGCGACGGGCGCCTCGAACGGTCAGGCGGCCTGCGCGGCCTGCGCCGCACCGAGCGCTTCCCGGCGCGCGGCGGCTGCCTTCTTCGTCTTGCCGGCACGCGACGGTGGCTGGCACGCGCCGCATACGACGTTGTGCTGCAGGTCGTGCTTGTGCGCGACGAACTTGCCGGTACAGCGGCAGCACCTGGTCAGCTGCAGGATGTCCGCGTCGAAGAAACGCACGAGCGTCCACGCGCGCGTCAGATCGAGCACCGGCTCGGTTTCGCTGTGCTGACAATGTTCGAGATACAACCGATATCCCTTGGTCAGCGCATCGAGATGCGAGCAGCGCGCTTCGTTCTTCAGGAACAGGTACGTGTTGTAGAACAGCGACGCGTGAATGTTCGCGAGCCACGTCATATACCAGTCCGCCGAAAACGGCAGCATGCCCTTGGGCGGCGATACGCCCTTGACCTCGCGATACAGGCGGATCATACGGTCGCGCGACAGCGTCAGCTCGCTCTCGAGCACCTGCATGCGGGCGCCGAGCTCGATCAGTGCGATCGCGCGAAATACTTCCTGTGCATCTTCGGTCAGGCTTCGCTTGAGCATTGCAGTCATCTCGATCAGGCAAATTGCTCGGCGGGCTGACCTGCAAGCAGGATCGCCGTGTGGGTCGGTGCGACTGCGGCGTGCTTCGTCGTTTGCGTCAACGCCGACAGCATCGCGTGGTCGTTGAAACGGAAGAAGCACAAAAGCTGGTCGGAAGAGGCCAGTTTGACGATTTGCGCGAGCGACAGCCCGGCAAGCAAATCAGCCAGTTCCGACGACAGTCCCAGCCGGAACATTCCGACCGGTTTGTCCTCGCGCAACATGCGTTGTGCGAGCATGATGTAAGACAAATTGATCTCGCGGATTGAATCCAGCGTCTCGCTGCTACGGTCCATTTTCTCTGTTTCCGAAGCCCCGAATTTCTATGTCGGCTTTGCGCCGTTATGTCTTTTCTGCCTCGCCGGAAACGCTGCCTCCGGCTACATGTTGCTACCTGCTACAGACAGCGAACATTTGATACAAGACGTTACATTTCGTAACAGCTCGGGACGAATTGTATGAAGGGTAAAACCAGAAATCAATCCCTCCACAAAAAAATATCTCAAAAAACCACATCATTTTTCGGTAACTTTTTCACGCCGTTGTAATGAATGATGCCAAGTGGATTTTTAACCTTTCGAGAGTCGCCTCTAATCCATGAAAACCCTTGCTGGATGGGCGCCGAGCGTACTTGTTCGCGCCACGCATCTGCCACCGTGCGGCGATTGGAAAATTCGTTTTGAATTGGAAAGGAAATGGAAAGCGATGGAATAGACGGTAATAAATACTCGTCTTGCGCCTGGGGCGAGGGACGGATGAGCGATGTAACGGCAAGATGCGCCCCCAGTTACAACTGCGCAAGCCACGGCGGGATTTGTAACGGCTCGGTGCGGTTGGCAGGTGGACGGGCGGATTCGTTCGGCCCCGAGACCGAAAAGCGGTCGCAAATGTGTGCCGATTACATTGCCGACGAGGACGGCGAGGAGCCAGAGCCGTGCAGGATGCCTGACAGATATGTTGCTGCGATGGGCGCCGATATCTACAGCCTTGCCGAGGCACCGGAATCGGCCTCAGGGGGGGCGCCGTCAGTGCTTCCGGGGCGCTATGCGAGGAATCTCGCCATCAGATCCTCGTCATGGAATTCGCCGTCGACGTCCAACGCGCCGACTTCGCATCCATATTTGCGAAAGCCGAGCCATTCATACAGCTTGCGCGCCGCGTCGTTGCGGCTACCCACCGTCAGTTGCACCTGCCGCAAACCGTCGACGCGTGCGGCGCGCGTCAACAACTCGCTGAGCAGCGCACGCCCGACCCCACGACCAGCCGCTTCCTGTGCGACATACATGCCGACGACGTTCGCCTTGTGCCGTTCCTTGTGGGCCTGGTTGCGCAGCAGACCGACGACGCCGATCAGCGGAGCATCCGCCGATGCATACGCGCCGAGTAGGAACGAGCCTTCCGCCTCCGAGCCCAGCAACGTCGCGTCATGCTGCGCGGCGCCTTTCGCGAGCGCTTCGTCGTAGCTTTGTCCGAACGAAGCGGGGTGCGCCTTCAGCCCGCGCAGACGAAACTGGAAATAGGCGTCCCGGTCGGTGGGTCCGAGTTGGCGTATGAGCAGGGTGTCGGCGTTGACGGACATATCACTTGTTCGTGGTGAGTCGGGACGGGGTACGCGGGGGACTAGCCGCGCTGGTGTTCGGCAAACTCGCGCAGCGCGGCCGCAGTTTGCTGATCCGCCGGAAAGAACGCCTCGATAGCGAGTTCCGACAGCGTAACGTCAACCGGCGTGCCGAACACCGTGGTAGTGCTGAAAAACGACAGCACGCCAAGCGGCGTGCGCAGCCGCAATGGCACGGCGATCTGGTTGAGGACTGCGTCGTCCGGCATCGACGCGTCTGCATCAGGCGGCGCGGGATAGCCGGCCAACTCGTCGCGCAGCGCGCTCAGCGTGTCGTCGCCGCTGACGTCGATCTGCCGTTGCAGCCGGGCCAGCACATGCTCGCGCCATGCATGCCAGTTGACGATCGACGCCGCGATGCCTTGCGGATGCAGGCTCAGTCGCAGCGCGTTGACCGGCGGCTTCAGCAATTCGGGACTCGCGCCGCTCAACAACGGCGCAAGCGCATTGTTGGTCGCGACGATGGTCCAATGCCGGTCGATCGCGAGGGCCGGGTAGGGCTCGTGCCCCTTGAGCACAAGTTCGACGGCTTCGCGCGCGGCGGAGAGCTGCGGGTCGGAGAGCGGACGTTCGCGAAACAGCGGCGCGTAGCCGGCCGCGACGAGCAGGGCATTGCGCGCGCGCAACGGCACGTCGAGACGCTCGGCGAGATGCATGACCATTTCCCGGCTCGGTAGCGCGCGCCCCGATTCGACAAAGCTCAGATGGCGCGTCGAAATGTCGGCCTCCGTGGCGAGCAGCAGCTGACTCTTGCGCCGCCGTTGCCGCCATTCGCGGAGAAGTTCGCCGACCGCCCGAGTGCCTCTCGACGGGGATGACGGAGCCGTTTGTGCGATAGAGAGTGTGTTCATGCCACCGATGATAGTCAAAGCGTGCAAGCAATCGATTACCTGAGAGGTAATGCCCCGCCAATTTCAACCAACGCGACGTGCGGCCGATACCATCGATTCACATCAACGATTGCGCCGGCCCCGGCCGCCAAGCGCGAACGCGGGCGACACCGTGGCCAGCGCGGCGCCCCGCTCAGGCGGCGGCCAGGCGCAGCGGCACGGCGGTGAATTTGACGCCGATCGCACTCGCCAGCTTGAGGACCGTGTCCATGCGTGGCTTGGAGCCGGGCGCGAGTGTCTTATACAGGCTTTCGCGGCCCAGGCCCGCTGCCGCAGCGATCTTCGTAATGCCGCGTGCCTTGGCGATGTCCGCAATGGCGGCGAGCAGCAGATCGGAGTCGCCCTGATCGAGCGCGGCGTTCAGGTAGGCCGCGACCATTTCGTCGTTGTCGAGGTACTTCGATGCGTCGAAGCGTGCGGTTTTGATCTTGCTCATGACCGTTCCTTTCTGATGGTTGCCCACATTGTTCCGGCATGCCTGATATCGGCCTGTTGCGTGGACTTGTTACCCCCGCACAGCAGCAGATACATCATGCGCCCCTCGCGCGCGTAGTAGACCCGGTAACCCGGGCCGCAATCGATGCGCATCTCGAACACGCCGTTTTTCAGCAACTTCGTGTCGCCGAAAAGCCCGCGTTCCGCGCGCCGGATTCGCACGAGAATTTGCGCCTTGGCCTTGAGGTCGGTGAGGCCGTGAAGCCAACGATCGAATTCATCGGTGCAGTTGATCGTGTACACGCGCGGTGTTTCGATCTGCGGATGATTGTATCCCCGAGGATACGGTCGCGCAAGCGAAAAAAGTGTCTCGATAAAGCGGTCCAAGCCGTCCTCCTGTTCATTGCATTGCCTGCCTCTCGATGTCATCGGCAGGCTTCGTGAGGTTAGCGATGCGAAGGTTTCTTGACGACTCGGCCGAATGGCCTATTTGGCGTGAAGGACAGTGAAAGACGCTGCATCCGCTTGATTACCTCCCACGTAATCGACGCAATGCACGCGAACCGTCAATCTTCACTCCGAGCCCGCCGCATGCGATGCGTATGACGCGCGAAGTGCTCAGTCCTGCCAATCGAGGAGTTTGAGATGAATGCACATACCGATCTGATCGACCGTTATTTCGATACCTGGAACGAAACCGATGGTGCGCGTCGTCGCGAGTTGATTGCGGCCACGTGGAGCGCCGACGCCGACTATCGCGACCCGCTGCTGGCGGGGGCGGGCCACGATGGCATCGACGCGATGATCCGCGCGGTGCACGAGCGTTTTCCGCATCACACGTTTCGCCGCACGACCGACGTCGACGGCTTCGCGAATCGTCTGCGCTTCTCGTGGGCACTGACGACGCCCGCCGGCGAGGCGATCGTGAAGGGCTCGGACTTCGGCGTGGTGGACGCGCATGGACGCTTGCAAGCGGTCACCGGTTTCCTCGACGAAACCCCCGGCGCCGCCTGAGGCGCTTTTCACGGAGACGATCATGCACGACCCCGCCGCCGTCAGGCCCGCACAAGTCCATCTCGCGTTGCTGCGCGTCGCGGCCGCGCTCGATGCGGTATCGAGCGCGATCGCCGGTTTTGCGCTGCTCGGCGGCGCGCGGGCGTTCATGTTCATCGCACTGTTCGGTTGGCGCGAGCCGGTGCTCGGCGGCGCGGGGCTCGTGCTGCTCGCTCTGGTCGGATGGCTGCGCTGGCAATGCGGTGCGAGCGCAGCGCCGCAAGACCCGCGACGCGCTTGCTACAATCGATCGTCGTGCGGATGATTGCGTGACACGCACGTCCTCACCGCCGCGGCATGTTCCCAACCGAACGACCAGGAGACCCCGTGCTGAAAAATCTGGACCCGCTGCTGAACGCCGATATCCTGCACGCGCTGCGCTCGATGGGCCACGGCGACGAGCTCGTGATCTGCGACGCCAACTTCCCGGCCGACGCGGTCGCGCGCGAGACCGTGCTCGGCAGGCCGCTGCGCCTCGACGGCGTCAGTTCGCCGCGCGCGATCCGCGCGGTGCTGTCGGTGCTGCCGCTCGACACCTTCATCGAGCATCCCGCGTCGCGCATGGAAGTCGTGGGCGAGCCGCACGCGATTCCCGCGGTGCAGCGCGAAGCGCAAGCCGAAGTCAATGCGGGCGAGGGGCGCGAGGTGCCCTTCGTGTCGATCGAGCGCTTCGCGTTTTACGAGCGTGCGCGCCGCGCATACTGCGTGATCGCGACAGGCGAAGAGCGCGGCTATGGTTGCTTCGTGTTCACTAAGGGCGTGTTGCTCGCGCCGGACGCGCCGCACGCACAACCATGAGCTTCCAGCTAGACAGTCTCGATCATCTCGTTCTGAACGTCGCTGACGTCGAAGTGAGCGCGGCGTGGTACGCGCGGATGCTCGGCATGCGACGCACCGAGTTCATGTCGCGCAGCGGCATGCGCGTGGCGATGACCTACGGCAACCAGAAGATCAATCTGCGTCCCGCGTCGGCCGATACCGTCGTCTGGTTCACGTCGCGCGAGGCGGTGCCGGGCACGGCGGACCTGTGCTTCGTGACCACCGCGAGCCCGGACGAAGTCAAGGCGCACTGGCTCGCGCAAGGCGTAGCGATCGAGGCGGGGCCGGTGGAGCGCGACGGCGCGCGCGGCAAGATGACCTCGGTGTATTGCCGCGATCCGGACGGCAACCTGATCGAGGTCGCCACCTATCCACAAGCCTGAGCGGGCTTGGAAATCGTCGCCATTGCACATATGCTCAGGGGCGAGGCGGGGAACTGAGCCCGTCTATTCGGGTCTGCTGCTTATTCATTACAGGAGTCCCCCATGTCGCGTCCCGTCGATTTCGGCATTATTTTCATCGCCCGTCTTGCGCTTTCCGTGCTGTTCCTGTGGAGCGGGGTGATGAAGCTGCTGGGCTATGCGGGCTTCGTCGGCTACCTGCATTCGAAGGGCGTGCCGTTCGTGCAGATCGCCGCGCCGATCGCAACCGCGGTCGAGGTGCTCGGCGGCCTGCTGCTCGTGATCGGCTTCAAGGTGCGACCGCTCGCGCTGATCATGGCGGTGTATACGGTCGCGACCGCGGTGCTCGGCCACGACTTCTGGAATATCACAGACCCCGCGCTGCAGCACGACATGGTGATTCATTTCTGGAAGAACATCGGAATCGCGGGCGGTTTCCTGCTGCTGTTCGTCACTGGCGCGGGGCGTCTGAGCGTCGACAACGCGCGCGCGCCGCGCAGCGGACTCGGCGGCCTGTAGGGCGCGGCCCGGATCCTGCTACCAGCAGGGTTCCAATCCGCGCCAATCAAGGGAGCAGATGATGATTCAGAACTTCGAGCAAATGATCGGCGGCAAGCTCACGCAACTGTGCGCGAGTCTCGGCGAAGGGGCGACGCCGCATCGCGTGATCATCAGCCTCGCCGATTCTGCTAAGACGCTGGTGGTTCTGGATGCGTCCGGATTCATCGGTACGCTGAAGGCGGAGATCGAGGACCCGGAAAAACTGGTCGCCGATGCGATTGCGAAGGCGCGCAACGAAGGCCTGATCGAGCGCGCGATCGATACCGGCACGATTCAGGAAGCGTCGCTATAGGCGCCTGCGTGACACGCACCGTTTACTTACTCGCGGCTCTCGCCCCGCGTCCCGACGATGCCGTCGCGTGCGGCTCAGGATGCACGAAACACGCAAGCACGAGACCCAGCACCAGCAATCCCACCGAAATAGCCGTCGCCGCCTGCATCCCCGGCACGATCTGGGTCGCGGCGGCGCCGCCCGCGAGCGCACCGAACGCCGCCACGCCTACTGCGCCGCCGGCCTGGCGCGCCGTGTTCAATACCGCCGACGCCGTGCCCGCACGCCGCGCTTCGGTCGATGCGAGCACCGCCGTGGTCATCGCGGGCACCGCGAGTCCCATGCCCGACGGAATCAGCAAAAAAGGCAGCAGCAGGCCAATCAGCGGCGTGTCGGCATCGACCAGATGCAGCAGGCCGTAGCCGAGACCGGCCGTGATCGCACCGAGAATCATCGGCACGCGCACCCCGAGGCGGCCGATCACCCAGCCGCTCGCGACGTTCGAGATCAGGAAGCCGCCCGTCAGCGGCAGGAACGCGAGGCCCGCCTGCAGCGGCGTGTAGCCGCGCACACGCTGCAGGTAGAGGCTCAGCACGAACACCATGCCGTAGTACGTCAGGTTCACGCAGATACCGAACAGCACCGCGGCGCTGAACGTGCGCGTGCCGAACAGCGACAGCGGCAGCATCGGGCTCGCGACACGCGCTTCGACGAACACGAACGCGACCGCCGCCAGCAGCGCCAGCACGAAGCCGCCGGCGACCAGCGGATGCGCAAGCCCGAGCGGCCGCCATTCGATCACCGCGGCGACGAACGCGGTCAGCGCGACGATCGCGAGACACTGGCCGCCGAGATCGATGCCGCGCGGTATCGCGCCGGTGTTGCCGCGAGCGGCGGCGGGCGCTCCGCGCTGCGCGGTTTGCGGATGCGGAATCCACAGCAGCGTCGCCAGCAGGCCCGCCGCACAGATCGGCAGATTGACGAGAAAGATGCTGCGCCAGCCGAACGCGGCGATCAGCAGACCGCCGGCCACCGGCCCGGCCGCGATCGAAATCGCGCCGGACGCGGTCCACAGGCCGACCGCGCGCGCCCGCAGCTTCGGTTCGTGGCCGAACGACTGATTGAGCAGCGCGAGCGAATTCGGCAGCATCGCGGCCGCGCCGATGCCTTGCACCGCGCGTGCGGCGACCAGCATCGGGGCGTCGAGCGCGAGCCCGCAGGCCAGCGACGCCAGCGCGAACAGCACGATTCCGCACGCATACATGCGCCGCGCGCCGAAGCGGTCGCCGAGCGCGCCGGCCGAGAGCATCAGTACGGCGAACGCGAGCGTGTACGCATCGACGACCCATTGCAGTCCCGCGACGTCCGCGTGCAGATCCGCGCCGATTCGTGGCAGCGCGATATTGACGATGGTCACGTCGAGTTGCGTGACCACGAAGCCGACGCTGACGGTCGCGAGAAGGCGGCCGAGGGCGGGCGAAAAGGAGGGTGTGGATGAGTTCATGACTGCATCGTATGCCCGATGCAGCGTGCCACGTTTCGGTGTGGCGTGAAGTATGGATGTCGCCCGTGCGAGCGACGGCGCGTCGAAGGCCGCGCCGTCGCGGAGCGCCTCGTCGACGCGCTGGATGCGGATCGACGAAGCGAGCTCCGGCGTCGGCTCAACGCCCCCGCGGCGCGTCCTTGATGAACAGCGTGGTCAGCGCGCCCAGCACGCAGATCGCCGCGACATACAGCGGCGCGGCCAGCGGGTTCGACTTCATCATCAGCGACACGGCGATCGGCGTCAGACCGCCGAACACCGCGTACGCGACGTTGTACGAGAACGAAATGCCCGAGAAGCGCACCACCGGCGGGAATCCGCGGACCATCACGAGCGGAATTGCGCCGATCACGCCGACGAACAGCCCGGCCAGTGCATACAGCGGGACGAGCAGGGATGTGTCGACGGCCAACTGGCGAAACATCACGTAGTACGTGATTGCAAGCGCAACGCCGCCGACGAAAATCGTGCGACCCGCGCCAATCCGTCCGGCGATCGAGCCCGCCATCACGCAGCCGATCGTCAGGCACAGCGTCGCGACACAGTTCGCGAGCAGGGCGGTGGCCGGCTCGATGTGGAATTGCTTTTGCAGCAGCGTCGGCGTCATCAGGATCACGACGACGATCGCCGCCGACAGCATCCACGTGAGCAGCATCGACACGATCACCGCACGGCCGTGATCGCGCAGTACGGCCTTCAGCGGCACTTCCGCGGCGATCGCCTTGCGCTGCTTCAGCTCGGCGAATACCGGCGTCTCGTGCAGCCAGCGGCGCAGATACACCGAGAACATGCCGAACACGCCGCCGATGAGGAACGGAATACGCCACGCAAAATCGGAAATATCGGCCGGCGTGAAATGGCGATTGACCGCCGACGCGATCAGCGAGCCGAGCAGAATGCCGGCCGTGAGGCCGGCCGTCAGCGTGCCGCACGCATAGCCGACGTGCCGCCCGGGCACATGCTCGGACACGAACACCCATGCGCCCGGCACTTCGCCGCCGACCGCCGCGCCCTGCATCACCCGGAACAGCAGCAGCAGCACCGGCGCGAGCACGCCGATGCTCGCGTAGGTGGGCATCAGGCCCATCAGCAGCGTCGGCACCGACATCAGCAGCACGCTCAGCGTGAACATGCGCTTGCGGCCGAACAGGTCGCCGAAGTGCGCCATGATGATGCCGCCGAGCGGCCGCGCCAGATAACCGGCCGCGAAAATGCCGAAGGTCTGCACCTGGCGCAGCCAGTCCGGCATCGCCGCCGGGAAGAACAGCTGGCCGATCGCCGGCGCGAAGAAAACGAAGATGATGAAGTCGTAGAACTCGAGCGCTCCGCCGAGCGCGGCGAGACCGAGTGTCTTGTAATCGCTGTGCCCAAGCGGGCGTGGGGTGACAGCCTGTGCTCCACCCAGATTTGTTGCTTGCATTGCCATGTCTATCGTTGAATTGGGAGCCACGCGGGTCACGCGTGGACATACGGCGGTCGTCGGGCGAGAAGTGTGGCAAGCGCTGGGTAGAGCACGGAACACAGGCGCGCCGTCCGGATAGGGCGGGCGCGCTGACGACTGAGGCCGGCGCGGATTTTACAGGATGAAAGGGGAAGTGCCGCGGAAGCGCCCAATTGAGCGAAGAAAGCGCGGAAATTAGGAATGCTCCGAAGGGAGAGATCGGGGTGCGTCCCGGAGAATGGCTCGCGAGTCCTTATCGAGAGTTCATTCCATGCGCGTTGCTGTCCTTCAGCGTGACCCGGTCATGCGTCGGTCCATTGAATCAATGCTGGTGAGAGCCGGCCATTTCTGCGCGGCGTATGACGACGGCCGCGCGATGTCGAAATCGCTCGTGCACTCCACGATGGATCTGCTGGTGCTCGACTGGCAGGATACGCGGCCCGCCGGCGCGGACCTGTTGCGCTCGATGCGCGTCGTGGCAGGCGAGCACGTGCCGATCATGTTAGTGTCGAACGACAGGTCGGAGGAAAGCATGGTGCGCGCGCTCGCTGGCGGCGCCGACGAATACCTCGCGTTGCCGTTGCGGGACGCCGAGTTTCGCGCGCGAGTCGCGGCGCTGCTGCGGCGCGCTTACCCGGTGAGCTTCAGCGCCGCGACCTGCTTCGAGATCGGCCCTTACCGTTTCGACACGGTCCGCCGGGCCGTCGCGCTGCGCGGCGAGCCGGTGCCGTTGTCGCCCACGCAGTACCGGATCGCGGTGCTGCTCTTTTCCAGCATCGATCGCGTGATGTCGCGCGACCATATTTTCGCGACGGTGTGGGGCCGCGAACTGCGCGAATACACGCGGACCATCGACAGTCACGTGTCGCGGCTGCGTCTGCTGCTCGCGATCGAGCCGCGTAATGGTTTCCGGCTGCAACCTGTATACAGGAGCGGCTACCGGTTGCTGCGGGTCGGCGACCCTGTGCTCGGGGGGTGAAGATTTGCAGTCGGCCGGGTATATGCTGAAATCCGCGTCATCGGCCGTTGGGCTGGCCAGCGGCGTTCGGTGCCGTGTCCGGAGTGATGTTTGTCGGCGCCGATACCGAATAGCGGGACGTTCCCCGCGCCGCGCGCGCGGCGGATCACGCATCGTCCCGGTATGCCGAAATCGTCTCAATCCGCGCGCACGCGCACCAAGACCCACCCGCCCGCGATTCCTACCATGGGCGACATGAAAACCCTCAACATCATCGACTCGCACACCGGCGGTGAGCCTACCCGCCTCGTGGTGTCGGGTGGCCCGGATCTGGGCGGCGGCACGCTCGCGCAACGGCTCGACGTTTTCCGCACCCGCTTCGACGAGTGGCGTGCCGGCATCGTCACCGAACCGCGCGGCTCGGACGTGGTGGTCGGCGCGCTGCTCTGCGAGCCCGGCGATCCGAGCTGCGCGGCCGGCGTGATCTTCTTCAACAACGTCGGCTATCTCGGCATGTGCGGGCACGGCACGATCGGGCTCGTCGTGTCGCTCGCGCACATGGGGCGAATCGGGCCGGGACGGCACCGCATCGAAACGCCGGTCGGCGTGGTCGAGGCGGCGCTGAACGAAGACGGCGGCGTCGCGGTGCGCAACGTGCCCGCGTATCGTCACCGCAAGGCCGTGCAAGTCGACGTGCCTGGCTATGGCGTGCTGACCGGCGACATCGGCTGGGGCGGCAACTGGTTTTTCCTCGTCGCCGAGCATGACCACGAGCTGGAAGCCGCGAACATCGCGAGCCTGACGGCGTTCAGCTCGGCGATTCGCGACGCGCTGATCGCACAGAACATCACCGGCGCGAACGGCGCGCTGATCGACCATATCGAGCTGTTCGGACCGGGCTCGCGCGAGGGCCTCGACAGCCGCAGCTTCGTGCTGTGTCCGGGCAATGCGTACGACCGCTCGCCGTGTGGCACCGGCACGAGCGCGAAGGTCGCGTGTCTCGCGGCCGACGGCAAGCTCGCCGAAGGCGCGGTGTGGCGCCAGGAGAGCATCATCGGCAGCGTGTTCGAGGCGAGCTATCGCGCCGCGGGCGACGGCGTCCATGTGATTCCGACCATCACCGGTCACGCGCACGTCATGGCCGAGGGGCGTCTGTGTTTCGATGAGCGCGATCCGTTCGCGTGGGGTATCCGGACCGCATGAGCCCGGACGCGCTGATCATCGGAGCGGGTATCGTCGGTGCCGCGTGCGCGGCGGAACTGGCCGCGCTCGGCATGTGCGTCGACGTGCTCGACGCACAGCGCATCGGCGGCGGCGCGACGGCGGCCGGCATGGGCCACATCGTCGTGATGAACGACTCGCCCGCCGAATTCGCACTGAGCCGCTATTCGCGCGAGCTGTGGCTCGAACTCGCGCCGCAGCTGTGCGCGCGTGACGCGTTCGCGCGCTGCGGCACACTGTGGGTCGCAGCCGACGACGAAGAGTGGCAAGCCGCGCGCGCAATGCATGCGGCGTTTGGAAGCCAAGGCGTCGCCGCGCAACTGCTCGACGCAGCCGGGTTGCGCGCCTGCGAACCGGCGCTCGCACCATCGATGGCCGGCGGCTTGCGCATCGAGCACGACAGCATCGTGTATGCGCCGACCACTGCCGAATGGCTGCTCACCCAATCGCCGCACGCGGCGAATATCAGTGTGCGGCTCGGTGCGCAGGTCATGTCGATCGATGCGGGCGGTGTGACGCTGGCGAGCGGCGAGTGCATCAGCGCGGCGCACGTGGTCGTCGCGAACGGCCTCGGCGCGGCGCAATTGCTGCCGTCGCTGCCGATGCAGCCGAAGAAAGGCCATCTGCTCATCACCGACCGCTACCCGGGGCTGATCCGTCATCAACTGCTGGAGCTCGGCTACATCAAGAGCGCACATCACGCGACCGGCACGTCGGTCGCGTTCAACGCGCAGCCGCGTCCGACCGGGCAATTGCTGATCGGCTCGTCGCGCCAATTCGAAACGACCGATCCCGCCGTCGAGATGCCCGTGCTCGCGCAGATGCTGCAACGCGCAGCGCTGTATCTGCCGGCGTTGCCGACGCTCAGCGGCATTCGCGCGTGGACGGGCTTTCGTGCGGCGTCGCCGGACGGCCTGCCGCTGATCGGACCGGCCGGCGAGTTTGCGCCCGAAGTTGGATCCGGTTCCACGTCCCGCGTGTGGCTTGCGGTCGGTCACGAAGGGCTTGGCGTAACGACCTCGCTCGCGACCGCGAAACTGCTCGCCGCGCAGATCGCGGGCCACGCCGCGCCGATTCCGTTCGAACCTTATCTGCCGGTCCGTTTTGCTGAACAGGTGGCCCATGACTGACCCTGACGCGGCTAGCATCCGATTGACGGTCGACGGTTGCAGCATCGAAGTGAAACCCGGCACGATCGTGGCCGCTGCGCTCGCTATTGCGGGCATCCGCGGCTCGCGTCTGTCGGTCAAAGGCGAGCCGCGCGCCGCGCTATGCGGGATGGGCGTGTGCCAGGAGTGCCGCGTGACGATCGACGGTCGCTCGCACGTGCTCGCGTGCCAGACGCTGTGCCGCGACGGCCAGCGCGTGCAGACACGAAACGGGACAGTACACGCATGACGCGGCACTTCGACATCGTGGTGATCGGCGGTGGTCCGGCCGGGCTCAATGCCGCGCGAGCGGCGGCGCAGGCAGGCGCGACGGTCGCGCAGATCGATGACAACCCGCGCGCCGGCGGCCAGATCTGGCGCCAGGGGCCCGGCTATCCGCCGCAAGCGCCGCTGCATGCGTTGCTCGCGGCGTTGCTATCGCAGCGAAACTTCACTTACTGGCCAGCGACGCGCGTGATCGCGCCGCTCGGCGCTCAAGCTTTGCTGCTCGAATCCGCCGAACAAGGCGGCGTATCGATCACCTACGACAGGCTGATTCTTGCGACTGGCGCGCGCGAGCGTCTTCTGCCGTTTCCCGGCTGGACCTTGCCCGGCGTGACCGGCGCGGGCGCATTGCAGGCGCTGATCAAAGGCGGCATGCCGGTGCGCGGCGAACGCATCGTAATCGCCGGCAGCGGCCCGCTGCTGATGGCGGCGCTCGCCACCGCGCGAGAGGCCGGCGCGCATGTGATCGCGGTGGTCGAGCAGGCATCGGCTGCGAAGGTCGCGCGGTTCGGCGTGTCGCTGCTGCGCGAGCCTGCGAAGCTGCGTCAGGCGTTCAGTCTCACGCGCGGCTTCGCGGGACTGCGCTACTGGAGCGGCAGCATCGTGCGCGAAGCCCGCGGCGCCGAGCGCGTTGAGCAGGTGACGATCCGGCGCGGCGAGCGCGACGTGACGCTCGATTGCGAGCGCGTCGCGTGCGGCTACGGACTGCTGCCGAATGTCACGCTTGCCCAGGCGCTCGGCTGCGCGATCAACGACGCGGGCGAAATCGCCGTCGACGCTGGGCAGCGCACCTCGCTCGAACGCGTTTATGCGGCGGGCGAGTGCACGGGCGTGGGCGGCGCGGAACTCGCTTGCGCGGAAGGCGAGATCGCCGGTCTCGTGGCGAGCGGCGCGGTGGCTACCCAACGCGCCGCACTGGCGGCGCTCGTTACGCAGCGCGCGCGCTGGCGGGGCTTTGGCGCGCGCGTCGCGGCGTCGTTCGCATTGGGCGAGGCGGCTCGCACGCCGCCTGCCGATGCGACGCTGCTGTGCCGTTGCGAGGACGTGAGCGTCGGCGAGGTGCGCCGCTGCGCCGACTGGCGTGACGCGAAGCTGCAGACGCGCTGCGGCATGGGCCCTTGCCAGGGGCGCATCTGCGGCGCGGCCGCGAGCCTGTACTTCGGCTGGCCGGCCGCCGCGCCGCGTCCGCCATTCAGCCCGGCGCAAATTGGCACGCTGATGAGCGCCGCCGAGCCGCCGACAGCGGCGCTGTGACGGCTCCGCGCTACCCTCGACAGATATTGGCAGGCGGCGCGCCGCTCTATAATCGATCGCTATCGACTGCACGAGCAGGCTGCGCGGTCGCACCGGCGCAGTAATCCGCGAACGCAACCCAACGCAATCAACCAGGCACGCACAAACGGAACCGCACGATGAACACGCTGGCTCATCCGCTCGAACCGGACGATACGACGCTGTCCGGCATGCTGTCGCATTTCAGGTTGCTCGAGCCGGTATTCGATGCAATGCCGGATGTCGTGTTCTTCGTGAAGGACGCGGACGCGCGCTACGCGCTCGTCAACCGCACGCTCGCTTCGCGTTGCGGCTTCAAGGAAAAGGCGGCGCTGCTCGGCAAGACCGCGGAAGACGTGTTTCCGCGCCGCTTCGGGCGCATCTATACCGCGCAGGACAAGGCGATCATCGGCGTCGGCAACCAGATGCTCGATCAGCTCGAATTGCATCTGTATCCGGGCCGTCAACCGGGCTGGTGCCTGACCTGCAAACAGCCGTTGCGCGATGCGAGCGGCAAGGTCGTCGGCCTTGCCGGCATCTCCCGCGATCTGAAAGCCGACGAAAGCAGCCACCCGGCCTACAGCCGGCTTGCGGCCGTCGTGCGGTCGATCCAGGAAAATTACGTGCAGCCGCTGAACCTGAAGCAGCTTGCGGCGATGGCGGACATGTCGGTCGCGCAACTGGAGCGCTACTTTCACAAGGTGTTTCATCTGACGCCGCGCCAGGTGCTCCTGAAAACGCGACTCGATGCGGCGACCGCACTGCTGGTTTCGCATGACAAGGTCACCGACGTCGCCGCGCGTTGCGGCTACACCGATCACAGTGCGTTCACGCGGCAATTCAAGGCGACCGTCGGCGTCACACCGACCGAATACCGGATGTTGCTGCACGGCACGCTGCGCGGCTGAGCGGCGTCGGGCGTGTCATGGCCGGTCGCGGACATCACTATTACGTGTACGTCGTCGCGCTCGACGACAAGGTGTGGAGCGAGGCGCGCTTTCGTCGCGCGAATCCCGATTACCGTTTCGACAAGCCGTGCGTGTACGTCGGCATGACCGGGCTCGACCCGGACCTGCGCTTCGATCGGCACAAGGCAGGCGTTCAGGCGAATCGATATGTGCGCGACTACGGCTTGCGTCTGATGCCCGAACTGTACGAAGTGTTCAACCCGATGCCTTACCGCGGCGCGCAGGATATGGAAGTGGAGCTGGCGATCGGATTGCGCGAGGCGGGGTATGGGGTGTGGCAGGCTTGAGAGGCTTGAAGGAAAAAGGCCGCGGTAACGTCGATCGTCGCCGCGGCCTCAAATCGTTACGATGGTCGTGCTTTACTTCACTCCAAGCCCCCGCAACACCGCATTACCCTCGGACGTCAGGCGGATATGCTGCGTGCCCGCGTCGTTCGAAACGGTCTCGACGAGACCTGCTTCGTAAAGCTGCGGAATTTCGGGTTTTGCGGATGCATCGATCGGTGCGTGCAACAGCAGCAGCAGCGTCGCGAGTTCGTGATGGCTCAACAGACGGCGCAGGATAGTGGGCCGCTTGGCCGGCGTTTCGTTGGTATTCGGTTCGGGCTGGTTCATGGAGCGCACCTCGTGCGGGGACATGTCCGGGGATGTTGCGGACGAAGTCTTAAACGATTCTTAAGACTCCATTGTCCTGTAACACCGTGACATGAACGTTGCAATGGGTCAGATTCCGGCCCCCGCAACTTCGCCTTTATGCGCCACCAAGCCTTATGGCGCGCAGGTCTTGGCTGCCGATTCGATCCACAGGTTGCTTACATGACGCTTGCCCGCATAGAAACGGTAAGTTGTCGCGCCATTGTCGCTGCGAACCTTGATGATGTTCGAGTCGCCGAAATCGAGCATCTGGCCTTGCGGGATGCCGGTCGACCTGAACGCGGCGTTGTGGTGATTGGCCAACTGCGTCAGACAGGCGACCACGTCGTCGACGGAACGCTGCGTCGTCGTGTCCGTGACGGGTTCGCCGGAATCGGGGTCTTTCTGGAAATACGCGCAAGCGTTGAGAAGCAGCGAAAGGGACAGGACTGCAGCGAACTTCTTCATATCTCTCCTGGCGTTGATTCGGCGATTCGGCCGCGGGTCCACGCGTCGCGCGGGCTGGACCCCAAAACAGCCGCCATTATATCGAGACGGCGAACTGACCGATTGAGCGCGCAAATCGCGTACCTGAAACACCAAATCCGTATCGTCGCAGCGACTTTCCAAGGACGAAGGCGCCGCCGCGCCTGGGGTGTCTGCCTGCCCGTTACTTGCGGCGCTGTGCCTGAGCCGCGAGCCGCACCGCCGCATTGGCCGCGCCGTAGCCGTCATAACCACCGCGCCGCTCGACGATTTCGAGGAAAAAGCGCTGGTCGAGTTGCTCCGTATAAGCGTGGAAAAACTCGCCGCCGCGTTCGTCGCGGTCGTACAGGATATTGTTCGCGCGCATCGCTTCGAGCAGCGTGTCGGACAGCGCGTAGCGGGCCGCGAGGTCGTCGTAGTAATTGCGCGGAATGCGCAGGACCGGCACGCCGTCGGCGACGAACTCGGGGATCGCGCTGAAGATGTCGCCGGTACTGAAAGCGACGTGGTTCAGTCCCGAGCCGTGATAAGTGTGCAGCGCTTCGGCCACCGCCGTGTGGCGATCCACCGATGCATTCAGCGCGATCCGCACCGAGCCGTCGGCGCTGCGCAGCGCGCGGCTGCGCACGAGGCCGTACGGATCGGGCACGAGCACCCCCGGCTCGGCCTGGAAGCCGAACGCGGTGCGCAAAAACAGCACCCACGTGTCGAGCGCACTCGCCGGCACCGACAGGCACACGTGATCGATGCGCTCGAGCGGTCCCACCTCGGTCGGCCCGTTGATGTCAGTCAGCACGAAATCAGCCTCGAACAGCGTGGGCTGATCCGGCGTTTCGTCGACGAAATAGTTGAGGCTGCCGTCCGGTGCCTGCACGGCCGGCAGCACGCGCTCGTTCGGCCCGATCTGGCCGGAGAACGGCGAGTAGCCAAAGCCGGCAGCGCGCTCGAACGCCTGGCTCGCGTCGTCGACGCGAAACGCCGATGCGCACAGCGACAAGCCATGCTGCTGAAAAAACGCGTTCGCGAACGAATCCGGCTCCGCGTTCAGCACGATCGATGCCGCGCCGTGCTGATACAGCGTCACGTCCTTGGAACGATGCTGGCCGGCCTGGCGAAAGCGCAGCTTGCCGAGCCAGTCGGCGAGTTGCGCGCGGGTGGCGTGATCGACCGCGAATTCGAGGAACTGGTAGCCGACGTGCGCGGGTGCGGCGGGCGAGCGGTACAGCTCGCCCGTCGTTTTCTGCGGCGGCTGCTCTTCGAGCAGCGCGCGAGTTTGCTCTTCGAGGAACAACAGCGAGCGATGGCCATCGGCGGCCGTAATCGTGGTGGGGGCGGCGCGAAAGCCGTCGTTGAAGATTTCCAGCGAGAGCGGGCCCTTGTAGCCGGCTTTGACGACCTGCGCGGTGAAATTCGCGAGGTCGAAGTCGCCCTGGCCGGGGAAGCAGCGGTAGTGGCGGCTCCATTCGAGCACGTCCATCGCGAGCTTCGGCGCGTCCGCGATCTGCACGAACGCGATGCGCTCGCCGGGGATGTCGGCGATCGCGTCGGGCGCGTCGTTCAGCGAAAGCGTATGAAAGCTGTCGAGCACGAGCCCGAGGCTCGGATGGTTCACGGCGTCGACGAGCTTCCACGCGTGGCGGTAGGTCTTCACGTGCTTGCCCCAGGCGAGCGCCTCGTAACCGGCGATCACGCCGGCCGCTTCGGCCGCGCGCGCCAGCGCGCCCAACTGGTCGATCATCAATGAGTCGTCGCAGATCGTCTCGGGCGACACGTTGCTGCACACGAGGATGCGGTCCGTGCCGAGCTCATGCATCACGTCGAACTTGCGCTTCGCGCGGTCGAGATTGCGCTCGAGCCGCTCGGGACTGACGCCGTCGAAATCGCGAAACGGCTGGAACAGCATGATCTTCAGGCCGAGGTCGTCGGCGATGCGGCGCACGTCGGCCGGCGAGCCGTCGAAATACAGCAGGTCGTTCTCGAAGATTTCGACACCTTCGAAGCCCGCCGCGCGGATCGCGCTCAGCTTCTCGATGAGGGTGCCGCTAATCGACACGGTGGCTATCGAACGTTGCATGAACGGCTCCTGCAAAGACGGACAAACGAAGGGGAAACAAGGAGACAAACCACTGCGGCGCGCCTATGGACGCTTCTTCCCGGGCTTGCTGCAATGCGCAAAATGAGCTACTTCGTTACGCACTGTAGCAAGACGCGGACCAGAATGCCCCACGCTAGCTGGGAGTTTCGACAGTCTATACAAACTAACTAGATGGTACAAATTCGTAGAAACCCCGAATGACGCTGACGGCCGATGAGCGCACACTTCGCCATGCGTCGAAGAACCGTCGCGAGTGCCGCGGTTCGAGTCGCGCTTTATTTTCTGGGAGTCGTTGTCATGAGCTTTGCCTCCGTACTGGTCCTGAACGGACCGAACCTCAATCTGCTGGGCACGCGCGAGCCGGCCATCTATGGCTCGGAAACGCTCGACGACGTCGCGAAGCTGTGCCGCGACGCGGGCGAACGCCTCGACCTCGCGATCGACTTCTGCCAGTCGAACGCCGAGCATCAACTGATCGACTGGCTGCACGCGGCGCGCACCAAGGTCGACGGCATCGTGATCAATCCGGCCGCGTACACGCACACGTCGGTCGCGATCGCCGACGCGCTGACGGCGATCGAAAAGCCCGTCGTCGAGGTGCATATTTCGAACGTGCATCGGCGCGAAGCGTTCCGGCATCACTCGTACGTGTCGGCGGTGGCGGACGCGATCATCGTCGGGTGCGGCACGCAGGGCTATGTGCTCGCGCTGGAACGGATGGCGACGATTCTTAAGAATAGGGCGGCCAAATGAACACTCAAGCGAACACTCAAGCGAACACCCAAGCGAACACTCAGGAAAAGCCCCGGACCGACGCGCAGATCGCCGCGTTGGCCAATGCGCAGGCGAGTTTGCGGGCCACGCCCCAGTCCTTTCTGGTCGGACTGATCGGCTCGGGCATCAGCGGTTCGCTCACGCCCGCAATGCACGAGGAAGAGGGCAGCAAACTCGGTCTGCATTACGTGTACCGACGCATCGATCTCGATGCGCAGAAGCTCGATACCGCCGCGCTGCCGGAGCTGCTGACTGCGGCCGAACGGATGGGTTACAACGGCCTGAACATCACCTATCCGTGCAAGCAGGCGGTGATTCCGCTGCTCGATGAACTGTCCGACGACGCCCGCGCGCTCGGCGCGGTCAACACCGTGCTGTTCAAGGACGGCAAGCGTATCGGTCACAACACCGACTGGTCCGGTTTCGCGCGCGCGTTTCAGCGCGGCCTGCCGGACGTATCGCTGGAACGCGTCGTGCAACTGGGCGCCGGCGGCGCCGGCGCGGCGGTCGCGCACGCGGCGCTGAACATGGGCGCGCAGTCGCTGACGCTGTTCGACGTCGATGCCGCCCGCGCGCAATCGCTCGCCGACGAATTGCAGGCGCGTTTCCCGAAAGCCAAGGTCAGCGCGGGCACCTCGCTCGAAGAATCGCTCGCCGCCGCCCAAGGGCTGATTCACGCGACGCCGACCGGCATGGCTAAAATGCCCGGCCTGCCGCTGCCGGCCGAATTGCTGCACCGCGACCTGTGGGTTGCCGACATCGTCTATTTCCCGATTCGCACGGCGCTGCTGCAGGCAGCCGAGGCGCTCGGCTGCCGCACGCTGAGCGGCGGCGGCATGGCGGTCTACCAGGCGGTCGACGCGATGCGCATTTTTACGGGGCTCGAGCCGGACGCCGAGCGCGTCTACACCCATTTTCAATCGCTGTTGCAACGCTAACCGGCCGCGTAGAGACCGGCATCCAAGCTGATCGAGGAGACCAGTACGACATGACGCAATCGTTCCAATCCAGTTCCGCGGGCTCGCCCGCGCAGAGCAAGTCGGCCAGCCCCGCGCGCCGTTCGAAAGCCCGTTATCAGATCCTCGGACTGCTCGCAGTCGGCACGATGATCAACTATCTCGACCGCACCGTTCTGGGCATCGCGGCGCCGCAGTTGACGAAGGAGCTTGGCATCAACGCCGCGCTGATGGGCCTGCTGTTCTCCGTGTTTTCATGGAGCTACGTGGCTTCGCAGATTCCGGGCGGCCTGTTTCTCGACCGCTTCGGCAGCAAGCTCACGTACTTCCTGTCGATGACGTTCTGGTCCCTGTGCACGCTCGCGCAGGGGCTCGTGGGTGGCATCGCCGGCTTGTTCGCGTTCCGTCTCGGCCTTGGCGTTTCGGAAGCACCGTGCTTCCCGACCAATAGCCGCGTGGTCGCCACGTGGTTTCCCCAAAGCGAACGCGCGATGGCGACCGGCACCTACACGGTCGGCGAATATATCGGCCTCGCGTTTTTCAGCCCGTTCCTGTTCATGCTGATGGGCGCGTTCGGTTGGCGCTCGCTGTTCCTCGTGGTCGGCGGCGTCGGTATCGCGTTTGGCGTGGTGTGGTGGCTGATGTATCGCGAGCCGCGCGATCATCCGTCGGCGAATCAGGAAGAGCTCGACTATATCGAGGCGGGCGGCGGTCTCACGCAACGCCACAAGGATGTCGCGGGTGCGGCCGATACGGCGGCATCGAAGACGAGCGGCTTTCAATGGCGCACGATCGGCCAGCTGCTCAAGCATCGTCAGCTGACCGGCATCTGCCTCGGCCAGTTCGCGGGCAATTCGACGCTGGTATTTTTCCTCACCTGGTTCCCGACCTATCTCGCCACCGAGCGTCACATGGCGTGGCTGAAGATCGGCTTCTTCGCGATCATGCCGTTCATTGCGGCGTCGATCGGCGTGATGTTCGGCGGTGTGTTTTCCGACTGGCTGCTGCGTCGCGGCAAATCGCCGAACGTCGCGCGCAAGCTGCCGATCATCGCCGGTTTGCTGCTCGCATCGACGATCATTCTCGCCAACTATGTCGAGAGCAACGTGGTCGTGATCGCGATTCTGTCGGTGGCGTTCTTCGCGCAAGGTATGGCCGCGCTCGGCTGGACGCTGGTGTCGGATATCGCGCCCGAAGGCCTGCTCGGCGTGACCGGCGGCATCTTCAACTTCGCCGCGAATCTGGCGGGTATCGTGACGCCGTTGGTCGTCGGCCTGATCGTCGCGGCGACCGGTTCGTTCGTCGGTGCGCTGGTGTTCATCGGTGTGATCGCGTTGATCGGCGCGCTGTCGTATATCTTCATCGTCGGCGATATCAAGCGGATCGTGCTGGCGGATTAGGCTTCCTGTTGAGACGTCGCTTCAGGTGACGGGTGTCGAAGCGAAAAAAACGGGATGTGGTGAAAGCCACATCCCGTTTTTCATTTTCAGCCGGTCGCTACGCAACCGGCGTCAATCGTCCTTCTTCACGAACCGCAAGATCGCATCGACGATCATCGCCCGATGCCGCGCGCGCAATCGAGGATGCGACGGATCGCGCCCGAACGCGGTGCCGAACGTATGGCGGTTGCCCACGCGATGAAAGCACAGCGAACTGATCATCAGATGCAGATCGATCGGATCGATGTCGCTGCGGAACTGGCCGGCCGCGATGCCGCGCGCGAGCAGATCTTCGATCGTGTGAATCACAGTGACGTTGCGTCCTTTGAACGTCTTGACCTGCTCGACGTACTTCGCGCCGTGAATGTTTTCGATCGTCACGAGGCGCACGAAGTCGCGCTGCCGGTCGTGGTAGTCGAACGTGAATTCGACCAGCGCGCGCATGCCTTCGACCGGATCGAGTTCGCTGATGTGCAGATCCTGTTCGAGCGCGCGAATGTCTCCATACACCTTTTCCAGCACCGCCTGGTACAACCCTTCCTTGCTGCCGAAGTAGTAGTACAGCATGCGCTTGGTGGTGTTCGTGCGCTCCGCGATCGCGTCGACGCGTGCGCCCGTCAGTCCCATCGCGGAGAACTCCTGGGTCGCGACGTCGAGGATGTTGCGCTTCGTCTGCTCGGGATCGTATTTGCGTGGGGCGTCCGCACGCCGGGCTTCAACACGCCGGGCGTCGGCTCGCTTGGTGTCGGTACGTCGCGCGTCGGCGTGCGGTGCGCCGGACACGATGCCGTTGGTATCAGGCTCGGCGGCCTTGCTTCCCTTTTTCATTGTGGTTTCGAGCGGCAGTGACGGCGCATTCTAGCATGGCGAAATGGGCCTCTGGCGCGGGTCTCGGGCATCGGTGCAGGTATTTCGGAGGGGCCTGGGTGGCGCTTACGCGACCGGTCGCGCGGGCCGGCGGCGCGCGGCGAGGGCGTCGCGTGTTTGCATCGCGGTGTACGTGAGCTGCGCGGCCGCGAGACCGAGCGCGCCGTATGTGCGCGTGAGGCCGAAGCTCGCGAATGCATCGGGCACTGGCCGTTCACCGCAGATCGCCGCGGCCAGCAATTCGCCCGACACCGTGGTCGGCGCCATGCCGTGTCCGCCGAAACCGACCGCGTACCAGACGCCGTCCGTGCTCTGGCCGATCTGCGGCATCTTGTGCCGCGCGTAGCTCATCAGCCCGCCCCACGCATGCCCGATGCGTACGTCGCGCAGCTGCGGATAGACCTTCAGCAGGTCCTGCCGCAGCAGATGCGCGATCGCTTCGGGCTCGCGATTACGCACCGAGATGCGGCCGCCCCACAGGATGCGCGTATCGGGCAGCGGCCGGTAGTAGTCGAATGCGAAGCGGGTGTCGTAGACCGCGGCGCGCGTCGCGATCGCGTCGTGCAAGCGGTCGCCGAGCGGCTCGGTCGCCATCACGTAGGTGGCGATCGGCAGCACCGCGCGCTCGACGCGCGCGTACACGTTGCGCGCATAGCCGCCGCCCGCCATCACGACATGACGCGCGTCGAGCGCGCCTTGCGGTGTTTCTACGACGAAGCCCGCGCCGTCGTGCCGCAAGCCGACGACCGGCGAGCGCTCGTGGATCGTCACGCCCGCTTGCGCGGCCGCCGCGGCGACGCCGAGGACGTACTTGAGCGGATGAAAATGGAACGCGTTGCGCTCGAACAGTCCGCCGTGATAGCGGTTCGTTTTCAGTTGTGCGGCGAGTTCGTCGGCAGCGATGGGTTCCCAGTCGACGCCGAACGAATCGCGCATCAGACGCCGTTGCGCTTCGAGACGTGCTGGTTCGTCGAACCAGTTCGCGAGGATCACCCCGGCATCGGTTGCGTCGCAATCGATCCGATAGCGCGCAATGCGTTTGCGCATCAGCTCGACCGCGTCGGTGGTCAGCGCGTAGAGTTCGCGCGCGCGTGTGGGCCCAAGCGTCTTCAGCAGGTCGGCGCAATCGAGGCTATAGCCGCCGAACACGAAGCCGCCGTTGCGTCCCGATGCGCCAAAGCCGACCTGCTGCGCTTCGAGCACGACGACGTCTTCGACGCCGCGCTCGGCGAGTCCCAACGCAGTGGAGAGCCCCGCGAGTCCGCCGCCGATGATGCAGACGTGCGCGCTGCGTCGGCCGTTGAGGGGCGCATAGGCGGAGGAGCGGGTGACGGTGGCTTCGTAGAAACTTTGCATGGGGCGCGAGCTCGTGGACACGCCCTAGGTTAGCGGCAATCGCGTGTCGCCGTCCAGCCCGCGGAAGCCCGCACGTCGGCGGGCATCCCGCTGCATTTCAACATTTCAACGTGTGTTATCGACCCCAGCGCAACACCAGCGGATCGAGCCGGCGCGCGATCTTCAACAGCCCTTCGCGCGTCGCCGGATGCATCTGCGGCAGCGGATGACGCACCGCGTCCGAAGCGATCACGCCGCCTTCCTTCATCAGCGCCTTGCACGATGCGAGGCCGCCCTGGCGGTTCTCGTAGTTGATCAGCGGCAGCCACTGCTGATAGTGCGCGGCGGCGGCCTCGGTATCGCCTGCCGCATAGGCATCGATGATCAGGCGGATGCCATCCGCATAACCGCCGCCCGTCATCGAGCCAGTCGCGCCAGCATCGAGATCGGCCATCAACGTGATTGCTTCCTCGCCGTCCCACGGACCAACGATCGCGTCGCCGCCCAGTTCGATCAGCTCGCGCAGCTTGTTGGCGGCCTGCGGCGTCTCGATCTTGAAGTACGACACGTTGTCGATCTCGCGCGCCATGCGGGCGAGGAACGGCGCCGGCAACGGCGTGCCGCTGACCGGCGCATCCTGGATCATGATCGGAATCTGGATCGCATCGGACACCGTGCGATAGAACTCGTAGATGCCGCGTTCGCCGATGCGGATCGTCGCGCCGTGATACGGCGGCATCACCATCACCATCGCGGCGCCCGCGGCCTGCGCGGCGCGGCTGCGCTCCGCGCACTGGTACGAACTGAAGTGCGTGGTCGTGACGATCACCGGCACACGGCCCGCGACATGTTCGAGCGAGAGGTGCATCAGTGTGCTGCGCTCGTCGTCGGACAGCGCGAACTGCTCGGAGAAGTTCGCGAGAATGCACAAACCGTTCGATCCGGCGTCGATCATGAAATCGAGGCAGCGCTTCTGGCCTTCGAGGTCGAGGCGGCCGGCGTCGTCGAAGATCGTCGGTACGACGGGGAAGACGCCGCGCAGGGCGGGGGAGTTTGACGCTTGGCTCATGGCGATGTGGTCCGTGCTGGGATGGAAGGATTGCGCTCGAGCCCGCGAACGAGCGGCGCAACTGGATGAATGTCTCCTGCGGCGACTATACGGCGCTTGGCCTCGCAGGTATATTGAATTGTTTCCATATCGTGATCGCTTTTGCGACTCACCCGCCCAATGAAAGACACGCTCAACCTCCTGCTGTCGAAGCTGCGCATGAAGCAGCTGCATCTGCTGATCGCGCTCGACGATCACAAATCGCTGCACAAGGCGGCCGGCGTGATGTCGATGACGCAATCGGCGGCGAGCAAGGCGCTGCAGGAGCTCGAATCGATGCTCGACGCCCCGCTTTTCGAGCGCTCGAAAAGCGGCATGATCCCGAACCAGCTCGGCCATTGCGTGATCCGCTATGCGCGCGTCGTGACGTCGGACCTCACCGCGCTCTGCCAGGACGTCGCGGAAATACGTTCGGGGCGTGGCGGGCGGCTCGCGCTCGGCGCGATCATGGGCGCGATTCCCGACTGCGTGGTGCCCGCGCTGAACCAGTTGCATGCGGCGCAACCGGGTCTGTCGATCGAGGTGGTTGAAGACACCAGCGCGCGGATGCTCGCGCAGCTCGACGACGGCCGGCTCGATCTGGTGGTCGGCCGCGCGGCGGTCGCGGCCGATCCGTCGAAGTATCAGTATCGCCCGCTCGGCGACGAGCCGTTGGCGGTGGTGGTCGGGTATCAGCATGCGCCGTTGCCGCGTCGCGAGATGACGTTGAGCGAGCTCGGCGGGCATCGCTGGGTCATGTATCCGTCACATATGCCGCTGCATGCGCTGCTCGAACGCGAGTTGGATCTCGCCGGCCTCGACATGCCCGACAATCCGATTTCGACGGCTTCCACTTTCGTGACAGTCGCGCTGCTGCAAAGCAGTGCCGAACTCGTTTCGCTGCTGCCGAGCGCGATTGCCGGGCCGTTCGTGCGGCACAAGATGCTGCGCGTCGTGCCGGTCAGGCTCAAATCGCCATCGCAGACTTTCGGCATCGTCACGCGCAAGGGCGGCGTGCTGTCGCCGCCGGCGGAGCGGTTCATCGCGCTGTTGCGCGCGCAGACACAACGGACGCAGACGAAAGCACGAGCTTAGCCGCACCGCCACCGGCTTGCTCGGCCGTTCGCCCGGTCGCCGGTAAGAATGCCAGCCAAAAAGCGACTTTATTTCGGCAAGGGCCGCCAGAAACGGCAAAACCGCCCGAAAAGGCGGTTTGGTATTCGGGTGAAAAGACCTTCAATATCTCATGCCGCTTCGCGTTTTGTCATTCGACGCCAGCGGGTGTTGTAGCCGCGACACTGTCGCGTCAATCTGAGCCGATGACGGTTTCTCGTTCCGAGCTACACTGGTTTATATGAACTGAGCCAGGCTGGACATCCTGGCCATCGCTCGGGGAGAGCAGCCATGAATCGGCCACCGCTTCGGTTTCCGCTTCGCGCGACCAGCACCGTGACCGTGCGGAGTTGGCGTTGGCTCAAATGGGGCCTGGCCGCGTTTTTCCTGCTCGCGATGGCGCTGATTGCGCGGCTCGTGCAGATCGAGATCGAGACCTCGCGGCTGCAGGCGCGCTACCTTTCCGAGCTGACCCGCGACGTCGGTTTCTCGGTCGCCGAGGGTCCCAGTCATTCCATCCGCTTTCCGCAAGCCGACAAGGGCCCGTACGATGCGCGCCTCGGCTACGCGCTGTTGCCTGCCATTCAGCAGCGCCTGTTGGAGCATGGCTTCGAAATCAGCTCGCAGGCGCGCGATTCAGAACGCATGCTGTCGCTGGCCGATGACGGCCTGTTCCTGCCTTACGACGAAAAAGACACGGCAGGCCTGCAATTGTTCGACGGCACTGGCGTGCCGCTATACAGCGCTCAGTTTCCGGGCCGCGTGTACGACAGCTTCGACGCGATTCCGCCGCTCGTCGTGAACTCGCTGCTGTTCATCGAAGACCGCTATCTGCTCGATCCGGGTCAGCCGAACCGCAATCCGGCGATCGACTGGGGGCGCTTCAGCCGCGCGCTCGTCGACCAGGGCGCGCGCGTTTTCAATCGTCATCAGCAGACGCCGGGCGGCAGCACGCTCGCGACGCAGATCGAAAAATTCCGTCACTCGGCGGGCGGCCGCACCGCGACGCCGCCGGAGAAGCTGCGGCAAATCGCGTCTGCGTCGGTGCGCGCGTATCTGAATGGACCGCAAACACTGCCCGCGCGCGAACAGATCGTCGTGCACTATCTGAACTCGGTGCCGCTCGCCGCGCAGCCCGGCGTCGGCGAAATCAACGGGATCGGCGATGGTCTCGCCGCCTGGTATGGGCGCGATTTCCGCGAGACCAACCGTCTGCTGAAGGCGCCGTCGACCGACGCGAATCTGCCCGACCAGGGCCTGGCGTTTCGCGAAGTGCTGTCGCTGATGATTGCGCAGCGCGCGCCGTCGTTTTTCCTGCAGCGCGGCTATCCCGAGCTCGAACGGCTGACCGACAGCTATCTGCGGCTGCTCGCGAGTGGCGGCGTGATCACCGCGCAGTTGCGCGACGCGGCGTTGGCGGCGCATGTCGAACTGCATCGCGCGCCGCGCAGCACGCCGGATCTCGGTTCGTTCGTGTCGCGCAAGGCCTTGACGTCGATGCGCTCGCATCTGCTCGCCGCGCTCGGCGTGCGCAGCTTCTATGAACTGGACCGCCTCGACGTGCAGGCGACGGGCACGCTGAACAATGACGTGCAACAGGCCGTCGCCGAGCGCCTCGCCGCCGCCGCGACCAAGGACGGCGCGAAGGCCGCGGGGCTCGTCGGCTACGAAATGCTGCGCGGGTCCGACGATCCGACGCATATCGCCTACAGCTTCACGCTTTTCGAACGGCACGGCGACGCGAACCTCGTGCGCGTGCAGACCGATAGCGTGAACCAGCCGTTCGACATCAATTCGGGCGCGCGCCTGAACCTGGGTTCGACCGCGAAACTGCGCACCGTCATCACGTATCTGCAGATCGTCACCGATCTGCACACCCGTTACGCCTCGCTGAGCAATGCCGAGCTGAAAGCAGTCACGCCCGATCCGAACGATCGGCTGACGCGCTGGGCGATCGACTATCTGCTGCACACGCGCGATCACTCGCTGCAGCCGATGCTCGACGCCGCCGTCGAGCGTAAATACTCGGCGAGCCCCGGCGAAACGTTCTTTACGGGCGGCGGCGCGCAGACCTTCACGAACTTCGAGTCCGACGACAACAGCCGCATCCTGACCGTGCATCGTGCGTTCCAGCATTCGGTGAACCTCGTGTTCGTGCGCCTGATGCGCGATATCGTGCACTATGAAATGGTGCAGACCACCGGGCCGTCATCGGAATGGCTCGGCGATACAGCGACCCGCAAGATGTATTTGACGCGTTTCGCCGATCAGGAAAGCCGCGTGTATATGAAGCGTTTCTACACGAAGTATCACGGCAAGACGCCCGATCAGCAGATCACGCTGTTGCTGCTCGGCGTACGCAAATCGCCGCCGAAAGTGGCGACCGCTCTGCGCAGCGTCGCGCCGGATCAATCGAACGCCTGGTTCAACAAGATGATGTACGCGGCGCTGAAGAACACGCCGTCGGCTTCGATGCTCGACGACGAAGACCTCGCGAATCTGTACGACAAGTACGGCATCAACCGTTTCAATCTGAACGACCGCGGCTATATCTCCAGCGTGCATCCGCTCGAACTGTGGACGCTGAACTATCTGCGCAAGCATCCCGATGCGACGCTCGCGCAGATCGAAACCGCAAGCCAGGACGTGCGACTGTCCACCTACTCGTGGCTCTTCAAGACGCGCTATCACGCGACTCAGGATCGCCGCATCAAGCGCATGGTCGAGCTGCGCGCGTTCGACGCGATCGGCAAATCGTGGCAGGCGCTCGGTTATCCGTTCGCGTCGTTGACGCCGTCGTATGCTGCGGCGATCGGCGCGTCGGGCGATCGTCCGGCGGCGCTCGCGCAACTGATCGGCGTGATCGCGAACGGCGGCAACAAGGTGCCGACCGAAACGCTGACGCAAATCGACTTCGCGAAGGATACGCCGTACGAAACGCATTTCAGGCGCGCGGTGATCGCGCCGCAGCAGCAGGTGTCGCCGGAGATCGCGAGCGAGGTACGGATGCTGTTGCGTGATGTCGTGACGGGGGGTACCGCGAGGCGCCTCGCGCAAGGTATGACGTTCCCGAACGGCGAAACGCTCGAAGTCTATGGCAAGACCGGCACCGGCGATCAGCGCTTGAACGTGTATGCGAAGGGCGCGCGCTTGATCGAGTCGCGCAAGGTGAATCGCAGCGCGACTTTCGTGTTCGCGCTCGGCGACCGCTTCTACGGCACGCTGACCGCGTGGGTGCACGAGCCCTACGCCGCGCGTTACGACTTCACGAGTGCGCTGGCGGTGCAGTTGCTGAAGTCGATGGCTCCGGCGTTGCAGCCGTTGCTCGATAAGCCGGTTCAGAAAACCGTGACGACGGTGCCGGCGCAAGCGCCGCCAGCAGCGACGAAAGTTGCCGCGCACTGAACCGCTTACCGCTCGTCAAAACCCGCCTCCGACGCCGCCGGCTTCAGAAACAGCTCATGGACCGGTGCGAAATGCCCATAGAGCGGCAGAATCGCACCGCCCATCGCGCGGGCGTCGGCGCCGATCGCGCCTTCCAGCAATTGCGGCCGCACCATCCCTTCCCATTCGAAACGATCGAGCACGCGCTCGGTGCGTCGAATGATCTCGCGCAGCAATAGCCGGTCGAATTCGCCGTCGATCACGACGGCTTCGAGATCGAGCAGAGCGGCCGCGTTGGTTAGCGCGTTTGCGATCGCCGGGCACGCGCTATCGAGCCATTGCTCGGTATGCCGCCACAACTCGGGCGACAGCGCGCGATGATCGTGCGCCGCGGCGGCGGGCGCGCCCGCATCGCTGAACAGTTGTTCGAGCACGAAGCCCGATGCCGCGTGCAGCAACTGCCGCGCGGGTTTGCGTGCGCTGCCCTCGCGCAGCGGGATCGAACCGACCGCGCCGGCGTTGTCGTGCGGACCGCCGTGCAGACGGCCGTCGATCACGAGTCCGCCGCCGATGAACGTGCCGACGAACAGATACAGAAAGTTGTGGATGCCGCGGCCCTGGCCCATCACGAGTTCGGCCGCGCACGCGGCCGTGGTGTCTTTGGCGAACTCGACGGGCAGGCCGGTTATCGTCGCGATGCGCGCGCGCAGATCGATGTCGTTCCAGGCTTCGAGCGCGCCGGGCGGCGCGCCGAGAAAGTCGCGCCAGCCGCCGAGCCACAACGGCGCCGCGACGCCGACGCCAACCACTTTGCCGGCCTTCGCACCGAGCGTCTGGTTCACGCGCGCGAGTTTGCTTTCGAGCGCGGGGAACAGCGTTCGCGGGTCGGGATACGCATACTCGAACACGTCGCGGCACACGATGCGCCCGGCGAAGTCCATCGCGAGCACGTCGAGACTGCGGCGTCCGACCTTGATGCCGATCGTGTACGCGCCGTCCGCGCGCAACGCGATCGGCACCGACGGCTGGCCGATCTTGCCGCGCACGCGCGCCTGTTTTTCGAGCAGGCCGTCGGCGATCAGCCGATCGACGATCATCGACACCGTCTGCATCGAAAGACGCGTGAGGCGGCCGACCTCGGCCTTCGGCAGGGGGCCATGCAAGCGGATCGTTTGCAGCACGATCCGCTCGTTGAATTGCCGCATGCCGACCTGATTCGAGCCGACCGTGCGTTTGACCGGCGAACGCGGGCTGGTGCTGGAAGTGTCCATCGTCGTGTATCGGCCTCGTGGCTCAGCGGGTTGAGCGGCGCGTCACGCGATTGCCTTCACGTCGGCTTCCTTCGCGCCGGTCATGATCGCGACCGCTTCCGACATGTGCACGTCCTTCGTATTGACGAGCGCCGCGCGCCGGCCGAGCCGCTGAATATGGATGCGATCGGCGATCTCGAACACGTGCGGCATGTTGTGGCTGATCAGGATCACCGGCAAACCACGATCGCGCACGCGCCGGATCAGTTCGAGCACCATGTTGCCTTCCTTCACGCCGAGCGCGGCGGTGGGCTCGTCGAGAATCACGACGTGACGCGCGAACGCCGCGCTGCGTGCCACCGCGACGCCCTGGCGCTGACCGCCGGACAGCGTTTCGACCGCCTGGCGCATCGAGCGGATGCCGATTTGCAAGTCTTTCATGGCCGCGGTCGCTTCGTCGAGCATGCGGCGCTTGTCGATCATCTTGAACAGCGAGCCGCGCCAGCCTGGCTTCAGCAATTCGCGCGCGAGAAACAGGTTTTCGGCGATGCTCATCGCCGGTGCGACCGCGAGTTCCTGGTACACGGTCTCGATTCCTTGAGCGCGTGCATCGAGGGGACTGCGGAACTTGACCGGTTTGCCGTCGAGCAGAATCTCGCCTTCGTCGGGCACCGTGGCGCCGGAAAGCGCCTTGATCAGCGACGATTTGCCCGCGCCGTTGTCGCCGATCACCGCGAGGATTTCGCCCGGCAGCACTTCGAAATCGCAACCGTCGAGCGCGGTCACGTTGCCATATCGTTTGACGAGCCCGCGTGCTTGCAGAACCGGCATGCCGGCGGACGTGGAAGGGGAGGTGGAGGTCAGCATGACAAGGCTCCTGTGCGGGATCAACGGCCGCGGTGCGAGAGTTTATCGGCGGCGACCGCGAGAATCACGAGGATGCCGGTGATCAAGACCTGGTACACCGAGGACACACCGATCAGCGTCAGGCCGTTACGGAACACGCCGACGATCAGCGCTCCGAGCAAGGTGCCGACGATCGATCCGCGTCCGCCGAACAGACTCGTGCCGCCGAGCACGACCGCGGTGATGCTGTCGAGGTTCTCGGTTTGCCCGGCCTGCGGGTCGCCGACGCCGGTGCGCGCTACCGACAGCAGCGCGGCGATGCCATAGATCGCGCCGGCGAGCGTGTAGACGATCAGCAGAATCCGCTGCGACGACAGGCCCATCAGCCGCGCGGCCTCGGCGTTGTTGCCGAGCGCGTACAGATGCCTGCCGGGCACTGTGTCGCGCAGCACGAACCACGTGGCCAGATACATCAGCAGCGTCAGCACGGTGCCGTACGTGACTTCCGCCGGTCCGAGCCTGAACGTGCTGCCGAAGAACATGATCGCGTCGGGCAGGTTCGACACGCTTTCCGCGTTCGAGTAGATCTGCGTGAGCGCAAACGCGATGTTCAGCGTACCCAGCGTGACGATGAACGCGGGAAGTTTGATGCGTGTGATCAACAGACCGTTCAGTAAGCCGAACAATGTGCTGGCGCCGATGCCGCATAGGATTGCGAGAATGGGTGGCACGCCGAGCACGACCGCGAACTTGGTCATGATGATCGAGCCGAAGGCCATCACCATGCCGCAGGACAGATCGATGCCACCGGTCAGGACGATCAGCGTCTGGCCGATCGCGATGACCGCGACGACCATCGTCTGTTGCAGGATCAGCGACAGGTTCTGGAACGATAGAAAGCGGCTGCTCTGCGAAATAAAGAATGCACAGGCCAGCACCAGCGCGATCAACGGTCCGATTTCGGTCAGCGATGGCAGATGCTCAGAGAAAGACGGGCGCGGGCGGCCGGCGGGCGCGGAAGGGGTCGACATGATGGCAGTCCTCGGTACATGAGCGTGACCTGAAGGTCACGCGGCGAATCAGATGGCGGCCCGCTACGACGCGCAACGGGCCGCTGTGCAATGCGCGTTACTTGCCCCAGCAGTTATCGAGGCCGAACTTCGTGTCCTTGCTATCGACGCCGGACATCGGTCTATCGGTGATCAGCGTGACGCCGGTGTCCTGATACCCGGAGACCTTCTTGCCGGTCTTCGCGTAATCGACGCCGGCGCTGACGCCGAGCGAGGCCATCTTCAGCGGATACTGCTGCGAGGTCGCCGCGATCGCGCCGGCCTTCACATTGCGCACGCCTTCGCAGCCGCCGTCGATCGACACGATCATCACGCCCTTGTCCTTGCCCGCCGCCTTCAGCGCGCGATACGCGCCGGCCGCGGCCGGTTCGTTGATCGTGTAGACCACGTTGATATCGGGTGCCTTCTGCAGGCAGTTTTCCATCGCGGTCTGGCCTTTCGCCTGATCGCCGCGCGTGTCCTGGCTGCAGACGATCGACGCATCGCCTTCCTTGACACCGAAGCCTTCGAGGAAGCCGTTGTGACGCAGCACGCCGACCGACACGCCTGGTGCGAGATCGAGCGTGGCGATCTTCGCGGGTTTGCCGTTCAGCGCGGCCTTCGCATATTTGCCGATCAGCACGCCGGCCTTGAAGTTGTCGGTCGCGAAGAGGGCGTCGGTCGCGTCCTGCGGATCGGTCGGCGTATCGAGCGCGACAACCATCACGCCGGCCGCGCGCGCCTTCTTGATGCTCGGCACGATCGCCTTGGTGTCGCTCGGCGTGATCAGGATCGCTTTCGCGCCGGCCGTCATCATGTTTTCGATCGCGGTGACCTGGCTCGCGTTGTCGCCGTCGAACTTGCCGGCGGCCGTGATCAGTTTCGCGCCGTCCTTCGACGCGGTCGCGTCCGCGCCTTGGCGCATCTTGACGAAGAACGGGTTCGTATCGGTCTTCGTGATCAGGCCGATGACGGGCTGGTCGGCGGCCTGACTCGCGCTCGCGCACCACAGCGCCGCTGCCGCGGCACACATCGACACGATTGTCCTGACGACAGGACGCCTGTGGGAATTCAGATTCATGAGACGCTCCTCCAGTTATTGGCAACGACGTGTGAGACTGCTGATAGATCGAAACTGCAAAGTTGCTGGGTCGACGTTCGGCGATGACGCTTCGATTCGACGTGGTCCGAAGGAAATCACCTAAATCACTTTGGTTGATTTAGTACAGCAGGCGCGCAACCGATCGTCAAGGAAATGTGAAAGCGGAAAATTGCCGCGCGGCGCCCCGCGTGCAGGCTGTAAGGCGTGCGTGATAAGGCTTTGAGGGCGTGTTGCGGTGCGAAGCAGCGTGTTTGGGCTTCGGGAAAGTCCTGGATCGACTGAAAGCTATTTGAAGCCTGAGCGATGGCTTTTAAACACACTTCGCGGCACGTAACGCGCTTTTTCGGGGTTCGCTGAATCCGGAGGCGCGGTCGCGGCGGAACAGCTCTTGCTCGCGTCGACAGGACGTGAACCTGTCGGAGAGACCCATGCCTTCGCATTGGTGGCAGCGACGACTCGGCTCCCGCGCATCGCTGAGCGCCGCCGCCCTGGTGATCGGCGTTCTGTACGCGGGCAGCACGATGGTCACGCCGCTCTATCCGCTCTATCAACGCCGGTTCGGCTTGTCCGAGCTGACGATCACGCTCGTGTACGCGACCTACGTGATCGGCAACCTCGGCGCGTTGTTTTTATTCGGTCGCGTATCCGACCAGGCCGGCCGTCGATCGGTCACTCTGCTGGTGCTCGCAGCCGCGATCGCGAGCACGATGTGCTTTCTATTCGCCACGCATGCGACATGGCTGTTCGTCGCCCGAGCGGCAAGCGGACTCGCGATCGGCGTCGGTGCCGCCACGGCGACCGCGTGGATCGCGGAATTGCACGCCGGCGCCGACAAGGCGCCCGCCAGCCGTCTTGCCGCGGCGGTCAATCTGGCCGGGCTCGGAGTGGGGCCGCTGCTGACCGGACTGCTCGCGCAGTTCGCGCCCTGGCCGTTGCACACGGTGTTCGTCGTTTATCTGTTGACGCTTCTGGTCACCGCGGCGTTGGCGGCGCTCGCATGCGAAACCGTGCAGGAGCGCGCCCGGACGTTTGCACAGGTGTCGTTCGCGCCGCGCATCGGCGTACCCGCGCGATTGCGCGTGGCATTCGTCGTGCCTGCCGTCACCGCATTCGCGACCTTCGCGCTGCTCGGCTTTTTCGCGGCGCTGCTGCCCAATCTGATCGCGAACAGCATGCATCTGCATAGCCCCGCGCTGAGCGGGGCGCTCGTCGCCGAACTGTTCGCCGCGAGCACGATCACGGTGATGGTCACGTCGAAACTCGCCGCCCGCACCGCGATGTTCGCCGGTCTCTGGCTGTTGCCGCCGAGTCTGGCGTTGCTGCTGTGGGCGCAGGTCGCCGCGTCGATCGTGGTGCTGAGCGCGGCGACGGCGTTGTGTGGCATCGCAGCCGCGCTCGGGTTTCGCGGCAGCTTGCAGGAGGTCAACCGGATCGCGCCCGCGGACCAACGCGCCGAATTGCTATCGGCGTATCTGCTGTGCTGTTACACCGGCAACTCGTTGCCGGCGGTCGGCATAGCGCTGCTGTCGACGCGGGTCGGGCATTTGTGGGCGAACGTCGCGTTCGCGGCGGTGTCCGCGGTATTGGCCTGCATTGCGTTGGCGGTCGGTGCGCGTGTGCCTCGTCACGCGAGTTGATGCGCGGCAAGCCGACTGAGCGTCGGCGACTACACGTTGCGTCGTGGCTGCTACTGCCACATCAACGCGAGCGGGGCGCGGCCGTCGATGCGCGCACGACCAGTTTCGGCTCGGACGAAATCCGCATTGGCACGTGCGCTGGCACGTCCCCCACGGCGCGTCCAGCTTGCCCGTACGACGTCTCGATCAGCTCGCGCAGCAGTTCCACCGCAAGTACCGCTACCTCGACCGTCGGTACTGCCACCGTCGTCAGCGCGGGACGCGACTCGCGCGCGAGCTGGATGTCGGTGATGCCGATTACAGACAGATCGTGCGGCACGCGCAGGCCGAGGTCCGCCGCCGCGTGCATCGCGCCGAGCGCGGGCAGGTCGTTGGTCGCGAAGATCGCGCTCAGCTGCGGATCGGCTTCGAGCAGCGCGCGCGTCGCAAGGTAGCCGCCGTGGATCGTGTCGACCGCGTGCCGCACGCGATTCCTCGTCACGCCGGCCGCACGCAACGCGTCGACGAAACCCTCGTAGCGCGCCGCGTGAATGCCCGACGCCTTGCTGCCGACGATCGCACCAAAGCGCCGATGCCCGAGTTCGAGCAGATGCTCGCCGGCCAGCTTGCCGGCCAGCCTGAAATCGACCGCGACGCACGGCAACCCGGGCGGCTCGCTGGGCCGCTCCCACATGCACAGCACGACTGGTGTGCCGCGCGCTTCGGTCTTGTGCAGATCGGCGAAATCCAGGTTCGCGTTGGTCACGAGCACACCTTCGGAAAGCGTGCCGGCGATCTGGTCGAGGTACGCGCGGCCACTGAGCGGATCCTCGTTGGTATTGCAGATGATCACGAAGTGGCCGCTCGCGCGCGCGGCGCGTTCGACCGCGAGCGCAAACTCGGGATAGAACGGATTCGCGATGCTCGACACCATCAGCGCAAGCGTCGGCGCGCGGCCTTCGGCGAGCGCGCGCGCGGCGAGATGCGGGCGATAGCCGAGCGCCGCGACCGCGTCGAGCACGCGTTGCCGCGTCGTTTCGCCGACGCGGCCGCGATTGCGCAGCACGTTGGACACCGTGGCAGGCGTGACGCCGGCGTGACGCGCGACTTCGCTGAGTGTAGGCATGATAAGGTCAGTATTTGGGATGGCTGTCCGGCATTTGCATCGCGGCGCGAGGCGCGGCAACATCTGCGCTCGAACCAGGTACAAAACGATATCGGAGACAGACCCAACGACCGCCTTGCGGTCGATTTTTTCGGTCACGCTGATTAAGCGCTTAATCTCCGACTTCGCGCCGATTAAATCACGGAGTCGATGCAATGGCGAGCATTTCGTTACGAGGCGTGCAGAAGGCGTATGGCGACGGTGCGCCAGTGATTCGCAACGTCGATCTGGACATCGGTGAAAACGACTTCTGCGTGTTTCTCGGCCCGTCGGGCTGCGGCAAATCCACGCTGCTGCGCATGATCGCCGGACTCGAAGACGTGACCGACGGCGACCTGTCGATCGGCGGAAAGATCGTCAACGACGTGCCGGCCGCGCAACGCGGCGTCGCAATGGTGTTCCAGAGCTATGCGCTGTTTCCGCACATGAGCGTGTTCGAGAACATGGCGTTCGGCCTGAAACTCGCGAAGACCCCGAAAGATGAAATCGAGCGCAAGGTGCATGAAGCCGCGCGCATCCTGCAACTCGAGGCACTGCTCGAGCGCAAGCCGAAGGCGCTGTCGGGCGGGCAGCGGCAGCGCGTCGCGATCGGCCGCGCGATCGTGCGCGAGCCCGGCGTGTTTCTGTTCGACGAACCGCTGTCCAATCTCGATGCAACCTTGCGCGGACAAACGCGCGTCGAGATCGCACGCCTGCATAAGCAGTTCGCGAAGGCGAGCGTGGTCTACGTGACGCACGATCAGATCGAAGCGATGACGCTCGCCGACAAGATCGTGCTGCTGCATTCGGGCAAGGACACCGAGCGCTACGGCAGCATCGCGCAGATCGGCGCGCCGCTCGAGTTGTATCACCGCCCGAAAAGCCGCTTCGTGGCCGGCTTTATCGGCTCGCCGCGAATGAATTTCCTGCCGGGCAAGGTGGCCTCGCTCGATGCGCAAGGCGTGCTCGTCACGCTCGATCACACCGGCGAGGACGTGCGCGTGCCGGTCAGCAGCGCGGGCTTGCAGCAGGCGCAGCCGGTCACGCTCGGCGTGCGTCCCGAGCATCTGGAGTTCGTCGATGCATCGGCCGCGTCGCAAGACGGCGTGCTCGCGCGCACCGTATCGCTCGTCGAGCAGCTTGGCGAACACAGCTACGTGCACCTCGATCAACCCGGCGGGGCCGTGCTGATCGCGAAGGCGCCGGGCAACACGCGCCTCGCCCCAGGCGATCGCGCGAGCCTGCGGGTGCCACGTACCGCCTGTCATCTGTTTACCGAGGACGGCTTCGCGGCCGCGTCGCTCGAATCCGTCGAACACTACGCTTGAAGAACATTGGGGACACAGGGATGCGTTTAGGAGTCTGTTATTACCCGGAGCACTGGCCCGAGTCGATGTGGGAAGACGACGCGCGCCGGATGAAAGCGCTCGGCATCGAGCAGGTGCGAATTGCAGAATTCGCGTGGAGCCGCATCGAGCCGACGCCCGGCGAATACGATTGGGGCTGGCTCGATCGCGCCGTCGACGTGCTCGGCGCGGCTGGCCTGAAGGTCGTCATGTGTACGCCGACCGCGACACCGCCGAAGTGGCTGATCGATCGTCATCCGGATATCCTGCCGGTCGGCGCCGATGGACGCCCACGCGCGTTCGGCTCGCGGCGTCATTACGACTTCTCGTCGCCCGCGTATTTCGAGGCGTCGCGCCGTATCTGCACGGCGGTGGCCGAGCGCTACGGCAAGCATCCGGCGGTCGCTTTCTGGCAGACCGATAACGAATTCGGCTGTCATTACACGGTGGTCAGCTATTCGCCGGCCGCGCTCGCGCGCTTTCGCGAGTGGCTGAAAGCACGTTATCGCACGATCGAGGCGTTGAACGAAGCATGGGGCACGGTGTTCTGGAGCATGGAGTACCGCGGCTTCGAAGAAATCGACGCGCCGGTCGGCACCGTGACCGAGGCGCATCCGTCGCATCGGCTCGACTACCGGCGCTTCGCATCCGACGAAGTGGCGCGCTACAACCGCATGCAGGTCGAGATCATTCGCGCGCATTCGCCGGGCCGGCCGGTCGCGCACAACTTCATGCAGCTCTTCACCGAATTCGATCACTACAAGGTCGCGGCCGATCTCGACGTCGCGACGTGGGACAGCTATCCGCTCGGCGCGCTCGAAGAACAGTGGTTCGCGCCGGAAATCAAGGCGCGCTGGTTGCGTACTGGTCATCCGGATTTCGCGTCGTTCAATCACGACGTGTATCGCGGCATGTCGAAGCGGCCGCTGTGGGTGATGGAGCAGCAGCCGGGGCCGGTGAACTGGGCGCAGTGGAACCCGGCGCCGCTGCCGGGCATGGTGCGGCTGTGGAGCTGGGAAGCGTTCGCGCACGGCGCGGGCTGCGTGTCGTACTTCCGCTGGCGTCAGGCGCCGTTCGCGCAGGAGCAGATGCATGCGGGGCTCAACACGCCCGATAACCGGCTCGACGTCGGCGGCAATGAAGCCTCGCAGGTGGCGTCGGAAATCCACAAGGTGCTCGCGGCAAATGCCGATGCGAATGCGTCGATCCGCTCGAAAGTCGCGCTCGTCTACGACTACGAAGCGAAGTGGCTGTTCGAGATTCATCCGCAGGGCGCGGATTTTCACTATCCGCGCTTCGCGTTCGAGTACTACTCGGCTTTGCGCTCGCTCGGACTCGACGTCGATGTCGTGCCGGCCGATGCATCGTTCGATGGCTATAGCCTCGTCGTCGTGCCGCCGCTGCCGGTGGTGCCCGACGATTTCGCCGAACGTCTCGCGCGCTCGGGCGCGCAGGTCGTGCTCGGCCCGCGCACCGGATCGAAGACGCGCGACCTGCGGATTCCGGCGAATCTGCCGCCTGGCGCATTGACGTCGGTGTTGCCGCTGCGCGTGTGGCGCGTCGAATCGATGCGGCCGAACGTAACCGAAGCGGTAGTGCTCGAACAGCAGGGCGGTGCCGCCGATGGCTTCGCGCGACACTGGCGCGATTTCATCGACAGCGATGCATCATCCTCGTTCGACGTGCGCGCGCGTTTCGCGGACGGTCATCCCGCGTACGTGCGAAGCGGCGCGTTCCACTACCTCGCGAGCCTGTTCGACGACGCGCTAACGGTGCATCTGTTCGCGCAGATCGCACAGGAAGCGGGCCTCGAAACGCAGGCGCTCGGCGACAGCGTGCGCATCAGCCGACGCGGCGCGCTGACCTATGTGTTCAACTATGGCGATCAAGCCCGCACGCTCGACCACATTCCCGACGACGCTTTGGTGATAGGTTCACGCGAGTTGGCGCCGCAAGGTGTAGCGATCTACCGCTCGTAATAGAAGTCCAGTCGTAGCAACTCCACGCAGTCATTCGAAACAGAAGCGACAACGTCGCAAAAACCTTGGCATAAAGGAGACAGTCAGGATGAAACTGAAACCACGCAAGATTCTTTTGGCGCTCGCGCTGGCCGCGGTCGCCGCGGGGACCTCCGTCGTCAGCACCGCACAGGCGGGCACACTCGCGCTGAACATCGCGTACAAGGGCGCGAGCCAGCGCGCGGTGTGGCAGCAGGTGGTCGACGAGTTCAAGAAGGCGCATCCCGATGTCGACGTGAAGGTGTCGTTCATCGACGAGGAGGCCTACAAGGTTCAGTTGCCGGGTTGGCTTTCGACTGTCGCACCCGATATCGTCAACTGGCACGACGGCGAACGGATGGCCTATTACGCGCAGCGTGGTCTGTTCGATGATCTGAGTGGCGACTGGCAGAAGAACGGCTGGAGCGGCATGTATGCGTCGACGAAGGAAGCATCGTCGTACAAGGGCAAGCAGTATGCCGCGCCGACCGTGTACTACTCGTGGGGGATGTTCTATCGCAAGGATCTGTTCGAGAAGGCCGGCATCAAGGGCGAGCCAAAAACATGGGACGAGTTTCTTGACGCCGCGAAAAAGCTCAAGGCCGCCGGCATTACGCCGATCGCGGTGGCGGGCCGCGACGCCTGGACGCTCGCCGGCTGGTTCGACTATCTCGATCTGCGTCTGAACGGCAACGCGTTCCATCAGAAGCTGATGGCCGGCGAGATTCCGTACACCGATCCGCGTGTGAAGAAGGTCTATACGACATGGAAGCAGCTAATCGACGACGGCTACTTCATCAACAATTCACTGTCCTACGATCTCGACGCGGTGCAGCCGTTCCTGTTCCAGGGCAAGGCGGCCATGATGCTGATGGGGACGTTCATTGCGGCCGGTTTTCCGGACAACGTGAAGCCGCAAATGGGCTACTTCCAGTTCCCGATCATCGACTCCAAGGTGCCGACCGCCGAAGATGGGCCGGTCGAATCGCTGCATATTCCGTCGAAGGCGAAGAACAAGACCGATGCGCACACGTTCCTTGCTTTCGTCGCGACGCCCGAGATCGGCGAACAACTCGCAAAGGGGCTCGGCTCGTTGTCGGCGAATAGCAAATCGCCGGAGCCTGAAGAACCGATTTCGAAGATCGGTTTCCAGATCCTGTCGAATACGAAGGGCGGTATCGCGCAGTTCTACGATCGCGACATGACGAAGGAAATGGCCGACGAAGGGATGAAGGGGATGCAGCAGTTCGTCTCCGATCCGTCGAAACTTGACGACATCCTCGCGCAGCTCGAGCAGACGCGTCAGCGTATCTACAAGAAGTGAGCGGCGGCGGCCGCAAGGCCGCTGTCCGACGCATTGCGTTGTATCAGATCGGATCGGGAGATTGATCGTGTCGCATTCCGTCAGCCGTCATAGCGTCGACGGTCCTGTTGAATCCGGTGGGCCGAGCTTGCCGGCGCCGGGCGGCGCGCTTGGCGGCGCACTGGTCGCGTCGCGCCGGCGCGGCCCGACGCCGACCGCGCGGCGGCAGCGGCGCGCCGCGTTCCTGTTTCTCGCGCCGGCCTGCTTCATGGTGGCCGTGTACGTGGTGTGGCCGATTCTCTCGACGATCCGCCTGAGCTTCTTCAACTGGGACGGGATGACCGAGCCGACCTTCATCGGTCTCGCGAACTATATCGAGCTGGTCCATACGCCGACGTTCTATACGGCGCTGAGGAACAACCTGATCTGGCTCGTGCTGTTCCTGCTCGCACCGCCAATGGGGCTCGCCGTCGCGCTGTATCTGAACCAGGCGGTGGCCGGTATCCGCATCGTCAAGTCGCTGTTTTTCGCGCCGTTCGTGTTGTCGGGCGTGGTGGTCGGGCTGATCTTTTCGTGGTTCTACGATCCGACCTTCGGCCTGCTCGCGATGATGCTCGGCCGCGGCGTGCCGGTGCTCGGCGATCCGCGCTATGCGACCTTCGGCATCGTGTTCGCGGCACTGTGGCCGCAAACCGCGTATTGCATGATTCTTTACCTGACCGGCTTGACCACGTTGAACGCCGAGCAGATCGAAGCCGCGCGAATGGAAGGCGCGCAGGGCTGGTCGATGCTGTGGCATGTGATCCTGCCGCAGTTGCGGCCCACGACGTTCATGGCGATCGTCGTGACGATCATCGGCGCGCTGCGCAGCTTCGATCTGATTTCGGTGATGACGGGCGGCGGTCCGTTCGAAAGCTCGACGGTGCTTGCCTATTTCATGTACGACCAGGCAATCAAGTATTACCGCATCGGCTATTCGGCGGCGATCGCGGTGGTGCTGTTCGGCATCATGCTCGTGTACATCGTCTATCACCTGCAGCGGATGCTGCGCGCCGAGCAATAAGGAGCCGCTGATGTTTCCGATTCCGATCGACAAATGGAAGCCGGCCACGCGCCGTGCATACAAACTGACGTTGCCGATTGCACTCCTGATCTGGCTGTTGCCGATGATCGCGGTGCTGGTTACGTCCGTGCGTTCGACCGAAGAACTAAGCGAGGGCAATTACTGGGGATGGCCGAAGCGCTTCGCGATGTTCGACAACTATCGCGAGGCGTTGACGACGTCGCCGATGCTGCATTACTTCTGGAACAGCGTGCTGATCACGGTGCCTTCGGTAGTGGGCTCGATCGCACTCGCGGCGATGGCGGGCTTTGCATTGGCGATCTATCGCTTTCGTGGCAATTCCACGTTGTTCGCGACGTTCGTCGCGGGCAACTTCGTGCCGATCCAGGTGTTGATGATTCCGGTGCGCGATCTGTCGTTGCAACTCGGGCTGTTCAATACCGTGAGCGCGCTGATTCTGTTTCATGTGTCGTTCCAAACCGGCTTTTGCGCGCTGTTTCTGCGCAACTTCATCAAGCAGCTGCCGTTCGAACTGGTCGAGGCGGCGCGCATCGAAGGGGCGAACGAATGGACCGTGTTCTTCAGGATCGTGCTGCCGCTGATTCGTCCGGCGCTCGCGGCGTTGGCGATCCTCGTGTTCACGTTCGTGTGGAACGACTATTTCTGGGCCCTGTGTCTGACGCAAGGCGATGACGCCGCGCCGATCACGGTCGGCGTGGCCGCGCTGAAAGGGCAGTGGACGACCGCGTGGAATCTCGTTTCGGCGGGATCGATTCTGGCGGCGCTGCCATCGGTGATGATGTTCTTCGCGATGCAGAAGCATTTTGTCGCGGGACTGACGTTTGGCGCGACGAAGGGGTAGATGTTGGCGCGTGGCGATGCTGCGCAGAGAAGGGTTGCCCGCGCAAGCGGGCTTTTTTTCGGCGTGCTCGATTGCTGCCCGCCTGCTGGCTTATCAATCAACGCTTTCACGATGCCGCATTGTTCCGACTCGGAGATTCCTTAACAAGGCAACTTCTGCTACCGGTATTGCTGCTACCCCTATCTCTGGTTTGTCGAGGTCATGGCCCGCGCGAAACATTCGCTGGGAAAACCAGGTCGCGGCCGCAGGTTCACCCGCTCGCGGCCCATCGGATAAGATACGGCCCGCCATGCATTTTTAGAACGGAAGGAGTGGTTTCAATGATCGAACCGAGCAACGTTTTCAAGGAAAATCTCGCCAGAATGCCGGCAATCGACGGCATCGCACGCATCGATCTGGTCAACGGCCGCGGTGCCGTGGTCGCTAGCATCGAGAACAAACCGGGCAAGCAGGGCTCGCTCGCGGTGTACAACTACCTGCGCGGCGCGTTCGGCACGCTCGACGCGAAGGCGGCCGAACACGGCCTCGCGCTGTTCGCCGAGCATACGGACGACGCGCGCAACCGTCCGGGCGCCCATCCGAACGTCGATCACCTGCTGGCGATTGCCGCCGGCGGCGAGGCATTGCGCATCGACGTGGTTCCGGCAGCTTAAGGCCGCTCGAGTCTTTTCCGCTTCCACAAGCTAGACGTTTTCCTACCGCTGTCGCAAATTCCGACTCCCCGGCGACGGGATTTGCGGCCTGCCAGTGCTGAGTGCCCGGTAAAAACCCTCGTTTTTCTCGAACCCCCCGGATTAGCTTCAGATTCGGCTTCTGTTCGGCGAATTGAAACGCCGGGGGGCGGCGCACACTGAGTTCGTCCCGTCGCGTATATCGCGCTTTTCCGTCAGGAGCCCCGGATGTCTTCCCGTCACAACAAACCCCGCCGGTTCGACGCCGACCTGCCTGAACTCACCACCTCGGAATGGGATCAGCCGACGCTGGGTCCTGACGACCTCGCAATGCGCGAACTGCAACGCGGTTCCGAAGCCATCCTGCGTCTCGCCACGCAGGCACACGCGGCCGTCGCCCGAAGCGACGAAGCGGGTGCGCAAGCCGCGCGCCAATCGCTCGAAACGCAGCTGACGTTCACCACCGCCCTGATCGATGAGCTGCTGTTCGGTGCGCCCGAGCGCTCCACGCTGCATTGACGGCGAACGCGGCAGCAAACCCAGTACTAACCCGCAGTCCCGAAGTTCCGGAAGCTGACATGAGCGCTTTGACCGTCTTTCTTTGCATCTGGGCCATGATCGCGTTTTGCGCGGTCCTGTTCATCCGCGGCGCGAGTCCGCGCGTCGAGCCTGAGGGACAACAGCCGCGCGCCCGTCCGTCGCGCTATTCGATCGCCGAGTGACGCGCACGTCAGACGACGCGGAATCAACGGGGTAACATGAAGAGCGCCGGCGCCACTGCCGGCCGGCACCGACGATGTTCCCCCGGAGGTTCTCGTATGGACACACATTCGATTCTCGGCATGCTGCATGCCGAAGAGGCTTTGCTGGTCTCCATCGTGCGGTCGCTGCCTGACGACATCAAGCGCAAAATCGCCAACGATTTTCACGAGCAGGCGGAACTCGCCGAAAGCTCGCATCTGAATCCCACCACGAACCGCGAAACGAGCGACGCGTTCAAGGCCCATGTCCGGCGTCTGTCGAACATGCTTGCTTCGTTGTCTTGACCCGGCCGCGATCTGTCGCGCGATCTGAAAGCTGGCGACCGCGTGAGCGCCGTCTTCGACACCAGTAGCGACAACGGCAAAGACGCAGCGCGCGAACCGCTCGCGGTGCGCATCGTAGGGGGCTCGACCGCGCACGACGTGTTCCTTCACAAGAATCCGCAAGGTCAACCGCTCTACTACTCGAAAGACGGCGTCAACACGGGGCCCGCGTTCGAGCGACCTGCCGCAGAAGAAGGCGCTTGCCGCCGATGAATTGCGGCAGTTCGAGTTGCGGGTCGCGCAATTGACCGCGCTGCTGTAAGCCATTTGTCGTCTCAACTTTGCGACGCGCCGGTCCGCCTGACCCAGGTACTCTTTCGTCGCATCGCGCTCCGGCGATTCTGGCCGATACGTGTCGCAAACCTTGACCTGTCAATCCGCGTTCGGGTATTCCCGCGCACGTCGAACGACGTGTGCGAACCAGCACGAGCTCGTCGGAACATTCGCGCGGCGTCTCATTTCCGATGCATCGCGTGCGATCAGGCCCGCTTCGAAGTGCATCGGTACGCATTCGTCCATACCTGGCAACGCTTTGTCCCAGCATGGCATAGCCGTTGCAATAAGTCCGGCACAAGAACTACACATGTTGCAGCCGGAATTTCACGCAGTGAACAAATGCCGACGGCAGCAAACGTCTTCGCGATTCGCGCTCGGGAGCCTGGCGCAACATGCGAAGTACGGCGGGGCCACCACCAAACGGATGTCGACAAACAACGACGACGCAAGCGGACGATACGGCTGTATTTAACGTCCGCTCGCGATCGTGACGGCGTGAAGCGATGACCCCGCCATTTTTTTTGTGCTTGCGGGTGCAGCCGAATGCGCGGCGGCCCGAGCGAAAGGGCGCTTGCGCGCGGACCAGCGGACTGCGAAGATCATGCTAACGCTCCTCTACACGGTATGCAGCCGCTGCATCAGGGAATGCTATGTTAGCGTCGAGCCCGTTTCCGGCATTGCTGCACCACGCGAGCCTGTGGCTGCAAGGCTGTGCGCTCGTGCTGGTCATAATGGGACTCGGCGCGTTGCTCGAGCGCCGCTGGCCGGCCGCATTGCTGCAATCGCGCGCAGGGCAGCGTCTGAACATGGCGTACGCGGGCCTGTATCTGGCGTTGGTTGAAGCCACGAAGCCGCTGACCGCGGCCGCAAGCGTCGCGATCGTGAATGCACTCGGCGGCGGCATGGTGGTGCTGGTGTCGCACGGGTGGGGCGCGCTCGCTTCGTTCGTGATCGTACTGTTGACGATCGATTGCCTCGAATACGCGTTTCATCGCTTGCAGCACACGTGGCCCATCTTGTGGAAGCTGCATTCGCTGCACCATAGCGCGGTGGATTTCAACGTGACGATCACGTTGCGGCATCACTGGATCGAAGTGCTCATCAAGGGCTGCCTGCTTTATCCGCTCGTCGGGGTACTGTTCAAGGTCGAGCCGTGGATCGTCGGTGCGACGTCGATCGTGTTCATGTTCGGCAACTACTTCGCGCATCTAAATTTGCGCGTGGACCTCGGCCGCTACGTCACGTGGGTCAACAATCCGCAGTATCACCGTTTGCATCACTCGATTCGCGCCGAGCATCTCAATCACAACTTCACGCAGCTATTGCCGATGTGGGATCACGTGTTCGGCACGCGCTGGGTGCCCGCGAAACACGAGTGGCCCGCCACCGGTCTCGACGATGGCACGCAGCCGAGCTCACTGCTCGGCGCGTTCAGCTGGCCATTGGGTCAGCATGCAGGACGCGATGCGTTACCCGTTCGCAAGCCGCTTGCCGTGCTCGACAAGAAAGCGAAATAGCACTGGCTAAGCGGGTTGCGCGCCGCGCACCGCCTTGCCGCCCAGCAGCGACACGATCAGCGTGGCCATGACGAGCACACCCAAGGCCGCGCGCAAGCCGAGCACGCCGGCGCCGAAACCGATCAGCGGCGGCCCGACCAGAAAGCCCGCATAGCCGAACGTGGCCGCCATCGACACGCCGATCGCCGGCGTCGCGCTCGAACGACCCGCCGCGCTGAAAATCACCGGAACGATATTCGCGAGACCGATGCCGACCATCGCGAAGCCGACGCAGGCGGTCAGCACCGTCGGCAGGCTCAGCACCAGCGCGAGTCCGGCGAACGCGATCAGACCGCCGAGCGCGACGACCTTGCTCGAGCCGAAGCGCCGCACCGACGCGTCGCCTGCGATCCGGCACGCCGCCATCGAAAACGCGAACGCGGAGTAGCCGATCGCGGCAATGCTCGCTTCCTGGTTCAACGTGGAGCGCAGGTACACCGCGCTCCAGTCGGCCACCGCGCCTTCCACGAGCATGCACATGAACGCGAGCAGCGCCAGTTTCATCACGGCGCTGTCGGGCCACGCGAAGCCGCTCGACGCGGCGGCCGCGCGGGGACCGATATCGCGCAACGCAAACCATGCAGCGAAAATGATCAGGGCCGCGATGAACAGATCGGGGACGAGCAGCCCGCCCAGGACGCCGACGCCGCCTTTCTGCAGCATCGCGCCGCTCGCCGCGCCGAGCAGTCCGCCCGCGCTCCACGCGGCATGAAACGACGACATGATCGGCGCGCGCCAGCGTGTTTCGATCGCGCTCGCATGTCCGTTCATCGACACGTCGAGCGCGCCATTCGACGCGCCGAGCGCAAACAGCACCACGCACAACGTCAGCATGCCGGGCGCGACCGCGGGCAACGGCAGCGCGATCGCGAACGCCGCGCCGAGCAGCGCGGTGGCGCGGCCGCTGCCGACGCGCGGCGCGAGCTGTCCCGCGAGCGGCATCGCAACGATGGCGCCGAGCGCGAAGCAGAAAAGCGCGATGCCGAGCGAGGTGTCGCTGAGCGCCAGGCTTTCCTTGATGCGCGGCACCTCGACCGCCCATGCGCCGATGCCGAAACCGTTGGCGAGAAAGACGGCGAGCGTCGCGATGCGTTCCCTGACGAGTGAGTTCATGGGCGTGCCACCATCACGTTATCGCAGACGGCCTCGAGGCTCGCGATACGCGCGCCCGGTACGTCCGCTTCGACGAACAGATAATCGACCGACGAAGCCGGCGCTACCGCGAACGGCGCCGCGGTAATCAGCTTTTCCGAGGTCAGCGCGATGGCGATCTGGCCGCTCGCTTTGACCATCGCGCGTTTCAGTTCTGCATCTTCAGCGTGGAATGCGGCGACGCCTTCGTCGGGATCGAAGGCGCAGGCGCCGAGAAAACAGAGATCCGCGCGGATCTGCTGGACCTGCAGCAGCGCGGTCGCGCCGAGCGAGCCCGCCGCGCCCCCGGCGATGCGGCCGCCGATCAGTATCACGTCGATCCCCGGTCGGTTCAGCAGCCGCGCGCACGCGTCGGGCGAATTGGTGACGACGGTCAGGCCGGCGTCGTCGGGCAGCGCCGCCGCGATCGCGACGTTCGTCGAACCCGCGTCGAGCAGCACGATCTGCTTCGGACGAACGATCGACACGGCCGCCGCGGCAAGGCGTGCCTTGCGATCGACGGCCTCGTGCATGCGCAGCGCCGCGGGTTTGTCTGCTGGCGACATCAGCAGCGCACCGCCATACACCCGCTTGCAGTGGCCTTGATCCGCGAGATCGCGCAGATGGCGACGCACCGTGTGCTCGGAGACCTGCAGTTCGGCGGCAAGCTCGGCCGCGAGCACGCGACCATGCGTGCGCAATCGCTCCAGAATCAGCGCTTCGCGCTGCTCCGGTAGTAGCCCGTTGATCGCTTCTTCCCGGGTTCGCTGCATGGGTCTCGTCTCCGTTTCGGTGCAAATCGATCATAAACGAGCAAAATGTATCGTAAACGCTCGTGAAGCGCAAGCGCAGCCTCACGCGGCTTGCCCTGGTTTCAGGCGACTTCGTTCAATTTCGGTCGCGAGTCACGGCCGAAAACCAGCCGATCGAGCAGCCACACCGCGACGAGCGTCGCGCCCATCAGCGGGAACACGACGCCGAGCAGCACGAGGCCGGCTTTCCAGCCATGCATGGGCGGCGCGGCGCGCTCGCGCGACGGCGCGCCGAGCGAGCGTTGCGGCCGGCGTTTCCACCACATCACGAAGCCGGTCACAGCGAGCGCGGCAAGGCCGAGCGAAATGGCCGCGCACAGTATCTGATTCGCGACGCCGAAGTAGCGTCCCATATGCAGCGACGTGCCGTACGACACGGCCTTCGCGATCGCCCCGTAATCGCCGTAGCGAATGTCCTTCAGGATCGCGCCGCTGTATTGGTCGACGTACAGCGTGCGTTCGTCTCGCGGATTCGCGGGAAACCAGGAAAGCGTGTAGACGCCGGTTGCGGAATTCGGCAGCACGATGCTGTAGCCGTCCGAGATGCCGAGCGACGCGGCGAGCGCAACGATATGACCGAGCGACAGAGGCTGTGCCGCGTCGCTGTTCGAGGAAGAGGGCACGCTGGAGTTGCCCGCGGCCCACGGCGTCAGCGGCAACGGCAGATCGTCCATCACCATGCCGGGCATCGAGTCCATGTCGGCATGCGTGGCATGCGCGCTCGTGCCGCTCGCGTGGTCGGCCTGTTCTGATTGCGCTCCTGGCACGATGGAGCGCAATGGCAAACCGCCCCACGCGCCCGGCGGCGCGCCCAGCTTCGTCGCGGTCGCAAACGCCTTGAACTGCTTGCCCCATGAGCCGGTCCACGGCAGACCGGTCAATACGAACGCCAGCGCGCCCAGCGCGAGCCAGATGCCGATCACCGCGTGAAGACTTTTCCATAGCGGACGTCCTCTCAGCGCCAGGCGCGGCAGAAGCACAGCGCGCGCGGTCGTTTTGCCGCGCGGCCACCATAGCGCGATGCCGGTGCCGATCATCACGAGCGTCCAGCATGCGGCCAGTTCCATCAGCAGCTCGCCGGGCTTGCCGAGCAGCAGCTTGCGATGAATCAGGCGATCCACCTGCATCAAGCGACGCTCGACGCTCAGCGTGCCCAGCACATCGCCGTTGTATGGATTCAGATAGACGCTCTGCTGCGTGCCGTCCGCGAGCCGAAACACGAATTCGGCGCTGCGTTGCGGATCGCGTGTGATCGCGGCGGTCGTCGCGACCGAGCCGGGCGGCAGCGCCGCGCGCGCTCGCGCGAGCAGCATGCTGTCGGGCAGTCTCGCCACCGCTTGCGGTGCAACGACCATTTGCTGCCGATACAGCAGCGGCTCGATCTGCGGCTGGAAGCAATAGAGCGTGCCGGTGATGGCGAGCACGAGCAGAAACGGCATCACGAACAGGCCCGCATAAAAATGCCAGCGCCACAGTGTTCTATAGCCTGGATGTGCGGGGCCGCTGGCGGCGGCAGCGGCCGTACTGTTCTGCGTACGTACGGGTTCGGCGGTTGGAGTCGTGGACATGAAATCCTCGTCGGGCAAATGGGGCGATGGGTTACTCAGAGACGCAGCTTCGCTTCGACATAAAACGTGCGGCCCGGATACGGGTGGTAGACGAAGTAGCGCCCGTCGAACAGGTTGTCGACGCCGATGCCGAGTTCGCTGAGCTTCGTCGGCTTGAACGTGAACTTCGCGTCGGCGACCGTGTAGGTGCTGGTGCCGCCGAACACGTTCGGGTTCGTGTCGGTATTCGTCAGCGTGTTGTACTGACGGCCCGAGTAACGCGCGGCGAGCGTCAGCGCCGCTCGCGCGTCGAAGTGATACGTCGCGGCAAGATTCGCGCGCCACAGCGGAATGCGGTAAAAGTACTTGCCGACCGAGGCCGGATTCTGAGCGTTTTCGAGGATCTTCGACTGCGTGTACGCGACGCTCGCGAGCAGATCGAGTCCGCGCACGAACACGTCTTCGCCCGAGTAGCTCGTTTCGACGCCGCGCGAGCGAACCTTGCCGATGTTCTGGAAGTTCGTCACGTTCGGGATCACGGTGGTGTCGGTCTGACTGAAGATCGTGTTCTTCACGTCGTCCTGAAACAGCGACAAGCGGAACACGCCATTCCAGTGCGCCCATTCGGCGCTCAGTTCTTTCGACAGATCGTCCTCGGGCTGCAGATGCGGATTGTTGTTCACGATCGCGGAGCCATTGATTTGCCCCTGGAACAGTTCGCTCGCGGTCGGAAAGCGATAAGCGCGACCGATCGACGCGCGTAAGGTCAGATCGTCGCTGACATCGAACGATAGCGACGCCTTCGGCGAAATATGACGCTGGCTGGCGTCGCTGTACGCGATCGTCGTGCCGGGCAGCGACTGCGCGCCGTCGTAGGCTTGCCAGTCTTCATAGCGCACGCCGTAGACGAGCTTCCAGCGCGGCAGAAAGCGCCATGCGTCCTGCGCATAAAGAGCTTGCGTCTGAGTCTTGCCGGTGAACGCGTTGCCGAACGAGGTCGCGTCGCCGTCGCGCCAAGCTAGCGTGTTGTAGGTCTGGTTGTCGACGAAGTAGTTGTCGTAGTGGTAGCCGAAGCTCAGTGCGTGATTGGCCAGCCCCGCCTCGTTTGTCGCGGGCGTGTAGGTGCCGTGCAGGTCCAGCGTCTTCCAGCCGGTGCCGTCGCCGAACAGCACGGTGCCGGGGCCATTGCCCGGGCCGCCGGCATTCGCGATGCGTGCGACGCTATTGCCGATGTCGTAATACGACGCGATCGCCTCGCCGTTCCAACCGGTCGCATTGCGCGTTTTCAGCGACACGCCGTAGAGCCAGTTCTCGCTGTGTCCGAGACTCGGCGCGAACGCTGCCGCTGGAATCGTGTAGTGGTAGCCGTCGATCGATACGTTGCCGCTGTACACCGGGTTGCCGTCCGCGTCGCGCAGGAACGTCGATGTTTCGCTGTCGTAGGTCCGGTGCCAGTAGCCGAGCGTGAAGCCTCCCTGCAGCGTCGGCGTGAAGTCGTACTGCATCTTCAGCTTGAGCTGGTCTTGCACCGTGTGCTCGATGCCTTCGCCGTTCACGCCGAGCACGGCCGTCGGCGTATTGGTCTGGTTGTTGTAGAAATGGGCGCCGGTGACGGGCGTGTCGCCGGCCTTCGCGGGCGTGGTCGATTGCGCGAGCGTCGCGAATTGCAGCGGCTGACTCGTGTTCTCTAGATGATTGACGCCGAGCAGGTACGAAAACTTGCCGATGCGATCGCCGAGCGACGCGCTCGCTTCGCTGCCGTTGAAACTCTGGTTCACGCCGAACAGGCTGAAGTGCTGCGTGAATGCCTTGACGTCGGCTGTGGCCTCGAACTGATTCGGCATGCGCGTGCTGATCAGCACCGTCGCGCCTAAAGAGTTGCCAGGATACAGCGCGGAAAACGGCCCGTAGATTACGTCGACTTGCTGGATTTCGTCGGGAGACACCATCGACCAGCGCGGCGGAAACGAATAGCTATTGCCGAGCAGGTTGCTCAGCAGCAAACCGTCCGCATAGACGAGGCCGCGCGCGCTCTGCGTATTGCTGGTGCCGCGTACCGCGATGATCGAATTCAGGTCGCCGATGAAGCGCTTGCGTACCGCGAGGTTCGGCAGGTACTTGAGCGCGTCCTCGGTGTTGACGACGTTCCAGTTCGCGAACTGATCGCGCGTGATGGTTTCGATGGAGGCGGGCAGGTTCGGGTCGACAGCGCGCGGTGCGGCGCTCGCACTTGCGCTTGCATTGACGCTGACGGCGGGCAGCGTCGCATCCGCGTCGGCGGCCTGCGCGGGTGTTGCAACCAAAGCCGGCACGAAGGCAGGCACGAGCGCGGGCCAACGAACGGAACGGCGAACCGCGCGATGAGCGGAACAAACAGCGTCACGACGGACGCAAAAAGACAGCCTTCGCAGCGCGAAGTTGAACATGAGCGTTTCCTCGATGCATTGAACAGGTGATCGCAGGCTTCGTCGACGTGGGCGACGAAGGCGCGATCAGAACCGGCAGCGATCAGGAAACGACAGGTGGCGCGCGCGGACGTCCCGACGGGAACGCGCCCAGCGGCGTGAAGCGGGTGGACAGTGTGGGCGGCGCGGTGCCGGCCAGCGGCAGCGCGGCCGGCGGCTCGGCGGCGGCGAGCGTCGGCATCGCGACGTGATGTTCGAGCAGATGACAGTAGCCGCAGGCACCGAATGCATCGTCGTGGCTCAGATGCACGGAGGCGGGACTGGTTTGAGCGACGACGCTCGCATCGCTGATATCGCTCGCGCCGCTCGGATGAAGCGCCGAACACAGCACGGCAATCGGCTCGTGGCCGCGGCTCGATTCGAGCAACTGACTGATGAGCGGCGCGAACACGACGAGCCACATGGCGACGAGGCCAAGCCATGCGGTCAGGTGGTTGCGGGAGCGTCGAGTCATGAGTGTCGAAGAAAAGACGGGGGCGATTCTAGCATCACCACGCGATCCTCTCATTCGTAGTGTCAGGTATAGCGCCGTGGTATCCGCACACGCTGCGTCTGTTCCGGCGCGCGCCAGGGGAAGACTGGGCGAGCTCGGTCGAGCGCGTGCGGCAGGCGTGCGTCGAGCTATTCGGCGGCGCGCTATGACGCCTCGGTGAGCTGCATGTGATACAGGCCCCACGGCGACAGTTCGAAGCGGTCCTTCAGCGGCTTGGCCGCGAGTTCGGGAATCTGATCCGCGTCGTAGATCGCCCATAACGGCCCCACGCCACCGAGCGCCAGCGGCTTGCCGTCCATTTGCGTCGCGACGATGAAGTGATACTCGCGCACCTTGTCGAGCGTCGTCTGCACCGCGTAGCCGTCGACCGCGTGCATGACGATTTGCGTGCTGCCTGCATCCGGTGCGCCGATATGCGCGAGCACGTCGGTCAGCAGCGGGCCGCTGAACGTATGCAGGTGCGCATCGTATTCGATCGTCGGATGGATCGTCACGGATTTCATGCTGGCGAGCAACGGCAGATCGACGCCATACGCTTGCGAAAACTTCACCTGGTGCTTCGCCAGCAGTTGATCGAAAGCCGGATTGAGCGCGCCGCGATTGCTGCTCCTGATCGCACCGGAGATCGTCAGGACAACTGGAGACGGCGCGCATTCGGCGTGCTCGCGCTTTGCGCCGAATGCGGGCGCGACCGCCGCGCCCAGCACCGTGGCGCTGGTCAGGAACTGGCGTTTGTTCATTACGTTTTCTCCGGGTGTCGATGAGGCTTGGCGTGGTGACTTGAGCGCTCTTCTATTGTCGGAGAATTGCCGCCGAAGATGATACGGCGATGCTTCATTTACACGTCATTCGCTATGCTCTTTCCGCATGCGATTCACAGCGGAACTGGCACGCTCCGTTGCGCGGTGATCCAGCACGGTGCATGTCTTCGCAGGTTTATGAAGAAGTGCTACTCACGCGCATTTCATTCATCGGCTTCGGCGAAGCGGGCGGCATACTCGGTGCGGTATTGGACGCGAAGGGGGCGCAGGTGTCGATGTTCGACCTGCGGCGCGATGCGCTGCGAGATAAGGCGCGCGCGGCGAAGATCCGCATCGCCGACACGCTGTGGCGCGCGTTTTTCGACAGCCTGCCGGACCCGGACAGATGGCAACGCTCAGGTCGCGCCGATGCTGACCGTGCGCGTCACATCGACGACCGACAGCCGGATCGCGTCGATCAATGCCCGTGCGGCCGGCGATGGCGTACCCGCCGCGCGCATCGTCAGGCCGATCTCCCGCCGCGTGTTGTGCAGCGGTACGTCGAGCACCACCAGTTGCCCGGATTGAACCTCGTGATGCAGCTGCTGCGCCGACAACGCCGCCGCCATGTCGGTGCCGAGCAGCAGCCCGCGAATCACCGCGAGGTCGGCGGTTTCGACGGTCGGCAAAGGCGGCTTCACTTTCATCCGCCTGAATTGCGTTTCGAACAGCGCACGCGCCGGCGCGTTGCTGCGCGGCAGAATCCATTGCGCGTCGCGCAGACCCATGATGGTCAGATTGTGCACTTGAGTCAGCGGGTGACCGCGGCGCACCAGCACCACCATGTTTTCCGACATCAGCCGCTCGTTTTTCAGGCCGCTCGTCGCGTCGTTGTCGCGCAGCGCGCCGAGAATGAAGTCGATGTCGCCGGCGCGCAGACCGGCCACCAGCGTCTCGTACGCGCTTTCGTCGGTGACCACGCGCACGCCCGGATTTTCCGAGGTCATTCGCGCGATGGCTTTCGGCAGGATCAGCGTGCGTCCGAGCGGCAACGCGCCGACCGTCACCGAGCCCTGAATCTTGCCGTGCAATGCGGCGATATCGTCGGGGATGTGCCGTAGTTCGTTCAATGCGCGGCGTACGTGCAGCAGGAACGTTTCACCCTCGGCCGTCAGCAGGATGCCGCGCGGGCTGCGATGGAACAGGCTCAGTCCCGAGCCGCTTTCGAGTACGCGGATCGCGGTGCTCACCGCGGGCTGACTGATGCCGAAGGTTTTTGCCGCGCTCGGCATATGCCGATGCCGCGCGAGCGCCGCGAACAGTTGCAGCCGCCGCGTATTGAGCAGATACGCGGGCAATGCGCCCTCCGATACGGGCCGGCGGCGCGTCTGTCGCGCGGCGCACCATTGCGCGAGCTCTTCGAGTTCGGCGAAGATCCGCTCGCAGCGGTGCAGCACCGCGCGGCCGACCGGCGTGGGCAGCATGCCCGAAGGACCGCGATCGAACAGCGGCACGCCGAGCGCCGACTCGAGTTCCTGCACGGAGCGCGTGACCGCCGACTGTGCGCGAAACAGCGCGGCCGCCGCGCGCGTCGCGCTGCCCATGTCCGCGACGAGCCGGAAGGCGCGCAATTGCGCGAGATTGAGCAGGTCCTTGCTGCTGACCGACAGCGGCGCTTTGGCGGCCGCCTGGCTGGCTTCGGCGGAAAGTGCGTCGTTGCTCATGCCGCGCCCGCGATCAGATGCAACGATGGCAGCGACAAATTCAGACTTTCCTTCGAGATATGCGTGTGCTCCTTCATCAACGCATCGACGCGCGCGCCTTCGCCTTGCTTCAGCGCGTCGACGATCGCGTGATGCTGGCGATGCGCGTACATCAGCATCATGAACTGACGCTCGCGCGCGGCTTCGTCGAACGCGATCGTGAACGGCGACACGAACGGCACCTTGTCGTTCAGGCTGAGCGCGGCCGTGATCGCCTGGTTCTGCGCCGCTTCGACGATCAGCGCATGAAAGCGGCCGTTCATCTGCGCGTAGCGCACGTCGTCTCCTGGCTTCAGATGCTTTTGCTCGAAGATTTCGTCGCCTTCGCGCAGGCATTCGTCGAGCGCGGCGGCGAGCGCCGGGCTCACGCCGTTTTCGGCGACCGAGCGTGCGGCGAGCCCTTCGAGCACGCCGCGCACGTCGATCGCATCGAGGACGTCGCGCACGCTGAAGCGGCGCACCACATAGCCGCGCGAGCCCGAACGATCGAGCAGGCCTTCCGCCGACAGCACGCTCAACGCATAGCGCAGCGGCGTGCGCGACACGCCGAGCCATTGCGCAAGCTGCGCTTCGACGAGCCGCTGCCCGGGCGACAATTCGCCCGACAGGATCTTCTCGCGTAAGGTCTGCACAATCGCTTGCTGGGTCGTCTCGTTCATCGTTTCGTCGCTCGTCGGAAGCACCGCAGTATAGCCACGCGTGCAGCACCGCTCCAAGCCTTGAAAAAGTGCGTTGCGAGTTGTTTTCCGGGTCATCTGTTTTATTTATCGCGTGCCGGAGCGAGAGGAGGCCGCGGAAGGCACGCCGCGCGGGCTTGGGATACCGAGGGAGCCCTGCGCGGCGTGGGTCGCGGCGGGGTTCATCGGCTCGCCGGGTGCCCGCATACCGGGTTTTTACCCATCATTCCGGCACAACTCGAGGTATACCCGTACTTCACGTATCGAGGCACAATTTCTATCTTTGTATCCCAAGACGGTCGCGGTGACTAGCGCGGTAAGCCAGGCGACCTATCCGATTGGCAGCAGCACGAAGTGACGGAAGAGAACGAATATGGCAAGGATCATTGGTGGTATCGGCACGTCCCATGTACCCACGATCGGGTTGGCGTACGACAAGGGCAAGCAGAATGAACCGGCATGGGCGCCGATGTTCAAGGGTTATGAACCGGTGGCGCAGTGGCTGGCCGAGCAGAAGCCGGACGTGATGGTGATGTTCTACAACGATCACGCGAACAGCTTTTTCTTCGATTGCTATCCGACCTTCGCGCTCGGCGTGTCGCCCAACCACGAATTCGCCGATGAAGGCGCGGGCAAGCGTCCGCTGCCGGACATCGCCGGCCACCCGGATCTGGCGATCCATATCGTCGAGCAACTGGTCGCCGACGAGTTCGATCTGACCGTCTTCCAGGACCGCGCGCTCGATCACGGCGTCAATTCGCCGCTCTCGCTGATGCTGCCGCATCAGGGCGGCTGGCCGCTGTCGCTGGTGCCGCTCGAAGTCAACGTGCTGCAGTATCCGCTGCCCACCGCGAATCGCTGCTACCGGCTCGGCCAGGCGCTGCGTCGCGCGATCGAATCGTTCGAACAGGATCTGAAGGTCGTGGTGGTCGGCACGGGCGGGCTGTCGCACCAGGTGCATGGCGAGCGCAGCGGCTTCAACAACACCGAATGGGACATGGAGTTCCTCGACCTGATCGTCAACGATCCGGAGCGTCTTGCCAGGATGAAGCACGTCGACTACGTGCGCCTCGGCGGCGCGGAAAGCGTCGAGACGATCATGTGGCTCGCGATGCGCGGCGCGCTCGGCCAGAAGGTCCGCGAGTTGCATCGCAGCTACTACCTTGCGACCAGCACCGCGATGGCCGTGACGATCTACGAAGGAGAGGTGGCGTAATGAATCCGCAACTGGTTGGCGTCGAAGAATTGACCGGCACGTATCCGTTCGATATCCGCCAGAGCATGAAGGCGATGCGCCTGAACCGCTTTTTCTGGCAGATGCGCGAAGCGTCGACGCGCGCGCTGTGGCTCGAAAATCGCACCGCCGCTTACGATGCGGCCGGCCTGACGCCGGAAGAGCGCGCGCTGGTCGACAACACCGACTGGATCGGTCTGATCCGCTATGGGGTGTCTTTCTTCGTGCTCGAGAAGTTCGCGCGCGTGGTGAAGATCACCAATCTCGGCGTGTACGCGAGCATGCGTGGCGAAACGCTCGAAGAGTTTCTGAAGACCCGCCAGGTACCCGACGCCGTTTAAAGGCCGGGCATCGAAGGCGCGCAACGAAGCAGCACTGTCCGCTGGGCATTCCGATTTGAAGTTCCGATGTGAAGTCCATTCGAGGAGAGTAGAGATGGTCGGCAAGTTCGGCATCAGCGAAGGGGATTTGGACCGGCGGCCAAGACTCGCGGAGTCCGGTGCACTCGAACGCGGGGCGATGTTGCGCGCCGGCGTGATCGGCGGCCTGGTCGGCGCCGTGGTGATCTGGATTTACGAAGCGCTCGTCTGGGTCGGCGCTCAGCATTTGATGCCGCTTGCCGGCATTCCGCGCAATGCGACGGGGCTCGTGTTCGGCAAAGACGTGCAGGCGTCGCTCGGCATCTGGGCGTATATCGTCGGCACCGGCATTCACTTTTTCTTCGCGATCGCGTGGGGCGTGCTGTTCGCCGCGATCTGGCCGTACTTCCGGCGGCGCGGCTATGAAGCGACGCTGGTTGCGCTGTTCTATGCGGTATTTGCGTGGATCGTCATGCATGCCGCGATCATGATCGCGTCGGATAACCATCCGGATTATTTCGACCCGGCCGTAATTATCGGCGGGTTCATGTCGCACATCTTTTTCACCGTGCCGTTGGCGTTGACCGTCAAGCGGTTGATGGAAGAGCGGCGCTATTGATGAGGTTGTAGGCAAAAGCAAGCCGGGTTCGATGCTGCGTTGCAACGCTTCCGATTGCAACTTAGCGTTTGCTTAAGTTGCGGGATCGCAACTATATTGATTGCGCAACGCAACTGATAGGTGAGCGCCATCATGGATCTGATCGAAGCCCCCGCCAAGCCTCGCGATACGACGATTCTCGAACTGCGCGAGTTTTCCCGCCGCCTGGTTCGCGAACTCGGTTTCATGCGCGCGACGCTCGCCGACAGCGATCTGGCGCCCTCGGCCGTGCATGCGGTAATCGAGATCGGCATGTCGCCGGGCATCAGCGCCAAAGATCTCGCGACCATCCTGCGGCTCGACAAATCGAATACGAGCCGGCAGATCGCAAAGCTCGAGGCGAGCGGACTGGTCGAGCGTACGGTCTGCGCCGACGATGCCCGTTCTTCCGAGTTGTACCTGACGGCCGAAGGTCAGAAGCTGCGCAAGAAGATCGACCGGTTCGCGACCGATCGCGTGTCCGGCGCGCTGCGGCGCATGGTTCCCGCCGACCAGCAGGCGCTGGTCCGTTCTCTCGCGCTTTATGCGGACGCCCTCGCGCATGGCGAGGTCAGCAAGCTTCCTGCGACGGAAGCTGGGTCCGCGGGAATCGTGGAAGGCTACAAACCCGGCTGTATCGGCGATATCGCGAGTCTGCACGGGCGCTATTACGCGCAGCACTGGGGTTTCGGCGCATTCTTCGAAAAGAAGGTCGCGACGGAACTGGCGGAGTTCGCGGGCGCATTGCCGGCAGAAGGGAAAGGGCTTTGGCTTTACGTCGAAAACGGCCGCACGCTCGCGTCTGTCGTGATCGATGGGGATGGCGGCACCCGTGTCGCGCATTTGCGCTGGTTCATCGTCGACGATTCTTTGCGCGGTTCCGGGATCGGGCGGCAATTGCTGGCGCATGCGATGCGTTTCGTCGACGAGCGCTTTGACGAAACCTATTTATGGACTTTCCAGGGGCTCGACGCGGCGCGTCATCTGTACGAGTCGTTCGGCTTTCGGCTGAGCGACGAATCGGAAGGGGAGCAATGGGGAACACGCGTCGTCGAGCAGCGTTTCGATCGGATTTCCGCAATGAAAGGCGGTACCGGTACCCAGTGATCGACCGAGAAGCGAACTAGACCGCTTCGCTCAATGCGCGACGACCGACGCCGCGATCCGGTCGGCCAGGTCGCCGAGAATGCGGCTCAACGCGGCCGCCTGCGCGAGCGCATCGTGTCCGTCGATCGCAGAATCGAGCGTCACTTGCTGCCGCAGCGGCGCCTGATCCGAATGCCCGTTCAACAGGGTCCACTCCGCCTGCAAGGTCAGCGTGCCGCTCGCGTTGGCCGTCGCGTTCAACACGGTGACGACCAGCCTGCGCGTGCCTGGTGGCGCGGGCGCATCCGGCACGACGAACGACCCGGCGGGCAGCCGCGTGAGCAAGTCCTCGGCAAGCGTTTTGCGCATCATTTGAGCGAGCGGTGCGCCCCACCGGTCGCTATCGTCGATCGTGAGACGGTTCTGCGAAGCCAGCGTGACGACTTCGAGCCGATCGAGCACTGCGGGAATATGCACGGCGGTCAGTTGAATCGGCGGCATCGGCGCCGTGGCTGGCGGCGCGTCGGCGGGCATCGGGTTCAACGTCACATAGCGCGTCGGCATGCTGTGCCCGCATCCGGCGAGCGTCATCGCGGCGACGCAGACGACAAGCGCCGCCGTCCAGACGCTCGTCGTGAGCGATGCCACGACGGCGCGTCCGATGCGAAGCGTGAACCTCGTCATCATTGAGTCTCCTGCTGCCTGCCGTGGATCAGCGCCTCCGGATGGCGGTCCAGATAGTCGGCCAGTGCCCGAATCGAGCGCGCGGTGTCCGTTAGCTCCTGCATCGCGGCAGGCAGATCGTTCTGACTCGACGCATCGCCGCCTAGCGTACGGTTCGCCGCGGCAACGGTGCGATCCGCCGCGTTCGCCGTGTCGCGCAGTTGCGCGACGAGCGGACCGATCTGCGGCGAGACCTGCTGCAACGTGTGATCGATCTGCGCGACGGAGTGGTCGATGTGCGTCAGGCTGTCCTTGATTTGCGGCGAGGAACTGAGCGCGTTGATATGCGCGGCGATACTGCGCACCTGTTCGCCGGTTTGTCGGATCGGAAGATCGTCGATTTTCTGGATCACCTCGTTGGCCTTCGCCATCGTCGTGTCGAGATTCGCGGCGGCGACACTCGGAATGACGGGCAGACCGTCCTCGCTGGCGAGCGTCGCGACCGGCGCGCCTTGCACGAAGTCGAGGGTGATCTTGTCCGCGCCGACGACCGGCGGATCCTGCGACAGGTGCGCGCGCAAGCCCGTGGCGACGAGACGGGCGAGCATGCCGTCGACGAGCGGGCGCCAGTCGCCGTTGGCCGGCGGCGGCGCGCCGACGATGCCGAGCTGCGACGGGTTCAGCGCGATCTGCACCGGGGTGCTCAGCGCGCCCGTGCGTGCGTCGTAGTTCAGGCGCACGCTGGTGACGGTGCCCACGTCGAAACCGCGCAATTGCACGTCGGCACCACTCTTCAGGTCGCCCACCGCACCGTCGAAGCGCACCAGATAAGTGACGACCGGGCCGTGTCCCGGTGCGAGCGCTGGGCGCCGATCGACTCCGTCGAACCGCGACGCCGGTTTGCCGGGTCCGGGCTCGATCACGATCTCGGGGCCGGACAGCACGCCTTTGAGCGACGCTGGGTCGTTGAGGTCCACGTGGGCTCCGCGCAGAAAAAACTTCGTCTCGCTGCGCAGATACTTTTTTTCGGCGCGATCTATCTTGAGCTCGGCTTGCACGTGCTGGCCATCGGGCGCGAGCGTGATCTCCGAGACGGCGCCGACCTTCACGCCGCGCAGCGTGACGATCGTATCGTCGGGCTTCATGCCGTATGCGTTGTCGAAGATGACCGTGACCGTCTCGTCCTGATGCGTCAGCGCGCGAACGCCGAGCCATCCGGCCATCGCGAAGGCTGCGATCGGCACCGCCCAGATCCAGCCGGGCCACGGGCTGCGCCGCACCTGCGCTTGCGAACGACGGGGACGCGTGCCGCTCATCGCTTGCTCCGCGGGTGGACGTCCCACATCAGACGCGGGTCGAATGCGCGCGAAGCGGCCATCGTCAGGAACACGACCAGCGCGAACGCGGTGGCGCCGATGGCCGGTCTGGCCGACGCGATGCCGTCGAACTGGATCAGCGGCACGAACGCGGCAATCGTGAACACGTCGACGAACGACCAACGTCCGAGTTCGTCGATCAGGCGATACAGATGCGCCTTGACCCGCAGATGCCGGCGCGAACGGCGCCGCACGGAGACGATGAACCAGCCCATGCCGACGATCTTCGCCACCGGAATGACGATGCTCGTGCAGATGATCAGGATGCCGAGCGGCCACAGGCCCACGTGGAACAGCTGGTAGACGCCGTCGATGACCCTGGTTGACTCGATGTGTCCGAGTTGCATCGAACTGGTCATCGGAAAGACGTTGGCCGGGATCGTCAGTACGAGCGCGGCGAGCGACAGCGCAGCGGCGCGAACGACGGCGTCGGTTTTGCGAGCGCGCAACGTCAGCGCGCAACGCGGGCAGGGACGCCCCTCCTGCGACATCGGCACGACCAGATCGCAAACCGTGCAGGACAGCGGCGCTTCGTGTTCCGGCAACTCGTTGTCCGTGGCAATCGCGCGCCACACGGTTCTTCGATCGAGCGCCGCGCGCGTGAGCATCGACAATAGCGCCGCGGCGATGAAACAGTAGCCACCCGGGGCGATCGTGCCGGTCAGATTCTGCGTCACGCGCGCGTAGCCGACGAAGCAGCCGACCAGATAGACGTCGGGCATGGCCCAGATATCGAGCGAGGTGGTCCAGCGAAACAGCGCGCCGATTGCCCTGGTACGCCAGCCGACTTGTAGCGCGACGAGGACGGCCACGAGGCCGCCAAAGCGTACGAATGGCAGCACGATGCCGAAGGTGCCGAGCAGTACCGCGAGAATGAACCAGCCGTCGTTCCACATCTGCACGATGCCCGACGACAGCACTGACGAGTGCTCGACGCCGAGCATGTGCACGTACATCAGCGGCGCGAGATTGGCCGGAAACAGCAGCACGAAGGTTGCGCTCGCGCACGCGAGCGCCGCGGTCTGGCTTCGGCCGTTACGCCGCTCGAGCGGAAAGTGACAGGCGCGGCAACGCGCGTAGGTATGTGCGGCGAGCGGCGGGATGTCTTCGAGCGCGCCGCATTCGGGGCAGCCGATCGTCATGCGACGTTCTCCATCGGCTGTCCGATTTCAGGCGGGCAGTGCGTTGCGAATGAGGTTTCGCCGATCATCCCTCGACCCCCGGCGCCAGTTGGCGCGTGAATGCACGGCAGGCGCGCTGGCACGCGCCAGCTCCATTTCCTCCACTAGCATTGCGCGTGCCCGGTTTGGCGTCCGGCTACACTGAGGGAGCGACGTCGGCGATGATCAGCAACCTCGAAGGCAGCGCGTCCGGATGGCCCGGCTTGAACCAGTTCATCTCGGGGATGCGCGAATCGGTCAGGTAGATCGTGCCGTCCGGCCCTTCGGCGAACGTATCCGGCCAGCGCAGGCCGCGTTCGTGCAGGAGCGTCGTCAAGGTCGTACCGTCCCATACCTTCACCGCGTGTTCCTCCACCGCGGTAATCAGCAGGCGTCCCGCGCGGTCGATATGCAGCCCGTCGGCGGGGCGATGCTCGAGCACTTTCTCGACGCGGTTGCCGACATCGTCGGCCGCCAGCGCGGTATCGCGAAGCGCCTCGGTGGGGACGCGGTAAAGCGTTTTGCCCTTCAAGGCCTGCCAGTACAGATACAGTCCATCGCGAGTCAGCGCGATGCCGTCGGCCGAAAATTCGACGCCGCGTCCATCGGGACGCCGCAATGGTGCGCCGCCTGCATGCACGGTGACGCTCGGGTCCATTTGCGTCGATGGATGCCCGTCGAGCACGCGGCGCGCTTGACCGGTGCCGAGATCGACCACCACGATCGCGCCGCGAGTTCCGGAGTCCGTGATGTAGGCGAACCGGCCGTCGGGACTGATGCGCACGTCATTCAGATAACTGCCCTGCGGCGCGATCTCGGGCGTGAACGCAATGCAGCCGACGACGCTATCGGTCGCAAGATCGATGCGGACCAGTTTGGGGGCGCCCGGCACGACGAAGGACTGGGCCGGCGCGCCGGGGTCGAGTACCCACAGGTTGTTTTGCGAATCGCACAGCATTGCCTGCACGCAGACCCAGCGATCCTGCGGGTTCAACTCGTCACGTCTGGCGTTGCGCCAGCCGTTCCAGCGATCGTCGGGGTAAGGACGAACGTCGCCATCGGGCGTGAGTACGCCGACGGAGATCGGCGCGTCCTCTGTCCAGCGCGGGAAGTTGACGAAGATGCGTCCGTCCGCGGCGACGGCCACCCCGGTCACCTGATGCCCGAACGACGCAATCTCGCGCAGATGCGGCCGCGAGCCCTCGTCACCGGTGCTCGATGCAGGCGCGGCGGTCAGCGGAACCCGATCCGCGGCGGGTGGCGTGACGGAGTCTTTCATGGGCTGCCTCCGGGGCAGAGTGGAAATGTCCGTACTCAGCAAAGCGAATGCCGCGTGCAACGATAAAGTAGATCGTAATCCGCGAATCTTTCGGAAGGTATTCAACTTGAATTTGCGGATCGTTCTTTATGCATATTGTTTGAATTTCGCGCGAGCAGAGAACGGCAGGTCGCGCAATAGGGAAAGCCGAGTCGTCGCGCAGTGCTCGATGCGGGCTGGCGCGTTAAAAGGCCGTGTAGGTGCCACGTGATTCATGGCAAAAAGAATTGCTTCGCGGCAGCATGCGGAGTCGCCGTAGCAGGCAGTCCATTTCGGCAACTTTGACTCTCAGGGTTTGTCCTGCCTCGCATTGGGAACCGCCGTGTCAGTCGTGCGCTACACCGCTCGTTTGCAAAGAAAAAATAATGCCGGCATCAAAGGAATGTGCTAGAAAATAACAATTGCACGCGCAGAGAAATAGCCACGCCTGCAAGTAAAAAGTTCGGCTTTCAATACACTCTTAATCGGCCGCGAGGTGGATCATGAGAACAAGTGCGCTTTGGGGGCTCGGGGTGACGACGGTCGCTTCGGTGCTAACGCTGCAGTGTTATCCAGCGTGGGCCGACGGACCCGAAGCGGCGTATGCGTCCGACGACGCGGTGCCGGCCGGCTCGCTCAGTCCGAACGAGTACAAAGTCAATGCGGACGGCATGAAAGAAGATCCGAATGCGAAGATGTCTGACGTGGCCCGCGCATATCGCAACGGTTATATCAATCGCGGCAAGCAGGATCAGGCCGACTACCAGGCAATGATCGATTCGCACAATCATGGTCAGCGGCAACCCGTGAAGACCGACGTCGCGCGGGTCGACGTGCCGCCGCTGCCGCCGGGCGTCCCCGAAGACGACAACTCGAAGTACACGAGCATTCCGCCGCAGCCTCAGAAGCCGCAGCCGGTCCAGTACGCGCAGCGTCAGGTGCCGCAACCGCCGCCGCCGCAACAGCAATATCAGCAGGTCTACCAGCAGCCGCAATACGCGCCGCCGCCAATGCAATACCAGCAGGCGCCGGCCTACGCGCAGATGCAACCGGTCTACGACAACCCGCCGGTGTATGTGCGGCAGGACTATCCGCAGCCACCCGTGCAGTACGTGCCGGTTTATCCGCAGGCACAATACGAAGAAATGCCTCAGGTCGTCGAAACGGTGATTCAACCGGTCGCGCCTGTCGCTTATCAGGTTTATCATCCGCCGGTCTATTGGGCGCAGCCGCGCGTTTATGCGTATCGCGCGCCGCCGGTGTATGGCTATCGTATGTGGCGTTGAGCTATTGCGGCGAATACTCGCGCATCGATTGAATGGTCGATACAAAGTACTCGGCCCGGCGCATTCGTGCCGGGCCGAGTACTTTCTTTTATTCGCTTTGTGCTAGTGACCGCTGGCTCCTCGGGTGCGCACATTCAGATGGTTGATCACCTGCCGGACTCCGCGCACCGATCTCGCGACACTGCCCGCGCGTTGCACCTGGGCGCGCTGCGGTACCCAACCAGTCAGCGTCACGATACCGCGGCGCGCCTGCACGTGAATCGCCGTCGCATGCAGGTTCGGTGTGCGTGCGAGAGCGCGCCGCACGTCGCGCGCGAGTTCGCTATCGGGTCGGTTGCGAGCCGGCGACGCCGCGATGGATTGGCTTTGCGCGGAAGCATCGTTCGGCATGCCGCCACCAGTTTGTGCATTCGCACAGGTCGCAGTGCCGATCGCAATCGCTGCCGCGGCAATTGCGCCCATTATGCTGTTCACGCTGACTTTACTCACATCTCCTCCTGTACCGGAAATTGGCCGTTTATGGGTTCCGGCTAATGCGGTTGCCGGTTGTCCAATAGCGCGTCCGTGGTGACGACCGTGCAGTACTCTTGATCGAGATTCGCCAGCGACATCGCATGGACGTCGTCGGCACTGCGCAGCGTTCCGTTCCAGTCCGCCCGTGCAAAAGTGAAACAGCCGTCGGCCACGAGATAGGTATCGAAGCCGAGATTGCCGGCCATCCGCACCGTGGCCTCGACCGAGTTGTTGGTGATGACACCCGCCACGATCAGGGTCGTGTGGCCGGCGGCGCGCAGGCGGTCTTCCAATCCGGTGCCGATGAACGCGTTATTGGTGCGTTTCGCGATCACCGGCTCGCCGGGCAACGGCACGTTCGACGCCTTGAATTCGTGTCCCGGCTGACCCGGCCGATAGTGCGACCCAGGCTCCGTCGAGTCGTGCCGCACATGCCACACCGGCCAACTCCGGCTGCGCCAATGCGCGAGCAGGCGGCTCACCTGTTTCTCGGCTGCGGGATTGTTGCGTTCGCCCCAACTCGGATGATCGATCGCGCGTTGCAGATCGATCAGCAACAGTACGGCGCCGGCGGAAGGAGGGGAAGAGCGCATGGGTCGAATGAGTCTGTGGTGTCGATATGCTTCTGGCAGACTTTACCGTATTGGCGCCATCAATAGCCTGTATGATGGCGGGCTCGCGCCCGGACCGGAGCGTCGCGCGGGCGGCTTGCGCGGACCGCGCGCCGTCTGCCGCGCCCAGCCGGCCGCAACGCATCCATTCACGATGAACCAGAGGAAGACCGCCATGACGGCTGCAATGCAATTCGACCAGGTTTCTGTTGTCAAACGAGCCAATGTGTACTTCGACGGCAAGTGCGTGTCGCACACCGTGCTGTTCGCCGACGGCACGCGCAAGACGCTCGGCGTGATCCTGCCCGGCACGCTGAACTTCGGCACCGACGCGCCGGAACTGATGGAAGTGCAGGCGGGCAAGTGCCGTATCCGTCTCGACGGCAGCGACGAGTGGAAGACCTATGGCGCGGGCGAATCCTTCTCGGTGCCGGGCAAGAGCCGCTTCGATATCGATGTGGTCGAAACGCTCGACTACGTTTGCAGCTATCTGTAAACGGTTTTAGGCGCGCGTGATGGCTTGGGCAATGGGCCCGAGCCATCCCTGCTCAAATGTGTTGAAGCGACAACACGCAAGCATTCGCGAGTGCATGCGTGAGCCAGGTGCACAGAACGGGCCGTCCCTTACGCTTCGCTTCGACGATGAACACCGCCGCCAGCACCACCGCACCCAATAGAATCGACACGACCGCACGATCGACGTAACCGTGCATCAGCGTGAACAACGCAATCGACCCCACCGCGGCAACCCGCCGCGACAAACGAAAAACGCCGTTAATGAGCCGAATGGGCAGCCATTGTCCGACGATCGTCTCCAACAACGGCATCAGGACCACGATAAAAAACAGCTGAACCAGGATCGGTTTATCGGCGAGCGGGATTCTATGCGGCGCCGGCGCGCCCCACAGCGCGTATTGAGCGAATAGCAGCGCGATCTGCCCGAAAAACATGATTGCCGCGCCGCCGATTATCAGCCCCCATCGAGGCACCTCGTTCCAGCTTCTTTTTGTTAAAGCCGTCAGCGCGTGCAATGTGCGCTCCATTCGCAATTGGCAGGATCTCAGGCCGTCTCTTTTGCCAGAATCTCCTCGATCACCTGCACGAATTGCTCGACCGGTTGGCCGCCCGTCACCAGATAGCGGCGGTTGAAAATGATCGACGGCACCGATTGAATGCCCATTTCCTGATTGTTCTTTTCCGCTTCGCGAACTTCAGTGGCATACGCGCCGCTCGTCAGCACTTCGCGCGCTTCACTGGCGTCGAGTCCGACCGACTGTGCCGCCTCGACCAGCACGTCATGATTGCCCGGATTCTTGCCGTCGGTGTGATACGCGCGCAATAGCGCGAGCTTTAGCGGCAACTGTTGGCCCTTCAGGCCGGCCCAATGCAGCAGGCGGTGCGCATCGAACGTGTTGTAGGTACGGGTGCGCGGACCGAAATCGAAGCCGACGCTCGCGCCGCGTTCGCGGATCATCGCTTGCGTTTCGGCGATCTGCGCGGCCGTGCGGCCGTATTTCTTGCCGAGATACTCGACGATATCTTCGCCGTCCGGTCCCATCTGCGGATTCAGTTCGAACGGATGCACGACGATGCGCGCGTCGATCTTGTCCTGAAGCCGCGCGAGCGCGAGTTGCAGCGACGACAGGCCGATCGCGCACCACGGGCAGGCGATGTCGGAAACGAAATCGATGGTGAGCTGCTGTTTCATGGTTGTCCCTGGAGATAAAGAATCGTGTTGCGGCCGTGCGAATGCGGCTGCAACGATACCGACAGCGTAGCGTGAATCGTGCACCCGTGCAGTGCTGCCGAATTTGACCGCAAGACCCGGAGTGTTTTCCCGCCGCCACGCTCGTACACTAAGCTCATCGAGCTATCTACTTTCACGGCGCGGGTAACGAGCCCCGCCGCCCACTCATCGACGATGAACGCAATCGCTCCCACCCAAACGATCGACCAACGCGTCGACGCCCTCGACTGGCCGCGGATCGAACACGAGCTGGATCAATACGGCTGCGCCGCCGTGCCGCAACTGTTGACTCCGCGCGAATGCGACGCGCTGAGCGCGCTTTATCCACGCGATGCGCTGTTTCGCAGCCGCATCGTAATGGCGCGCCACGGCTTCGGCCGCGGCGAATACAAGTACTTCGCATATCCGCTGCCGCCGCTCGTCGACGGCTTGCGCGGCGCGCTGTATCCGCACCTCGTGCCGGTCGCGAACCGCTGGAATAGGGCGATGGGCATCGACGTGCGCTATCCGCCGAAGCACGCGGAATTCATTCGACGCTGCCATGACGCCGGCCAGGTGCGTCCGACGCCGCTGATCCTTCGATACGGCGAGGGCGATTACAACTGCCTGCATCAGGATTTGTACGGCGAACACGTGTTCCCGCTACAGGTCGCGGTGCTGCTGTCGGAGCCGGGGCGCGACTTCACGGGCGGCGAGTTCGTGATGACCGAGCAGCGTCCGCGCATGCAGTCGCGCGCCGAAGTCGTGCCGCTCGCGAAGGGCGACGCGGTCGTGTTCACCGTGAACAGCCGGCCAGTGCAGGGCACGCGCGGGCCGTATCGCGTGAATCTGCGGCATGGCGTGAGCCGCCTGCGTTCGGGGCATCGGCATACGGTCGGCATCATCTTTCATGATGCGCTGTGAGGATGGAAGCCGGCGCAATGGCGCAACACTGCGCGCCGTGAGACGATAAGGTCCACGATTCCGGCGATCCGCCGCCATTGTCGTAAGGCCCGTGACCTCGTCCCATGGAAAACCTGCTCAAGAAACTCGATCTCACTTCGCTGCGTCTGTTCGTCGCCGTTTGCCAGGAGCGCAATATCGCGCGCGCGGCGGAGCGCGAGTTCATCGCGTCGTCGGCGGTGAGCCGGCGCATCGCCGAGATCGAGGCGCTGATCGGCCTGCCGGTGATTCAGCGGCAGTCGCGCGGCATTACCGTGACGCCGGTCGGCGAGACCGTGCTGCGCTACGCGCTCGCGATCATTGGCAATATCGAGCAGATGAGCGCGGAGTTGTCGCGCTTTTCGACGGGCGTCAAAGGGCGTGTGAGGGTGGTCGCGAATCTGTCGTCGATCGTGCAGTTTCTGCCCGAAGACGTCGCCGCGTTCGGCCGCGCGTTCCCGGATGTATCGATCGAACTCGAAGAGGAAAACAGCGCGGACGTGCTGCGTATCGTCGACGAACATGGCGCGGACTTCGGCATCTGCAATCCGGTCGCGGGCAGCGAGGCGTTCGAGCAGGTGCCGTACCGGCAGGACCGGCTCGCGGTGCTCGTGCCGGGCGGGCATCGGCTCGCTAGCGCCGCACGGGTGAGCTTCGACGATCTGTTGCACGACAGCTTCGTCGGCTTGCGCAGCGAAAGCGCGCTCACGCGCTTGCTCGCGCAGCAGGCGGCGAGCGCGGGGCGGCAGCTCGACGTGCGGATGCGCGTGAGCAGTCTCGATGCGCTGTGCCGGATGGTGCATGCGGGGCTCGGCATCGCGATCGTGCCCGAGCCAGTCGGGCTGCTCTACGTGAACACGCTCGACGTGCGGCTGCTGCCGCTTGCCGATGCTTGGGCCGAGCGCCATCTGATCATCATCTTCAAGGCGCGCGAGCAGTTGAGCGCGAGCGCGGCCGCGCTGGTGTCGTTCCTCGGCAATCAGCCTTAGATAATCCCTCGCACGCACGCCGCGCCGCGGCTCCACAGTCGAGCATTCGCGAAACGAGACGGCAGGGTTGCCGCACCGGCACTTCGGCATCGGCGTTGCGCGCCGTATAGTGGGCGCAAGGAGAATGCACTGATGAGCGATACGATTCGTTTGGACGGCCGCGTGCTGTACCTGTCGCAAGACCCGGCCGTGATGGAGGCGCAACTGGCCGGCGAAAACTTCACGCGCGAGACGGCGGGGCCGTTGCGCAACAACGTGTCGACCGACGAGATCACGCCGGTCACCGTGATGCTCACCTACGACGAGCGCCTTGGCCGGTACCCGTACGTCGGCTTCAAGGCGGGCGAACGTCTGCCGATCGGCCGCAACGCGGTGAAGGACGGCGGCTTTCGCGTGACGGTGGCGGGCAAGCGCTACGGCAAGGGCTCGTCGCGCGAATCGAGCCCGCTCGCGGAATTGTCCGCAGGTATTCGACTTATCGTTGCCGAAAGCTTCGAGCGTATCTATCAGCAGAACTGCGACAACATCGGCATTCTGACCACGACGGATTTTTCCGTGCTGGATCGCCTGCTCGCGGGCGAAGCGGTGCCGATCGACGAATTCCTGAAGGGCCGCGACGCGCTCACCCAGCAAATCATCCGCAGCGGCGGCTTGCTCGCGTATAGCAAGTTCGCGGACTGGCCCGCGCCGGGAGAGCGTGCGAGCGCTGCCCCGAACGACGCGCCGGGCGCCGAGCCGAAAACGCTGGTCGAGAAAATCATCGACCGTCATCTGCATCCCGGCACCGCGAGCGCGCAGCGCGGCGACGGCGTGTTCATCGCAGCCGACTGGCGCTTCAGCCACGACTATTTCACCGGCATGTGCGCGCATTTGATGCATCGCGCGTTCGGCAAGCCCGCGCCGCTGCATGCGCCCGATCACATCATCGCGTTCCAGGACCATCTGGTGCTCGCGCCGCAGAGCATCCCGCACGTGCGCGACGGTCTGCTGCCGGGCGTCGCGAATCTGATGGAAGGCCACACGTCGTTTTCGCGCGACTATCCGGTGCGCTCGCACGGCGCGCTCGATGGCGTGCCCGGCTCCGAGGGCATCTGTCATGCGTTGATGGCCGAGCAATACGCGCTGCCGGGGCAGGTCGCGTGCGGCACCGATTCGCACACGCCGCATTCGGGCGCGCTCGGCTGCCTCGCGTTCGGCGCGGGCGCGACCGAAATCGCCAATAGCTGGGTCACCGGCTACGTGCGCTGCAAGGTGCCGGAGACGCTGCGCATCGAAATCGACGGCCAGTTGCGCGACGGCGTGACCGCGAAGGACGTCGTGCTGCATCTGCTACGGATGGACGCGATCCGCTCGGGCGGCGCGATCGGCCTCGTATTCGAATACGGCGGCGCGGCGGTGCGCGCGATGTCGATCGACGAACGCGCGACGCTGACCAACATGGTCGCGGAGCTCGGCGGCTTCACCGGCATCGTCGAGCCGGACGAGCGCACGGTCGCGTTTCTGAAGGAGCGGCGCGGCGTCGATTTCGTGCTGGAAGACTGGATGAAAAGCGATGCCGGCGCGACCTATCGCGACACGATCCATATCGATGCGAACACGATCGAACCGATGCTCGCGCGGCCGGGCGACCCCGGCAACGGCGTGCCGGCGCCGCGGCTCGAACAGGACGTCGCGATCGATATCGCGTACGGCGGCTCGTGCACCGCGGGCAAGCGCGAGGACTTCGATTTCTATCACGAGGTGCTGCGCTGGGGCGTCGAGCACGGCCTGCGCGTGCCCCAGCGCACGCGTCTGTATCTGCAATTCGGCACGATGGCGGTGCGCGCGTATTGCGAGGAGCAGGGCTATCTGCCGGTGTTCGAGCGCGCGGGCGTGACGCTCGTGATGCCTGGCTGCGGCTCGTGTGCGAACTGCGGACCGGGACAATCGGCCAACGCGAACGATGTGACGATCAGCGCGATCAACCGTAATTTCCCCGGCCGTTCGGGCCCGGGCGACGTGTGGCTCGCGAGCCCGTACACGGTCGCGGCGAGCGCGCTGGCCGGGAAAATCACCACGTTCGAACAATTGCAGCACGCGCACGGCTAGAATGCTGGCCGAACTCCGGCCGGGGCAACGTGGCGCGTGCGATGCGCGACCAAACACAAGGCCGGCATCGGACCGGCCGCGGCGAGCGATCAGCGTTGCCGCAAAAGCAGTCGCAACAGAAGGAGACAGACAACATGGCATCCCCCGATCACGCGGGGTCCGTCGCGCGCAGCGGCGGCAACGCGGCGCATTCCACCGACGCGGCCCGCAGCGCCGCCCGCAGCACCGCCGCTCAGGCGACGGGCTATGCAGCGCTCGACGCCGGCAGCATTTCGGCGCGCCTCGACCGCTTGCCCGCCACGCGCTCCATCTGGAAGCTCGTGGTGCTGCTGAGCCTTGGCTTCTTCTTCGAACTCTACGATCTGCTGTACTCCGGCTATGTCGCGCCGGGCCTCGTGAAAAGCGGCCTGCTGAGCGCGACCACGCGCGGCCTGTTCGGCTCGACGGGCGTCGCGAGTTTCATCGCCGCGCTGTTTAGCGGCCTGTTTATCGGCACGATCGCGTGCGGTTTCCTCGCGGATCGCTTCGGGCGGCGCGCGGTGTTCACCTGGTCGCTGCTTTGGTATACCGCGGCGAACGTGGTGATGGCGTTCCAGGAGACCGCGGCGGGCCTCAATTTCTGGCGCTTCGTCGCCGGTGTCGGCATCGGCGTCGAGCTGGTGACGATCGGCACTTACATCTCCGAGCTGGTGCCCAAGCAGATTCGCGGCCGCGCGTTCGCGTGCGAGCAGGCGGTCGGCTTCACGGCGGTGCGGGTGGTCGCGTTTCTGTCGTTTCTGCTGGTGCCGCGCGCGCTGTTCGGTCTGGACGGCTGGCGCTGGGTCGTGCTGATCGGCGCGCACGGCGCGCTATTCGTCTGGTGGATTCGCCGCGCGTTGCCGGAAAGCCCGCGTTGGCTCGCGCAGCAAGGACGTCTCGCCGAAGCCGACCGCGTGATGAACGCGCTCGAGGCGAAGGTGCGCCACGAATACGGCCGCGAGTTGCCGCCGCCGGCGCCGCCGGTGGCGGTCGCACCGCGCGGCAGTTTCCGCGACATGTGGGTGCCGCCGTACCGCAGCCGCACGCTGATGATGACGATCTTCAATGTCTTTCAGACGGTCGGTTTCTATGGCTTCGCGAACTGGGTGCCGACGCTGCTGATCAAGCAGGGCATCACGATCACCACGAGCCTGATGTATTCGAGCGTGATCGCGTTGGCTGCGCCGATCGGTCCGATCATCGGGATCTTTATCGGCGATCGCTTCGAGCGCAAGACGGTGATCGTCGTGATGGCCGGCGTCAATATCGTGTGCGGGTTGTGGTTCAGTCAGGCATCGGGTGCGGTGCTGCTGGTGAGCTTGGGGGTGTGCCTGACACTGGCCGGCAACATCATTTCGTACAGTTATCACGCGTATCAGACGGAACTGTTTCCGACCAGCATCCGGGCGCGCGCGGTCGGCTTCGTCTACTCGTGGAGCCGTTTTTCCGCGATTTTCACGGCCTTTCTGATCGCGGCCGTGTTGCGCTACTTCGGGACGACCGGCGTGTTCGTGTTCATCGCGGGTGCGATGTTGATCGTGATGCTGGCGATCGGTTTGATGGGACCGCGTACAAAAGGGCTCGAGCTGGAAAAAATCTCGAGATAGAGGGGCAAGAACATCTCTCAGCACAGGGTCGCTCAGCGGCATAGCCGAGCGACCGCACCGGATACTTCCGTTTTCAGACGACGCTCTTTCCGCCGGTAACTGCGACGCAATGAAGGCTTCGCCTGCCAAAGACAAGGCTTGTTGCGTCGCAACACAGTAAAGTCCGGGCGCGATGCTGCCGATTGGGTTGACGGGGGCTGAAAGGGCTCGAAATCGAGCAGATATCGACATGGCGACGGCCGGCTTTTGAGCCGGCCCACCGCCATGTGCCGCGTGGGCTTATACGGTCGATGGAATGCGCAGTCAGAAAGTCGATCTTCCTGCAAGGTGCGGTCCAGGGCCGCTTCAGGTCCCGACTGGACGGATCGACAGCGCGTTCCTGACCGAAGTTACGCCGGGCACCCCTTTCGCCACCTCGGTTGCCCGGTCGCTCTGGGCCTGGAGCGGTACGCTGCCCTGCAGCGTGACAGCACCATCGCGGGCGCGAACCGTAATATTGGCCGTCGAGATGCTCCTGTCTTTCACCAGCGCATTTCGAACCTGACGTTGTAGCGCCCGGTTCGCTGCTTTCATCGACTTGTAATGCGATCGGGCTTCAGGCGTCGTGGTCGGTGCAGACTCAGGGGCGTTAGCGTTGCTCGCCTGCGCATAGGCGTGAATCGAACCCGAAATCAGAAGGGCGGTACTGACCAGTCTGACGGCTTGGATTGCTTTCATGCATCTTCTCCTGTCGTTGCAGATCGTTGGGCTACAGACTCAGGTATATCGCACAGCGTCCCCGCAATGTTTCCGGGGCGGATCAAATGGCACTATAGGACAATAAAGGGTTAGGTCAAGAGACAATGCAAATCCAGTCAATTGCACGGACAAGCGACGATTTGGAATACTTCGAATTATGATGGCGCAATTCCGCTGATAGGATTACAGATCAAAACCAAGGATTAGTTTTTTTCCGCCTTTAATCATGGATCACCTATGCCTGATTGAAATATTTAGCCATCCCGGATGTGTCGGCACGGTTACAACTCCGGCATAAAAGCGCCCTTCGATGAAGAGGCTCAGCCTCCGTCCGTGGTGAAGTAGGCAATTCGTCCATGGTCGCGGCCGCACGCTCGCCGCCACGATCAGAACAACTGTTTCTGGCCCGACATCAGCGTCGTGAAATCGTCGCGCAGCAACGGCAGAATCGCGTCGGCGACCGGCTGTAATTGCCGCGTCACATAGTGCTCGTAGTCGATCGCCGAGCGCAGCGTTTCGAGCGGCTCGGGGCCGGCCACCGTAATCACGTAGCTGATCCAGCCGCCGTTCTGATATTGCAGCGGACGTCCCTGCTGGCGATTGAACTCATCGGCGACGCGTGCCGCGCGCACATGAGGCGGCACGTTGCGCTCGTAGGCGTCGATCGGTCTGCGCAGCTGCTTGCGATAAACCAGCTGATCGTCGAGCCGGCCCGCGAGCGTATCGCGCACGTAGTCGCGCACGTAATCCTGATACGGCTGCTGCTTGAAGATGCGCCGATACAGTTCCTGCTGAAACTGTTGCGCAAGCGGCGTCCAATCGGTGCGCACGGTTTCGAGACCTTTGTAGACCACGTCCTCGCGCCCGTCAGGCAATACCGTAAGGCCTGCGTAGCGTTTCTTGCTGCCTTCCTCGGCACCTCGCACCGTCGGCATGAAAAAGCGCCGGTAGTGCCGCTCGAATTGCAGTTCCAACGCACTGTCGATACCGAAGCGCGCCTGCAGCTTCTGCCGCCACGCCGCGTTGATATGTTCGACGAGCGCGCGGCCGATGTGCGCGGCGTCTTCCTCGTCGTGCGCGTGCCTGAGCCAGACGAAGGTCGAGTCGGTGTCGCCATAAATCACTTCGTAGCCTTGCGCCTCGATCAGCTCGCGCGTCGTATGCATGATCTCGTGGCCGCGCATCGTGATCGACGACGCCAGCCGCGGATCGAAGAAGCGGCAGCCGGTCGAGCCGAGCACGCCGTAGAACGCGTTCATGATGATCTTCAGCGCCTGCGAGAGCGGCTTGTTGTGCTCGCGCTTGGCCGCTTCGCGTGCCTGCCAGACCTGCGCGACGATCGACGGCAGGCAGTGACGCGTGCGTGAGAAGCGCGCGCCGAGAAAGCCCGGCACCGAGTGCGCGTCGTCGGGATGCAGCATGCCTTCGACGAGGCCGAGCGGGTCGATCAGAAACGTGCGAATGATCGACGGGTACAGGCTCTTGTAGTCGAGCACGAGCACCGAGTCGTAGAGGCCGGGCCGCGAGTCCATCACGAAGCCGCCGGGGCTTGCCGCGCCGGCCACGTCGCCGAGATTCGGCGCGACATAGCCCTGCCGATGCATGCGCGGCATGTACAGATGCGTGAATGCCGCGACCGAGCCGCCGCTGCGATCGGCGGGCAGGCCGGTCACGGTTGCGCGTTCGAGCAGGAATGGCAGCAGCTCGGTCTTCGCGAAGATGCGCGTGACGAGCTCGCAGTCCTTCAGGTTGTAGCGCGCGAGCGCGGGCTTGTCTTCGTCGAAGCGGCGCTGGATTTCGTCCATGCGCTGATAAGGATTGTCGATCGCCTTGCCTTCGCCCAGCACCGAACGCGACACATATTCGAGGCTGAACGATGGAAAGCTCCACGTCGCCGACCGCAATGCCTCGATACCGTCGATGACCCAACGGCCCGCCACGCCCGCGAAAAAGTGATTCCGCGTGACACCGTGTTGGCGCCATTCCATCACCGCGCCACCGCGGCCGATGCGCAGCGGCACGCGATACTGCTCGGCATGCTGTTGCAGCACCTTCAGATCGAACTGCACCAGGTTCCAGCCGATGATCGCATCGGGATCGTGCCGCTCCATCCACTCGATCAGTCTTTCGAGCAGTTGCGCGCGGGTTTCGCAGTACTCGAGCTTGAAGTCGAGGGCGTCGGCGGCGTTGCCATTCGGCGGCCCAAGCATATACACCTGCCGCTCGCCGCAGCCTTCGAGCGCGATCGAATAGAGCTCGGCATGCGCGCTCGTTTCGATGTCGAGCGATACGAGCTTCAACGGCGGACGATATCCGTTGGCCGGTTTGAGCTCGCCATCGAGCCAGGGGCCCTGGTTCTGCGGCACGCCGCTGTACCACACCGGCGCGGTGATGAAGCGCTCCATCATGTAGCGCTCGGGCGGCTGGACATCGGCCTCGTAGACATCGACGCCGCCTTCTCGGAGGCGCTTTTCGAAGCCCTTCAATTGCCGGTATTGCGCACAGTAAAGCCCGCTGACCGGCCGATGCTGGAAGTCGTGCAATTCGAGCGGACGCAGATCGAGCGGCGCGTCGCGGCGCAGGATCGTTTCGGCGCGTTCGCGATGTTCGGCCGGAATGAAGGCAACGGACGGCTGAGGGCGCAGACGGATGTGGCACGGCCCGCTGTCCGTCGCCAGCCAGAACTCGATTTCCGTGCCGGCGGGCGTGTCCCGCCAATGCCGGGTCAAAATGAAACCCTGCTCGAACTCAGTCAAACTTCCACCTTTTAAGCGGCGCAATCGCCTTGCGAGATTTTACCGCCGCGGGCAACGACTTTGAGCGGGCAAAGAAAAGGGCGCTTCGCATTGAAGCGCCCCAAGCAGTACGGCTTTATTTTTTTAAAAGCCGGTTCAGTTCGGTTCCGGTCGCTCAGGCTTCGAGCGCGAGTGTCGCGAACGTCGCGAGCCAGTGCTCGCCCATATAGTCGCCCGCCACATGCGGCAGCGCGCAGCGCAGATGACGCTCGGCCGCATCGAACAACAGGGTGCGCCGCACGTCGCCGGCGGGCAGCGCACGCGCGAGCGCACGCTGGCACCACGCGCGGCTCAGATTGAGGCCGTCCAGATGCGCAATCTTGCCGTCGCTGCGATCGGTGACGGTGACCGGTTCGAACAGCGTCGCCGGCTTTTTCGCGCCGAGGTCCGGCAGGAATCGTCCGAACCAGTCGGCGAACTGCGCGGACGGCAACACGCGCCGCATCAACTCCGCTTCCATCAGCGACGGCGACAGGAACTCGTCGCCGGCCGGCTCCCACGCTTGACAAGCGACGTCATCCAGATACCAGCGCTCCGCGGTGCTGACGATCAGCGCCTCGAGCGATTCGCGCGAGGTATGCCGCGCGAAATCGAGTGTCAGTGCGAGTGCGAACGCCATGTTGAAGTGCGTGCCGACGCGCAGCGGATAGGTCGCTTTCGGCAGGAACTCCTCGAAACGTTCGACGAACGTCGCGGTGAGCGGCGCGAACGTCTTCGACCAGCGCGCGGCTTCGGAGATTTTCATCGACTGCAACTGCGTGCTGAGCGCGAGCAGCCATGCCCAGCCATACGGCCGCTCGAAGCCGCGGTTGTGCGGCAGGTCCAGATACGCGAGTTCGCCGGCGACGTTCGCCTCGGTGAAATGCTCGTCGACCACCGCGGCGATGCGCGCGGCCTCAGGCAGATCGGGGAAGCGTTCGAGCAGATGCAGGATCAACCAGTAGCCGTGCACACAGGAATGCCAGTCGTAGCTGCCGTAGAAGATCGGATGCAGGGCGCGCGGACCCTGCACGTCGTGCGGCCCTGCGAGCGAGTGCGTGAGCTTGTTCGGGTATTCGCGCGTGAGGTGAGCGAGCGCGACATTGGCGAATTTCGACGCGAATTCGCGGGTGAGCTGGATGGTCATCGGCGGCTCCTCAGAAGCGCAATACGAACAGGTACAACAGTATGGTGTTGACGATCGGCAATAGTAAAGCGGTCGGCCATTGCGGCTTGATCACGCCGATCGCGCCGATCGCGCCGAGAATCGCCGGGTTGCCGTTGAACTGATGCACGATCGGCGGCGCGTGCCGGAAGCGCTCAGCCCGTGTTGATTCCCTCCGACGTCAACTGCCGCAACTGCTCCAGCAGCTTGACCGCCGGACTCGGCAGGATGCCCTGGCGCCGCCGGAACGCGGTCAACGTGCGCCGCCCGACCACGCCCGGTACGCCTAGCGTATCGAACACGCCGGCCTTGCTTTCGGTCACGTACATCGTCGATGCCATCCAGCTCAGAAAGCCCGAACGCGCGACCAGACTCTTCAGCGCCGTGACCGAGCGCGTTTCGACGACGACGTTCGGCAGACCCAGCCCGCGCACGGCAAACACGCTCTGCATGTGCTCGAACGGCCCGGTGCCGCGCGGCGGAATCGCCCAGCGCTCGCCCAGCGTGTCGGCGAGCTTGAGGTCGGGCTTACCCCGCAGCGGATGATCGAGCGCGGCGACCACGTAGCTCGCGTCTTCCCAGCGGCAATCGGCGATCGCGGTGATCTCGTCGGTGTCGGGCACGGCCATGCTGAGCGCGAGATCGATCTGACGTTTGACCAGCGCATCCGCGAGCCGGTCCCACACTCCTTCGATGATCTCCACGCGCAGGTTCGGCCACTTCGTCAACACGCCGCTGACCGCGAGCGGCAACAACAGGCTCGCGATGCTGCCCACCGCGCCGACCCGGATCGTGCCGCGTGCGAGGCCGCGCATCGCGTCGATTTCCTCGCGCGCCTGTTCGGCTTCGCGTTGCAACAGGATCGCGTGCGGCAGCAGTGCTTCGCCGACCGCGGTCAGATGCATGCCGCGCGAGTGCCGCTCGAACAGCGGCGCGCCGACCTGTTCCTCGAGACGGCGGATGGTCCGACTAAGCGCCGGCTGAGTGATATGCAGCGCTTCGGCCGCGCGTCCAAGGCTGCCGCTCTCGACGATCACCGCGAACGCCTGCAGTTGTTGAAGGTTGTAGGTCATGCCAAAAGGTAATGCCTTTTAGCGAATTAGGCAATTTTCGGTTACCCCGGCGGCCGTGATAATGGCCTGTCGATCTTTCGCGCTCATCACACAGGAGGCCTCGCATGACAGGCAGCGCGCCGCAGCACAAGCCAGCACACACGAAAGAGCAGGGCACCCAATGGACCGTACGCGACGCGGTCATCGACTTTGCGCGCCGCGTCGGCATGACGTCGATCTTCGCGAACCCCGGCTCGACCGAGTTGCCGATGTTCCGCGATTTCCCCGCGGATTTCCGCTACGTGCTCGGTCTTCAGGAAGCGGTCGTGGTCGGCATGGCCGACGGCTACGCGCAGGCAACCGGCAACGCGGCGCTCGTGAACCTGCATTCGGCGGCGGGCGTCGGCAACGCGATGGGCAATATCTTCACCGCGTTTCGCAACCGCACGCCGCTCGTCGTCACCGCGGGTCAGCAGGCCCGCTCGATCCTGCCGTTCGACCCGTTCCTTGCCGCGACCCAGGCGACTGAATTGCCAAAGCCCTACGTGAAATGGAGCATCGAGCCGGCCCGCGCGCAGGACGTGCCGCTCGCGATCGCGCGTGCGTACGCGATCGCGATGCAGGAGCCGCGCGGCCCGGTGTTCGTATCGATCCCCGCCGACGACTGGGATCAGCCGGCCGAACGGGTGGCCGATCGCGAGGTCGCGCACATCATGCGTCCCGATCCGGCGATGCTGGAGCGTATCGGCGCGGTGCTAGACGCGTGCGCACGGCCCGCATTCGTGGTGGGCGGCGCGGTCGATCGCGCGAATGCGGCGACAGACGTGGTACGGCTCGCGGAGCGGCACGCCGCGCGCGTCTACGTCGCGCCGATGACCGGGCGTTGCAGCTTCCCCGAAACGCATCGGCTGTTCGCGGGCTTTTTGCCGGCGATGCGCGAGCGCATCGTCGAACTGCTCGGCGCGCACGACGCGATCTTCGTGATCGGCGCGCCCGCGTTCACGTATCACGTCGAAGGCAGTGGTCCGCATGTGCCGCCGGGCGCGCGGCTGTGTCAGTTGATCGACGATCCAGGCGTCGCGGCATGGACGCCGCAAGGCATCGTAGCGGTCGGCAATATGCGGCTCGGTGTGCAGGACCTGCTCGCGCGCGCCGCGCCCAAAGCGCGCGAATTGCCTGCGCCGCGCGCCGCGGCGCCGCGTGCGCTGCCGCCGGCGCAAGGCGAGCGGATGTCGGTCGCATTCGCGCTGCAGACACTCGCCGAAGTGCGCGATCCCGATGGCATCGTCGTCGAGGAAGCGCCGAGTTCGCGGCCCGTCATGCAGACCTATCTGCCGATCCCGCGCCCCGGCACTTTCATGACGATGGACAGCGGCGGCCTCGGCTACGGCATGCCGGCTGCCGTCGGCGTCGCGCTGGCGCGGCCTGGGCAGTGCGTGATCGCGCTGATCGGCGACGGTTCGAGCATGTACTCGATCCAGGCGATCTGGAGCGCGGTGCAGATGCAGTTGCCGATCACGTACGTGATCCTGAACAACACCCGCTACGCGGCGCTGCAGGATTTCGCGCCGGTGTTCGGCTTCGCGCCGAACGAGACCGTGCAGGGCACGGATCTGCCGGGACTCGACTTCGTGACGATCGCGGCGGGCATGGGTTGCCCGGGCGTGCGCGTCAGCGAGGCGGCTGAACTTGCCGGCGTGTTGCGCCGCGCGTTGACCGAAGCTGACGGGAAAAGCGGTCCCACGCTCGTCGAGGCGATCGTCGCGTAACGGCATTTCCGATTTACGAAAAGAAGGGAGTCCTACGATGAAAAACGTATCGATGCTGATCTGCGGCGAACAGGTACAGGCGCGCAACGGCGCGAGCTTCGAGCGCGGTAATCCGCTCGACGGCGAAGTCGCGTCGCGCGCGCCGGCCGCGACCGTTGAAGATGCCATCGCCGCGGTCCGACCGTGCACGACGAAGCGCAGATGCCGTTCGGCGGCGTGAAGGCGAGTGGCTTCGGCCGCTTCGGCGGCAAGGCGGGGATCGCGGAATTCACCGATCTGCGCTGGGTCACGCTGCAAACCACGCCGCGTCACTATCCGTTCTAATTGCCGACACCAAAAAATCGAACAACGCGCGCGCAGCGCAAACAACGGAGACATGTCGATGAACTACGTTCCTCCCGCTTCGGCCGCGCCCTCGACCTCGTCCGCGCGCGACGACGCGGCGCTCGCCGGCATTGCGCGCGGCGGCAACACGGTCGACATCGGTCATGCGCTCGACGACGGCCCCTATACGTTGCTGCAGAAAATCGCGGTGGTGCTCGCGGCGCTGTCGATCGTCGTCGATGGTTTCGACAGCCAGCTAATCGGCTTTGCGATTCCGATGCTGATCAAGGAGTGGGGCATCACACGCAATGCGTTTGCGCCGGTGGTCGCGTCGGGGCTGATCGGCATGGGCATCGGCAGTGCGTTCGCGGGGCTGTTCGCCGATCGCTTCGGCCGCCGCTGGGCCGTGATCGGCAGCGTGTTCGTGTTCGGTCTCGCGACCTGCGCGATCAGTCTGGCGCCGAACGTCGCGGCCATCGCGGCGCTGCGTTTTATCGCGGGGCTCGGCATCGGCGGCGCGCTACCGACGTCGACCACGCTGACCGCCGAGTTCACGCCCGCGCGTTTTCGTACCTTCGCGGTCACGGCGACCATTCTGTGCGTGCCGCTCGGTGGCATGGTCGCGGGACTGTTCGCTGGGCAGGTGCTGCCGGTTTATGGCTGGCGCGGTCTGTTCGTCGCGGGCGGGGTGCTGCCGCTCGTGCTCGGCATCGTGCTCGTCGCCGCGCTGCCGGAATCGCCGCGCTTTCTGGCGCGCCGTCCGCATCGCTGGCCAGAACTCGCGAAGCTGCTGCGGCGCATGGCCCGCGACGTGTCGGCCGATGCGAGCTTTACCGACGTGCGCGAACAAAGCGCCGAGAAACACGTCGGCTTCACCGCGCTGTTTCGCGATGGCCGTTCGCGTGACACCGTCGCGATCTGGGGCGCGTTCTTCATGTGCCTGCTCGCGGTGTACGCGGCATTCAGCTGGCTGCCGTCGATGCTGACGAGCGAGGGTTTGAGCGTGTCGCTCGCGGGCTATGGCCTGAGCGCGTACAACCTTGGCGGCGTAATCGGCGCGGTGCTGTGCGCGCTGGCGATCGGGCGCTACGGCTCGCGCTGGCCGCTGCTGCTGTGCTGTGCGGGCGGCGTCGCGAGCGCATGGATGCTGCTCGGTGTCAGCGCGACGCGGCATACGGCGTTGATGATCGTCGGTCTCGGCTTGCACGGGCTGTTCGTCAATGCGGTGCAATCGACGATGTACGCGTTGTGCGCCTACGTCTATCCGACCGGCGTGCGGGCAACGGGCACCGCATCGGCACTCGCGGTCGGCCGCGTCGGCGCGATTCTGAGCGCGTTCGCGGGCGCCGCGGTGATCACGGCCGGCGGCGCATCGGGCTATCTGCTGATGCTCGGTATCGCGATGGTCGTCGTGCTGATCGCGCTCGCGGTGGTGCGGCGGCATATTCCGCGGCGAGGCGCCGCGACCGTGCGCTGATCGATGCGAAAGGCCGTCGCGATGCCCCGGCTTACGTAGCGAGGCTATCAACCTCGTTGAATATAAACAGGCAATGCCACCGCATTCGCGGCCGGATCGCCGGCTGCATCGGTCGGCAAATATTGCGTCTGGAACGCGGTAAACATCGCGGCAAATCCATCGGCGCGCTGCACGATCACCGCGCCGTCCTGGAACGCGCCGTTTTCGTTGTAATGCGGACCGCGCGGATTGCCCTGATTCATGTGGGTTTCGTGAAGACCGTCCTTCTTCGGCAGAAACAGAAAGCCGAACCCGTAGACGACGATGCCTGCGGTCGTCGGGGTCCAGAAATCGCGGTTTTGCAACTGACCGCTGCCGTTGTCGTAGGGCAGGCTTTGCGACGGCTTGCTTTCGTCGATGGTCAGGATTTCGTCGATGATGTCGTTGACGTCGGCGCGATTGCCGTTTTGGTCCTCGTAGGGGACCGGCCGCATGCGGTGAATGTCGAGCAGGCTGCTGTCCTGGAAGTAGTCGAGCCGGGGAAACCCGCTGGTGTAGAGGCCGAGGTTCAGGGCCTGCAGTTTCGTGGTGAGCGGATCGGCGAAGTTCAGATCGGCATAGAAGTACACGTCGTCGTTACCGCTTGCGCCCGGTTGCGTCGATGCCGAATTGACGACGATATTGAATGGCGTGTTGTCGTTGCCAGTAACCGTAATCACATAGTGCGGACTGCCCACATACGAATCTTTGAAAGGCGCCGCGCGCAGCAGATTTCCCTTGAACATGCAGTATTCGTTCATGAATGAATGACCTTGTCGAAGTTGACGAACGGAAAGCGACTCGCACCCAGGCATACGTGTTAGTCGTCGATAAACAGAACGGTGCGGACGGCGCGGCGAACGCCAAACAGATCAACGAGCCGTTTCGAACCCGGCTGCCCAGCGAGCCCATTCGACCAGCACGTCGGTCACATCGTCGGGCCGCTCCATCGTGCACATATGACCGCTTCGTTCGATCACGCGAAGCTTCGAGCCGCGAATCTGCGCGTGCATTTCCTCGTGACGCGCCAACGGACTCCATTTGTCATCGCGTCCGCACACGATCATCGTCGGGCAGGCGATGTCGCGAAGCAGCGCCGTCGCATCGGGACGATCCAGTAATGCGCGGATCTGCGCAGCGAATTTATCTGGCGTGCTTCGCTCGATCATGTCGAGCACCGCCTCGTAGACGGCGGAATCGTGGCGATCAGCGTTGACCATGCCGGGCGCCCACTCGTTGCCCATCGCGCGCATGCCTTTCGCGCGCGCGAGTTCGAGTAGTCGCAGCCGCTGCGAGCGCTCGCTTTCGCCGGCCTCTCCGCCGGCACGCGGCGTGCAACCGGTGTCGAGCAACGCGAGCCCGGCGACGCGTTGCGGTGCGCGCCGGAACACTTCGAGCGCGACCCGTCCCCCCATCGAATGACCCGCGACCAGCAGGCGGTCTCCCGAAACCGACTCGAGCACGAGTTCGGCCATCGCGCCGAGCGAGTCGCGCATGCCGTAGTCGGGCACGAAGCAGTCGCCGATCGCGCCAAGCGCGCCGCGCTGATCGGCCCACACTGCGCCGTCGCAGAGCAGTCCAGGGAGCAAAACGATTTGGTGGGTCATGGGTGGGTCCTGTGATGCGTTGAAAGGATAAAAGAAATGACGCTCTGTACGACGTCATCGTCGAATGGTCATTTATCCGCCTTACCATAGCATGCCCATCTGCCGCGCGGTCGCATCGATCGCCGCTTTTGCCTTCGAGACGATTTCGTCGATTTCCGGCCGGCTGATCACGAGCGGCGGCGACAGCAACATCCGGTCGCCGCTCGCGCGCATGATCAGATTGCCGTTGAAGCAGAAGTCGCGGCACAGCGCGCCGACATCGCCGCCGTTCGCAAAGCGCTTGCGCGCGAGCGGCTCCTCGGCGAGTTGCACACCCGCCACGAGGCCCGCGCCGCTGATCTCGCCAACGACAGGATGAGCGGCGAACGTCTCACGCAGTCTCTTCTGAAAGTACGGACCGGTATCCGCTTTGACGCGCTCGACGATCTTCTCGTCGCGCAGCAGTTTCAGATTGGCAAGCGCGACGGCCGCCGCGACCGGATGCCCAGAGTAGGTGAGGCCATGATTGAAGTCGCCATTGTCGATCAGTGCGCGGGCGACGCGATCATGCAGGCCGACCGCTCCCATCGGCACGTAACCGCTGGTGAGTCCCTTCGCGAGCGTGATCAGGTCCGGCTCGAAGCCGAAGTGCTGATGCGCGAACCATTCGCCGGTTCGGCCGAAGCCGCCGATCACTTCGTCCGCGACGAGCAGCACGTCGTACTTGCGGCAAATACGCTCGATTTCCGGCCAGTAAGTGTCGGCCGGAAAGATCACGCCGCCGGCTCCCTGGAAAGGCTCACCGATAAACGCGGCGACATTGTCCGCACCGAGTTCGAGAATTTTCGCTTCGAGCTGCCGCGCGCGAGCCAGCGCGAATTCTTCCGGCGTCTGACCGCTCGCCGCTTCGCCGAAGAAGTAGGGTTGATCGATATGCACGATGTTCTCGACTTTCGACGGCATCTGTTCATGCATATAAGCCATGCCGCCGAGCGTGCCGCCCGCGATCGTCGACCCGTGATAAGCGTTCTTGCGCGCGATGACGAACTTCTTCGCGCTCTGGCGTTGCGTCGCCCAGTATTGATGAACGATGCGCAGCACGGTGTCGTTGCCCTCTGAGCCGCTGTTGCAGTAGAAGAAGTGATTGAACGGCGCGGGCGTCAGCTCGGCGAGCAGGGCCGACAGTTCGATCACCGGCGGATGCGTCGTCTTGAAGAAGGTGTTGTAGTACGGCAGTTCTTGCATCTGCCGGAAGGCGGCGTCGGCGAGTTCATGGCGTCCGTAGCCGACGTTCACGCACCACAGTCCAGCCATGCCGTCGATGATCTTGTTGCCGTCCGAGTCCCACAGGTACACGCCTTGCGCCTTCACGATCACGCGCGAACCCGCGCGATTGAGCGAGCCCATATCCGAGAACGGGTGGATGTGATGCGCGGCATCGAGCGCGCGGTATTCGGCGGTGCTGCGCGACGGGGCTTGCGAGGTCGGCGCGTCTATCGTTGCGCCAAGCTCGGGCGTCTCCTTCTCCGCATACATCAGATCGTCAGTCTTATAGCTCATACTGCCTCCGTCTTTTCAAAGTTCTCATTGACCGATTGATCCCCGGCACTCACACGTGCAGCAGCAAATGCCGGCGCTCCCACGAACTGATCACGCGGAAAAACGCTTCGTATTCGGTCTCTTTCAGCGCGAGATACGCGCGGACGAACTGTTCGCCGAGTACGTCGGCAATTGGCTCGCACGCACTCATCAACGTCAGGCCTTCTTCGAGATTGCGCGGTAATTGGTAGGGCAATGCATAGCCGTCGCTCGCCAGCGGTTCGGTTGGGGCGAGCCGCTGCGTGATGCCGAGATAGCCGGCGGCCAAGGTCGCGGCAATCGCCAGATATGGATTGCAATCGACACCCGGAATGCGGTTCTCGATGCGGCGCGCGACCGGCGTCGAATGTGGAATGCGAAAGCCCACCGTGCGATTGTCGTAACCCCACGCGACGTTGATCGGCGCGGCCATGAAACGCGACAGGCGCCGATACGAGTTGATGTATGGCGCGAAGATCGGCATTAGCGCCGGCGTGTATTTCTGCAAGCCGGCGATATAGCCGGTGAAAAGCGATGTCGGTTCGCCATCCGCGGCGGTAAACAGGTTGCGGCCGGTTTCCATATCGACGAGGCTCTGATGCATGTGCATCGCCGAGCCCGGCTCGCCTTCCATCGGCTTCGCCATGAAGGTCGCGTACATCTTGTGGCGCAAAGCCGCTTCGCGCACGGTGCGCTTGAATAGAAACACGCTGTCCGCGAGTTTGAGCGGATCGCCATGCATGAAGTTGATTTCCATCTGCGCGGCGCCCACTTCGTGTATCAGCGTGTCGACTTCGAGTTCCTGCACGTCGCAGTACTCGTAGATGTCTTCGAACAGCGGATCGAATTCATTGACCGCTTCGATCGAATACGCCTGGCGTCCGGTTTCCGCGCGACCCGTACGTCCAACCGGCGGTTGCAGCGGCAGGTCGGGATCACGGTTCATATCGACTAAATAGAACTCGAGTTCCGGTGCGATCACCGGTTTCCAGCCGCGCGCCTTGTATAGATCGAGCACGCGGCGCAACACGCAGCGCGGCGAGATTTCGACCGGCGTGCCATCGAAATGAACGCAGTCGTGAATCACTTGGGCGGTCGGGTCGACTGCCCACGGAATCATCCGGATCGTGCTCGCGTCGGGTACGCACACCATGTCGGGATCGGTGACGCCGGTCAGCGAATCGCTTTGCGGATAATCGCCGGTCACGGTCTGAATCATCACCGCCTGCGGCAGACGCATCGATTCGCCCGATTCGAACTTGCTGCGCGGAATGATCTTGCCGCGCGCGATGCCGGCCATGTCCGGAATAATCGCTTCGATTTCGGTGACGTGATGCTTTTTCAGAAAATCGTCGATGTCATGCATGATTGTTCTCTATGTTTTGATCCGCGACCTGGGACATGCGTGCAGGGTTGCGTGTATTCATGCGCTGGCGGCACGCGTCGCCGAAGGCGCGAAATATCGCGGTCGATAACGCGTTGTCCGCGTGTCTCCATTCCGGGTGCCATTGCACGCCGAGCGCGAATGCGCGGGCGTCGCTGACGCTGATTGCTTCGATCAGGCCGTCCGCCGCGAGTGCTTCGACATCGAGGCCTGCGCCGAGTCGCGCAATACCCTGACCGTGCAATGAATTCACCCGCGCTTCGTGGGCGCCGCCCGCAACGCGCTGCAGCATGCCACCGCGCGTCAGCACGATCGAATGCGACGTGGCGTATTGCACGTCGAGCGAGTCGCCCTTGTTCTCGCGATGGTCGTTCAGTCCGCCGACCGCATGAACGCTTTGATGCAAGGTCCCGCCGAATGCCACGTTCATTTCCTGCAAGCCGCGGCAGATGGCGAGAACCGGTACGCCGGCCGCAACCGCAGCGCGGATAAGCGGCAACGTGGTTGCATCGCGCGCCGGGTCGTGCAATGTATCGGGCTCGCTCGAAGCGCCGCCGTCCCGGTGCGGCTCGACGTTCGAATAGCTGCCGGTGAATAGCAAGCCATCGACAGCAGCGAGCAAATTGTCGCTGCACTGACGTTCACCGAAAGCCGGCACCAGCATCGCAAGCGCGTGTGAGCCCTCGACGATCGCGGCGATGTACTTTTCACCGGCCACGTGCGATGGATGAGCGCCGAGCATCGTTCTATCGGCGGTGATGCCTACTATTGGTTGGTTTCGCATAATGAATAGGCGTGTCGATCCCACGCCGCACACCACGTGAACGGCGTTAAATAGCGCGCGCGACGAAATGGGAAAACGCGAAGGCGAGGCGAAGCCAAAGCGAATCCGCGCAATCACGCGCAGCGCTAATCAGATTAGAAGCGGTTCGATTGAATCCGTCGTAATGCGCGGCAATCAGTCAGCGCCGCGCGGACGCAAGCAGACAGCTCGCGAAAACGCGTGCAAACGGATGAATCGAGCAGCGAAAAGAGACTAGAGAAGAGAGGCGCTACGGCAGCAGCGAGGCGACTTCGTCTGTGCGCACCGCGATGAACGCGCGTGCGGAGAGGACGTTGCGGCGTCGAACGGAGCGACGCGACAGGACTGTGATGACGGACAGAAAGCGGCGAAACGCAAGGCTGCCGTTGCTGCCGTCGGCGCTGGCGCCGTCAGCGCAAATACAACGCGCCTGACTGCGATTCCAATTCACCAAAGGGCCTCGGACTCTCACGATGACACTCGACTGGCGTAGTTGAGGGTATTGAACGCTCTGTTTCGAATCCACAGCGGATATTGAAGAAACAGGACGCGGGTCGATCGAGAAGAAACGGTACTAAACGGTAAAGGCTTAGTTCGCAGCGCCGCTCACGCAATCTCCCAATAGCTAGGATATACGAGCTAAAAATGCCGTCAATTTATTTTTGTTTTTTGGCAAGACGGCATCAAGCGTGAGGCCGTGTGCCTAGTCTGCAATTCGTTCACTCCGCGAGACGGGCGCGCACTGTGTATTCGCCTTCGTTGCCCCTGTCTTCGAGCATGTGCGCCATCGCCGTATTGAAGTCGGGTGGCAGTGGCTCGACTGGATAGCCGCGCTTTTCCCATGCGTCGAGTCCGCCCTTAAGGGCGCGCACATGATGAATGTTCTTGCGATGCAATTGCCTGACGATGCGCTTCGCGGTCGCTTCGTTCGGACACACGCAATAGACGACGATCGGCCGCTTCAGATACTCCGGATGAATCGGATCGGGCGATTCCAGATCGAGTGGCCGTGCGCCGGCAATGCGATGCGATTCCTTTTCGCGCACGGTGTGCGGGCGCGCGTCGAGAATCAGCGGCGGTTCGTTCGACTTCATCATCGCGTCGAGCTGATCGGGCGAAATGCGTGCATGCGCGAGCCAGCGGCGAAACTGCAAACGGCGCAGCCAGCGATACAGCAGAACCGCCGCGAAGATCACCGCGAACGTATCGAAGATCGTGCCGCCGTTGCGGCGCACGAACAGCATCAATTGGACGATCTCATCGTGCAAGGCGGCGCCGCCGATGATCCAGACGCTCGCCCACAGCGTCGCACCGACCATGTCCCACAACAAGAACACGCCGATGCCGATCGCGGTCGTGCCGAGCAGCGGCGCGGAAATCAGGCCGAGACCGGGCAGGAACTTCGCGACCGTCAGAATCGGCGCGCCATAGCGCTCATAGGTATTGCGCGCGACGCGCACCGTGGTGTCCAGCGACAGCGAGAAGCGCACGAGGTAATTGAGCAGACGGCGCCCATACGCGCGTCCGGTGAAAAACCACAGCGAGTCGGCGATCAGCGTCGCACCGACCGCCGCGCAGATCATGTTGATGTACGAGGCTTCGCCCACCGCGGCCATCGTTCCCGCGAGAATCAGCATCGGCGCGGCTGGAATCGGCATGCCGAGCTGCGTGACGAGCACGCTCATGAAGACGGCCCACACGCCCGCAGACGGTGGAATAGCGACCGGGAAATGCCACACAACCGCGCTCCTGATTAAGGCAAAGAAAGGGAAAAGAATCGTCTGCGCCGAGGCCGATACGAGCCTCTGGCGATGCGAAAGACGGATTTAAGCACAGGTGGCGAGTCGGCGTTATGAAAGTGCGCCGACAAAGTGGCGCGCGAGCGACGAATGCGCATGGCGCACCACGCCATGCCGCGTGCATGCGCCGCGCGGCAAGTGGATCAACGCGGACTGAGCAGCGGGATTTGCCTCGCTTCAGGCGAGGCGGTCCAAAAAGCGGCCTGTCGCCTTACGCATCCTCGGAGGGATCATAGGGCACCACGCGCTCATGCTCGTCCGCGTGATTGCGCGCGACGATCGCGCGCGCCGCGGCGTTCGCATCGAGATTGAACGGCTGATGCGGCACGCCGGGCGGAATGAACAGGAAGTCGCCCGGCTCGGTGATGACCGACTCGCGCAGGCCCGGGCCATAGCACGTCTCGATCTTGCCTTCGAGCATATAGATCGCGGTTTCGTAGTCGGCGTGATAGTGCGGCTGCGCATGGCCGCCGGGCGGGACCACGACCATATACATCGACAGTCCGGTGGCACCCGCGGTGCCCGCCGAAATGCCGACGAAATAGGGCAACCGCTGCATCGTCGCCATTTCCCGTTCCGGGCGCACCTTGATCACAGGGGCCCGCGCGTCGTGCCTGACGTTTGACATGGTCGCTCCTTTCGTCGCCGCCGTGCCGGGCGGCTTCATACATGCCGAACTGAAAGTCTAGACGATACGGGCGGCAATATCGGACCTGGTGAAGCGCGCGCGACCGCCAAAACGCGTTGCTACAATGATCGGCATACCCCCGACCAAGATCACGGAGACAGCGCATGGCCACGCTTGAGCCCATCAGCCGCTACCCGGTCCCCGAGCCGAGCGAGTGGCCCGAAGACATCAGCGCCCGCATTCTCGAAGTGCAGGACAAAGCCGGTTTCGTGCCGAACGTGTTTCTGACGCTCGCGCATCGGCCCGATGAATTTCGCGCGTTCTTCGCTTATCACGATGCGTTGATGCTGAAAGAGGGCGGTCTCACCAAGGGCGAGCGCGAGATGATCGTGGTCGCGACGAGCGCGGTCAACGATTGTCTTTACTGCGTGATCGCGCACGGCGCGATTCTGCGCATCTACGAGAAAGCGCCGCTGCTCGCCGATCAGCTTGCGGTCAATCATCGCAAGGCCGACATCACCGAGCGCCAGAAGGCGATGCTCGATTTCGCGCTGAAGGTGTGCCGCGCGTCCGGCATGGTCGACGAAGAAGACTTCCAGACGCTGCGCGGCCACGGCTTCACCGATGAAGACATCTGGGACATCGCGGCAATCACCGCGTTTTTCGGCCTATCGAACCGGATGGCGAACGTGATCTCGATGCGTCCGAACGACGAGTTCTATCTGATGGGGCGCGTGCCGAAAGCCGCCGCGGATGCGCCGAAGAAATAGCCGCGACTGGCATTGCTTCAGCGTCTCTACCGGCATTGCACATCACGCCGGCGCGGGACGCGGCGCATGCCGCGCGGGCGTCGTCACCGCCGTGTCGTCGATCGGGAAATGCAGCAGCGCCGCGAGCAGTCCCGCCGCGACCGTCGCTACCCAGATCAGCGAGTACGAACCCGTCAGATCGAACACGAGGCCACCGAGCCACGCGCCGAGAAACGAGCCGATCTGATGGCTCAGAAAGCACACGCCGAACAGGCTGCCGAGGTGACGCGTGCCGAACACCTTGGCGACGAGCCCGCTCGTCAGCGGTACGGTACCGAGCCACGTCAGGCCCATCACGGCCGCGAAAATCACCACGGACACCGCGCTTTTCGGCAGCGCGAAGAACGTGGCGATCGTCGCGCTGCGAATCAGATAAAGCCAGCCGAGCACATGATGCTGGCGGAACCGGCCGCCGAGCCAGCCGCATGCCCAACTGCCCGCCATATTGAACAGGCCGATCAGCGCAAGCGCGGTGGCGCCCAGCCCGATCGGCATATGACACAGCGTCAGATACGCGGGCAGATGCGTCGCGATGAACGCGAGCTGGAAGCCGCAGGTGAAGAAGCCGAGCGTCAGCAGGCGGTAGCCGCGATGGCGCGTCGCTTGTGACAGAACTTCGCGCAGCGGAGTCGCGGGCGCATCGTCGAACCGGGCCTGGCTCGCCGCATGCATCCGCGCGCGACGGTCGAGCACGATGCCGAGCGGCGCGATCAGCAGCATCACGAACGCGAGCACGAACAGCGAGGTCGCGATGCCCGCGTGCAGCCGGATGCCTTGCACGAGCGGCACCATCAGCACCTGTCCGGCGGAGCCGCCGGCGCTGACGAGGCCCATCGCGACGCTGCGCTTCTCCGGCGACGCCATGCGGCCGACCGCCGGCAACACCACGCCGAAGGTCGTGCAGCTGACGCCGATGCCGACCAGCAGCCCCATGCCGATCACCAGCAGCGCGCCGCTCGGCGCGACCGCCGACAGCGCGAGGCCGGCCGCGAACGTCGAAGCGCCGAACGCGACGACCGGCGCCGAGCCATAGCGATCCGCAGCCGCGCCCGCGAACGGCTGCGCGAAGCCCCACACGAGGTTGTGCAGCGCGATCGCGAAGGCGATCAACGTGACCGGCAGACCGCGGTCGAACGAGAACGGGCCGATGAACAGGCCGAAAGTCTGGCGGATGCCCATCGCGGCGCTCAGGATCAGTGCCGCGGCGACGATCACGATCGCGTAGTGACGGTCGTCGCCGGAGCGACGGCGGGGGTGAGTTGCGTGGTGCGGGTGGTCGACATGGCGGCTTCTCCTTGGCCACCATCGTCGCAGCCCGCCGCGTGGCCGGCAAAGGAAAAGATTTCGACGACAGGTGAGCGCCGCTCACCTATGCGCTGCCAGATCGCCGTCCGCGGCCGCGTCGGCATGCGCGTCGAAGGCCGCCGCCTCGTCGACGAGCCAGCGCCTGAAATCGGCGAGCTCGGGCCGCCGGATCGCGCTGTCCGCATTCTCCGCGCTGACCAGCCAGTAGGCGGTGGCGGATGCGATGGTGGGCGCGCAAGCCTCGACCAGCGCGCCGCTCGCCAGATCGCCATCGACCAGCGGCTTGCGGCCGAGCGCGACGCCGAGGCCCATGCTGGCCGCTTCGAAGGCGAGCTGGATCGTGTCGACGTGCAAGCCGGCGTCCATATCGATGCCGCCGGTGCCGGTTGCATCGAGCCACGCCTGCCAGTCTTCACTCGCGGCGTTCACGTGAATCAGCGTCGCGCGTCGCAGGCTCGGGACGCCGTGCTCGTCGCGCAGCGTCGCCACATAGGCGGGGCTGCACACCGGCACGAAACGCTCGCCGAACAGGCGCGTCCATGCGGTGCCGGCGACCGGCGCGCGGCTCATGCGGATCGCGAAATCGAAGCCGTCGACCGGGAAACCGACCTGGCGACGCGATGTATCCACGCTCACGTTGACATTCGGCCAGCGCGCGCGAAAACCCGCGAGGCGCGGCAGCAGCCAACGCGACGCGAAGGTCGGCGCGCAGCTGAGCGTGATCGACCGATCCGCGCGGTGATTGGGCAGACGCTGCGTGCCGATCGCGATCAGCGAAAACGCCTCGGAGACGTACGACAGATAATCCGCGCCAACCGCCGTCAGCGAGATGCCGCGCGGCTCGCGCACGAACAGCTCGACGCCGAGCGCTTCCTCGAGCCCGACGATGCCATGACTGATCGCGCTCGGCGTGACGTTCAGCTCGGCGGCGGCGAGCTTGAAACTTTGATGCCTGCCGGCCGCTTCGAAAAAACGGAGCGCTGGCAGGGGTGGCAGACGAAGCGGCATGTGCATTCCCCAGGGCGGCCGCGTCGCGCGGGGCGCGCGTGCCGCGTGGTGTTGGCGGGTGTAATGGGCGTGCTGTTTGGCGCAAGCATACCTTGCGGTGGCGCCTCGCGAGTGTGTTGTCGAACCGTCGGCAAAAGCGGCTGCAGAAAGGCTGCCGCTTAAAAATCATTGGCGGCCCTGTCGATTTTTCGCGGTCTCATCCGTCGTCGCTTGTAGGAAGGGCGGCAAAGCACAGGTAGCCGCCCGTCTTCCGTCCGTTTTTCGCACGACTTCTCACAAGGAGATGGCTGATGAACGACGCAAACACATCGATGCATACGCTAAAACCGGCCCGCGAACTGGCCGACCTGCCTCAACGCTTTCCCGGCGAGAGCGCCGAATATCGACGCGCGCGCAACGCGTTGCTCGCCGAGGAGATCGAGCTGCGCCGCCAGATCGAGCGCGTCGCCGCGCAGCGCCGCGCGCTGCCGGCGGGCGGCATCGTGCCGCAGGATTACCGCTTCGACGGCGAAGCCGGCCCGGTCACGCTAGCGCAGATGTTCGGCGCGCACGACACACTGGTGACCTACAACTGGATGTTCGGACCGCAACGCGCGCGGCCGTGCCCGATGTGCACGTCGCTGCTGAGTGCGTGGGACGGCGAAATGCCCGATATCCTGCAGCGCGTCGCGTTCGTGGTGATCGGCCGCTCGCCGATCGACAGGCTCGTCGCGTTCAAGCAGGAGCGTGGCTGGCGGCATCTGCGGCTCTATTCGTCGGGCGGCAATACGTTCAATCGCGATTACGCAGCCGAAGATCCCGCCGGCGACGACGTTCCGGCGCTCAACGTATTCACGCGCACGGGCGGTGTCGTGCGGCACTTCTGGGCCGAGGAGATGGGGCCATCGACGTCGGACCCCGGGCAGGACCCGCGCGGCGCGCCCGATCTAATGCCGCTATGGACGATCCTCGACATGACCCCCGGCGGCCGCGGCACCGACTGGTATCCGAAGCTGGCGTACTGAGCGGCACGGCCGCAAAGCGATCGAGCGCTACGAATGCGTCTCCGCCGCATGGCTTTGCGCGAGCGCGGTCCATAGGAACGTGCCGACCGCGCTTGCCCGCATCGGCAGGCTGAACAGATAGCCTTGCACCGCGCGCGCGCCGAGCGCCTTCACGACCTGGGCCTGCAATGGCGTTTCGAGTCCTTCCACCACGCATTCGAGTCCGAGGTTGCGGCACAGGTCGATCACGGATTTGATGATCTTCTTCGACGCGCTGTTGGTATCGACGTCGGAGACGAAGCTGCGATCGATCTTGATCGCGTCGAATGGCAAGCGGTGCACGTAGCTGAGGCTCGAATAGCCGGTGCCGAAATCGTCGAGCGACATCCGGCAGCCGGCCTGCTTCAGCATCGTCATCGCACTGTGCGCCTGCTCGAAATCGCGCGTCAACGCGGTTTCGGTGATTTCGAACGTCACGCGATGCGGCGACACACCGCTTGCGGCGACGATGTCGATCAGGCGGCGGGCGCGTGCCGAGGTCGAGATATCGATCGCGGACAGGTTGAACGACAGATACAGATCGGCGGGCCAGTGTGCGACTTCGGCGAGCGCCTGGCGCAGCAGCACATCGGTGATGCCGAGAATCAGCTCGGTACGCTCTGCGATCCGAATGAATTCCTCCGGCCTGACCATGCCGAGCCGCGCGTTGTGCCATCGCCCGAGCGCTTCGAGGCCGATCGGCCGGTGGGTGAGCAGATCGTAGATCGGCTGGAATTCGAGGAACAGTTCCGCTTCGAGATCCGCGTGGCGCAACTCCTGGGTGACGAGGCTTAGCCGCCGCATCTGCGTTTCGTGTTCGGTCGAGAAAATCACCGGCATGCCGCGGCGGTTTTCCTTGCCGACATAGAGGGCGGCGTCGGCGCGTTCGAACACTTGCGCGACCGTCGAGCCCGCGTCGGGAAACGCGGCCCAGCCGATCGTGCCCGACAGCTCCGCGACATTGTCGGCGACCTGGTAAGGCCGACTGAGCGCGTCGCAGATCCGCTGCCCCAACTGAACCAGCGCTTCGTTCGACATCTTGTGACGCACGAGCACGCCGAATTCGTCGCCGCCCAGACGCGCGAACATCAGCCCCGTCTCGCTGATCGACACGAGCCGCGTGCCGACTTCCTGCAGCACGAGATCGCCGCTCGCGTGACCATATATGTCGTTGACCTGCTTGAAGCCGTCCAGATCGATGAGCCCGACGTTGAAGCCGCCGCCGGTTTCGAGCGCCTGCTCGAGTATTGCGCTCAGCGCCGCGAAATAGCTGCGCCGGTTCGGCAGGCCGGTCAGGCTGTCGATGTTGGCGAGCCGGTAGTTGTCGTCGCTGAGCCGTTGGGTGTTTTGATGGCTTGCCTGTAGTTCGCGTTGCGCTTGCACGGCGTCCGCAAACGTGCGGCAGTAAAGCTGGATGACCACCGCGAGCGCGACGCCGACCAGCGTCATGTCGACGGCCATCGCGAAGAACACCGGCGAGCCGCTGGACACGAGGAATCCGGAGAAACTAAGGAGGACGATGCAAAGCAGCAGAAGCGCGGCCTTGCGCAGGTGGATCAGGCAGAACATGCTGCCGACCAGCGTCGTCGCCATGTAGAACGCGACCTGCGCCTGCTGATACGCGCCGCCGTACGGGAACAGCAGCAGCGACCAGCCGCTGAACGCGACGCCGAACAGGCCGACGATCCACGTCACGCCGCGCAGTTCGCGGACTACCTGGGCGTCCGTCATCGTCCGGTTGCGTTTGCGCCACCAGCGCACGCAGCGAAGCACACACAGCGCGGCGAGCGCGCCGGGCATATACATCGACAGCCAGGCCGGCGCGCTGTCCAGATGCGTCGCCGCGACCGCCGCCGTGTTGACGAGCAGGATGAAGTAGAGAAGCGGTACCTGGCGGCTGAACGCATGCAACCGTGCACGCATCAGCGCACGGTCACCGTCGGCGACCGACAGTACCTTCTTCAATCTTGCGAGCCAAACCATCACCGTCCTTTTAACGTTTGCGCGCTAAACGCAGCTGTTTATATCGGCGCAAAGCTGATTAACTTGAGAGTTCCGGGAGGTAAATAGAATCGCAGCCACGGGTCCGTGAACCCGACGGCATGCTTACGAATCGGCGTGCGGTAAGTAGTACCTGGCGGCGGTGCAAGCAGACGTTTGTGCCGCATGCCGATGGCGGGACTCTCGACGAAAGCTGGCTATCGCGCATGCTCGAAGTTGGGGCACGACAGCACCCGCTGCGGCTGCATCGCAGTGCCGGGCTGGCCGGCCGGAGCAGGGGCGCCTCGCGGCGCTGACGAGACGAGCCGGACCGCGTCGGCGCCCGCGTTCGCGAGCACGTATTTTTCCGGGCTGTCGTCCGGCTGCCAGTACGCGCGAAACACGTCGCCGTCGCTGAACACGAGCAGCTTGCCGTGCACCGTTGTTCCGCCGCCGACGAAGTCGACCGGTTCACCGTCGCGTAGCGAAAAGCCCTGCACGGCACTGGAATTGGTTGCGCCGACGAGGGTCGCGCACGGGTTGTCGCTGGCCGCCGCAGCCACCGATGACAACGCGCAGAGCAGCGCGCATGTTGCAAAGTGGCGAATTCTCACTTTTTTATGTCTTGCAGAAAGTTTTCTTGTGATGTGTTCCGCAAATAGCGCGCCCGCGCTTCACGAAAAGGGCTATCGTCATCGGGAAGGCCGCGCGGGCTCGCATAACGCGACCTAAGGTACTGAAATTGCAACGGATTGTGATACGCGGCAAACGCTCATGAGATGGCGCGCGCACATAAGCCCGCGATTCTTATGGCAGTTTGCGACGGAAAAACGTCAAACCGGCGCTCCGGCCTTGATACAAGCCTTACACCAAGGGTTTGCGCGAAGGTGCGCCTATGCGTTAGTGTGTCGGTCCCGGCGCCTCAGAGTGGCGCCGGTTCCATGATTACCATACGGGAAGTGCTATGAACAAACAGGAACTGATTGATGCAGTCGCCGCAGCGACGGGCGAAAGCAAAGCGGCAACCGGCCAGACCATCGACGCGATCGTCGAGGCAGTGACCAAGGCCGTGGTGGGCGGCGATACGGTGCAACTGGTCGGTTTCGGTTCGTTCTCGACCGGCGCGCGCGCAGCACGAGTGGGCCGCAATCCGTCGACGGGCGAAGAAATCCAGATCGCCGCGGCCAAGACGGTGAAGTTCACCGCGGGCAAGGCGTTCAAGGAAGCCGTCAACGCGTCGTAAGCAACGAGCTTCACGCCGGAGCATTCGCGGTGCGCTTTGCAGCTTCCTGTGAGGCGCACGCGTGAATGATGCGATAGGCGTGAGGTTCTCGCGCTGCCCAACCCAGCCAGGCGGTTTGCCCTGGCAACTGGCGCGGCGCGTGTGCCTGGCTCCTTGGCCAGGCGTTCTCGTCCTCGATCGGCCCCGAGCGGGTCGCGAGTGGAGCCGTCGCCGAACCGCGCTCGCGCGGTCCGTGTGTTACGCTGTCAGCCGGCGCGGCGCTTGCGGGTTGCCTCGGCGAGCGTGGCGAGCACCGGCTCGGTCTGCGCCCAGCTCACGCAGGCATCCGTGATCGACACGCCGTAGCGCAACGGCACACCGGCCTTCAGATCCTGACGGCCTTCTTCCAGATGACTTTCGAGCATCACACCGATGATGCGGCCTTCGCGCGCCGACAGTTGCCGCGCGATATCGTCCGCGACCTCGATTTGCCGCAGATGCGACTTGTTCGAATTCGCATGCGAGCAGTCGATCATCACGTGCTCGCGCAGACCCGCTGAACGCAGCGCTTCACAGGTCGCCTGCACCGACGCGCTGTCGTAGTTCGGTCCTTTCTTGCCGCCGCGCAGGATCACGTGCGCGTCGTCGTTGCCGCGCGTTTCGAAGATCGCGGCCATGCCCATTTTCGTCATGCCCATGAACGCGTGGCTCGCACGCGCCGCGACGATCGCGTCGGCGGCGATCTGCACGCCGCCGTCGGTGCCGTTCTTGAAACCGATCGGGCAGCTCAGTCCCGACGCGAGCTGACGATGACTCTGGCTCTCGGTCGTACGCGCGCCGATCGCACCCCACGCGATCAGATCGGCGATGTATTGCGGGCTCAGCAGATCGAGGAATTCGGTCGCGGTGGCGAGACCCAGACCGTTGATGTCGAGCAGCAACTGCCGCGCGCGACGCAGCCCTTCGTTGATGCGGAAGCTGCCGTCCAGACGCGGATCGTTGATATAGCCTTTCCAGCCCACCGTCGTGCGCGGCTTCTCGAAGTACACGCGCATCACGATCAGCAGATCATCGCGGTAGTGATCGGCGGCGGCCTTCAGCTTGCGCGCGTATTCGATCGCCTGGTCGTGGTCGTGAATCGAACAGGGCCCGACGATCATCACGAGCCGGTCGTCGCGGCCGTGCAGAATGTCGGCGATTTCGACGCGAGTCTTCTCGACCAGCGTCTGCACCGCGGGCGGCACCGGCAGTTCGTCCTGCAGCAGCGCCGGCGAAATCAGCGGACGGACCGCGCCGATGCGCACGTCGTCGATGCGCGTGGTGTCCTGGGTGGCGTCGGCCGAACCGACTTCCTGATCGTGCAGGGGATTGTCGAGGGCGCTCAAGATGTTCTCCGCAATCGGTTGATGAGGCGGTCTTGCCGCCTGACTATGCGAGCGCCGCCGCGACGAGGGCGCGGGCGCTGCGTGGGTTTGACGTGGACCGTGCGGGCTGGCTGGCTGCGGGCCTCGGGCGAGGTTCGACGCAGGTGTTGCGTCGGGCTTGACGCGACGCCGCCGCGACCGCGCACGGATGCGCTGGCGCGATTATGACACTCGTGCCGGCCTGGTGGCAGGCGGATTCAGAGCTTCTTGATCAACGCCATCGCGGCGGCCGGATTGCGCTCCTTGAAGCCGCTGATCACATACAGATAGACGTCGCGCTTCGCTGTTGTCGCGGGCGGCTCGGCGCAGGTTTCCAGATCGTCCGGTGTGGTGCCCGCGGCGAGTTGGCGCACGCGTTCGGCCCATGCGTCGAGTTCTTTCGTCGAATAACCTTTGGCTTGCTTCTCGCTCGTGCCCATGATGCGCGCGTACACGAACGGCGCGGTGATATCGGCGATCTGCGGATACTCGCTGTCGGCCGCGAGCACGACCGCGACCTTGTACTTGCGCGCCAGCGCGATGAACTCCGGTGTCCTGAACGAATCGTGACGAACCTCGACCGCATGCCGCAGCTTCTGTCCTTCGATGCTCGCGGGCAGCAGCTTCAGAAAGGACTCGAAATCGTCCGCATCGAATTTCTTGGTCGGCGCGAACTGCCAGTTGATCGGTCCGAGCTTCTGTTTGAGCAACAGCACGCCGCTGGCGAAGAAGCGCTCGATCGTGTCGCCCGCATCGGCCAACACCTTGCGATTGGTCGCGTAACGCGGCGCCTTCAGAGAGAAGACGAAATCGTCCGGGGTTTCCTGAAACCACTTTTCGTAGCTGGCCGGTTTCTGCAAACCATAGAACGTGCCGTTGATTTCGATCGAGGTCAGATGCCGGCTCGCATATTCGAGTTCGCGGCTTTGCGTGAGGTCTTCCGGATAAAACGGCCCGCGCCACGGCGCGTACGTCCAGCCGCCGATGCCGATGCGAATGCGTGCGGTGGACACGGACTTTGACGGCGCTTCGGTTGATTTTCTCGTTGGCGCTTTCTTTGCGGCTGTCGGCCTGTCGCCGCGTTCTTCGCCAGACTTCTCGCTTTGCTTGCTGCTTTCCTTCGCGCTTTTCGCTGCGGGCACTTGGGCTCTCCTTCGGGCTGCGGCGGGAAAGCTCGTAGATTAGCCGCTTTTTTCGCGGCGCGCGGCGCTGGCTTCGTCAAAGCGCCGGCTCGCCGCCGCCACTTCCACGCGAAAACGCTGCAATGCACTGAGCGCAAGATCGGGGGGAGTCAGCGCGGCCCACAGCACGTCGATCAGCTGATCGGCGGTGGCCTCGATATCGATCTGCCGGTTCGCGAGCGTCGCGTCCCACAGCACGTGCTCCATCGGACCGAACACCATCGAGCGCAACAGGCGCAGCGGCATGTCGGCGCGAATCTCGCCGCTTTGCTGGCCTTGCGCGAGCACGCGCATCAACGGCGCGGTGTAGCGGCGCTGCAACTCGGTCAGCGCTTCGCTGAGTTCGTGATGCCGCGCGCGACCTTCGGACAGCACGAGTGCGCACAGGTCGGTGCCGTTCACGAGCATCAGCCGCAGATGCATTCGCACGATGAACGCGAACTGCTGCCGCACGTCGCCGTCGCGCGGCAGGCCCGCTTCGATCGCGTCGATGATCTCGTCGTACCAATCGCCGATGACCCGGGCGCACAGCTCCCGCTTGCCGCGAAAGTAGCTGAACACCGTCGCCTCGGAAATGCCGAGGCGCTGCGCGATTTCCGCGGTCGTCGCGCGCTCGTAGCCCTTTTCGGAAAACACGTCGCGCCCCGCCTGAAGGATCTCCTTCACGCGCTGCTGCGACTTGCGTCCGGCCGGCTGGCGACGCGAGACAGGTAATCCAGTCTTCTCGGCAACCGTCATATGAGTCGGATTCAGATTTTGAAGCAGGTTGGGGGTAAAACTGGCGTTTGAGCGCCTCGCATTTGCCCGATGACCGCGATGCTATCACCGAATCGGGTGTCTGGAGCGGCTTTGCGAATTTTCTGAGTAACACTCAAAAATACCTATTGACGCTTACGTCAATCTGGCGTGAAATGCGCGATGACATGCTCTCGCGTGCCGCTTCGCGTTCCGTCAGCGGCCGCCCACGAACTCAGGAGACACCGCAATGCCCAATCTGCCCGGTTTGCAGTTCCCGCTCGGCGAAGAGATCGAAATGCTGCGCGACAGCATTGCGTCGTTCGCCGCCAAAGAAATCGCGCCGCGCGCCGGAGAAATCGATCGCACCGATCAGTTTCCGATGGACTTGTGGCGCAAGTTCGGCGACCTCGGCGTGCTCGGCATGACGGTTTCCGAAGAGTACGGCGGCGCGAACATGGGCTACACCGCGCACATGGTCGCGATGGAGGAAATCTCGCGTGCGTCGGCCTCGGTCGGCCTGTCGTACGGCGCGCATTCGAATCTGTGCGTGAACCAGATTCATCGCAACGGCACCGAAGCGCAGAAGCGTAAGTATCTGCCGAAGCTCGTATCCGGCGAGCACGTCGGCGCGCTCGCGATGAGCGAGCCGAACGCAGGCTCGGACGTGGTCAGCATGAAGCTGCGCGCCGAGAAGAAGGGTGATCGCTACGTGCTGAACGGCACCAAGATGTGGATCACCAACGGCCCCGACTGCGACACGCTGGTCGTCTATGCGAAGACCGATCCCGAAGCGAATTCGCGCGGCATTACCGCGTTCATCGTCGAGAAGGGCATGAAGGGTTTCTCGGTCGCGCAGAAGCTCGACAAGCTCGGCATGCGCGGCTCGCACACCGGCGAGCTGGTGTTCCAGGACGTCGAAGTGCCGGAGGAAAACATCCTCGGCCAGCTCAATGGCGGCGTGAAGGTGCTGATGAGCGGTCTCGACTACGAACGCGCGGTGCTCGCGGGCGGCCCGACCGGCATCATGGTCGCGGTAATGGACGCGGTGGTGCCGTATATCCACGACCGCAAGCAGTTCGGCCAGTCGATCGGCGAGTTCCAGCTGATCCAGGGCAAGGTCGCCGATCTGTACACGACCTTGCAGGCATGCCGTGCGTATCTATACGCGGTGGGCCGCCAACTCGACACGCTCGGTAACGACCACGTGCGCCAGGTCCGCAAGGACTGCGCGGGCGTGATCCTGTACACGGCGGAGAAAGCCACGTGGATGGCCGGCGAGGCGATCCAGATTCTCGGCGGCAATGGTTATATCAACGAGTATCCGGTCGGGCGCCTGTGGCGCGATGCGAAACTCTATGAAATCGGCGCGGGCACCAGCGAGATCCGTCGCATGCTGATCGGCCGGGAGCTGTTCGCCGAAACGCTGTAATGCAAAACGAACGGCCCTCTGGAGAAGCCACGTCATGCCGATCATCGAATCAAAACTGAATCCCCGCTCGGACGACTTCCGTGCGAACGCGGCGGCGCTCGAAGCGCTGGTCGCCGATCTGCGCGCGAAGATCGAGCAGCTCGCGCAGGGCGGCGGCCAGGCCGCGCGCGACAAGCACACTGGCCGCGGCAAGCTGCTGCCGCGCGACCGGATCGCATACCTGCTCGATCCGGGCACGCCGTTTCTCGAACTGTCGCAACTGGCCGCGTACGGCATGTACAACGACGACGCGCCGGGCGCGGGCGTGATCACCGGCATCGGCCGCATCGCGGGGCAGGAGTGCATGATCGTCTGCAACGACGCGACCGTGAAGGGCGGCACCTACTATCCGGTCACGGTCAAGAAGCACGTGCGCGCGCAGGAAATCGCCAGCGAGAACCGCTTGCCGTGCGTGTACCTCGTCGACTCGGGCGGCGCGAATCTGCCGAATCAGGACGACGTGTTTCCCGATCGCGATCACTTCGGCCGCATCTTCTACAACCAGGCGAATCTGTCGGCGGCGGGCATTCCGCAGATCGCGGTCGTGATGGGCTCGTGCACCGCGGGCGGCGCGTATGTGCCGGCGATGAGCGACGAGTCGATCATCGTGAAGAACCAGGGGACGATCTTTCTCGGCGGACCGCCGCTCGTCAAAGCCGCGACCGGCGAAGTGGTCAGCGCCGAAGATCTCGGCGGTGGCGACGTGCATACGCGTCTGTCGGGCGTCGTCGATCATCTCGCGCAGAACGATGCGCATGCGCTCGGGATCGCGCGCAGCATCGTCGGCAATCTGAACCGCGTGAAACCGACGCCGCTCGCGTTGCAGGAGCCGAAGCCGCCGCGTTACGACACGCACAGCATCTACGGCGTGATTCCGGTCGACACGCGCAAGCCGTTCGATATCCGCGAGGTGATCGCGCGCATCGTCGACGATTCCGCATTCGACGAATTCAAGGCGCGCTACGGCACGACGCTCGTGACGGGCTTCGCGCATATCTGGGGGCATCCGGTCGGCATCGTCGCGAACAACGGCATTCTGTTTTCGGAGTCGGCGCTAAAGGGCACGCACTTCATCGAGCTGTGCTGCCAGCGCAAGATTCCGCTCGTGTTCCTGCAGAACATCACCGGCTTCATGGTCGGCCGCAAGTACGAAAACGAAGGCATCGCGCGAAACGGCGCGAAGATGGTGACGGCCGTCGCGACCGCTAAGGTGCCGAAGTTCACGGTGATCATCGGCGGCTCCTTCGGCGCGGGCAACTATGGCATGTGCGGCCGCGCGTATTCGCCGCGCTTTCTGTGGATGTGGCCGAACGCCCGCATTTCGGTTATGGGCGGCGAGCAGGCGGCGTCGGTGCTCGCCACGGTCAAGCGCGACGGCATCGAAGCGAAGGGCGGCAGTTGGAGCGCGGAGGAAGAAGAGGCGTTCAAGCAGCCGATCCGCGAGCAATACGAGCATCAGGGCCATCCGTACTATGCGAGCGCGCGGCTGTGGGACGACGGCGTGATCGACCCGGCGCAGACCCGCGACGTGCTCGGCCTCGGCCTGTCGGCGGCGATGAATGCGCCGATCGAAGACACGCGCTTCGGCGTGTTCAGAATGTGATGGCGCGCGGCGCCGCGCTGCGAGAAAGCCAGCCAAAGGAGTGCTACGCATGCAATACGAAACGCTGAAGGTCGAGGTTGCCGGCCAGATCGCGACGGTCACGCTCAATCGTCCGGACGTGCGCAACGCGTTCAACGAAACGATGATCGCCGAGCTGACCGCCGCATTTACCGCGCTCGACACCCGCGACGACGTGCGCGCGGTCGTGCTCGCCGCGAACGGCAAGGCGTTCTGCGCGGGCGCCGACCTGAACTGGATGAAGAAAATGTCCGGCTACTCGGACGACGAGAACCGCGCCGATGCGATGCGTCTCGCGGGCATGCTGTCGGCGGTATATCGCTGCAACAAGCCGGTGATCGCGCGCGTGAATGGCGACGCGTATGCGGGCGGCATGGGCCTGATAGCCGCATGCGACATCGTCGTCGCGGTGGACAGCGCGCACTTCTGCCTGTCCGAAGCGCGGCTCGGGCTGATTCCCGCGACGATCGCGCCGTATGTGATTCGCGCGCTCGGCGAGCAGGCGTCGCGGCGCTACTTCGTCACCGCCGAAGCGTTCGACTGCGCGACCGCGTTGCGGCTGGGTCTCGTCAGCGAAGCCGTCTCCAATGCCGAGCAGCTCGACGCAACGGTCGCGCAGCTCGCGCAGACGCTGTGCGCGAACGGCCCGCAAGCGGTGCGCGCCTGCAAGCGGCTCGTGCAGGACATCGCAGGTCGCGAATTGAGCGACGCGCTGATCGAAGACACGGCAGTGCGGATTGCGAAGACGCGAGCCGGCGCCGAAGGCCGCGAGGGCGTCGCGTCATTCTTCGAAAAGCGCGCGCCGGGCTGGCGCAACTGACAGGCCCCGCTAACAACAACGCCCCGTACCGCCTATTTCATCGAGACACTCATGTTCAACAAGATCCTGATCGCCAACCGGGGTGAGATTGCGTGCCGCGTCGCGGCGACCTGCAAGCGGCTCGGCATCGCGAGCGTGGCCGTCTATTCGGACGCCGATGCCAACGCGAAACACGTCGCCGTCTGCGACGAAGCGGTGCATGTCGGCGGCTCGACGGCGGCGCAAAGCTATCTGCGCATCGAACGCATCATCGAAGCCGCGCGCGCGACCGGCGCGCAGGCCATACACCCGGGCTACGGCTTCCTTTCCGAAAACGAAGACTTCGCGCATGCGTGCGAGGAAGCCGGCATCGTCTTTATCGGACCGCCGGTCGAAGCGATTGCCGCGATGGGCTCGAAGGCCGCCGCGAAGGCGCTGATGCACGCGGCCGCGGTGCCGCTCGTGCCCGGCTATCACGGCGATGACCAGCAGCCGCAGTTGTTGCAGCGCGAGGCCGACGCGATCGGTTACCCGGTGTTGCTGAAAGCGAGCGCGGGCGGCGGCGGCAAGGGCATGCGCGTGGTCGAGCGCAGCGCCGACTTCGCGGCCGCGCTGCTGTCGTGCAAGCGCGAGGCGGCCAGCAGCTTCGGCAACGATCGCGTGCTGATCGAGAAGTATCTGACGCGGCCGCGGCACGTCGAAGTCCAGGTGTTCGCCGATCGGCACGGCGGCGCCGTTTATTTGTTCGATCGCGACTGCTCGGTGCAGCGGCGGCATCAGAAAGTGCTCGAGGAAGCGCCCGCGCCGGGGCTGTCGGCCGAGGTCAAACGCGCGATGGGCGAAGCGGCCGTGGCCGCCGCGCGCGCGGTCAATTACGTCGGCGCGGGTACGGTCGAGTTCATCATGACGCCGACCGGCGAGTTCTATTTCATGGAGATGAACACGCGGCTGCAAGTCGAGCATCCGGTCACCGAGATGGTGACGGGGCAGGACCTCGTCGAATGGCAACTGCGCGTTGCCGCGGGCGAGGCACTGCCGCTCACGCAGCAGCAGTTGAAGCTCGACGGCCACGCGATCGAGGCGCGCATCTACGCCGAGCATCCGGCCCGCGGTTTCCTGCCGTCCACCGGCATGCTCAAGCATCTGCGCATGCCCGAAGGCGTCGAGTTCGCGATCGACGCGGCCGGCTTAGGCGCGGCCGGACTCGGCGAGCCGGGACGCAAGGCGCCGGTGCGCATCGACAGCGGCGTGCGCGAGGGCGACACGATCACGCCGTTCTACGATCCGATGATCGCCAAGCTGATCGTTCACGGTGCGACGCGCGAGGAGGCGTTGGCGCGGCTCGCACGCGCGCTGCATGCGTGCGAGGTCGTTGGGCCGCATACGAACGTCGAGTTTCTGCGGCGCATCGTCGCGAGCGAGCCGTTCGCGAGCGGTGACCTCGACACCGGTTTGATCGAGCGTCATCACGATGCGCTGTTCGCGCCGGCACAGAAGCCGTTCAAGGAAGCGCTCGCGCTCGCGTGCGCCGCGTTGCTGACGCGCGAGGGCGGCACCGCGCACGGCGCATCGCCGTGGGACGCGCTGTCGCACTGGCGGCTCAATAGCGGTTACACGCAAACGCTCGGCTGGCGCGTGATCGACGACCGCGCCAACGACGACAGCCCCGAGTCGTTCACGGTCGTTTTCGCGCGCAACGGGGACCCGCAAGCGCTCGTGCAAACCCTCGAACACGACGGCGTGCGCGAGGACTTCAGCTGGTCGGTCGGCGCGGGCGCCCACGAATTCCGCGCGACGATCGGCGATGCGCGCGTGACGGGGCGCGTATTTGTCGACGGCGACAGGTTCCACGTGTTCTGCCACGGCGAGACGCTCGCATTCGAATGGCAGAACCTGCTCGCGCATGCTGCGGATGCCGAGCACGGCGAAGGCCGTCTGACCGCGCCGATGCCGGGCAAGGTGATCGCGGTGCTGGTCGGACCGGGCGCGGTGGTCGAGAAGGGCGCGCCGCTGATCGTGATGGAAGCGATGAAGATGGAGCATACGATCGGCGCGCCGGCGGCCGGCACCGTCGCCGAGGTGCTGTATGCGGTTGGTGATCAGGTCACCGACGGCGCGCAGCTGCTGGTGCTGGACGTGCAGCAGGCGGGTGGATGAGCGCGCCGAGTGGAAGATGAGGACGGCGTGAATCAGGCGAGCCGCGCGTACCCCGCGGCGCGCGCCTCGCTTTCGAGCTCGCCGATGCGCGCGTAGTCGGTCAGCGGCAGCGCCGAAAAACCTCTCAAACGCAGGCGTTTCGCTCGCTCGGGGCGGATGCTCAGCGTCTCGTTCAATGCGTCGCGCAGCTCGGCGATCGTGGCCGGCGGCACATTGGCCGCGGCGATCAGCGGCAAGCCCGGCGACGCGGCGGTCATGCCGATCGCGCGCACGCGCCGCGCCAGTTCGGGCAGCACATCGCCAACGAAGGCGAAGGTCACGCAGTCGATCGCGGCGACGTCCGCGCGATTGTCCGCGACCGCGCGCAGCGAGCCAAGATGCGAGCCCGTACGCAGCACGGAGCCGAAGAACATGCCGGCGCGAGCGAGCGGCGCGACCGCGTGGCGAAACGCGTTCATGCCGCTGTTCGAATCGTCCTGGTTGTAGGCGGCGCGTGCGCCGCGGCACGAGGCGAGTGAGTCGAAGCGCGCGTCGGCGCGCGTGACCAGTACGCTCGAGTAATGCGCGCCGTCGCAGCCCGGCGCATCGAAGCAGGGTGTCGCGACCAATTGCACCTGCGCGTGAAGCCCGTGCATCAGCGGATAACCGCAGGTCTGCGAGATCAGCAGGTTCGGGCGCCGCCAGAAGCCGTGCAATTCCTCGTCCGGTTCGACGATGCGGCACGCGGGCTTGACCCGGTGCAGCACGTCGTCGAGCCACACGCGCCATTCGAGGTCGAGCGCGGGCGTCACGTTGTACATCGGCAGGGCAGCGATCCAGCTCATGAAGGGCGTTTCTCGCACGCCTAATGTCTGACCAATTTGAAATCGTCCAGACCGAGCCGCACCGGCTCGCTCGGCGTGTACTGCCAGCGCTGCGCGGCGACCGAGAGGATCTCGTCCTGCGCATCCTCGAACGCGACCAGCAGGTCCTCCTTGCGACGGCTCTCGGCGCCGCAGAACTCGACCAGCGCGTCGGCGCTGACTTCAAAAACCTGTGCGCGATCGTCGCAGCACACCCGGAACGCGACCGTCGCGCATTCCGTCACACAGGGCCGAAACCCCTCATCGACATAGACCGACATGGCGAACTCCTTCCAACGCCTGAATCGACAGGATGACAAACCGCGCCTGCCAGGTATGTGGGAGAACCGGCATTGACGGCCAAATGCCCGGCGCCGCGGCAGGCGCGACGGTCCGGAAACTGGCGGAAAGTAAGCCAGAAACTGGCGGCGGACTCGTTCAAGCCCGAGCCAGGGCCGCGGCGCGAACCGTGGCCGGAGGGAAGACCGCGGCGATTCGCTCGCCATCGGTCCTGCCTCGTGGTGGGCCGCCGCGAGTCGGAATCACGGCGGGCACTGCTCAGAAGACGCTTAAATCGGGCGCTCCAACCCAACGTTGAAATCGGCGCGCGAACTGCTCGCGCCGGTCTCGGACTGTCTTTGGGATTTTCCCACCAACCTCGCGGTGTAGATCCGCGTAGGTATCCACTTTACGATTAGCGCGCGTTTTGTGCAGGCGATGAGTCGGGCGCGGCCCGCCGGGTTACGTGAGTTCCCGAGAAATTGAGCCGGCGGATCAGCGGACCCAAGGTCGTCGCTTGAATCAGCAGGCTGAACACGACGACCAGATACGTGACGCCGATGAACATTTCGCGTCCGTGAAACTCGGGCAGCGACAGCGCGAGCGCAATCGAGATGCCGCCGCGCAGTCCGCCCCACGTCAGCACGACAGCCGAATGCGGACTGAGCCGCCGAAACTTCTGCAGCGCGAGCAACGGAATCGCGACGCTGGCGCCGCGCGCGAACAGCACGACCGGAATCGCCGCGAGCCCAAGCCAAACGATCTCGAAGCGCAGCGACAGCGCAATGATTTCGAGTCCGATCAGCCCGAACAGCACGAGATTGAGCAACTCGTCGAGCAGGTCCCAGAAGTTGAACAGATGCTCGCGCGTCTTCTCCGACATCGATGTCGACGCGCCGTGATTGCCGATCACGAGCCCCATGATCACGACCGCCAGAGGCGCCGACACGTGAAGTGCTTCGGCGAGACTATAGCCGCCGGTCGCGAGCGCGAGCGTGATCAGGATCTCGACTGGATAGCTGTCGATGCCTCGCAGCAGCAGCGACGCGCCGAAGCCGAGCGCCGCGCCGAGCACGAGCGCGCCGGCGACTTCGCGCAGCAGATCGAACGCGATCGCGCCCGCGGAAAACTCGTTCGCGCCGGTCGCGAGTCCGACTAGCGTGACGAACGCGACCACGGCCGTGCCGTCGTTGAACAGCGATTCGCCGGTGATCTTGGTTTCGAGGCTCTCGGGCGCCGCCGCCCGCTTGAGCACGCTGAGCACCGCGATCGGATCGGTCGGCGAGATCAGCGCGCCAAACGCGAGGCACCACAGCAGGCTGACCGGCTGGCCGAGCCATTGCGCCGCGTAGTAAAAGCCGAAGCCGACCACCGCGATCGAAATCAATACGCCGATCGTCGCGAGCATCAGCACTGCGCGCCGCTGCGTGCGCATCTTCGACAGATCGACGTGCAGTGCGCCGGCGAACAGCAGCAGGCTTAGCAGACCGTGAAACACGATGTCGGGGAAATCGATCTGCACGACGATCTTGCGCGCGGCGATCGCCATCGCCGGATAGTAGAAGCCGAGCGCCGAAATGCCGACGCAGACGACGAGCCCGACTGCGGTGATGCCGAGGGTGTCGGGTAACCTGATGAACCGATAGTTGAGGACGCCGAACAGCGCGACGATGGCCAACAGCGCGCCGGCAATCTGGAAGACGCTCATCGTGCATGCTCCCACGTTGCGCGGCGGCGCGAACGCGTGATCATCGTGGCAGCGAGGTAACTTGCGCGAAGAGGCATAAAACCGGCAGGCAGAGAAAGCCGCCACGATTGCGATATTGAACCAGCGAGATGTTTCACCAGCAATTCCTTATTCAGGCTCATTCAATCCGATAAACGATCTACGGTTTGCAATGACACGATCGTTGCCGCTGGCGATAGAGCGACGTACCGCTACAGACGCCTTATTCAAACTCGACGGACGATGCGAGCAGACGCAAAGTACTTAATCGGACCACAAGCGGATGACGGCGAACCTGTTGGAGCCAGGCTCGCCAGAAGGTGCCGCGATGGGCAATGATAGTGTTCGGACCACTGAAGCGCCGGGCGAGTTCCGGTCTTTATTTTGGGATATAGCTTTTTTATTTCGAGATCTTCCGCACGGCTTGATTCGTCACGATCTATTCAATTTGATCTGAATTGGCATTATCAATTTGTAGTTCGCTTTGCCGTCCGATGACACCCACTATTGGCCATGTGAGACGCCGGAATTGGCATGCCGAAAACAGAGAAAGCCCTAACCGGAAATCGCCGAAGATCTGACAATTTTTGACAATTACGAGTCGAGAATGATGCAGCATCGATACATGGCGAAATGCTGTTGTGTAGAAATGGCTGAAGACGGAGAAGATTATGGAGCAAACCTATCGTTATCGTGGATTCGACATCACGGTCAACGCGTTGCATGCGACACATACGTGCTCACCTGTCGGCGGTGTCACTGCGCGGCGCGCGTACGTGGCGAACGTCACGTTGAAGACGCGGCTGATCGGCGGCGAGTGGTCGACTGCTTTCCGCGTCGGTCCGCCAGCCGGTCGTTCGGCGACCGATTTGCGAGAAGTACTGGCGGCTGGATTCGCGGCCGCCACTCGGGTCGTCGACGACGTGGTGAGCGTGATGGGCGATGGCCTCGCGCGCAAGGCGGCCTAAGGTCGTGGCGAGCGTAGAAATAACCACGCGTATCCCAGCGGTGCATAGGGTCCCAGACAGGGCGTGCCCGTCTCCTCAGCGTCCTGTTGTTTTAATCCCGCTCCCCTGTGCGGGAATTTTTTTTGCCCGATTGAAATCGCGGGCGCTCGATAACGCACTGTCACATCGGCACGACAACAGAAAACACAAGAAAAAAGCCTCGAACGCGAAGCGCGATCGAGGCTGCCGAAGGACAGACTCAATGTCTGTCCGGGAAGGTCGATCGGACCCGTGATCGACCTTCCCCACTATAGCGAGTTGTCGGTCGAGCACTTGTGAACAAATGTCTCAGTCGGATGCGCGTAGCATTGATTACCTGCGCTCCTGCATCAGGCGTCGTACATGCAACCGCCCGGGCGGCTCGAAATATGTGCCGAAGCGCACGAGCCCGGCCCTCTGCAAATGACACGTCATTTCGAAACTGACCTGCACGCCCGGATCATCGTCCTCGAGGATGTCGATGTCGATAGCGCGAATACGTGGTTCGTATTTCAACAGTGTCGCTTCCATCTGCTGCTTCAGCGCGTGCGCCGACGACGGCAATGCCTTGTAGATGTTCGTCATGTCCGGCAGACCGTAGTCGGGCAGGTGCTTCAACGCGCCCGCGCGCGTGTTCAGAATGCGCTGCACGTTCTGTTGCACGCTCAGGCATTCGAGCGTGCGGTCGTCGTAGGCGCCGAGCGGCTCGCCGCCGATCTGGCCGAGCAGCATTTCGTAGAGGGACGGTCCCGCCGGCATCGGGTGGCGCACCGTCAACCGTGCGCTGAATGTTCAGCGACGGCTTCGTCGCGATCGACAATTTCGATCGTCAGATTGCCTTCGGGGGAACTGGTCAGCAAGATCCTGGAGGGCGCTATTCCGCATGCCATGCGCGCGAGCAGTTCGCGCGACACCGTCGGCAGAATGCGCTGATTCAGGAACGCATCGATATTGCGCGCGCCCGATTCGCGCGTGAGACACAGCTCGGCGATCGCATCGATCAGCGCTTCGTCGCAGTTCAGTTCGACGCCGTGCTGGCGGTGTAGACGCTGCGCGATTTTAGCGAGCTTCAGACGCACGATCGAGGCCAGCGCGCTCGCATCGAGAGGGCGATACACGAGCGTCTGGAAGCGCGCGAGCAGCGCCGGTTGAAAGTGGCCGACGAGTTGCGGATGAATCGCGTCGAGCAGCTCGTGGTGCGAGACGCCGGGATTTTCCGCGGTCGTTTCATCGATTTGCGCGCTGCCGAGATTGGACGTCATCAGGACCACGCAGTTGCGAAAGTCGATCTCGCGGCCTTCGCCGTCGCGCATCATGCCGCGATCGAACACCTGATAAAACATATCGAGCACGTCGCCGTGCGCTTTTTCGACTTCGTCCAGCAGCACGACGCAATACGGACGCTGCCGCACCGCCTCGGTCAGAATGCCGCCGCGTCCATAGCCGACGTAGCCGGGCGGCGAGCCCTTCAATTGCGAGACCGTGTGCGACTCCTGATACTCGGACATATTGATCGTCATCAGCGCGGCTTCGCCGCCGAACAGCAGGTCGGCGAGCGCGAGCGCAGTTTCGGTCTTGCCGACGCCCGATGGTCCAGCAAGCAGAAACACGCCGAGCGGCGCATGTTCATTCTTGAGCCCCGCCTTGGCGGTGCGCAGGCTTTCGGACAGGGCGGCGAGCGCATCGTGCTGCGCGACGACGCGTGTCGCGAGCTGCGTTTCCAGCGTCAGCAGCCTTTGCAGTTCGTCTTCGACGAGGCTGCCAACCGGCACGCCGGTCCACTCGGCGACGACGCGTGCGATCGCCCGGGCGTCGACGTCCGCGAAGATCAACGGGGCCTTGCCTTGGGCGGTCCTGAGTGCGCGACGTGCTTGCGCGAACGCGGTGGGATCGCGCGTGACAGCGTCGCTGTCGCGTTGGCGGTGCAGCGCCTGGACGAGTTCGAGTTCCTGTTCGTAACGTGTTTGCAGCGCCGCGAGTTCGGTCTTCGCGTTCGCGAGCGCGGCGTCCAGCGCGCCGCGGCGTGCTTCGCCGTCGTCGATGCCGGCGCGCTCGTCGTCTGCGAGCGTCGCGTGTTCGAGCGCCAGCGCGGCGACCACGGCACGCGCGCGTTGCCACTCGGCCGGCGGTGCGTCGAGGCCCATGCGCACGCGTGCGGCGGCGGTGTCGATCAGATCGACGGCCTTGTCCGGCAACCGCCGTGCGGGTATGTAGCGACGCGACAGCTTGACCGCGGCGACCAGTGCTTCGTCGCGAATGTGCACTTGATGGAACTGGGCGTAGCGGGCCTTCAGGCCGCGTAGCATCAGGCAGGCCGCGTCGTCGTCGGGTTCGTCGACTTTGATGATCTGGAAGCGGCGTTCCAGTGCGGCGTCGCGCTCGAAGAATTGCTTGTATTCGGACCACGTGGTCGCCGCGATCATGCGCAATTCGCCGCGCGCGAGCGCGGGCTTCAGCAGGTTCGCGGCGTCGGCGCCGCCCGCGGCGTTGCCGGTGCCGATCAGCGTGTGAGCTTCGTCGATGAACAGCAGGATCGGCACGGGCGAAACCTGCGCCTCGTCGATCACGTTCTTCAGGCGTTGCTCGAATTCGCCTTTCACGCCGGCGCCCGCTTGCAGCAAGCCGAGATCGAGCGTGAGGATGCGCACGTCGCGGATCACGTTCGGCACGCTTCCTTCGACGACTCGCAACGCGAGCCCTTCGACGAGCGCGGTCTTGCCCACACCCGGCTCGCCGACGAGGATCGGATTGTTCTTGCGACGGCGCGCGAGCACGTCGACCATCTGCTGGATCTCGCGGTCGCGCCCGAATACCGGATCGATGTCGCCGCGGCGCGCCTTGTCGGTCAGGTCGAGCGCGAAGCGGGCGAGGGCGTCGGCGCTGGCGGGCGTGGTCTCCTTTGTGCGAGAGACGACGTTCGGCGCCGAGGCGGTCGCCGAAGGTTGCGGCCGTTCGGGTTGCCGTTCGTCATCTTCGCTTTCGATTTCACTTTCGCACGACCGATGCGCAATTCGCGGCAGCAGCCGCTCGATCTGCGCGCTGCTGATGGCAAGCAATGGCCACGCATGCTGTGCGCGCAGTATATGGGGCGCATCGACGATCGCCTGCAACAGATTCCCGGAGCGGATTCGCGCGTCTTCGCCCTCCGACGATGCGTGAAGCCATGCATCCGCAAGCAGTGCCGCTAGCTGCGGCGACAGCGCGGGCTTGCCGCGCAGATTGCGCGGCAAGCGATCGATTGCACTGAGCAGCGCGTCCCACAGCGCGTCGATATTGATCGTGTAATGCCGCAGGACAGCGGGGATGTCGCCGTCGCCAGCTTCGATCAGCTTCAGCAGCCAGTGCTCGACCGTGATCTCGTCGGCCTGCCGCGTCTGGCAAAGGCTCGCGGCCGCTTCGAGCGCCTGCGCGCAGTGTGGGTTCAGTCGGCGCAGCAGTTGAGTGGTGTCCCAAAACGCGCTTCTTCGGTCGTCGCACAAGGTCATGTCGGCAGTCCGGTCAAGGATGCAGGCGGCAAGTGCGCTGTGCACTCGCCGATGAAAAAGGACCAGCCCGGCACGCGAACCGGTAACGGCGCGTCGACGCGCTGGTTTCGCGAATCACGCGCAAATCAGGAACGCTCGTTCCAGGTATCCTTGTGGATGATGTTGCCGTCCTTGTACGACCACGTGATCGTCTCGTAGCGCAGCTCGACGTCTTCGAGGTGGTTGTGCTTCTCGTAGTCGGGGTTCTTGATGTCGAACATCCTGGGCTTGACTGCGACGATCTTCACGTTGTCGAGCTTCGTGTTGAAGTATTCCTTTTCCTTGCCGGCGTCGTCGATCTTGTACCACTTGATCTCGACCGACCATTAACTTCCTAAAGTTGTGGAAATTTCCCGCGCCAATAAGACTTGTTTTGCGGGGTTTCTTCTTTCTTGCCTAAAAAATCTGAGTCATGGAAATTTATGACTAAATTCTTGCGGTCCCGCGAGTTCGAATTCGCTGACCCCAGAACATACTTGTTCTGTGGTGGCATTGCGGTAGGCTCGGGGCAATGCCTGCCTTCATACGCTAGTCATTCACTCATTACAGGTTAGTTCATCACTTCGGAATGCTGCGCTCGATAAACGCCCTCAACTACACAGGCTCAATGCGTCCAACTGCGGCCGCCGTTTGCACCAATTTGCGGTCGAGCCAAAACGGTGCGGTTCGGAGGTCGCCGAGCCTGATCGACCGCCAGCCTCAATTCATGCACAAACCGAGTCAAAGGGCTGGAGATCGATTGGGCAATGTGGACGGCAACCACACGGCCCAAGGCCGACTACATCTCGTTGCAATTTACAGGTAGCCGAGTAGCATTCAAGGATTCAAAACCAAGTTTCTTTCTCTTCGCGGCCACGCCTTTGACGACACTGGGGAGGCGCAAAATGCAGGAGCTTTCGAATCAAGAGATTGCAATAAACCCTCTCATTGCCGGCTCTCCGAGCGATAAAGCAAGGTTGGAGGTGCTTTACGTGCGACATCCGGAAATTGACGCAGTAATAAACCAAGTTCGTGGTTGCCTCAAGGAAGGCAACAGGCTGGCGGATGTTCGTGCCATTGGCCTGACGGGTTGCGGTAAGTCCGGGATGCGCCGGCATGCGTCCGTCAACAGTAGTACGAAGGCGGCCGCAGAGTCGCACGGGCCGGTGGCAGCGAAAACAGCCGAGAAGATGGATCGTCATAGCGAACCCACTATTGTGGAGTATCTGGCCCCATACATCGAACCGGATGAGTATTTTGGAAGTTTCGTCGAAAGGCTCCGCACGGTTTACTGGAGCCGGAAGTGTGCATTGACGGAGCATTTTCGTTTTCCGGAAGGCGAATATCTTGGTATGGATGTCGGGCGGTACCTTCCCGCGATCCAGCAACGATGTGGGGTATCGGACGACGCACGTAGATCTGCGCTCGCGTTGTGTCGCCAGTGGGCTGATCTTGATCAGTATCAGGCTCTTCAGGCGCATTTCGACGCGTGCGATGCGCAGTTGCGCTAGCCGATGATGCGAATGGGGATCGTGCTAGCCTGATGAGCGATCCGTCTTATATAAATTGAGACGAGCTTCGGCCGGTCTTGGCAAGACTTGCCTGGACGAACAGGCAAAAGTGTGCGACTTCTATAGGCGCAATTTACTGATCGGTGGTCGGAAAACTCCCCTCCACGAACGCCCGCGTCTGCCTCAGGTCCGTGCGCGCATAGGCGGCCGTCGTCTGCACCGACGCATGACCGAGCAGCGTCTGCGCCACCGGCAACGGCACCGCGTGATCCACCACTAGGGCGCGTGCATAGCCGTGCCGTAACCAGTGCGTGGAGGCCGCGCGCAGCAGCGCGAGCGTCGCCAGGTCGCCCGGTGCCACTTTGTCTTCAGCAGCGAGCAGGACGGCCTTGACCTCGTCGTACAGGCCACTGTGACCGAGCGCGTCACGCTTCTCGCTGTGGATCAGGGCGACCCGTTCGAAGGGTGACGGGCAGACCGGCAGGGCGCGCGCGAGCCGGTAGGCGCGCAGTGCCGGTACGCAGAGCGAGGGCAGCGGAACCGACCGGCGCTTTCCGCCTTTGCCCTGCACGTGCAGGGTCCACTGGTCCAGCGGGTCAGCCTCGAGCCGGGGCAGGCCGTCCGCTTCCGACCACACCAGTTCCGCCAGCCGCACGCCGGCGTAGCGGTACAACGACCAGATCGCGCGGCGACGCGCCCAGACCAGCGCCGGCATCGTGTCAGGTGCAGCGCCGCTGACGACCATGTCGCACAGCGCCAGCACGCTGGCCGGCATGATCCGCGACGGCGTCCAGCTGTCACGGGTGGCCGTCCCGCCGGACAGTTCGGCGGCGGGATTGGCGATCACATAGCCGGTCCGTGACCAGTAGCGGAACAGGCTGGAGACGACGGCGATCGCGCGCGCACGGGTGGTGGCCTGCAGACCGGCTGGGCGGTTGTGCGTCGGATTCCGAGTCTCGCCCGCGGCCGGCGTGCTGCGCCGGGTGCGTTCGAGCGCCGTGCGGTACGTGAGCAGGTTCTCGCGGGTCAGGTCGGACAGCGGCCCCAACTGATGGCGGTCGCACCACCGGATAAGGCGGCGCAGTTCCGCGAGGTACGCACGCAGCGTATGCGGTGAGCGGCTGGCGCGCTCGCGCAGGAACAGGGCGACCGCCTGGGCGTCGTCCGCCACCCCCAGCGTATTGGTGACCGGCGACGGATTGGCGAACCGGCCCGCACGCGCCAGCCATGCACGGCCCGCGGCATCGGGCGCGAGCGCCGCGAGCCAGACTGCCGGACTGGGCGTCGGGCCGGGCGTGCCCAGACCGGCGAGGGCCGTGGGGCTCGCATCTGCGGCACTGGCCGGCATTGCAGTTTCCGAATCCTCCGGCGCGAACCGGAACCGCTGGTGCTGCTTCAGCAGCCTTAGCAGCACGGTGTCAGGCGCCGGTGCGCCATCGGCGGCTGCGACCCGGAGCCGCCCGCGCTCCCAGTACTCGACCGCCGCATCGTGATCGAGCAGAAGCGCGAACACGAGGCGATGGTCACGTTTCGCGTCGGCCAGTGACGGACATCCGCGTTTGAGCAGCGGCAGCGTCCAGCGCGTGTACACCGGGTGGCCCAGGGCGTCGGCGACATAGGCGAGCGCCGCGTCAGTGCTGTCAGGCAGATGCTGCGGGGGCGCGCTGGCCAGGTCGAGCCAGCCGGAAAAGCCGGGCGGGCCGGGTGGGGAGTTCATTTCGGGCGGCGCCGTCTGGTGGTCGTCGGCGTCGGCGACGTGCTGGCCGGCTTCCGGTGGGGTGATGACGCGGCAGCGTGGGCACGGCGGTCGAGGGTGGCCAGCAGCGCACGCTGTTCCGCGACCAGCGTGGTCAGCGCCGCGACTTCCGCGGCCGCGCGCAGGCGCGCGTCGCGTTCCGCCGCGAGGTCGGCGAGCAGCCGATCCCGAAGTCCTTCGAGCGCCGACACCCGCTCGTGTTTTTCGGCAACCTGTTCCGTCAGCCGTTCACGCTCGATCTGCAGCGCGTGCCGCTGGTGTTCGGTTTCCTGCAGCAGCTGTCGGGACAGTCCTTCATAGCGGGCGTGCACGGCGGCGATCGCACTCGCATGATCGCTACGCGCAGTTTCAATGGCGGCATTGGTCGAGGCCAGCGTTTCCTGCAATGCCAGCGCGGTCGCCTCCGAAGCCTTCATCTGTTCCGACGTCGCGCGCCACTCCGCCCTGACAGTGGCCAGTTCGCTATCGCGCCGGGAGATCTGGTCGCGCAATGCGGCGAGTTCGACGCGCAGCAGTTCAACCCGCAGGCTGGCGTCACGGGTGGCCGCCGCTGCTGCCTCCTTGGCCTCGGCCGCGTCGTTCTTCAGCGCGACCACCTCGGTGAGCTGCACCGTCACGGCGGCCTGCCAGAGCGCGCGCATCTGCTCGGCGATCGGATCGGGCAAGCCGGGAATCGCGACGCCGGTCAGACCCGCGCGGACCACCTCGGCCTCGATGCCGTTGAGCATGCGCGACAGCGTGGTGGGGTCGCCCGCGCCCAGGCGTGCGCGCAGTTTGCGCACCGACACGACCTGGCGGAAGCGGGCGCCGGAGGGCGGCTCGGGATCGCCCGCCTCGGCGAGCATGGCGAGGACGGTGGCACGGATGTCGTCACGGGTGGCGGCAGCGGGACGCGGCATGGCGGTCTCCAGCGCGCCACTCAGACAGGTGTAACTGGGCAGCGGAAGCGGCGCAGGCGGGTCATTCCAGTCTAGATGACAGACAGATCTTACGCCAGACAACCGTTTTTGTAATGGAAACGGGAAACGTGGCGGTGATAACTGCCCTTATCACCGGAAAACGCTATGGCGGCCGGCGCACGCAGCCGCGTATCTGCGGCGATAAAACTGCACCTTCCTCCTTCCTGATTGAGAGGGATCGAGAACAGCTTCGGCTGATCGGAGCGCGTTCAGTCCGGGCAGTCACTGCTCTCTCGGCAGTCGCACTCGAGCACTCCCAACCTTGAAGGAGCGGACCCAAACAATCCCCCCTTGCATTCGCAGGACTTCGGCGAGACCAGGCTGCTATGAACGGCGGACCAAGGTTTGCGACCGACGGTTACCCTGAACGAGGTTGAACGCGTAAAGTCGGCCACGAGCTGTTCACCAGTGCCCCGGGGAAACTTGCCGCTGGATTAAAACCTGACGTATGAGCGAGGCCCACAATTCGGCCAATGCGGTCATTGGGCACATCGCCGGCTAAGGGCTGCTTTGGGTTGCTCTGCAGTCGTTGGACCACCGGTTACTTCGAATGGCGGCTTTTCGCCTGCGCGAGGACTGCAGTCGTTAAGGGTTACCTGTTCTTTGCGTCAGCGGTACTCGTGGCAGCGCTGGTGGCGCTTGCGCTGATTCGCGATCGGGCTACTCAGGCGAATGCCTCGGATGCGCAAGCGGGCGAGACGCTTGCGAGCGCTGTCGTCGAGCGTTCGTTCTGGCTGTTGGGCTACGCCGTCTTCGCATTGAGCGTCGCTTCACTGGGATTCGTGTCGCAGTTCCAGTCGCTCGTGATCGAAAGGGGACTCGGGGGCCAGGCCGCGCCGCTGCTTTTGTCGGCGCTCGCCGGATCGGTGTTCGTCAGCCGGCTCGCGATAGGCTGGGCGCTGGACAGGTATTGCCCTGAACGCGTCGCCGCGAGCGCGCTGCTTCTCGCCGCGCTCGGCATGCTGGCATGGATCTGCGGCGGGCGAGGCACGGGGTGGGCCATATCGGCGGTCCTGCTGATCGGGCTCAGCATCGGCGCCGAGCTCGACTTCCTGTCCTTTTTCTGCTCGCGGCTCTTCGGTCTGAGGCACTACGGTGCCGTGTACGGCGGGCTCGCGGCCTTCTTCTATACCGGCATCGCTGCGGGTGGCGTCGTGTACGGCGCAATCCATGACCGCACGGGCACCTATGCCATGGCCTCCGCGATGTCCGTGACTCTATTCATCGTCGCCGCTGTGCTATTTCTGACACTGGGTCCCGCCATGCGCGGCGCGAAGAGGGGCGGGCACACCGTGACAGACGATGCGCCTGCGCTTGCCGCTAGACGTTAGCTTGGATCGATTTCACCAACACCAGGAAAATCATGAGCCGTCCGACCATCGCCGGAATCCATCACCTCAAGTTCAATGTGTCGAATTTCGATCGCAGCCTCGATTTCTATGCGCGCGCGCTCGGCGCCAAACGCCTGCCCGAGTTCGATCATCGACGTCGAGACGGAGAACTGTTCGCCTACATCCTCAACATCGAGCACCTCGGTACCTATCTGGAGTTGCGCGCATCACCCGAGCGCGCTGCCCGCGAGGCCGGGCTCGATCTCGTGACATTCTCGGTGCAAACTCATCGCGATCTGCTCGCATGGCACGATCATCTGGAGGGGAACGGAATCCGTCATTCGCCGGTCTTCACGGGCGGCTCGGTTGGCTGCTGGCCGCGGAGGATCCGGATGGCAGGCATCTGCGGTTCTATACGCTTGAAACACACCCGGTTACGAGCGATTTTTCGTCTGATCCATACTGGCTGGGCGACTGAGATCTGATGCCTCTGGACTGCGCATCGATTCGCCGGTCGGAGCAATCTTCTCGGCCGCAACTCTCGGAAGCCGGTCGCGCGCTTCGCGTCTCAATTCCTGAGTGGGACCTGATCCCGGCAAGTCGTCCTGCATTCCGGGCGTGCGATCTGGCAGGTGCACCTGACTGAAGTCCAGCGGCGCTCATCCAGCACGCTGGTGGTGGCCACCGCGGCGCTGCGCTTTCTGCACCACGTCACGCTCAAACGCGAGTGGTCGGTCGAAGAACTCACGATCGCCCGGACGCCGCGCAAACTCCCGGTCATCCTCAGTCAGGACGAGATCACCCGGTTTCTTGAAGCGATCCGTAGCGTCAAGCATCGCACCGTACTGATCGCGGCCTAGGCGGCCGGCCTGCGCATTTCGGAAGCCACCCGGCTGAAGCTCGGCGATATCGACAGCCAGCGGATGAGGCTGCGTGTCGAGCAGGGCAAGGGTCGCGCCGACCGCTACGTGATGCTCTCGCTACGACTACTGGAGGTCCTGCGCAGCTACCAGTAGGGCAATCTGATGACCTGCCCCAAGGCTCGGGCCGTCACTATACCTCGGGATAGTGTTTCCCGGCACGGGCACAAGGTAGCCTGCGATATATAACGCCACGCCTATCAAACCCTTGACTTAGATGTGAACGTTTGCGAGAAAATTCGTGCATGCCAAAAACGTTTGTGTAATCGATGATGAAATCTCAATCCGGCTATCGACGACGGCGCTGGTACGTTCGCTTGGTCACAATGCGTATGCCTTTGACTCCGCCGAAACCTTCCTGGCCTCCGATATCCAGCAGAGAGCTGACTGCATTGTGTGTGATCTACAGATGCGCGGGCTGTCAGGCACCGCACTGCTCACGCAGTTGCGCATAACAGGGGCGCGTACGCCCTTCATTTTCGTATCCGGCAATCTCTCGGAGCATGACCGCTTGTTTGCGGCCCGGCATGCCGTGGCCCTCCTCGAGAAACCGATAGATCCTAAAGAACTCGTTGCGCTGGTCTGCCAAACTTTGAGATAGCTTCACGGCTGATTTTCAATTTACATAATATCTGCGACTTGTTGATTTTGGTCGATGCATATATACAAGGTATAGACGGACGTTGCCTCCGGTTCGATGGAATTAGAAGGCTTCGTCAAATACAATGAGTAAATCCGATTCAGGTTGGCCTTCGGCGGAGCAAAAAATCGACTCATGAAGCGAATTATTTCGGCTTTGCCACTCATCCTGACAGTCTCCGGCGCAATCTCGGCCACCACAGCTTGGGCCGATCATGTGCTTGAACGCGCGAAGGTGATCGACATTATTCTGGTCATTACTTCGATCACCTTTACCAATCTGGCGATCCGCTTCGACGACACAGCCCTCGATTTTCCCAAGATCGGTGGATACTGGTGCCGCTTCCTATCCTGCCGGTCACGGCAGCCTGGCGCATCTTGACCGAAAACATGACGCTTTTCGTCGTGCAATCGCGCCTGGATTACATTCCGACTACTGGATGATTGGTGTACCATCGACTGGCCGTGGAGCTGGCACGTTTCAAGCGTTCTCGCAGGACCGCATTAATCCTTGCGTAATGTCTCGCGCCGGCGTTCCGCGATATTCAAAGAATGCGTCTGTGGAGTTTGTGCAATGGCAACCGGTCCGGCAACGTTGGAACGCGTCTCGACCGTCTATATCGTCGACGATGACGAGAGTATTCGAAGCGCGCTTTCACATCTGCTGCCCTCTGTCGGCCTCAGTGTGCAGTCATTCGCTAGCACAGCGGAGTTCCGCGCGGCCCCATTGGCCGATGCCCCATGCTGTCTTTTGCTGGATATACGGCTGCGGGGAGAGAATGGCCTCGCATTTCAACAGCAAGTTACCGATCGACCGGATATTCCTATTGTTTTCATGACCGGCTTTGCTGATGTTGATATCTGCAAACGGGCAATGAAAGGAGGCGCCGTCGATTTTCTGGTGAAACCATTTTCCGACCAGGATGTCATCGATGCGGTGAATGGCGCTCTTCTCATTGATCAAAGGCGGCGTGAGCGGATCCAGAACCAGACGGTGCTTACCAGTGCATATGAGCAATTGACGCGTCGCGAACGCGAGGTACTTGCATTCGTCGTAAGTGGAGCACTGAACAAGCAGATCGCGGCGTGGCTGGGAGTCAGCGTGATAACTGTGAAGTTGCATCGCGCGGCCGCCATGAAAAAGATGAGTGCGTCCTCCCTTGCCGATCTTGTAAGGAAAACAGAGGCGCTTGGCATCCAGGCTCCCGTCGCGCCAAAGATCCCATCGACAAATAGTCGTTAGTGAATTGGAGAGCTTTAATCTGGGCCGCATTGGGACGGATGACAACCGTCCCAATTCAACCCTAACCGGTCCCTCGGCGCAGCATCCTGCCATTGAACGCTCCCGACGTGAAAATAATTGGCGGCGATATTACTCGCCGCGCTACTTCCGGAACACCATCCCCTGACGCGCACCATGTCTATGCGTTGGACGCCGGGGGCAGAGAAGGAGCCGGTTCGTTATCGGATTTAGTTAGTCTCCATCGAACCAAGTCATCTGCACCCGGTCCAGCTACGACCCGGACATCCGTTAATGCCAACTCCGCGCCGGTATCCTCGTCCACGAGCGCGACCTTCGCGGCCTTTCCAGAATTGCGATTGACGAGCCTCACAGGCGGTCCAGCCAGACCGCCAAGATTCCACTTGTCACCAACTTGCACCATTGCCTGCATGACGAGCGCGAGATCTTTCCCTTGTGGGGTCAGCCGATACTCGTAGCGGTTAGGTCCGGTCTGGTATAGCGTCCGCTCGATCAGTCCATTTTGTTCCAGATGTTTGAGGCGACCGGACAGCGTCGCATTCGTAATGTTTGAGGATCGACGCAAGTCGTCATAGCGACTCAAACCGAAAAACAGATCTCGCAAAATCAGCGCGCCCCAACGATCGCCTAGCGCGCCGAGCACACTTGCGATCGAACATGTCATTCCTTCAAAGCCCTTGGCTCGCAACGAATATTCCTTTTTTTTTCCCTCTGTCGCGTCTGATCTCGCAATTGACCGACCAAATGCTGTGAGCTGACAAAGTTCTTTGCTAACTCCAATTACTGAATCTTATGATAAGAGTTAGTTTCCGTCAACGTCAGTCAAGGAGATAGAGGTTGGACAATTTGCAAAGTAGTGCCCTCATCACCGGTGCCTCGTCCGGCATTGGTGGCAACTACGCTGATCGTCGCGCGTCGACGCGACCGACTTGAAGAACTGGCCAATCGTTTGCGCCCTATACGCCACTTTGGAAAATTGATCGCCCTGAAACCACGTTCTCCCATGATGGATTACATTGGGAAATGCACGTGGACGAGACACCATTTAGTCTCCGTACTATTCAAGGCCTCCGCCCGCCAGTACCAAGGACGCCGGAAGGCGAGAAATGGCGCTCGAAAATAGGCCATCTGCTTGTGAAAAATGGAATGTCCCGCACCCGCGACGGAGTCCCGGCCTCTGTTACTCGCGCTACCGGTCCGTAGGCCGCGCGCTTCGAGCCCTCCGACTGTGTGTGGTACGCCGGAGGCATTACCGGTATGTGGGGAAGATCGCCGCGTCGCCTTCGCGGGCCGGGTGTAGACCGACGCGTCACTGAACCCATGCTTCATGCGCAGTTGCTTGACCGGCATACTGGTCTCGGCTTTCTTGAGAAAGTCGATGATATGCTCTTCCGCAAGCGCTTCTTCGTGTTCGTCTTCTTCTCCGAAATCGAATTTTACTAGACTCCGGTTGGCTCTGTTTATATTGGGCGAGTCACCAGATCGCCAATGGCGTCGCTGAAGATAAGTGTATGCTTGCGGAACAGATTTCCTTGCGATTGCGATGCATAAAAAAACAAATATTCTGTGGGACGATGGCGAGCGTGTCTTTTGGAGAGAACAGTCCTCGGCGCAGACGGACGAGAATATGCTGTTCGCGCGTCTTGCCGCCGAACAGCCCCTGCCCGCCAGTCTCGATCGCCTTGCCCATGAGTTCGGGCTGAGAGACGAGCTTGACAGTGCGTGGGCAGTGCGCCCGTTGAGGCTGGTGCGTGAGGGCGGTCAGGCCTTGCTGGCGCTCGAGGACCCGGGCGGCGTGCCGCTTGCGCGCCTGCTCGGCAGACCCCTGAACATCGGGTACTTCCTCGAGCTCGCTACTGGCATCGCGGCTGCGCTCGGCAAGCTTCACCAGCGTGGCCTGGTCCACAAGGATCTGAAGCCCGCGCATCTCTTTGTGCATTGCTCCGATGGACAGGCGCGGCTCGCCGGGTTCGGTCTTGCCTCACGCCTGCCGCGCGAGCGGCGGGCGCCCGAGCCGCCCGAAACCATCGCCGGAACGCTCGCCTACATGGCGCCCGAGCAGACCGGCCGCATGAACCGCTCGATCGATTCGCGCAGCGATCTATACGCGCTCGGCGTCACGTTCTACCAGATGCTGACGGGCGTTTTGCCGTTTAACGCCACGGACGCGATGGAATGGGTGCACTGCCATATCGCCAGAACGCCGTTGCCACCCAATGCGCGAGTGGCGACCGTCCCCGTGATGATCTCCCGCATCGTCATGAAGCTGCTCGCCAAGACCGCCGAGGAGCGTTACCAGACTGCCATGGGTGTCGAGCATGATCTGCGGCGTTGTCTCGCGGACTGGCTGCGACAGCACCGCATCGACGACTTCCCGTTGGACGAGCACAGCACGCCTGATCGGCTGATGATCCCCGAGAAGCTCTACGGGCGTGAGCGCGAAGTCCAGACGCTGGTCAACGTGTTCAACCGTATTCTCGAGAACGGCGTGCCCGAACTGGTGCTTGTCTCCGGTTATTCGGGCATCGGTAAATCGTCGGTCGTCAATGAGTTGCATAAGATCCTCGTGCCGCCCCGCGGTTTGTTCGCCGCCGGCAAGTTCGACCAGTACAAACGCGACATTCCCTATGCCACGCTAATCCAGGCATTTCAGAGCCTGGTGCGCATGCTGCTGGGCAAGTCCGACGCGGAGCTGGCAAACTGGCGTGCAGCATTGCTCGAGGCGCTCTCGCCCAATGCGGCGCTCATGAGCGACCTGATCCCCGAACTGGAGCTCATCATCGGTGAGCAGCCCCCCGTCCCGGAGCTCGAGCCACAACAGGCGAAACAGCGCTTCCTGCAAGTGTTCCGGCGCTTCATCGGCGTATTCGCGCAGGCCGACCATCCGCTGGCACTGTTCCTCGACGACCTGCAGTGGCTCGATGCCGCGACGCTGGACCTGCTCGCGGATCTGTTGACCCATCCGGATCTGCGCTACCTGATGGTCATTGGCGCCTATCGCGACAACGAGGTCGACGCAGCCCATCCGCTGACAGCCCGGCTTGAAGCGATCCGCAGCGCGGGCGCGAAGATCGCGGAAATCCGGCTCACGCCGCTTACCCGTGAGGACATCGGAACTCTGATTGCGGACGCGCTGCACTGTGCGCCCGAATCGATCGGGCCACTGGCGCGCGTCGTGACCGATCGGACCGGTGGCAATCCGTTCTTTGTGATCCAGTTCCTGCACGCGCTGGCCGAAGGCAATCTTCTGGCATTCGATCATGATGGGCGGCAGTGGCGCTGGGATACCGAACGCATCCAGGCCAGCGGCTACACCGACAACGTCGTGGACCTGATGGCCGGCAAGCTGACGCGCCTGCCACCCGCGACGCAACGCGCGCTGCAGCAGCTTGCCTGCCTCGGGAACACCGCGGACTTCGCGACCCTGTCGGCCGTGCTCGGCATGCCGGAGGCGGGGATTCACGCCGTGGTCTGGGAGGCGGTTCGCCAGGAACTCGTCGTGCGGCTGGAGGGTGCCTACGCGTTCGTTCATGACCGGATTCACGAAGCTGCCTATTCACTGATTCCGGAATCATCGCGCGCCGAGGCTCATCTGCGGATCGGCCGGCTGCTCGTCGCGCAGACACCTGCAGAAAAGCGCGAGGAAGCAATCTTCGAAATCGTCGGGCAGCTCAATCGCGGCGCCGTGCTGATCACCGAACGGGATGAACGCGAGCAACTGGCCGAACTCAATCTGCTCGCTGGCCGGCGAGCCAAGGCGTCGACGGCCTACACGTCGGCGCTAGTCTATTTCGCCACCGGCGCCGGGTTGCTGGGTGACGATTGCTGGCAGCGGCGGCATGACCTCTCCTTCGCGCTGGAACTGAACCGGGCCGAATGTGAGTTCCTGACGGGGCAACTGCCGGTCGCCGAAGCGCGGCTGGCAGGGCTATCGAAGCGTGTCACTACCACACCCGAACGCGCCCAGGTGGCAAGCTGGCAGATGGATGTCTACGTCGTTCTCGACCAGAACGACAACGCAATAGCGGTAGGCCTCGCCTTCCTTCGTCATGTGGGCATCGAGTGGTCGCCGCATCCGGATGAGGCGACGGTGCGAAGCGAATACGAGCGTATTGGGTCGTTGCTCGGCGAGCGGACCATCGAGGAACTCGACGATCTGCCGGCAATGGAGGACGCGAATGTCGTCGCGACCGTCGAAGTCCTGGTGAAGCTGTTCCCGTCTGCCTTCCTCACGGATGACAAGCTAGTTTGCCTCGCGATTTGCAAGGCGGTCAGTCTCAGCCTCGAGCACGGCAACGCCGATGCTTCATGCGTGGCCTACTCACATTTACCCAGGGTCGCCGGACGGCTTTTTGGCGACTACCACGCCGGATTTCAATTCGGCCAGCTCGGCTGCAAACTCGTCGAACGGCGTGGCCTCTTACGTTTTCAAGCCCGCACCCACCACGCCGCCTCGAGTGTCACATACTGGGCGCGACCCGTGCGCACAGGCGCTGACGAACTCCGCAGCGTTTTGGACATGGCGAACCGGGCCGGCGACCTGACGTACGGCGCGTACGCAGGCAATTGCCTCATCTCGAATCTGCTTTTCATCGGTGAACCCCTTGCTGAAGTGCAACGAGAAGCCGAGTCTCGGCTCGCATATGCCAGGAACGTGCGATTCAGCGTGGTCGTTCAGTTTATCGAAGACCAGCTCGCGCTGATCCGGACGCTCCGCGGCTTGAGCCCGGAATTCGGCTACCTTGCTGACGGGCGGGTCAATGAAGCTCGGGCCGAACAGCACTACCTGTCAAGCCCGTCCCTGTCGTTCCCCGCCTGCTGGTACTGGATCCGGAAACTCCAGGCGCGCTATTTCGCTGGCGACTATGAGGCGGCCATGGCTGCTGCGTCAAAGGCGCAAGAGTTCCTGTGGAAAACGTACTCGTTCGTCGAGGAGGCTGAATATCAATTCTATGCGGCGCTTGCCAGAGCCCGGTGCGACTCCATCCCGAGCGGCGAGCTTCGGCAGCACCTGGAAGCACTGACTGTCCACCACAACCAGCTGCGCATCTGGGCAGAGCTCTGCGCGGAGAACTTCGCGAGCCATTGCGCGCTGGTCGGCGCCGAGATTGCCCGCATCGAGGGCCGCGTAGCCGACGCCGACATGCTCTACGACCAGGCCATCGATTGCGCCAGGGAAAGCGGTTTCGCGCATGTCGAGGCACTAGCCAGCGAACTCGCCTCACGCTTTTACGCAGCCCGCGGTCGTGGAAGGATTGCGCGCAAGTATATGTATGACGCCCGGTATGGCTATCTGCGTTGGGGCGCCCATGGCAAGGTGCGGCAACTCGAGGAACAGTATCCGTACCTGCGAACCGAAGAGACGGCGCCCGGGCCGACGAACACGATGGCAGCGCCCATCGAGCACCTCGAGCTGGCGACCGTGATCAAGGTGTCGCAGGCAGCATCAGGCGAAATCCATCTGGACAAGCTGATCGAAATGGTGATGCGCACGGCAATCGAACAGGCGGGCGCCGAACGGGGTCTGCTGATCCTGTCGGAGGCGGGCGAGCACCGAATTGCAGCGCAAGCCGCCACCGCCAGCGACGCGGTCCACGTGCAGTTGTCCGACCTCCCGGTCAATGCGACGATGTTGCCGGAGCCGATCCTCAACCAGGTCTTGCGTACGCGCGAAAACGTCGTTCTCAACGATGCTGCAGCCGATCCCATGACTGCCTCGGATCCCTATATCCGTGAGCATCGCGCGCGCTCCGTTCTGTGCCTGCCCCTGATGAATGGCGCGAAACTCATGGGTGCGCTCTACCTCGAGAACAATCTCACGGCCCGCGTGTTCAGCCCCGCCCGCATCGCCGTGCTGAAGCTGGTCGCCTCCCAGGCAGCGATTTCGCTCGAAAATGCCCGTTTGTATCGCCACGTCGCGCAACGCGAAGCCAAGATTCGACGCCTGGTCGACGCCAATCTCATTGGGATTGTCATCTGGGGCATGGACGGATGCCTTATCGACGCCAACGATTCATTCCTTCACATGCTTCAGTACGAGCGCGAGGATTTGAAGGCAGGGCTTCGCTGGTACGACATGACGCCCCCCGAATGGCAAGCGCGCGTCCCGCGCGAGTTCGAAGAACTCGCGGCGACCGGCATCATGCAAACCTGTGAAAAGGAATTCTTCCGGAAAGACGGCGTCCGCGTACCCGTCCTGATTGGCGGCGCGGCATTCGAAGAACAGCCGAACCAGGGAGTGGCTTACATTCTCGATCTGACCGAGCAGAAGCGGGCAGAAAAGAAAATCCGCGAGAGCGAAGCGCGCTATCGCGACGTGCAGAACGAGCTGGCGCACGCAAACCGCGTCGCGACCATGGGGCAGCTGGCGGCCTCGATTGCCCATGAAGTCAAACAGCCCATCGCGGGTATGATGATTAACGCCACGACGGCGTTGAGATGGCTGAACCGCGAGCCTGCTAGCATCAGCGACGTCAGTGGTGCGCTCGACCGTATCGTGAAGGACGCCAATCGCGCCGGCGAAGTGCTCGGCCGGATCCAGCAGTTGATCAAGAAGGCTCCTCCGAGGAAAGAGCCGGTGAACATCAACGAGGTGATCGGCGAGACCACCGAACTCGTCCAGGGGGAAGCAAGGAAGAGCGGCGCCCAGTTGGAGATGCACCTCGCGGAAGGTTTGCCGCTCGTTGAAGGCGACCGGGTGGAACTGCAGCAGGTCGTGCTTAACCTGATCATCAACGCGCTGGAGGCGATGAGCAGTGTCGAGGGGATACGGCACGTGCACATCAGCACGGGCGAGGCAGATGGTGCCTGCGTGCTTGTGAGCGTGCGCGACTCAGGACCGGGTTTTGGCCCGAACGGTGCCGAGCATGCATTCGACGCGTTCTATACCACGAAGCCCACGGGCCTGGGCATGGGGCTTTCCATTTGTCGCTCGATCATCGACGCGCATGGCGGCCGGCTGTGGGCGAGTGAATGCTCGCCGTGCGGCGCGGTCGTTCAGTTCACGGTTCCCCCAGCATTTTGCCGTTGAGCCGTGATGTCGGGCTTGGTAACTCGTCCACTCACCGCCTGACCAAAAAGCGATGGCTGAGGCCTCCGACGACCCTCGCATCGGGCTCATTCCATACTTTCCGCTGGCAGCGGGAGAGCTGACGCGCGCCGGCCCGGTGCTCGGCACTATCGCCGAAACAGTATCGCGCAAGTCTCTCTCAGATCGCGCTTGCCTGCGTCCTCCAGTTGAGCCCAGTGATGCTTCCCATACCGGCTCGTCGTGCAACAGGACTTGCAATCGCTTACGCGACGGGCGTCGCGCTCTTCGGCGGGACGGCCCTTTGATAGCTGCCGCGATAACTCGGTTGACCGGCTCAGGCATCGCGACAGCTTGGTACGTGATGTTCGCAGCTCTCGTTGCGCTTGTCTCACAAGCAAGCTTAGACCGGTCGCCCGACCGTGATGTTCGATGAAACAGAGGACGCAGACGCTATAAGTGGATGTGCGAGAAAGCGTGGCCGTGCGTCACTGATTGTCTGAAACAGGCAGCGTAAACGAAAAGCACGTTCCGACCTGCGGAGTGCTCTCCACCCATATTTTTCCGCCGTGAGATTCAATGATGGAGCGCGCGACGACCAGGCCCATTCCCATCCCGTTTGCCTTGGTCGTAAAGAAGGGCTGAAAAAGCGACTCCAGTATGTGTGCATCCATACCGACCCCGGTGTCTTTCACCTCAAAGAGCACCTCGCCGGTATCTACCCGCTTTGCTGAGATTGACAGATTACGTTGAGCGCCGTCGTTTGAGTCAATCGCATAGATACCGTTGAGCAGCATATTGGCCAACACCTGTTGAATCTGCACAGGATCGGCGAAGACGGACAGACCTGTGTCGACGTTCCTTTCAATATTGATTCCCCTGGAGCTGGCTTCTGGTGAAATCAGGAACAGCGCTGAATCGATCGTATCTTCAGCGGACGTCAGGACCGAATGGACAGGCACCTTTCCAAGGAAACCGCGCATCCTCCTGCAAATTTCTGTAGCGTCTCGTGCCCAACGAGCTGCGTCGCGCACGGATTCGACTGCTTCATCAATCTTTGGAACGTCATTTTCCAGACATCGTAGGGCTGCGTCCGCTGAAATGCGCGTGGCCGATAGGGGCTGGCTGATCTCGTGGAGAATTGAAGCAGCCACTTCGCCGAATAGCGAGACACGCGCAGAACGAGCCATTTCTGCGCGCATGGTCTGCATGCGGTCGTTGTATTCCCTTTGCTCGGTCACATCAAACGCATAAAAGCAAAGATGGCGATATCCATCCACGTAATCGGGTAGAGCGCATCGCCAGACGATTGGGACCTTCTTTCCAGAGAAGGTCACAAGAGTCCGCTCGCTTTGACACGCATTGTGGCCCTCGAGCATCGCACGATAAACCGCAACGTTACTGGTCCGATCGGCGGGCAAGAGTTGCCGGGCTCGATCAAAAAATGCCGCCTTTGTCCCTGCCTCGAAGAGTTCGATCACCGCATCGTTTGCGTCCACGAATGAGTGAAGCGCCCGAAGCTCTTCGATTGCGTCTGGATGAGCATCAAGCCACGCATCAATATCGATGACGCCACTCTTTCGAAGATCCAATATCGATGAATAGACGCGCGACCAGTCCTCGATCATGATCGGGATGGGTGCTGATAGAAAAAGCTGATTTTTAGAAAGGCCCACCGGAGCCAAAAGAGATCGGGATTGAGCCTCTGCAGGCTCGTGTCCAATTGGGACGAACGCTGAACTCATTTCTGATATCCGGCAACGGTTATTCTCCGTCCTTTGGGCTCGGTGGGCCTTTTGGCAACCCTCCACAATTCTATTATTGCGGACGTATTAATTATTTGACTTGATAGTAAGCAGATCATTGCCGACTACTTGGCCATCGGACCTCTGGCACGACGGGCGCCGGAATTCCAAGCGTCTCTGTTTTCCTTACAAGATCGGCAAGGGAGGACGCACTCATCTTTTTCATGGCGGCCGCGCGATGCAACTTCACAGTTATCACGCTGACTCCCAGCCACGCCGCGATCTGCTTGTTCAGCGCTCCACTTACGACGAATGCAAGTACCTCGCGTTCGCGACGCGTCAATTGCTCATATGCACTGGTAAGCACCGTCTGGTTCTGGATCCGCTCACGCCGCCTTTGATCAATGAGAAGAGCGCCATTCACCGCATCGATGACATCCTGGTCGGAAAATGGTTTCAGCAGAAAATCGACGGCGCCTCCTTTCATTGCCCGTTTGCAGATATCAACATCAGCAAAGCCGGTCATGAAAACAATAGGAATATCCGGTCGATCGGTAACTTGTTGTTGAAATGCGAGGCCATTCTCTCCCCGCAGCCTTATATCCAGCAAAAGACAGCATGGGGCATCGGCCAATGGGGCCGCGCGGAACTCCGCTGTGCTCGCGAATGACTGCACACTGAGGCCGACAGAGGGCATCAGATGTGAAAGCGAGCGTCGGATACGCTCGTCATCGTCGACGATATAGACGATCGAGACGTGTTCCAACACCGCGGGACCGGTTGCCATTGCACAACTCCACAGACGCATTCTTTGAATATCGCGGAACGCCGGCGCGAGACATTACGCAAGGATTAATGTGTTCCTGCGAAAACGCTTGAAACGTGCCAGCTCCACGGCCAGTCGATGGTACACGAATCATCATGTAGTCGGACTGTAGTCCAGGCGCGATTGCAGGACGAAAAGCGTCATGTTTCCGGTCGAGATTCGCACCGGCTGTCGTGAGCGGCATCCGATCCCAGCCCACGGGCTTACGTCGAACGTCGGACAAAGGAAGGGATGTCGTAATTCGATACACTGACTTCTCTCAAAAATTGACTTCGCTCGCGAGTATCATTTGATCCCAGTTCGCGGGCAAAGAATCCCCGCTTACCCGCGGGCGAAATACCTCATCGCCCTTGAAAATGGGTGCGCCAGTCAGCACACAGAATGCATCCCGCTTTGCGTAAACAAGGCGCCATGTCTGGTGACCGTAGTGCCCGGAGCATGCGTCACTCCATAGCACCGTCAGCGCTCGAGCAGAGGGTCTATCGAGCACAGCGACACGGCGCGGAGGCGACTGGGCTGGCGTGGCGGCGACCTGCCGTGAATCAACGTCGCGCCGCCGCAGACGTGTCTTGAGTTCACGGTTGTCGGCCTCGTTGGATGCCGTAACGACGACGGGCAATAACAGGCTCACCAATGCGCGCTGTACTATGTGTTCTTGAGGATCTTGCACCTTGTGCTCCTTAAAAGAGGCGACAACGTGGCGATGTTTGTGTCAGGCTACGATTTCACATTGAAGCCGCGAAGCGAGAGGATAGTGGGGGTGGTCAACTGATGCGATGTGACCCGCCTGCGGTTGAGATTCGTCACGACCGACCCGACACGATGCGATATTGCGAAGGTGCGTGTGGGACTTCAGACTCGCTGCCACCCAGTCCATAAAGGCGTACTGTGCCATCGACACGTGTCGCTGGTTCGCGTAGAGACACGAAATGGGCGATGCCATTGGACGACGATGCACGAGCACTTCGTCAAGAAGCCCTGAGCGCAAGTGCGGCAGCGCAATTGACTCGCAAAGCTGTGCCAGTCCTGCGCCGCTAAGCACACATTGCAAGACGGCCGCAGCATCGTTTAGGCAGAGTCTTTCAGGCGTTTTGACGGTCACATCGCCGCCACTATCCCCAGCAAACCTGAGATGCCTCGGATTGCCGAAGCGTCGGGGCGAGTAATGCACGATGACGTGATCTTTAAGCGCCTCTGGACTGGATGGGATGGAATGCTTTGCGAGGTAAGTTGGGCTGGCGACGGTCACTGTTCGCATCACGCCAAGGTGGCGACATTTGAACGATGAGTCGGAAAGGTTGCCTACGACGATTGCACAGTCGATTCCGTTGCTAATCAGTCCATCGGGTTCTCCTGCAACCGCGATCTTCAACTCAACATCGGGGTAAGCCGCGCTGAATTCGGATATCTTGGGAAGCAGGACGCAAGCTACTTCTTGATCGATATCGACACAAAGGCTCCCCTGCGCGACGTGGCGGGTGCTCCTCAGCGCATTAGTCATGTCGTCAATCTCGGCGAGGACCCTGATGCAATGTTCGTAATACTGCGCACCTTCCGTCGTTAGGCGCATCGCACGAGTTGAGCGGTGCAGTAACGCGACGTTGAGATAAGATTCGAGCTGACGGACGGTTGTGCTTGCTGACCCAGTGGCAATATCAAGCGCTTCCGCCGCGGAAGTGAAGCTGCCTAAGCGGGCGACATGCACGAAAACTGACATTGCGTGTAGGAAGCGATCCATTTTTAGCTCCGCCGAGGGTCAACGTAAATTTGGTTTGCTAATTCTATTGGGCGCATCTTTTGAATTCCATCGGACCGGAGGCAATGCCTGCATAAACTTTGGTATAGATGCTTGCCAATCAACAGGGCGTAATGAAACTGTAGCAACCACCTATACTTCTTACGCTGACCTGTAGCCCGCTGACGATAACCGTTCCGTCTCGCGCCTGCGAAGCAGCGCCAGCCAAGAGATCGAGCTCAGGTCGGGGTGATACATACCTCTGGACGCAAGGCCGTTGGCATCGTCTTGCCGCGGTGCATTTGGCCTTGCGCCCGTGCGGGAAAACACTATCCCAAGGTATAGTGATGGCAGTGTTCTGGTGCGGGTTATGATATTGCCCTTACTGGTATTTAATGGTGTCCAATTCAATCCGTTCCATCGCCGGATATTTTCTTAGTGGACGCCGAAAATGAATATTCCTCTCGCCCCCGATGATGAGCGTTTTGGGGAACACAGATCATCACAACCCGATCTATCCATCCACCAGCTTTTCGTCTCAGCACCCATTCCGATTATGGTTGAAGACTGGTCGCGTGTTTATAGGGCGATCATGGACCTGCGCCGGAATGGCATAACGAACCTCGATGCGTGGTTCGATTCGCATCCACAGGTTGTGGCCGAATTCAGATCACTGCGGTCTTTGGTTGAGGCCAATGACGCAGTCGTGGAATTATTCGAAGCAGGAACAAGAACGGCCTTTTTCGAACGCGTGAAGCAACTGCTTCCGGTTGACCAGGCGAGTAATACCGTCGTTTATCGAGCGATGTTAGAAGGGCGCGATGCGTGTCAAGGCGAGCGTACTCTGGTGACGTTTTCTGGCAAGCGGGTGCCAATCGTGTGGCGATGCTCGTTACCTAAGCATGAAGACGGCTATCGCCGGCTCTGCTTCTTTGGGTTTGACGTGACCGCACAAGAAGAGAATAACGATCGCCTCCAGACCATGCGGGCGGAAACGGCGCGCTCAGCGCGAGTCTCGCTTTTCGGCGAAGTAGCGGCCTCAATACTACATGAGATCAGCCAACCGCTTTCGGCGACACGCACGTCTGCCGACGCTGCGCTGCGATGGCTCAGAAAAGACATCCCAAATATCGGACAGGCCACCGAATCCATCCGGGATGCGGCACTTTGGGCGCGAGATGCGACCGAAATCTGCAAGAAGATCCGTGGCTTCCTAAGAAGGGTTCCGGTGCATCCAGTCCTGTCACAGGCGAGTCGCTCCATTGATGCCGCTTTTTTTCTGATTTCGCCAGAGGCGAATTCGAAAGCGGTCGTCATGGATAGACGCCTGGACGGGGACCTTTCGATCTTCGCCGATCCTCTCCAGATTCAGCAGGTTCTTGCGAATTTGCTGTTGAATGGAATTCATGCGATCGACGCCGCTGAAGGCGACGAACGCAGACTAACAGTCTTTGTTAGCAGAACCGGTTCTGACGAGGCGTTGTTTGAGGTGCGGGATTCGGGTGTCGGCATGACGGAGGAAACGCTTTCGTCGCTGTTCCAGCCGTTCTTTACGACGAAGGCGTCCGGCACGGGGATGGGGCTTGTCGTTGCGCGTTCCATCGTGGAAGCCCATGGGGGCCGTATTTGGGCAGAAAGCAAACCTGGATTCGGAACTAGTTTCTTCTTCACACTCCCCACATCCGAAATGCCAGGCACGACTGGTTAGCCGTTTGCCAACGCGTGCTTGCGATGTGTCTGGAACGCCGCTTTCTTCTATCGCGTCACGTGGTCGGAGTCCATCCTGGACAGCGTTGCGCGATCAGCGCAAGGATAGATCGGGATCTCACGTACCAGGTGGGTTCTGGGGCAAAGTTCGTTGCATGCACGATAGCTGCCGCGACTAAGGGTGTTGTTGCGCCGAACACTGCGATGCTGGTCGCTCACGAGAAGGCGAGACCTGTCGCCCTTTGTGTCTGGGTTACTTGCGATGGATGTACGCGAGGGCGGTGCCACCGCCGAGTGCCGACAAAGCCGGGACAGCTGAAATTGCGATCGCACGGATTCGAGGTAGAAGTTTTTAGATACCTGCAGGGCGCGGTTTCCCTTTCATGCTTCGGCTTCTCTCTGGATTTTTCGACGTCGTTCGAGTTTTCAAGGATCCTGAATTCTCTTTATGCTCGCGGCCCGTTGATCAGCGCCGTCATGGGCCAATACACTTCGACGTACCAGATAACAACGATATGCAGACACTGCGTCTTGCGTGCGCGGAGTTCGAACCCCGGCTCCTATGTAACGCATTTAAACCATCATGGGAAAAAAGTAATGACACAAGCACATCCAGGTACCGCGCTGATCACGGGCGCATCGTCGGGCATCGGCGCAGTTTATGCGGAACGTCTCGCGCGGCGCGGGTACGACCTGATCCTCGTGGCACGCAACAGCGACAAGCTCGATCTCCTCGCACAGCGCATCGGCAATGAAACAGGGCGGAAGATTCAGAAAATCGTGGCAGACCTCGTCGATCGCAACGCACTGGCGCTCATCGAGACAACGCTTCAAGAAGACGCGAACATCAACCTGCTCGTGAACAATGCTGGCGTTGGCACGCATAAGTCGCTGCTCGACAGCGACGTCGATGCCATGACGAAGATGATCGAGTTGAATGTGACCGCATTGACGCGTCTCACTTACGCCGCCGCTCCGCAGTTTGTGGCTCGTGGCACCGGCGCGATTATCAACATCGCATCGATTGCCGCCATCACCCCCGAACTGCTCAATGGCGTCTACGGCGGTAGCAAGGCGTTTGTGCTGGCACTCAGCCAGTCGCTGCATCACGAACTGGCCGGCAAAGGGATACGGGTTCAAGCAGTGTTGCCCGGTGCAACAGCAACGGAATTTTGGGAGATCGGCGGCCTTCCGTTGGAAAACCTTCCGAAGGAAATTGTCATGTCTGCATCCGATATGGTGGACGCGGCATTGAGGGGCTTCGATCTCGGCGAGGTTGTGACGATTCCCTCGCTGCATGCGATCGATGCGTGGGACCAATTCGAAGCATCTCGCGGCGCACTGGTCGCGCAATTTTCCAATAATACGCCTGCTCCACGATATGCGGTCGGGCAGTAATTCTCCGTGGCCTTGTTCCGGCGATCAGTTGTTACCGCCGGGGCGGCTGTGCAAGACCGAATTGAACTGAATGGCACGCGCGGCGCGAATGGCTGACACGATGCTCGCTTGCGAAAGAACAGTCTAGGTGCGCTCACCAAGCAGCTGTGCAGAGTAGACACGAGCGTCTAGAGTCGTGACCATCGTAGGCCTGGCTGATTGGGAAAGTCCCGAAGCGGTCATGTGCGGCAGCTCGTTCCCGAAGGAGATTGGGCGACGTGAGTCAAAATGAGTTCGTTGGGAACAGTATTTCGCGAGCGTTGCTCGAAGAGCTGACGCGGCATTTCATGGCGGTGAAGCGAAAGGCGCCCGGAAGACTCTCTCCGGACGTTGACACCTCCACGCTTAAGGTCCGCGCGCCCCTGGATTGGCTGGACGGACCTGAGGTCGAAGTTCGAGTTCATCGGCGCGGCAAGGGCAAACCGGCGCTTTCTCAGCGTTCTTGCTGCCTGTAATCCGGTCAATCTCAACAACGAATCCTATGCACAGACTCATCAGCGTTGCGTCATGTGGAATGCGAAGAACAATATAGACAACCTGAAGGGCAACGAGCGATTTTCCGTGGTAGTGTTTATGGTGTATCGCCTCGGGGTAGTGCAACAATATGGCATCAAGAAATGTCGTCTTGCCCATTCCGGTGATACCGAAGATACCGTAGCCCTTTGCCGACGACTTCCAGTTTGCCGGAAAGGGCACTCCGTCGTCACCCGCCGCAATTGCGTGTCGACGCTGCATGTCGACAGTAGTAACCGGATTCCGCGCGACATAGGATTCCCGAATCATGGTCGTTATTGCGAGAGCCGCCTTCGCGTAGTCGGTAAATGGATAGACCACATCACCTATCGTGCTGAGTTCCATCAGACGGACGATTTCAGGTGAGTTGCGGGTGGCACGTGTCGGTTTCGGTGGGTTGTTTTCCAACTTGGCGAGAAGGGCGTTGCGATCCGGGTCAAGGGGCGGGAGCGCCTCGATAAACGGATTGCCATCAAAGCGAACGACTCCCGTTTTGTGATACTTTGCGTCTACAATAACGGGCGGCCTGTCTCGGTCAGAGAGGAACTGGAATTTGTCTTCTGCGCGAACGGTCATTTGCGCCTCCTGCGCTCTTGAACCTTGGACAATAAAGCTTCCTTTTCCTGCTGCTCAATCTTTTTCCAGGCAGAATCCTTGCTTGTACTTGCGTGAATCGAAGCACCGGCATTTTGGGAGTATCGGCGCGTGAGCCGCCTCTTGACATCAGCGGAATCACTGGCGGCCGCCTGGCCGCCTTTCGCAGGTCTCCCGCCACGCTTCCTGCTCATCTGTTCGGCGACCGCGGCACCCACGCGTGATCGAGTTGCTTCATGCTCGGAAGATGCCCAAAGTTCTGACTCAATGCGCGACAGCGCCTCCTCCTCATCCAGTGCCAAACCACGTATTTCGTTTGCCGCACTAATTTTTATTCTGAATTTGGCCCATGGCTCCCGGCTCGAAGGAACAAACACCTCTCGAGGAAAGGTTTTGTCAACGCGAACAGAGACGGACTTGCCGCGTTTGGTTGAATTAAGAGCTATGACCTTTGCAGCAGTGTTGACAGGCTGATAGGACCTGTTTCGGTAACGGAGTTTTCGCTCCGTGATCGTGGCGGTATCGGTGCCGAGAAGGAGCCGCTGATAGTCCGCGTCGGGCAGGGGCGGAACCCGCATGCCCGTGATGTTTTCAAGCCCCCATAGATAGGCGGCCTGCGGCGTGGGCACGACGCCTGCTTGCGTGAGGTCCTTGTTGCGTCTCAGCGAGCGATGTGGTCTGTTATTGTGCTCGACTACAAGCTCAATCAGGATCCGGTAAGCATCCGACAGAGTGTAGATTGCAGCAGTTTCTGCCTTAAGCGCCGCAGCTTTGGTCTCTCGATCTATTGGTCGATTGGCGTAGGCCCCCTGGTTGCTGGCCATCCTTTTTTTGAGTGTCCTGATAAGGCGCTCAACGATGGCTTTTCCGTCTGGGCACCGCGGTGGAAGAATCTGCAGTTCGATCCGGAGGTCATCTGCAATCGCCTGCTTGGCGGAGGCGCAGACCTGGTCGGGTCCTCGATCTTCGCAGATACACGCGCTCATTCGTCCGCGAGGCCAGCGTCGCTCGTCGACGTCGACATCAAGATCCGAAAAGCGCGATTCCCTGTCAGTGAACATAATAAGCAACAGGTAGCGCAACTCTTCATAGGAAGGGGGGCGTAGCGAAAGATAAACTGCGGGTATGTATCGGCTCCATCTGTCGATTGCCAGATAGATTGTCGGTTTACCGACGCAAACAGTTGGGGACTTTCTTGAGACAAGATGAATCCGTCCGCGCGTTGAGTCGATTTCGGTTATTTCGCCAGGACCGATCGCGACCAGTCCGCTCTCATAATTCCGCCCGTCCTCAACTGAGCCAGCCGCGAGATCACGTATAAACTGAAACGCCTCGTCTGTGTAATAGCGGAGTTGCCTGAGGGTCACTGGTACCTGTCTCAATTTTTCAACATATTCCGCCATGATATGCGGGTTTCGGGCACGGAACTCATTTGCAAGGTAATCGACGTGAATCTTGGAGAGGCTATGCCCATCCCGATTTTTTTCCAGCGCGAACCTGTGGAGCATGTCCGCAATATCGTCACTGGATACTACGAAGTCGTTTACGCCAAGGGTCGACGTGTTCGCCGATTTTCTGCCTCTCCTGGCCGGTTTTTTTGCGAGGGACGAGGTGGTAGCGGCGTTGTCGGACTGCCTTTCATAGAGCGGCGATGGTCCATACGGTAAGGGGAGCAGTGCAGATTTGATGCTGCCAAAATAATAGTAGCGAAGCAGGAGTTTTCTGAGCGTTACTTCGCTCATTTGTATCAGCTCTGCACGACGGCTGATGTGTCGAGTGAAAAAGTACCTGTTAAGGTTCTTTTCCTGTTTGAAGGCGCAAACCAAGGGCTCGATAATGGCCCAAGAGTGCTCCAGTTCACGGTCCTTTTCGGAGTCTTTCGCGGGAGTGTCGCTGAGTGCGGCAGGTAGAGCGACACGTCCCCAGCAGGAGTTGGCTTCGCCGGCAAGTTTCTCGATATCGGCACGGTCGACTCGCCGCGGTCGACGCGCGGTCCGGACCTCTACAGGCTCGCCGATGCGCATCACGTAAACGCAAGTCCGGAATACATGAGTGACTCGGAGGTACTGAAATTCAGGTGCAGTCCCGCTACGCAACACAAGTCCAGCGGCAAGCGCCGGATTCCGTTCGACTTTGAAGTCAATCATGAGCTCTCTGTCGCAGTACGAGTGGGAGATTGCGAGCCATGCGGTGCGTTAGGGAAACCGGAATTTGGTCTGCCCACGCGCAGTACCGGAAAGTGTCAAGCCTTGCTTCCGGGCGCAGTCCCAGCGCTCGACCTGTTTTTTCGACCAGGTCTTCAAGCAGGACGTTCGTGGCGTACTCCTTTAGAAAGCGTTCAGAAAAACGCTTCGCGATCGCAGCATTCGGTGTGTAGCGGTGGACGTACCATGTTCGTACGAATCGAAGTGTATCGACGACGGTTTGTGAGATTGCGGAGCTGTCGACCAATGCCCACACAACTCCTCTTTCGTTGCACCACGCCTGTCTGATCATCAGCAGGCTCTGCTCTCGTACGTCGAGGCTCTTCTCAGCGTGCAATAGGTTGACCGCTTTGTATGCCTTCTCAGAACGCTGTTCCGTTATCAGGAAGTCGAAAGTGAGTGGTTCAGGTACACCGCGTCGGCATGGGTGAGCGACGCCGAACTGATACGCGAGCTGCAGCGTCCGGCTGAGATCGAGAATCGGCCACCGCTCCCTGATGTCTTTGATGGTTCGCTGGCGCTCTAGCAGATAGAAAAGTGTGACTGATGCAGCGTCAGTCAATTCATAGTTGCGGCTGACACGAATCCCATGCACTACCCTTCCCGTGCCACTTGTCGGCAAGTCTTGAAGCTCACGCCACGCCCTGTAGTTCGCGCCTTCCCCAATGCCCATCCCCTTGCGAATGCAGGAACGGATATAAGGCGGATATAGGGCCGGGTCATTCGGCCAGTCCATAATGCATACAGCATAGTTGTTTTGACGAAAATATCCACGACTTTAGGAAACCAGCGCCCGCGCCGCGCCTCGGCTGGACGACCGTGCTGCCCGCCGCGAGCGAATGCCTGATCAACGTCGCGCTCGGGGTTTATCAAGCGTTTCCGAAGCCCGCGGCCAATCCATACCTGACTCGATCCGCGTGATGAACAACGCGCCCAAAGGACTATCGATGAATCTTCGTTCTATCGTTTCCACGGTTGCGGCCGTCGCGCTGCTGTCCGCCTGCGGCGCATGGCAATCCATGTCGGACGCGTCGTCGAGCGCGTATCACGCGGTGTTTTTCAAGCGGATCAAGGTGCTCGACGTCGATCTGTCCGCGCGCGAAGCGCTGAACCCCGACGACGCCGGCCGCGCGACATCGGTCGCGGTGCGCGTGTATCAGTTGAAGGACCGCAAGGTGTTCGATGGCGCGTCGTACGAGGATCTGCTGAAGAACGACCGCACGCTGCTCGCGCAGGATTTGCAGGCGAGCATGGCATCGGTGCTGAATCCAGGGGCGTCGGCGAGCCTGTCGCAACCGATGCAGGCCGATACGAATTATGTGGCGATCGTCGCGTTTTATCGCAATCCCGGTAGCGGGGATGGCTGGAAGTATGTGATCGAGAAGAAAAAGCTCGACGCGGACAAGCCGTTGAAGATCTCGTTGATGGATCAGTTTCTGGTGACGGCGGGCAATGTGGCCCACGATTGAGTGAGCCACCGGCTCAATCCTTTCGACCGAGATAGCCCGGCAGTCCCAGTGCCCGGTCGCTCTTTGCCAGCTTCAAGGCTTCCTTGAGCAAAGCCGAGAACTTTTCGTCGTTATCGGGCCGCGGCAACATCGCGCGAAAGAAGTCGGACCAGCGAAATTCTTCCAACGGGACATTGGTTTTTTCATAGCCGCCGGCATCGCGGACCGCCGCCGCGAGGCTTCGGTATTCATCGTCCTTCATCTCCCACACGTGCTTGGCCAATTCGGCAAACGGCCGGCGCACCCCTTGCGCGTCGTACGGAAAGGTCCATCGCTCGTTTTCCATGCTGAGCCAGAACGATGCCCACGTGTACGAGGAAAGATCCCGCACCAGCACGACCGGAACCGACCGCACGCCAACCTGCCACAGCGCCGCCGCCACATGGTGATGATCGATCGCGAACGGTATGCCGTTCGGTCCGCAGACGACCGGTATCGGCTTTTCGGCAATGGCCATTTGCAGGTCATGGGCGCTCAGCGATCGGTATTGGCGGGCCTTTTCTCTGACCTCGCGCGCGCCGTGGGTTATCTGCGTCGGACGCAGATCTTCGATTTGCCGCGTGTCCATGTCGGTCTCCGTGTCGGGATGCGATCACGCGGATTCCGCAAAATTCATGCCGCCGCACGAAGCGTCGCTCGCGTTCCGCCAGACTTCTACGGCGCATCGTCCACGCACAGCACCGGATCGCTGACCAGACAATCCGCATCGGTCGTCTATCTCGCGTTCGATCCGCACCTCGAAAGACCTGTGGCGCTGAACGCCGTGCGCCGCGAACCGGCCATCGGAAATCGTCTCCGCGCTGCCCCTTGCGATCGACGCGATGCTCGCCAAGGCACTTGCGAGGCGGCCAGAAGACCGCTTCGGTTCGGCCGCGGAATGGCTCGCGAGCTTGATGTCGTTGGCCGTCTCACCCGCCGCGGCCGACGATGACCGGACTATCGTGACGCCCTCCGCGGATTGGTCCGCGTCCGCTTCCTCGCCTGCGCGTGCGACGGGCGGCGGCAACCCGCCGATGCCTGTGCCTTCGGCGCCGCGCAACTGGCCGCCTGAGATGCTCGCGCGCATCGAACGCCAACTCGCGATCCACATGGGCCCGTTCGCGAGCCTGCTGGTGCGACGCGCGGCCACCCGGGCGAACGACCTGCCAGCGCTCGGCGCGCAACTGGCGGCGGTGTTGCCCGACACGGCGCGGCTCGAATTCGGGCAGGCCTTCGCGCGGCTGACGGCGGGTTCGCCCGATATGTCGATGGTCGCGTCGTCATCGCCGGGCTCAGGCGTCGCGGTGGCTGCGGCGAAGGTATCGGCTGGATCGCCCGCGAGCGCCGCAGGCACGTCACCGGGCAGTGCGATCGAGCAGGCCAGCATCGATGCCGTCGCCATTAAGCTGGCCGCCTATGTGGGGCCGATCGCAAAGATGATCGCCAGTCGCGAGGCGCGGCATGCCGCAAGTTTCGACGAATTCGTTCAACGGGTCGAAGCTTGCATCGGCGACGCCGCGCAGCGGCGCCGGTTCCGGTACGATCTCGATTCATCGGGTTAGCTTCACGAATCGAACGCTGCTACATCGAATTCAAAAGGGGGATGAAGTTGAACCACAGTCTGCAGATGTTCGACCTGAGCGGGCGTCGCGCGCTCGTCACCGGATCGAGTACCGGTATCGGTTATGCGTTGGCACAAGGGCTGGCAGGCGCTGGTGCGGAAGTCGTGCTGAACGGCCGCAATGAAGCGAGGCTGGCGGAAGCGGTCAGCCGCCTGCGCGACGCAGGCGCGATCGTGCATGGGCGATGTTTCGACGTGACTGCTCCGGAAGCGGTGGAAGCGGCGGTGGCGCAGATCGAAAGCGAGATCGGCGCGATCGATATTCTCGTGAACAACGCCGGCATGCAGCGGCGGGCGCCGCTCGAGCAGTTCTCGCACGCGCAATGGGAACAGCTGATGAAGACCAATGTGGACAGCGTGTTTTTGGTCGGGCAGGCGGTCGCGCGCTACATGATCGCGCGCAAGCGCGGCAAGATCATCAACATCTGCTCGGTGCAAAGCGAACTCGGCCGGCCCAATATCGCCGCCTATACCGCGAGCAAAGGCGCCGTGAAAATGTTGACGAAAGGCATGGCGATCGATTGGGGCCAGTATGGCATTCAGGTCAATGGCCTCGGCCCCGGCTACATCAGGACGGAACTGACCGACGCGCTCGTCAACGATGAAGCGTTCAGCAACTGGCTGGTCAATCGCACGCCTTCGCGACGTTGGGGCGAGGTGCAGGATCTGGTCGGCGCGGCGATCTTTCTCGCGAGCGGCGCGTCGGACTTCGTCAACGGTCATGTTCTTTATGTCGATGGTGGGGTGACGGCGACGCTTTGACTGGCTCTCAGGCCGCCGCCGCAGGGGCCTGCAAGCCTCCCCGGCACCGCCTTCACTGCATGCAGGTCGGATAGGTGGTGTCGGGCGATGTCGCGCGCAACGCGTGATGGGGCGATGATGCGGCGAATCGAATCGGGAATAAGCACCGCATCTTGGTGGTCTTGCAGGTAAGACTGACATCGGATGGGTGATCAAATGAACCTGATCGACGAGGCGGCGTTTGCCCCGCACTTGACATACGACCTCAACGGGACGTTCGCATGACGTTGCGGATGCAAGCCGCTCTGCGACGATTGCAACTCGGCTCCGGCGTGGTGTTGCTGGTCTATCTCTTTCTCCATCTGCTCAATCACGCGCTCGGAATCTGGTCGCTCGAACTCGCCGGACGCGGGCTGGTTCTGGCGCTGCGGCTCTGGCGCAGCGCACCTGGAACGATCGCGTTATATGGAGCGGCTGCGCTGCACTTCGTGCTGGCGATGCGAACGATTTATGCGCGCCGTCACTGGGCGTTGCCTCCGGCGGAGTGGGTGCGTCTGTGGGCAGGACTCAGCCTGCCGCTGCTTTTGATCCGTCATGCGGTGACGACCCGGCTCGCATCCACGCTCTATGGCTTCGAACCGGACTATGAGCGTGTCGTGATCCAGTTGCTGACGACCGGTACGCAGGGTTTGCAGCTTGCGCTGCTCGCGCCCGGATGGATACACGGGTGCCTTGGATTATGGTTTCGCTTGCGTCACATGCGATGGGCGCTTCGCATGAAGCCCGTGCTGTTGACATGGGTCATCGCGCTGCCACTGTTGTCCGCGGCAGGCTTTGTCAGGATGATGCGAGCCGTCGAAGCGAAGCGGGCAATCCTTCCAACTCCCGATCCAAAGCTGATTGCGCATCAGCTTGCATTGAACGCATGGCGTCACGATCTCGTGGCCTTGTATCTGTCTCTGATCGTCGGCGCGTTCGTCGCAGGTCAATTGCGCAATGGGATCGAACGTCGAAGATTGCGTGGTAGTTCTATTTAGAAAAGACCGGGAATATCCAACGAGAAAACTCCGTCTACCGGATGTGCATCGCGTAACACTCACGATCTGAGGAGACGGTCCGAAGTGAATGCAGATGCGCGAATACATTCTCAGGTCAAAAGGAGCACATCATGAAATCGGAGTCGTTGAGTCAATACGCCGTTTGCTCGCTACTGAGCTGCGTGTTCGCCGGTGTGATGTTGATGGCGGGCTGCACAAGTGCGGATGCGCAAACTGTATCGGAGCCCGAGCCTCATCAACTCACGCGCGCGGAGGTCATGCACGAACTCGAGGAGCTGGAAGCGGCGGGATACAACCCGTCGATGGGCGATGATGATTCGTATCCCGCCGATATTCAGGCCGCGGAAGCGAAGGTGGCCGCGATGCATCGAGCGGATAGAGCCGCGGCGATGAACGCGGGACAGAGCGGTCAGATGGTGCGCACGCATTGAGGGGAAAGACTGGAACGTTGATCCACCCCAGTCGGCATAATGTAACATTAAAATTTTCAATGACCCTATTGCGTTCATTGCATTGCCAGCATGAGGTAGGAATCGTATCTTCGTCTCCAAATCACGGAGACATCTATGAAGATCGCATTCCTGGGAGCCGGCGCGTTGGGTTGCGCGATCGGCTCCGCGCTGACTGAAGGCGGCCATCAGACGTGGCTGGTCGACCGCTTCGCGGCGCACGTCGAGGCTATGCGCCGCGACGGCCTGCTAGTCGACGATGCCAACGGCTCACGCCGCGTAAAAGTCCACGCGACGATGAACCCCGCCGAAGTCGGGCCGGTGGACCTCGTCATCGTGCTGGTCAAGTCCTTCCACACCGATTCGGCAATGCGCGGCGCGCTCGATCTCGTCGGACCCGACACGCTCGTGTTGTCGCTCCAAAACGGCCTCGGCCATGAAGACGTGCTCGGCGAAATCGTCGGCCGGGAGCGCGTGCTGGCGGGCAAGACCTATGTGGGCGGCGTGCTGAAGGCGCCCGGGCACATCCAGTCGGGCGTAAACGGAAAGCTGACCATCGTCGGCGAGCTCGATGGCCGGGTCACCGACCGGGCCCGCGCCATCGCCGACGCGTTCAACAGTGTGGGTCTGACGACCACGATCAGCGACAACATCCTCGGCACCATGTGGGACAAGTTGCTGATCAACGTCGCGACGGGCGCGATCACCGGCATCACCGGTCTGACGTATGGGCAACTGTACGAAGAGCCCGTTCTGAAAGCCACCGCGTTGGCGGCGATCGAAGAGGCGATGGCAGCCGCGAAGGCCGCCGGCATCCGTCTTTCGATGACGAAAGCGGAACAAGCCTGGACGCTCGCGGCCGAAGGACTTTCCCCCGCGTTCAAGACCTCGATGCTGCAGAGCCTCGAAAAAGGCTCGGTCACGGAAATCGACTTCATCAACGGAGCGGTCGTGCGGTGGGGCGAGCGCCTCGGCGTGCCGACGCCGGTCAATTCGACGCTGGTCGCGTGCATCAAGGGCATCGAGCGCGCGATGACCGACCGTCAGCGAGAAGGAGCGACGGCATGAGCGGCGCGAAAGCCTATCTGGAGCACGTCGCCATCTGGGTGACGGACATCCACTGGCATATCCGCTTCTTCGAACGAGTCTTCGGCATGACCATGCGCGAGGTGGATGGCACGCGCGACGAGCCGCGTCAGTACTGGACGCTCGGCGGACTGCAGTTCATCAGTGATCCGCGCTATGAAGGTCCCGAGGGCCGGCTCGCGCATCTCGGCGTGATGTGCGAGGACCTCGAGGCTTCGCTCGCCGCGGCGCAAGCGTTCGGCGTCAGTGAAATGCCGCAAGGGCGCAACTGGCTGCGCCTGCCGGATGGACTCGCGGTCGAACTGATTCAGGCCAAACCCGCCACCTGCGTTGCGCAGGCGCTGGCGATCAATCCACGCGCGGAGGCGTAAAGCATGAGCACGATCATCGAAAAGTACTGGGACGACGCGAACGAAGGCGACGAGTGCGTGAGCCCGACCTATACCGTCACCAAAGAACGCATTCTCGCTTACGCCGATCTGACCGGCGATCACACGCCCGTGCATGTCGACGAGGAATATGCGAACGCGAGCCACTTCGGTTCGATCGTCGCGCACGGGCTGTTCGGCCTGTCGATCGCCGATGGCCTGAAGACGCAGAGCGACTATCGCTTCCTGCACGGCATGTCGCTCGGCTGGACGTGGGATTTCCTGCTGCCGATCAAGGTCAACGACGTGCTTCACGTCAAGTTCCGCGTCGGCAACATGCGCGCGAGCAACAGCCGTCCGGACTGGGGCATCGTCGTGCTGCCGTCCGAGCTGATCAATCAGGACGGCCAGGTCGTCCAGCGCGGCGAACATCGGCTGATGGTGCCGCGCCGTCCGGGAGCGAACTGATGCAAGCCCGCCCCCTCGAAGGTATTCGCGTCGTCGACTACAGCCACTTTCTTGCCGGTCCGTACGTGGGCCGCTGCCTCGCGGCGCTCGGCGCCGAAGTGATCAAGGTGGAGCGTCCCGGCAGCGGCGATGCCGGCCGGCAGCACGCGACCATCCTCGACGACCAGCAAAGCGCCTACTTCCTGCAATTGAACATGGGCAAGCGCGGCGTCAGCGTCGACATGAAAGACCCGCGCGGCAAGGAGTTCATGCGGCGTCTGTGCGATTCGGCCGATGTGTTCATCGAAAACTATCGGCCGGGTGCGCTCGACAAGCTGGGCCTCGGCTATGCCGCGTTGTCCGAACGCAATCCGGGTCTCGTGTACTGCTCGATTTCGGCGTACGGCCACACCGGGCCCGACGCGCATCGCGCGGGCTTCGGTCTGATCGCCGAGGCGAAGAGCGGCATCATGCAGATGGTCGGCAATCCCGGCGAACCGCCACCGCTGATGCGCATTTCGCTCGGCGATATGTACACGGGCATTCACGCGGTCGCCGCGATCAACGCCGCCTTGCTCGGCCGCGTGAAGAGCGGTCGCGGCCAGCATATCGACATGGCGTTGTACGACACGCTGGTGTCGATGCACGAATACGCGGTGCAGTGCTACACGATGCAAGGCGTGCTGCCCGAGCAGACGGGGCACGACATGCCGACGTCGACGCTGTACGGCGTGTTCCGCGCGGCCGACGGCGATCTCGTGATCGCCGCGCAGGTCGACGATGCGTGGAAGCGGTTTGCTTCGCTCGTCGAACAGCACGGCGGTCCGGCCGGCTTCGGCACCGATGCGAGGTTCCACAGCCTGAACGGACGCAACTCGCATCGCGACGAAATCCTCGCGGTCGTGAAGCCGTGGGTTGCGGCGCGGCCGGTCGCCGGCGTGCTGGCGCTGCTCGATGGCGTCGACGTGCCTTGCGCAAAAGTGCAGCGCATCGATGAAGTGGTCAACGATCCGCAGATCGTCGCGCGTGGCATGGTGATCGAGCAGGACCATCCGCGCTTCGGAAAGCTGCGCCTGCCTAACCTGCCGTTCCGCTTCTCTGACTGCGACACGTCGATCCGCGAAGTCGGCCCGGATCTCGGTCAGCACAACGCGGAAGTCGCGCAGTCGTTGGGCTTCAGCGCCGCAGAAATCGACGCGATGCAGACCCAGGGCGTGCTGTTTTCGAAGAGGAGTGCGTGATGAGCGACCAATACGCGGTGATCGGCAATCCGATCGGCCACACGAAATCTCCGCTGATTCACGGTCTGTTTGCGCAGGCGACCGGACAGGACATCAGCTACTCGGCGATCCAGGGTCCGATCGAGCCCGCCGATGCTTTCGCCGAGACCGTCAAGACGTTCATCGCCGCGGGCGGCAGAGGCATGAACGTCACCGCGCCGTTCAAGATGCAGGCTTTCGCGATTGCCGACGAGCGCAGCGAACGGGCCACGCTCGCCGGCGCCGTGAACGCGCTGAAGTTCGAAAACGGCCGGATCGTTGCCGAGAACTTCGACGGCGTCGGTCTCGTGCGCGATATCGAAGTGAACCTCGCTCAGCCGATGGCGGGCAAGCGCGTGCTCGTGCTGGGTGCGGGCGGAGCGGTGCGCGGCGCGCTGCTGCCGTTCATCGCGGCGCGTCCGGCGCAACTGGTCGTCGTGAATCGGGATGTGCGCAAGGCCGAGGCGTTGGTCGCGCAAGTCGCGAGCAGCTGCCCATTGATCGCATGCGGCTACCGGGAACTCGACGGGATGGGGCAGTTCGACCTCGTCGTGAACGCGACATCGGCGAGCCTGACCGGTCAGTTGCCTGCGGTTCCCCCGGACGTGTTCAGCCGAGCAGGAACCGCGTACGAACTCGCGTATGGAAAGGGGCTCACGCCGTTCCTGCGGCTCGCGCGAAATGCGGGCGTGAAGGGCATCGCCGACGGCGTCGGCATGCTCGTCGAGCAGGCTGCCGAAGCGTTCGAGTGGTGGCGCGGCGTTCGACCGCAGACGCAAGCGATCATCGACCGGCTGAGCGTTCCGCTCATTTGACGCATGCGGTGGGGCGAGGAGGCTCAGGTTACGGACGCCCGTTCATGGGCCTAGCGCAATGGATACAATGTCGATATTGCAAATGACAATACCGCCATGAGTACCACTGAGCTTCCGGACCTCAAGCTGCTTCAGCTTTTCGACCTGCTTTACGACGTGCGAAGTGTCACGCGCGCCGCTGAGCAACTCGGGCAAAGTCAGCCGACGGTCAGCATCTGGTTGGGTCGCTTGCGCGAGCATTTGCAGGACCCGTTATTCGTTCGCACGCCGGGCGGTATGACGCCCACTCCGCAGGCTGACGCGTTGATCGGACCGTGCAGGGAAATTCTCGAGTCGCTGCGCCGGTTCGCTGCGTGGGAGATATCGTTCGATCCCGCCACGGCCAAACGACGGTTTCGAATCTGCATGACGGACGCGAGCCACATTACGCTGCTGCCGCGAATGTTGGCGCATTTGCGGGCGCAGGCGCCAGGCGTTCGGCTCGAAGCGGCAAGGATCGACGGCAATACGGAGCGGGCGCTCGAATCCGGCGAGGCGGATCTTGCGATCGGGCACGTGCCCTGGCTGGGGGGCGGTATGTACCAGCAACAGCTTTATATGCAGGACTGGGTATGCCTTGCCAACCGCAATCATCCTCGCGTGGGTGCGCGGTTGAGTCTGAAGCAATACCGCAGCGAGGGGCATGTCGTCATTGCGGCTGGCACGGGCGGGCAACTGCTCGAACAGGCGTTATTGCGCGAGAACATCGAACGCGACGTCGTGCTCGAATTGCCCGGCTTCCTCGGACTAGGATCGATCATCAAGTCGACCGATCTGATTGCTACCTTGCCCCGACACATTGGCGAGACGCTGGCGCGGGCGAATGAGGTCGTGGTCCATTCGTGTCCTTTCCCGGTGGACAGGTTCGCGGTGCGCCAGCACTGGCACGCGAAATACCATCACGAAGCCGGCAACCGCTGGCTGCGCTCGGTCGTCGCGGATCTGTTTCTCAGTGGGAGCAGAAGCTAGGGTCTGTTGATAATCTCAAACCAGCATATGAACGAGGCGGCCACTGCGACGAATGCGGCGAAGCGTTCGGACAGCTTGTCGTATCGAGTGGCGATGCGACGGAACTGTTTGATGCGGGCAAAGAACCGTTCGACCAGATTGCGCGACCGATAAAGCCGCTTATCCAGCGGGCGCTGTTCACGCTGATTTGCACGGCTTGGAATGACCGCCTGCACGTCAAGCGCACGCAGGTGTGCAATGATCGCGTCCGTATCGTAGGCCTTGTCGGCCGCGACGCTGCCTGGCCTTAGTTCGCCCAGCAACGGCAATGCCTCAGGACTGTCGCCGGCTTGCCCGCCCGTGAGGCCGAATTTAGCCAGCATGCCCAGCCCGTCAACCAGTGCGTGAATCTTCGTGCTCAAGCCACCGCGAGACCGACCCAGCGATTGGTCACCTTTTTTGGGACCGCCAGCAGCGCGCTGGTGCGCCCGGACAATGGTGCTATCGATGAAAACTTCCTCGAAATCCGCATCGCCTGCCAGCGCGACAAACACGCCGTGCCATATGCCGGCCTGGGACCATCGTGCGAACCGCTTGTACACGCTGTTCCAGCACCCGAATTCCTCCGGAAGGTCGCGCCATGGAGTGCCAGTGCGAGCAATCCAAAGAACGGCTTCGACAAACTCACGGTATTCCGGCAACGTCAACGCTTCTTCCCAATCGGGCGTTGATCCGATGCGAGGCTTGTCTTCGGTGCAAAGCACGAGGCACCCGTTCGTTCAATTCCTGAGGCTCATCCGCTCATGTCCAGAAAATCGATACTCACGGTGTCAATCATCGCTGTGGTCGGCCTTTCGGCCTGCGTCGCTCAACCAGCGAACCATTACGCTGGCGCAGACCGGCAACACGCTCCGGTGGCCGTGCAAGCCCCATCCGATATCGAAGCGAAGCCGTTCGCACATCCTGGGCTGCTGCACAGCGAGCGGGACTTCGAGCGCATGCGAGTCAACGTGGCGGAGGGCAAACAGCCTTGGCTACAAGGGTGGCAACGCTTGATCGCCAACCGCCATGCGTCGCTGGACTGGACGCCACGCCCGCAGGATGCCATCTATCGCGGCAAGAACCCTGAGCATGCCGAAAACTATTCGCTGCTGTTCAACGACGCGGCAGCGGCCTATGCGCTCGCACTGCGCTGGAAAGTCTCTGGTGACGACGCCTACGCCGGCAAGGCCATCGACATCCTGAACGCGTGGTCGGCCAATCTGAAGATGATCGATGGGAGTTCGGACAAGTTCCTCGCCTCGGGCATCTACGGCTACGAACTGGCGAATGCGGCGGAAATCCTGCGCACGTCGCCGCAATGGAAGGCGGCGGATTTCCGGCGCTTCCAGTCGATGATGCTCACCGTGTTCTACACGATGAATCACGACTTCCTGACCCGGCACAACGGCACTAAGGTTGATCACTACTGGGCAAACTGGGATCTCGCCAACATGGCGTCGATGCTGGCGATTGGCGTGCTGACCGACCGTCGGGACATTTATGCGGAAGCGGTCGAGTATTTCAAGCACGGCGCGGGCAATGGCTCGATCGAACACCTCGTCTGGAAGCTGTATCCGAACGGGCTCGGTCAAGTCCAGGAAAGCGGCCGCGACCAAGGGCACACCATGCTCGACTTCGCGCTGGCGGGTGCGTTTTGCCAGATGGCCTGGAATCAGGGAGACGACCTGTTCGGATACGACGACAACCGTCTGCTCAAGGGTGCCGAATACGCCGCGCAATACAACCTCGGCCACGACGTGCCCTACACCTTGTATTCCGATAGCCTCGCGACGCAGCCGAGTATTTCGCCGGGATCGAGAGGCGATATGCGGCCAATCTGGGAATTGCTCTACAACCACTACGTCGTGCTGAAGAAACTCAAGGCGCCGGGCGCGACCGCATATGCCCAGCGTGTGCGCCCCGAAGGTGGCGGCGGTGATTATGGACCGAATAGCGGCGGCTTCGACCAACTTGGGTATGACACGTTGACGTACACCCTCAAGTAACGGATCCGCTTGGGTGCGAGACTTGTCGTCGGTAGAGGTGATCGAAGATGGTCGGGGCAGAAGGGGGCGTATCTGTCCCGGCCAATAGGCGAGGAACAGTGCGCCTCGCATTGGATGGTCCTGCGTTGACCATACCGCGACAGGAAATAGGAAAGAAACTGCTGGTTGCGGCCTGACCAGCCATTCACGTGTGCGTCGCTATCGACCCGGGACTCAATCGGGTTGGGTTTTGTAGGGCACGAGGCCGCTTTGAATCTCACGCTGTTCTCCGACTACCGGGTTGAGCGACGGCTCGAACGCTGCGAGCCGCCTCACTTTTACGATTTCGGTAGATCTTCGCGAATCTTTAATGCGGGAAAACCAGCGGGAGCCGCGGATCGCATCGGATCGAGGCGAGTTGCGCACCTGTCAGTCTTCGCGAGGCTGGACCCGCGCGAATTGACGAATGTGCTCGGCAAGAGCGGGTATGCCCGAGTCGCGAGCGACATAGTGCGCGACCTGCCGGGTGGCCAGATCGATGGTCACCTGATCGTCGGGGGTTTTCGTGTTGGGTCCGTCGACCGCGGGATGGTATTCGATGCGCAACTGCCTCGCGTTGGCGACGAGCCGCAAATAGCCGAAGTTGCGGTCGTCGTAGCTCTCGAGGACGACCGCATCGGTGTCTTTCGACGCGGCCTGGATCAGCTGCGGCGCGCGAAGGGGCGGCTGTCCGTTGGTGGTGAGCTGCTGCACCGCGTGACCGCCGTTGCCACAAACGATGTAAGGGATGTGGGTGCCATCGGAACGGGTTCGTGTAAAGCGCTGATAGTTGTGCGCGTGTCCCGCGAGGTCCGCATGCGGCCAGATACCGACCTCATCGCAAACCGTGTCGATCTGCTGTTGCATTTCCACGCTCCAGCCGTGACGCCCGCGCGCCACATACGGCGGATGGTGATGCGCGAACAGCAGCGCGCCTCGATAGTTCTCTTTCTTCACCCGCAATAACGCCGCTTTCAGGAACTTCAGCTGACTGTTGCCGATGTCACGGTCCGCGATCACACCGGGGTCCTCGAGCGTATTGCTGTACAACGCGATGATGCGCACGAACGGCGCCTCGAACGTGAAGAAAACGCCTGGCTGAATTTGCGCGGTCCGTGAAAGGTGGCCCGCGTCGGGAGAGACCTGGAAGCAGTCGGAGCAGAAGTTCCTCAGAAACGCCTGCAGGCTTTTCTCATGCTTCAACGGCGAAACCATTCCGTCGTGGTTGCCGGCAGCGGCGAGAATCGGCGCATGGTAGTTGCGGTACGGTTCATAGAACTGATCGTAGTAGTACTGCGCCTCGCCAAAGCTGTAGACGATGTCGCCCAGCAGAAAGTTGAATTGCGGCACCTCGGCGGGATCGGCTTCGTCGAAGTCGCTGACCATCTTGTCCGCGACTTCGTTCTGGGTGGCCGGACCCTTCGTACTGCCGCAATCGCCGGTGGCGTGAAAGACGATCTGTCCACTCTGGCTAATCGTATCGATGAGCTGCTGGTTGTTGTTCACCACCTCCGCAAACGTCAGCCGGGGCTCGGTGCCGCCACGCGGCGGCGGAAACGGCAGCGCCTTCAGCTTGTGCTCGCGGTTCAGTTCGTCGATGACCTTGTAGGCCGCGGTATCGGATGCGTGCCTGACCACGAAGGTTTGCGGGTCCGGCGTGGGCTGCGGCTGCGAGAAAACCGGCGCGGCGAGAATCCTGCCACTGCGGTTGCCGCGCGAGGGCGACGATTCGTCTGAACGCTTCTTCGGCATGTGCAATCCTCCTTGGTCGTCGATCGGGAGCGGCCACGCGGTTGTCGGCAAACCGTCAGCATGTGACGGCACTGTCGATGGCCAGATGCACCGTTCAGACGAACGTATAACCAGGAAGTTCAGATGCGGTTGCCCTTGCGCAACCCGTACGGCGCGAATTGCTAAGCATGGTTTTCCCGTACGAAAGCCGGGTTCGTGGTGAACACGCGTCTGGTTACGACGGCACGAACACGCCAACCGCCGCCAGCGCCATCGCGAGCGTTGCGAGCCATCCTCCCCACGCCAGCACGCCCTTGACGGCGAACTGTCCCATCACCCGGCGACTTCGCGCCATCAGCATCATGACGACCATGATCGGCACCGCGGTAACGCCATTGATGACCGCGCTCCAGTACAGCGCGCGGATCGGGTCGAAATGCATGAAGGTGATAGCCACACCGCCGACGATGGCCAGTGCGATCACCGCATAAAATTCGCGCGCGAGCGTCAGATGCAACCCCAGACTGCTGCGCCAGCGAAAGCTGCCCGCGGCGGCGTAGGCGGCCGAGCCGGCGAGAACCGGCAGTGCGAGCAGCCCGGTGCCGATGATGCCGAGCGCAAACAGGACGTAAGCAAAACGCCCGGCAAACGGCTCGAGCGCTCGCGCGGCATCGGCCGAGGTTTTTACTTCGATGTGGTGCAGATGCAGGGTAGCCGCCGCAGTCAACATGATGAAAAATGCAACGAAGTTCGACACCCCCATGCCGACCCACGTATCGAAGCGGATTCTTCGCAACTGCGCCGGCGCCTGGTGCGGCACGCGGCGCAGCGGCGCCTGTTCAGGTGCCGAGCGCATTTCTTCGACTTCCTGCGACGCCTGCCAGAAGAATAGATACGGACTGATCGTCGTACCCAGCACCGCGACGATCATGGTCAGATAGTCCGACGTCAGCGAGATGCGCGGCAACACAATCGCGCGCGCGACTTCGCCCCAAGGGATCGGCACGATGAGAGCGACCGCGACGTACGCAAGAAGCGATACGGCGGTCCACTTCAGAATCCGCGCATAGCTCTCGTATGGGACAAAAATCTGCAGGATGACCGAGAACGCCCCGAGGCCGACGACGTAAAGGTGCTGCGGACCTGGCAGCAGTAGCCCGGCCGCGGCGCCCATCGCCGACAGGTCAGCGGCGATGTTGATCACGTTTGCCACGACGAGCAGGGCGACCGCGCCGTACAGCAGCCACGCCGGATAATGCGCGCGGATGTTCGACGCGAGGCCCTTGCCGGTCACCCGGCCAATCTGCGCGCTCACCAGCTGGATCGCGGTCATCAGCGGATACGTGATCAGGATCACCCACAGAAGGTTGAACCCGAACTGCGCGCCGGCCTGCGAATAAGTGCCGATGCCGGATGGATCGTCGTCGGCCGCGCCGGTGATCAGGCCGGGGCCCAGGCGTCTGATCCAGGATCGCTCGACGGGATCGCGTACGGCGGATTCCGGCTCGATCAATTTATCGTCGTTCATATATATGTCACCTCGCCGCCACATTTAGCAAATTGCGGGCCCGGGGTGTTCGGGGCGGCGTTGCGCGGCTTCGGCGAGCAGAAGCGAAGCGCGGCTTCGGTGCAAATAGGCGGAAATAGGGGCTTCTGGAGGGGAGGAACGAACTTTGGGCCGTGCCGGCGGACGCCTGTCACCCGTGATGCGCTGGAGCCTTCGTCTGCAACTGGATCAAGTCGATTGCATAAAGCAATTCTTCGAGCACGATGGGCTTGGCAACGACGGCATCGACCTTGCCAGCGAAACTGGCCGCGTCTTCGGGCCGCGCCAGCGCGATGATGCGCGGTTTATCGATGCATGTATCGAAGCTCTCCACGAACCACAACGCTGTCGTAATCGAATTGACGGGAACGTCGAGAATGATCAATTGGCGCGACGGCTCGAGCCATATTTCATGCCAATGGTCGAAACCGAGCGCTTTGGAGCGCCCATATCCCTTTACATTGAGCAGAACCCGCAGAGAATCCCGGACCGCCTTGTCGTGCCCAACGATGACGACCGCGCCGATGCATTGTGATGGTCTCTTCACTGCGTGGGCCGTCGCGGCCCGCAGTTGCCACTGACAGCGCTGCCATTGCACCCGGGACAATTCGTAGTCGCGCTGCGCTTTCGACAGCGCATTCAGCGATGTTGCCGGGTTGCTTCTCAACTGTTGCAGATCGCGAGTCGCCTGGTCCAGTGCGGTGCAGGCGACGCAGAAGGCGAGCTTGTCTTCTGCGGTCGGTCCCGGATTCGAAGATGACACGCCGCGTTTCTCCCGAGCCGGTATGCACGTTTTGTGCCGTAGACCTTGCTCATTCCCGCAGCATAGGGCGGCAGGGCGCAAAATGCCAGGCGCGGCTCAGTCCATTCGCGGCTTGAACGCATACTGCTCGATCTCGCCGCCGCGTGCGACCACCGCCGTGCTCTCGGGAATTTCCTCCCAGATGCCCGGCAAGTCCGAGAGCGGCTCGGACAGCACGAGGAACGCATTCTCGCCGGCCGCCCTGATGCGCTCGTCGTCGGGATACAACTCGCGCAGATGGCGGAACGACGTGCTGTGAAACAGCGAGCGCGACTGGCCTTCGCTCGAATAACGGACCGCGATGATCTGCTCGCCGTCGGTCGCGCACACGGTCATGTTCAGCGGTTCATCGACGCCATGCCGGCGGCCGGCGGCTTCGACGAAGCCGACCATCCGCTCGAGCGCGGTGACGGGCGTGAGCTCCAGCCCGAAAGTCAGCGCCAGAAAAAACAGCACCTCGGAATCCGTCGAGCCCTCGATGGACGGGAACAGATCGGGGTCGATCTGCACCATCAGATCACGGCGCACCTTCGGGTAGTTGCGCACCAGCCCGTTGTGCGCGAACAGCCAGCGGCCGTGGCGGAACGGATGACAGTTGGTTTCCTGCGACGGCGTGTCGGTCGCCGCGCGTATATGAGCAACGAATAGCGGCGAATGGATCGCCCGGGCGGCCTCGCGTAGATTGCGGTCGCTCCATGCGGGCTGAATGCAGCGGTAGCGAAACGGAATGTCGGTGGGATGGCCATACCAGCCGATCCCGAAGCCGTCGCCATTGGTGGTGGTGGCGCCGAGCCGCGAATGCATGCTCTGATCGATCAGCGAATGCCGGGCGTTGAACAGCACGGTTTCGAGCTGAAGCGGATTGCCGGTATAAGCGAGCCAGCGGCACATGATTGGTCTCCTGTCGGTTGCGCATGACAAACCTACACCACCGCACGGGCGGCGTTTGTAGGACCAAAGTCCGATTGAGGGAGGCTTGATGCATGTCACCATAGACAAAGACGTTGCGCGCTAAGGTGCGTCCGTGCCGGGCATCAAGGCAGCCCTCCATGCACGAAGCGGACGTCATCCGCAGTTTGTCCGTTTCAAATCCCTTTCGCGACCTCGCGCCGACCTAATCCGATAGAGGCAGGACGCACATGAGCCATTTCCTGGACAGGTTACGTTACTTTACGGCCCCCCGTCCGCAGTTTTCGGATGGTCACGGTGCAGTCACAGATGAAGACCCGGCAATGGGATGACGCTTACCGCAAACGCTGGCAGCACGACAAGATAGTTCGTTCCACTCATGGAGTGAACTGCACGGGGTCCTGCTCATGGAAGATCTATGTGAAGGGCGGCATCGTCACGTGGGAAACGCAGCAGACGGACTATCCGCGCACCGCCAACGCGCAGCACTGAGATTCGCGCAGGCTGCAGGCTCTGCCAGCCAGCCTGCTTTTTTGCTGATGGAGGTGCCCGATGAAACGCCGTGAACTGTTGGTTGCGCTGGCCGCAGGCGCGCTCGCCGAGGGTTCTACCAGCCTGGCGCAGGGCGCCCAGGCGAAATTCACCGATCAGATCGAGTTGCCCAAGCCCAACCTCACAGGCACGGTGTCCCTCGAGGAAGCCATCGCGAAGCGCAGGTCCGTGCGCCGATTCGCGTCGAAGCCGCTGCCCGTCGAAGTTATCGGCCAATTGATGTGGGCGGGGCAGGGCATCACCAGCTCGGACGGTAAGCGCGCGGCTCCGGCGGCCGGCGCTTTGTATGCGCTCGAACTTTACGTGGTGACCGCCACGGAGGTGATGCACTATCTGCCGGAAGGCCATCGGGCCGAGAAGCGCGCCAGCCACGACCTGCGCCCCGAACTGCGAGCGCTTGCGGTCAACCAGGCGTCGGTCGAGGCGGCCCCGGCCTTGCTCGTGGTGGCCGCCGACCCCAGCAGGCTCACCGCGAGATATGGCGGGAGAGCCAATCTGTATGCCGATCTCGAGGTCGGGCATTCGACCCAGAACATGCTGCTGCAGATCGTCACGCTGGGGCTAGTCGCCGTGCCCGTGGGCGCCGTCGACGGGGCTCCGGCGGCGCGCAAGCTCGGGCTGCCTCACGGCCAGACCGTCCTCTATCTGATCCCGGTAGGCTATCCGGCCTGAGTCGTTCGGAGAGGCACGATCAGTTCGATCAAACCTTCGCGAGTTTTACGGTCTCCAGCGTCGGGCGCTAATCGGCCAACGCCTGGGGCTGCACTCGCTTTGTTGCACGACCGGCAGTAGCGTATCGACACAGTCCAGCGCGTCCGTCAATCGCCCGAGCACGATCAGCGAGCGCGCCGCATCGAGACGACCGTGAAACATCGCGTCGCGCGGTCCAGCCCGTTCCACCATGTCGATGAGCTGCCCCATCTCGGCCTTGACGCGCGCGCGGTCGATAGGCCAGTGGCGGTCAATCCAGTTCCGAAGTGCGCGAACCAGCACCACGCAATCGTCGTACTCACACTGCAAGCTATCCATTGCCACCCTCAGCCGTATCCCGGGTCGGCCTGATCGAGCCGTTCATTGGGGGAACAAACCCTCCCCATCTCGCCCGCATCTAAATATCAAGCAAGCGGCGCGCCACGTGTCGCCGGTGCTGTGCATCGTTGCTAGAGCGGGGCTCGGCCATGTTCTCGCAATTCGGGCTCGAAGAATATCCATCGAGCGGTTGGAAAGCGCTCCTTCAATTCGTGCTCGATGCGGTCGATCGTGCGCACCATCTCGTTTGCATTGTCGTGCGGTTCGAGTTCGGCCTGAATCGCAATCACCAGATCCTCCGACCACTTCAAGGCAATCAGACTGACGATGCGACGGACTTCGCGGCGCTCGCTGAGCCACGCGCGCATCTCCTGGCGTATGCGCTGGTGCGCCGATTCACCCACGAGAAGCGATTGGATCTCGCGCATCGAGAACAGCGCCGTGGCCATGAGCACGATGCCGACGCCGACACTGCCGAGCGCATCGTAAAGCGGATTGCCGGTGAGAACCGTAATGCCGATCGCGATGAGGGAGACGAGCACGCCCGTCACCGCGGCGGCATCCTCGCTGACCGAGAGCATCACGGACGGCCTGCCGCTTTCCCTGAACCAGTTCAGTAGCCCGCCGGCGCGATGCCGGGGCTCGATCGTGCGAATGGAGGCTCTGAGAGCGACTGCCTCGATCACGCCGGACACGCACAACACGCCGATCGCGAGCAAGGGCTGTTCGAGCCGTGAGTGATGGATTGCTCGAAAGCCGCCGATCACCATCGACACAACGCCGCCGAAGATGAAAAGCTGCATCGCCACCAGCATTGCGTAGACATAGGTCGCGCGACCGAAGCCGAGTGGATGTTGCTCGTCGGGCTCGGCTCGCGCGGCGCGGTGACCGACGAGCAGCGCAATCTGGTTCAGACAGTCGGCGCTGGAGTGTACGGCTTCGGCGAGTGCGGACCCCGAGTTGGTGTAGAACGCGACGGCGAACTTGCACACGGCGACGGCGATATTCGATGCGAGGGCGTAGTAGACCGCCCGTGGCGCAGATATGTGCCGCCCGGACCTGGCCCTCATGACCCTATCTCCTTGTTCAAATCGAACACGGGCGATTCCCGAGCTTGGAGATTGAACAGCAAAAAGCAGACCTCGAGACGCGAGACGCCTGTCGACTACAGCAGAGTCCAACCGATCTGGCGTCCGTTGCAGTGTGCGAGCTGGAACATTCTCATCGGCCCTCTGTCACCTCTGTCGAGGAACCATACGAATGGAGACACAACATGACTTCCCACGCGACGACTGCCGGCGATCAACCGAACCGGCCGACACTGAGTGCCGACGAATCAGCAACACGGCAGGCAAGCGACGCGGTCGCCCGCTTGGTCGAGGAACTCCAGGCCGGCTGGGACCAGCATGACGCGGACCTGTCGAACCGCCACTTTGCCGCGGACATCATCTGGGGCAGCCCGTTCGGTGCATCTGTTCGTGGCTACGCGGAACTGCATCCGATCCATGCGCGATTGAAGCGATCGGGAAAGGGTGGCAATGCTTCCCGCTTCGAGATCGTCGGTGTTCTTGCGCCGGCTCCGGACGTGGCGGTCGCGCAAGTTCGGCGCGTAGCGCTCCGCCCGGACGGAGAGGTGGCGGAACCGTCCCATGACCTCGCGGCGCCGTTCTCCGAGATGGCCCTTTACGTACTGGTGCGCCGGGACGGAGTGTGGTGGGTCGCGGCGGGGCAGAACACGCCCATTCGGCCCGCTCCATAGCGTGACGACGGGCCGCTTGCGGGCTTCATATCGGCCTTCCGGTGGCTTTGTCGCCTTACATTCCCCTTTTCCTGGATGCAGGTTTTGTCCTGCTAAATAGAGGGTCTGTCCGTTGAGCATGTGACAATTTGGCCCTAGAGTGCGTCTACTAAAAACAGCCTGACCGTTCGGTTCAGCACACGGAGCGCACTATGGTCTATCAGATCACCCTCAATTTTGAAGACGGCGTAACTCGGCTTATCGACTGCGAAGACGGCGAGCGCATTACCGACGCCGCGATTCGCGCCAAACTCAATATTCCCCTCGATTGCCGTGACGGCGTGTGCGGTACCTGCAAGGCCGTATGCGAATCCGGCGAATACACGACGGGTGACTGCACGGATGAAGCCATCAGCGCGGAAGAGCTGGCCCAGCGCAAAGTCCTGACCTGCCAGATGAGCCCGAAGTCGGACTGCGTGATCCAGATCGCGTCGAGCTCGACGGGCAAGAGCGCTCGCATGCACCAAGGCCGTCTGACGTCGATCGAGCGCGTTTCGGAAAGCACCATTGCATTCGCCGCCAAACTCGAAGACCGTGTTGGTCTCGAATTCAAGGCCGGTCAATACGTGAACGTGACGGTTCCAGGCACGGATCAGACGCGCAGCTACTCATTCTCCTCGGGGACCCAAGACCGTGACGTCTCGTTCCTGGTGCGCAATGTGCCGCAAGGCCTGATGTCCACGTGGCTGGCCGAGAAGGCGAAGGTCGGTGCTGCGATCGAGTTCAAGGGTCCCTACGGCGGTTTCTATCTGCGTGAAATCGGGCGTCCGGTTCTGATGCTGGCCGGTGGCACGGGGCTCGCACCATTCCTGTCGATGCTTGACGAGGTCCTGAAGAGCGGCGGCAGTAAGTATCCGATTCACCTGATTCTGGGCGTGAATACGGACAACGATCTGGTGTGCGTTGATCAACTCGAAAGATACGCGAAGCTGATCCCCGGTTTCACGTACGCAACGGTTATCGCGGACAAGACGAGTGCTCACCCGCGTAAGGGTTGGGTCACCGATCACATCGAGGCCGCTCACCTCAATGACGGCGAAGTTGACATCTACCTGTGCGGGCCGCCCGCGATGGTCGATGCAGTAAGCAAGTATCTCAAGGACCAGAACGTGAATCCGACGAGTTTCCATTATGAAAAATTCGCTACGGCGGCGCCTGCACAAGCTGCTGCTCCGGCTGCGGCTTCTGTAGTCGTATCGCAAGTGGTGGATGCGCCCGTTTCGGCCTCGGACGCGGCCAGGGCTCTCGAACTGGGCTTGCTGCTCGGTCGCCTGAACGCAGATCAGATCCAGAAGTTCGGGGCCTTCGCTGCGGCACGGAAGGCGCTGGTTCAAGCAACGGGCGATGATCAACTGGTCAAGCTGTACGCAGAATTCGCACAAGACGATTTCGTGATGAAGGCGCTGGCCAAACACGTGAAGCATGATTCCGGGGCTATGTCGGCTCTGGCCGAAGAAGCCAAGGCCGGTGGTTGCCCGTTCCACGCGATGATCGACCAGGCGCCGGCGACCGCGCTCCCCCCATACTCGCATGAATTGAAGTGGCCCGAGGGTATGGAGCCGTTCAAGGTCGTCGACGACGGTTCGCAGGGCGACCCCTACGCTCACTACGAGTGGATGCGTGAAAACGCACCGGTTCTGCGCTGCCAGTCCACGACGTCCGACGTCTGGTTCCTGTCGCGTTACGAAGACGTGTTCAAGGCAGTCCGTAACACGAAGCTGTTCTCGTCGGAAGTGGTGAAGCCGGTGCCGCTCACGTTCCTCACGCTGTTTGACGGTGAAGCACACTCGCGTCTGCGCACGATTCTGCAACCGTCGTTTACGCCGCTGGCAATCGATCCGTTTGTTGAAGCGGTGACCGCACGTGCCAACGAACTGCTGGATGCGATGATCGCCAAGGGCGGTGGCGACGTGGTTCAGGACTTCTCGATTCCGCTGTCGATTCGCACGATTTCGGCCATGCTGGAAATTCCGGCAGAAGACGAAGAGAAGATGAAGTTCTGGTCGGACGAAACCTTCTCGTACTTCGGACGTATTGCACGTAACGCGCTGGGCACCGGTACCGATGAGCAGAGTGCTAACGATTTTTGGGAATACCTTCGCGTCCAAATGCTGAAGCTCATGAACACGGACAGCCAGTCGATTGGCGCGCACATCGCACGCATGTGGAAGGACGGGCTGCTCAGCGAGAAAGAGGCAAAGGAGCTGTGCTCGTTCGTGTTCATCGCCGGTCACGACACGACGACTATCCTGGTGGCCAACGCGTTCCGTATGATGGCCGAGCAGCCGCACCACCTCGAACGACTGCGCGCCAACATGGACGACTGCGAGAAGTTCGTGGAAGAGACGGCACGCTATCGTGGCACCGTCCAACGCGTGTCCCGCGTGACGACGGCTGATACGACAGTCGCCGGCGTTCACATCCCGAAGGGTTCGATCATCCGACTGCTGCTGTCCTCGGCCAACCGTGACTCGCGCAAGTTCCCGGACGGTGAGACGTTCAACATCGACCGCGATAACGAAGCACACATGGGCTTCGGAAATGGGATGCACAAATGCTTGGGTATGCCGCTGGCGAAGCTGGAGACGCTGCTGTCGGTGCGTGCGCTGGCACAGAAAGTGGGTTCGATCTCGCTCGATGCCACGAAGGAAATCAAGTACGTGCGTGGCAACAACTTGACGAACTCGGGACCGGAGCAGTTGTTTGTCAAGCTCACGGGCGCTAACCCAGCAGGAATCGCTCTTGGGCAGTAGAACGATACTCGGTTGGCCGTTCTCCCACTTGTTTGCGGAAGAAACGGCCGAAGTAGGCTTCATCCTGGAATCCTAGTTCGTTGGCGATTTGCTTCACGCTCATCGTTGAATAGCCGAGTAGTCGTTTTGCTTCATGGATAGAACGTGCGTCGATAGCCTCGATCGCTGAAGTACCAAATGCAGCATGGCAGATTCGGGAAAGTTGGCCGGTGGTTACGCCCATGTCTTTGGCGTACTCACCGACTGCCCGACGTTCCCGACAGTGCTTGTCGAGTAGGGCGCGGAATTTTTCAATTCTATCGGCCAGTGTTCGTTGCTCGGGATTCGCAGCCAGTTTCGCACTTTCGCTAAGACGTCCAACCTTAACTAATAAAGCGATCATCCGTGCAGCACCCGCAGCGAGTTGCCAACGCGCGTCTACCAGCGTCTCTTGTCGGATCGATTGAAAAACGGTCTCTAGCGGGGTCCCCTTGTCAAGGTTGAGTATTCCCGACAGAACTGCCGGAGTTCGAACGAATTCCAGTAGATCTGGGGCCAAGGCCATGATCACGGATTCGAGTGCTGGCTGAGCCGCCGTAACAACGTGTCCGTCAATGTCGTTCGCGAAGTGGAAGTTATGCACTGATTGTGCAGGGACCGTGATGAGGCAGGGGGCCTGAAATGTCCAGGTCCTGCCGTCAATCGAGGTCTCTCCACCACCGTGGGTGATGTATAGAACCTGGATGAGGGCACGGTGGACGTGAGGCTTGATTTCGAAGTCGAAAAGACTGGCACGTAGTGAGATAGGCTCGTAATGAACCATATCGTCATGAGGGGCATTGCTCTCCGCTCCGTAGAGCACGAAGTTCGAAATCGCATTTTGCTCCTGTTTCACGGTTTGTCCTGTTATTTGAGTGGTTTGTCCATTGTCACATAGTTGGCCTGCGTGTCAAATGGCGGAGCGATTCTCTATAGAAGTAACCTTTCCAAATAGTTGGGTATCCATATGAGTCAAGAAATCCAGAATCCGGTGCAGCCTGGGCTGCACCTGAATGGCAAGATTGTTGTCGTGACGGGCGCAGGCTCGGGTATCGGTGCCGGCATCGCACAGGCGTTCGCGCGCGTGGGGGCCCACGTTGCTCTCGTGGATAAAAACTTCGAAGGTGCGAAGGCCGTAGCCTCGTCGTTGCGTGATGAGGGTCTGCTTGCATTGCCGTTCGCTTGCGACGTATCGGATGAGAAGTCGGTAGCCGCTGCCGCTGACGATGTGCGTGCCACGATGGGTCCGGTCAACGCCCTGATCAACAATGCGGGCTTGCTCCGCGCAGGTTCGCTGGAAACGGTTTCCATCGAGGACTGGAATCTCTCACTGTCCGTGAACCTGACGGGCTACCTGCTGTGCGCTCGTTCGTTCGGCAAGGATATGCTGACCGCAGGCAAGGGCAGCATCGTTCACGTGGCTTCGATCGCAGCACTCAATCCGCAAACGAATAGCGGCTCCTATTCGCCGGGTAAGGCAGGTGTGCTCCTGCTCTCGCGTCAACTGGCAGCAGAGTGGGGCCCCCGTGGTGTGCGCTCGAACTGCGTGCTCCCGGGCATGATCCGTACCGCACTGTCGGCCAAGTTCTATGAAGAGCCGGGTTTCGAAGAGCGTCGTGCGCAAGTCGTGGCCTCGCGTCGTATCGGTGAACCGGAAGATCTGGCAGGACCCGCACTGTTCCTGGCCTCGGACCTCGCGGCCTACGTCAACGGCGCAGAGATTCTCACCGATGGCGGTCTGAACTGCATGCTCATGGACCAGGTTCCACGTCCTGGTTTCAACGCAGTGCCTGCAAAGTAATCAACAACAACAAGGAAGTCAGACATGACGAAGATAACTTGCGATTTGGTGGTCGTTGGTTCCGGTGCAGCCGGACTTGCTACGGCAATCACTGCAAAGAAGCGCGGCCTCAATGTTGTGGTCGTGGAAAAGGAAGCAGTGTTCGGTGGCACAACCGCGCTGTCAGGCGGCGTTCTCTGGATTCCGCTCTCCCACTATGGCCGTAAGCAGAATCGGGCAGACTCGGTAGAGAAGGTCAAGCAGTACCTGCAGGAAGAAGCGGGCAAGAATTACGACGACGCTGCTGTCTCGTGCTTTATCGAGAACGGCGCGAAGATGGTGGACTTCTTCGAGAAGGAAACCGAAACGAAGTTCGTACCCACGATGTATCCCGATTACAACCCGCATAAGCCAGGTGGACAGGATATCGGCCGCTCGATTTTGGCCGCACCGTACGACATTCGTGGCCTCGGCAAGGACATGAATCGTCTGAAGCCGCCGCTCGAAACGATCACGTTCATCGGCATGATGTTCAATTCGAGCAATGCCGACCTCAAGCATTTCTTTCAGGCAACGAAGAGCTTCAAGTCATTCTGCTACGTGGCAAAGCGTCTGGCCACACACGTCAAGGAACTGACGCTCTATCGTCGCGGCATCAACGTCACGAGTGGTAATGCGCTGGCCGCACGGCTCGCGGCCTCGGCGCTGAAGCTCGGTATTCCGATCATGACCTCGACGCCGGTTCGTGGTTTGCTGACCGAAAATGGCAAGGTCACGGGCGTGCGCGCTGTGGGCCCGGACGGTGAAGTCCAGATCGTGGCGAAGCACGGTGTCGTGCTCGCAGCAGGCGGCTTCCCTCACGACCTCAAGCGACTGGCCCAAGTCTACCCGCACGTCAAGAATGGGGGCACCCACTTGAGCCCGACGCCGGAAAGCAATACCGGTGACGGCGTCAACATGGCCGAGAAGGCTGGTGCAGCACTGGGTATGGGCTATGCCGACGCCAGCGCATGGATGCCGGTGTCGAAGGTGCCGCTCAGTGGTGGTCGTACCGGCGTGTTCCCGCACCTGCTGGACCGCTATAAGCCTGGCATTATCGGTGTGCTGTCCAATGGCAAGCGCTTCACCAACGAATCAAATTCGTACCACGACGTTGGTGCAGCACTGATGCGTGTATGCGAAGGCAAGCGTGAAACCGCGATGTGGCTCATCTGCGACAAGGATGCGCTGGCGAAATACGGTCTGGGCTACGTCAAGCCTGCACCGATGCCGACCGGTGGTCTGATCAAGAAGGGCTACCTGATCAAGGGCAAGACCCTGCGTGATCTGGCGAAACAGTGTGGTATCACCGCGGACACGCTGGAAAAGACGGTCGCTGAATACAACAAGGGCGCGGTCGTCGGCCAGGATATGCAATACGGTCGCGGCACGACGGCGTTCAACCGCTATCTTGCTGACCCGGAAAACAAGCCGAATCCGTGTGTCGCACCGGTCCAAAACGGTCCGTTCTACGCGGTCAAGGTGCTGATGGGCGACCTCGGTACGTTCGACGGTATCGAAACTGCGGTCACGGGCGAAGTGCTGCGTAAGGATGGTTCGCAGATCGAAGGTCTGTACGCAGTGGGTAACGACCGCAAATCAATGATGGGCGGTGCTTATCCGGGCGCTGGTATTACCCACGGTCCGAACATGACGTTTGGCTACGTCACGGGCAACACGATTGCAGACAAGGTGAATGGGAAGGGCGCATGGTAAATCTCGCAAAGCCGCTGGTCGATCACCGGACGTACACGATCGCACTTCGCAAGATGCCGGAGTTTCTGGAGGTGTTCAATCGATTGGCCATGCCGATTCTGCTCGAAACGCTGGGCCATCCTTTGGGTTTCTGGACCTCGATGGTTGGGCCACAGAATCAGTTCACCCATTTGTGGGGCTATGAGGATCTGGCCGACTACGAGCGCCGTTGTCGAGCCCGTGACACACACCCGGACTTCCCCAAGTATCTGGCGGCGTCGGGCCATCTGATTACCGCGCAAACGACCCAGCTTATTCGCGCTGCATCGATGCCCGGCGTCGCGAAATAACAGCATTGCAGCTGGGGCCTGGTGAAGCAATAAGGTATACGACTTATTAATGGACGAGTCCAGGCTGGGCCCCGGTATAACTTAGGTGAAGTGCAGGTTCCACTGACCGTGATTGACAGAAAACGCTGCCTTATACGAGTGCCATAAAACGCCGGAGAAGACTCGTCGGTAAGCAGTTGACCTTCGAAGTGTTCGGCGGTGCCAACAGGTGCAAAGCGCGTGGTTTGCACGTTCGATCTGCGGTCGCATAGCGGTGAACATCCGTACAGGTCGGGTGATCGTACACGGAGACGGCAAGCACTGTCCTGTCCGCAATTGCACACTGGGCGAAAGGGGCGGTTACCTGCTTTGAGAAAAACGGCCGGGACACTATCAACTCAGCCCTGATCGACAGCTTGCTCGACGGTGGGCAATGGACGGGTAGCGATCTTTTCCGGCTCCGCGCGCTTCACTCCGAGCGTTTGCAGCAACATTGGGCCGTGCGCTCGGGAAAATGCTCGCCGCTACAGCCCAGTTCTGTCAGCACGCCCGCCGCGCTCGCGCCCGGCACGACGAAGTTGAGCTCGGCGGCGATGGCACACAAACCGTGCCGCCCACTGCGAGAAATCCGATAAAGGGTCCGCCACCACGAACCGCTTCGCCGCAATCCCGTTGCCGATGTCGCGCAGCACTCGCTGATCGAGTCCGCGGCTCATTGCGCGTGCAGAAAACCCTTCAAGTATCAGAAAACGTCCCCACACGGGATCATGCGCGCTCGAAGGACCGTATGGCGCACCTAGACGGCGACTACTTCTGCGGGGTCGGAAACGCCGCCTGTAAGGCGAGCCGAAGCCCACGCCGGCGGCCTTCGTGATTTCGTTGATCGCCACGCCCTCCATGCCCTTTTCAGCCATCAGCCTGAGAGCAGCGTCGAGCAGGCGGGCTCGCGTCTCACGCTTGCGGCGCGCACCCCGCGGCTCCCGTTCTTCGGCAACGGGAGCGGTGGCGACGGACGCCGCAACGGTGGAACGCTTGCCTGCCCGGCGATTTGTCGTGTTGGTCATCGTGATTCCCGATCTGGACATACCGCGCAGTAGATTCGAATCTCTATATTGACAAAAACATCACCGATGAGTTTAATGTCATCAACGGCTTCGATCAACCGATTCGACAGAACCGATGGAGTGACCATGGAGACAGCAGCCAAAAACGGCGGGATCGCGCGCGCCCCGCATTGTCCTGCCCGCCCGCCGATGCGGGCATGCCGCCAGTAAGGCGTCTTTCGAAGCCGAATCGGCCATCGCGACCCCCTGTTCAGATTCCGACATGAAACTGACTACTGCACAGCCCGCTCGTCATCCCCATCCAACTGCAAAAGCGACCGCATTGGCCTATCTGGTATTCGAGCGACCGGACCTCGAACAAGCGGAGCGTTTTCTCAACGACTTTGGGCTTCGAACGGTATCGCGGGACGAGGCACTGCTCCTTCTGCGCGGGACAGACACTTCGCATTTTTGTTATGTAGTGCGTAGGGCGTCGAAAGCGCGGTTTGTGGGGTTCGGCCTGCAAGTTGGCAGCCGCGAGGAGCTTGATGCGCTGGCGAAGCTGCCGGGCGCGTCCGATGTTGAAAACTCCGCGCTAGCGGCCGGCGGCTACGTGGTGCGGCTGACAGACCCTTCCGGTTTCGCTATCGATGCGATATGGGGCCAGGCACCCGCGTCAGCATTGCCGCACCGCCTTCCGTTGCCATTCAATTCCGTCGATGCCACAGTTCGCGTCAACGATACGCAGCGACCGCCCGAGCGCGCTCCAGAGGTCATCCGGCTAGGGCATGTCGTACTCGAAGTCGCCGACTTTCAGGAAACCTGTGCCTGGTACACGCGGCACTTCGGGTTTATCCCTAGCGACGTGCAGGTGCTTCCCGACGGCTCGCCGGCGGTCGCGTTCATGCGTCTCGATCTTGGCGTCAATCCGGCCGATCATCACACGCTCGCTCTCGCTCAGGGATTCGCCGCGACCTACAGCCATAGCGCTTACGAGCTCATCGACGCGGACGCGGTCGGTATGGGCCAGCGCGTTTTGCGCGACAGTGGCTGGACGCACGCGTGGGGGATCGGCCGACATATCCTGGGCAGCCAGATTTTCGACTACTGGCAGGACCCGTGGGGCGACAAGCACGAACACTATTGCGACGGCGACCTGTTCACGTCAGGAGAGCCGACGGGGATCCATGCCGTGAGTCGGGAGGCAATGGCTCAGTGGGGGCCGACCATGCCGCGCAGCTTCACGAAGCCCAGATTCACGCCGACGAGCGTTGTGGTGCTTTTCAGAAACCTGCGTAACAGCCCTGACCTGACTCTGAGCAAGCTGCGAACGCTGGCAAAGATTTTCGCCTGAATCCAGGCATCCCTACTGATCCGGAGAATTGAACAATGGCACTTCACGTCCTGCATTATCTTCATCACGGCCGTGCCCAGTGGGGCGTGGTCGCGGAGGGCGCCATCACGCCGATTCCAGGCGAGTACGAGTCGACCGCCGCGTTCATCGAGGCCAATCCGGTGGAGCGGCTCATGATACTCAGCGGTCCATCGATTCCCGAATCGGAGGTGCAGTGGCTGTCGCCCATTACCGCCGACCAGCAGTTCATCTGCCAGGGCGCGAATTACCGCCAGCATATGATCGAGTCCGGCATGGACCCAGACGTCAAGAAATTCAACATGATTTTCACGAAGGCACCGAGCTGCATCGTTGCGGCGGACTCGGCCATCGTGAAACCACGCGCGGTGCGATTTCTCGACTATGAGATCGAACTCGGTCTCGTGCTCAAACGCGATATCACCTCGGCTGAAACTGTCACCGAGGAAAACCTGCACGAGTACATCGCGGGCGTTGTGATCGTCAACGATTATTCAGCGCGTGATATCCAGATTCCGCAGATGCAGTTTTACAAGGGCAAAAGCTTTCGGACATTTGGCCCTGTCGGCCCTTATCTTTGCCTGCTCGAGAAGCATGACATTCCGAAACTGAAAGAGCTCGTGCTGACGCTGACGGTCAACGGAACCGTCCGCCAGAACGACACTACTGCTGGCCTTGTCTATGGCCCGGCGGAGACTCTGACTGAGCTTTCCCGTGTGCACGACCTGCGCACAGGTGACCTGCTCGCAACCGGCACACCATCGGGATGTGCGCTGAGCATTCCTTCGCCGGAGAAGCAGCGCGCTGCGGCGCAGTTGCCCGAGGAGGATAAATGGCGGCTTTTCCTGAAGATGCAGGAGGACAGGCCTCAGTATCTTCAGGTGGGAGACGTTGTCGAGGCATGGATTGTCAGCCTCGATCGCTCAATCAACCTGGGCGTGCAGCAAAACGTCGTCGTTGAAGAGGCAGTATGAAAGACGCCGCAAAAGGACAGGATGTACTCGCTATCGAAGCATCGGGACAACTGCCGGAGCTTCCGTCGAGCACCTACGAAATGATCTGCAGGGGCGCTGCCATCAATCCATCGGCGCCCGCGCTTTCCTTCTTTCGAACAGCCGAGGACTATGCCAGCCCGGAGTGCTGGACGTACAGCGACCTGTTGCGTGATATCACGCGCACCGCAAACATGCTTTCGCGGCTGGGCGTGGAAAGGAACACCGTCATCGCCTATATGCTGCCGAATCTGCCAGAGACACACTTCGTGATCTGGGGAGGCGAAGCGGTGGGAATTGTCTGCGCTATCAATCCACTGCTTGAAAGCGAAGCCATCGGCGAATTGCTCAAGGCATCGGGTGCCAGCGTGCTCGTAACGCTCGCGCCGTTCCCCGGGACTGAACTATGGAAAAAAACGCAAGCGGTGTTGCATCATGTTCCCGCCATAAAAGATCTGGTGCTCGTTAATTTGGCCGACCGGATACCGGGGGAAAAAGGATTGGCAGCTCGGATACTGCAACGTGGCGAAACCGCAAGTCTGCATGGTAAAGGCGGCGTGCGCAGCGCGGTTCCCGCGCAGATCCGGATCCATGATTTTGGCACCGCAATAGCGAACGAGTCAGGAATATCGCTCGACGACTCGCCCTCGGCGCGGATCGACGATATCTCGTCCTGCTTCTGCACGGGCGGCACCACGGGACTGCCGAAGATCGCGATGCGCCGGCACCGTAATGAGGTTGCCAATGCGTGGAACGCCGGTCGGTTTCTCGGCGAAAGCATCGGTCCGGGCAAAACGATATTTTGCGGACTGCCTCTCTTTCATGTGAATGCCGTGATGGTGACAGGGCTACTAGCGTTCTCGCGCGGCGCTCATGTCGTTCTCGGCACACCGCAAGGATATCGCGGCGACGGTGTTGTAAAGCGTTTCTGGGAAATCGTTGAACATTACCGCATCAATTTCTTCAGCGGTGTGCCAACGCTCTATGGGTCACTGCTCGAGGTTGCTATTGGCGAGCACGATATCAGCTCGCTCGAGTATGGGCTGTGCGGTGCCGCGCCGATGCCAGTCGAATTGCTTCGCAATTTCGAGCATCGCACGGGGATCCAAATCCTCGAAGGCTACGGACTCACTGAAGGCGCCTGCGTGAGCAGCGTTAATCCGCCGCGTGGTGAACGCAGGGCGGGCTCGATTGGCCTTTGCCTTCCTGGTCAGGCTATGAAGGTCGTAGTGGCCGATGAGGCCGGCCGGTATACACGAGATTGCGCGGCAGACGAAGTCGGCCAGCTGGTGATCTCCGGACCGAATGTGTTCGTTGGATATTCCAGGCCAGAGCAGAACAGTGGGATCTGGATGGACCTCGGCGACGGCGAACGTTGGCTCAATACCGGCGATCTCGGGCGCCGCGATGCCGACGGATACTTCTGGCTCACGGGCCGGAAAAAGGAGCTGATCATTCGGGGCGGTCACAACATCGACCCTGCGGCTATCGAAGAAGCCTTGCATCGTCATCCGGCGGTACAGATCGCCGCCGCGGTGGGCCGGCCCGACGCGCATGCGGGCGAGTTGCCGGTTGCCTATGTCCAGCTCAAACCAGGCGTCACGACAACCGAAGCGGAACTGGCCGCATTCCTGCGCGCCAGCATCAGCGAGCGGGCTGCGCTTCCGAAAGGAATCCGCGTCATCGATACGATGCCGCTGACAGGCGTCGGCAAGATCTACAAGCCGGCGCTGAAATGGCGAGAAATGGCGGACGCATTGCGATCCGCACTCGTTGAGGCCGGCCTCAACGATGCAGCGGTGAGTATCGTCGAAGACACCGCTCGCGGGCTCTCGGCTCATGTCGAGCTCAACAGCGTCGAGTTCGAAGAGCTGGCGCGCGCGACGCTGGCGCGCTTTCCATTCGGCTTTTCGCTGTCCGTCGCGGCGAGCCCGGGCGGTAACGCGGGTCGCGCCTGAACGCCAGCGGCATTGGTTGTCGAGCAAGAGCAGTGCTTTTGGTTGGAGAGGAAGATGGGTATTGCATCGGAAGCGACGTTGCGATCGCTTGTTGAAAAATGGCTCGGTCCCATTTCCGCAACGCCGCTGCGGATTACCCGATCGGGTCGCGCGCAGTCGAATCAGGGAGTCTTCGTACACATCGAACTGGTTCTGCGGGGGGAAAGGCTCGGCCTGTTCTTCTTCCGGCATTCCGATGGTTCGTGGCGGGTCTTCCCGCCGGAGGCTGCGCGCCCGTCAATGCGCGTTCACTGACATAACCGGTTATCGAGATCGCGTCGGAATCTCACGCCAGGCATAGACCTGTAACCGACGCTGTTTCTGGGGGCACGAAGAAGAAGCGCGGTGGAAGGCATCAGAAGAGACGCGCGAAAGCGCGTAATTTAATTTAGTACGACTGCATAAGAAGCGGGCCTGATGTCGTTCGATGCAATCGAACGAGAGCCATGCCGACACCAGGCGGTCACGGGCGCCCCATGCAGCGCCCTGACCGGTAGGCGAGAAAAAAAGTATTCAGCCAATGAGACAGGAGAAGACACTTGATGAAAGACAGGAGAACGGTTCATTCCGCTGGTTTTGCGGTGTGCCTCTGTGCGGCCGCGCTTGCTGGTAATGCGAACGCGCAGACGGCTGGGAGCTTTACCGTGGCGACCGGATGGCTCCACGTCGCGCCACAGAGTAGTGCAACGCCGCTGACCGTGGAAAGCATGGGTGGAATGACAGTGAATCAGCAACTGCCCGGTACTGGGGCGCACGCGACGTCCACGGACACAATGGGGATCACGACCGAGTACTACGTCACCGACCACATCGGGGTTGCGACGCTCATCGGACTCCCGCTCACGGTGGATCTGGTCGGGGATGGCGCGCTCGCGAAGTATGGCGCTCTGGGCTCGACGCGGCCGATTCCACCCGCGCTTGTCTTTCGATATCACCTGCTTTCCGCCCAGTCAAAGTTCCGTCCTTTCGTCGGGCTGGGTGTGAACTATACGTGGTTCACCCAAGTGCGTACGACTAACAGTCAATTTGTCACTGACAGTCTGGGACCGGGCGGGTCGGCGCACGGATCCCTCAGTTCGTCCTGGAATCCGGTATTCGAGATCGGGGCTTATTACGCGATGACGAACCACTGGTCCGTGGGTGCCAGCGTCGGTTACGTTCCTGTAAAGACTCACCTTACGCTGGACGGCACTACGGCTAAAGGGACGCAAATCGTTTCGACATCGACGATCCGTCTCAATCCCGTAAATGTCTTCCTGAATATCGCCTATACCTTCTAACCCCAAAGGACAGCGTTTCAGGCGCCGGACACGGTGCAACACGTTCAACCAGTTTAGAGGTTCAAATGCACGACAAAGTGAGCAAATGCGGCGCTTCGAAACGCGCTGATGACGCCCCGAAGGCCGTAACGCTGCGGCGTGCGGGTCCGCTCGCGCGCGCGGGAGTAACGGTTGCGCATGCGTTCTGGCCATCTCCTGCTTCAATGTTCCAATTCGGGTGAAACGATGAAGCGACAAGTGCTCAAATCGATTCTGTTCGCGCTGCCCAAAGTACTCGACCTGACGGCGCGCCGCTTTCCCGCCTATCGTCAGCGCCTCAAGGAGCGGGACATCGTCGCCAGGATCGGGCTGATGGACCGGAGCCTCGGCCGCGTCGTCGAAATCAGGAACGGCCGCATCCGATCGCGCGCTTGCACAGGTTGGCAAGCCGACGTGAACATTCTGTTCAAAGACGTCGGCACGGCCCTGAAATTCCTTTCCCCACGGCAGGACCATGCTGAAATTATTCATGCGGCAAAGAACTTCAAGGTGGTGACGGAAGGCGACGATGAACTGCTGGTGTGGTTCATGCAAACGCTCAGTATGATGCAAACCATTGGACTGCCGATGGGCACGCCAATGCGGGACGGCACACGCCGGTACACGACCTGCACGAACGGTGGCCCATTGTTCGTGTACGTGAAGGATGGTCGCATCGTTCGGGTGACGCCCATCGATCTGGACGCCAAGGACGCCGCCAGCTGGGAAATCGAGGTGCGCGGGCGCCGCTTCAGCCCGCCACGGCGAGGCCTCGTTGCACCGCACGCATTGGCGATCAAGTCGCTTGTCTATTCCGACAAACGGATTCTTCATCCGTTGAAGCGCGTTGATTTCGACCCTGACGGCGAGCGCAATCCGCAGAACCGCGGCAAGTCGGGCTACATGCCGATCAGCTGGGACGAGGCGCTGGACATCGTCGCGAAAGAAATCAACCGGCAGAAGCGTGTTCACGGTCCCGGCTCGATTACGTTCCCCATGTCGTCGCATCATCAGTGGGGGAACATCGGCTACTACCTCAGCGCGCTCACCCGCTTTGCCAATCTGATTGGCTTCACTCGGGTTGCCGCGAATCCGGACAGTTGGGAAGGCTGGTACTGGGGCGCGATGCATCACTTCGGCAATTCGATGCGCGTCGGCGTGCCGTCAGGCTATGGCGGCATTGAAGACTGCCTGAAGGAGGCGGAAATGATCGTCTTCTGGTCTTCCGATCCGGAAAGCACTAACGGGGCGTATGCGGGATTCGAGGGTACGCCGCGGCGCCTGTGGGCAAAAGAACTGGGCATCGAGTTCGTTCACATCGACCCACACTGCAATCCGACCGCGCAGTTGCTGGGCGGGCGTTGGATTCCCATTCGACCGCAAACCGATGCCGCTCTCGCGACCGCGATCATGTACGTTTGGGCCGTGGAGGGTTTATACGACGAGGACTACGTTGCCAACCGCACGACCGGCTTCGACGAGTGGCGCGCCTATCTGCTGGGCGATACGGACGGCGTGCCGAAGACGCCCGAATGGCAACAGTCCGAGACCGGCGTGCCCGCGAAGGATGTACGGGCGCTCGCTCGCCTGTGGGGAAAAAAGAAGGTCTATCTCTCTGTCGGCATGACAGGCGCGGGCTTCGGCGGGGCAGGACGCGGCGCGACCGGGGCGCAATGGGCGCGCTGCATGATCATGATGATGGCGATGCAGGGATGGGGTAAGCCGGGCGTCAATTTTGGGTGTCTGCAGTTGGGTGCTCCGCACGACCTCCACTTTTATTTTCCCGGCTACGCGGACGGTGGGATGTCTGGCGACCTCGCGTGGACCGCCAATGCCGTCAACAACTATCAGCGCATGCCGCACATCCTGACGATGAATCCCGTCAAACAGATGGTCCCGCGGCAGCAGCTACCCGATGCCATCATCAACGGCCATGCGACGGGATACCTGTGGGACGGTATGTCTCAGGAAGCGCAGTTCGCGTCGTTCAGCTACCCGATGCCGGGCTATTCACCGATCCACATGATCTATCGCTATGGTGGCTCTTCCTTCAGCACCGTCACGAAGTCTGGACGCTGGGCCGATGCTTATCGACATCCCAGCATCGAGTTCGTGGTGAACCAGTCGATCTGGATGGAAGGGGAGGCGCAGTTCGCCGACATCATTCTGCCGGCCTGCACGTCGCTCGAGCGATGGGACATCGGCGAGTGGTCGAATTCGGGTGGGTACGCGCATCATGGCTTCAACACCGTCAATCATCGTATGGTGACGATGCAGCACAAGTGCATCGAGCCTCTGGGCGAATCCCGCTCGGACTACGATATCTTCGCCGCCATTCTGACCCGTCTTGGTCTTGGCGGCGTCTTCACCGAGGGCTGCGGCGAACTCGATTGGGTCAAGCGAGTATACGAATCGGCGGATCTGCCCGATCACGTTTCTTGGCGCGAATTCTGCCGCAAGGGCTACTTCGTCGTACCGCCCGAAAAGCCGGAATTGCGCCATCCCGTGGACATGCGCTGGTTCGCGGAAGGTCGTCGCAAGGATCTGCAAGAACCGCATCCGATGCCGTCGCAGTATGCCGAAAAATTCGGCATGGGCCTGCAGACGCCGAGCGGCAAGCTCGAGTTCATACCCGAGTTGCTGAAGCGGCACACCGCCGACAACCCCGAGCGGCCCGCACTGAACCGGTATATCCCGTCGTGGGAAGGTCTGCGCTGCGAGCGGGCCGGGCGCTATCCGCTGCAATTAATCGCAACTCACAGCCGCTACAGTTTTCATACCCATTGCGACGGCAAAAATTCGTCAGTCAACAGCGTCGAGGATCATCGGGCGCTGATCGGCGGGCATCGCTTCTGGCTGCTGAGGCTCGGGTTCGCAGACGCGGCCGCGCGGGGCATTGCTCATCGTGACCTCGTCAAGGTCTACAACGACCGCGGCGCCGTAATCTGTGCGGCTGATGTATCTGCTCTGTTGACCCCAGGCGTCGTCAAGTCATACGAGGCGAGCGCGGAATTCCAGATGATCGAAGTAAACGGCGAACGTGTCGAGATCGGCGGCTGCATGAACATGCTCACGCCCGACCGCTCGCAAACGGCAGGCACCAGCAGCATGAGTCCGAACTCATGCCTCGTGCAGGTCGAAAAATGGAAAGGCGCCGATGCGTTCCTGCTCGGTCGTGCAGCGTGAGGAGAAACGCCATGAGCAAGTGGAATCTGGTTATCAAGGTCGGGCGCTGCGAGAACTGCCAGAACTGCGTGATCGCCGCGCGCGACGAGCACGTTGGCAACGAGTTTCCCGGCTACTCGGCACCGGCTTCGGCCGATGCGGAAAGCAGCATTCGCATCATGCGCCGCGTGCAAGGCGATTCGCACATGGTCGAGACGACGTACCTGCCGGTCATGTGCAATCACTGCGACGACGCACCATGCATGCGTGTAGGCGGCGACGCCATCCGCAAGCGCGCCGACGGCATCGTCATCATTGATCCGGACAAGGCGCGGGGCAGAAAGGACATCGTCAAGGCCTGTCCATACAAGGCGATCGTATGGAATGAAGCATTGCAACTGCCGCAGACATGGATCTTCGATGCCCATCTGCTGGATCAAGGTTGGCAGCACCCGCGATGCGAACAGTCCTGCCCAACGGGCGTTTTCGAAACCGTCAGGCTCGATGACGCCGCGATGGCTGAGAAGGCAAGACGGGAAGGACTCAAGGTTCTGGAACCGAGACTGAAAACCAGTCCGCGCGTCTGGTACAGCGGCCTCGATCGTTGGGAAACCTGCTTTATCGGCGGCAGTGTCAGCGCGCAGGTGGGGCAGGTCGTCGAGTGTGTCGCAGATGCGGCCGTTGCGTTGTACTGGTGCAATCGGAAGGTGGCCGAAACCGTCACCGACGCGTTCGGCGACTTCCGGTTCTCGCGGCTCATCAAAGATAGCGGCCATTATCGGATCGAGATTCGTCATGCGCTGGGCAATGCGTCGCGCGAATGCGTGTTGGGCGAGAGCGTGTATGTCGGCGAGATCGGCCTCGTGCAGTCGACGAATGCGGTTGAGGTCGACTGATGCTGGCGCTGTGTATCCATTCATGAAACCGGTACGCCTGACACGCGCATGCAAAAAAGAGCAGACGCGAGAGCGCCTGCTCGACGCAGCGCGCCGTACGTTCATCGAGCGGGGCCTGGCCGCGACGAGTGTGGAACACATCGCCGAGGCGGCCGGTTACACGCGTGGCGCCTTCTATTCAAACTTCAGCAGCCAGCTGGAACTGCTACTCGAATTGCTGCAACGCGATGTAGAAAAGACGTGTGCGGACTGGCAGGCGATCATCGAATTGCCTGGCGCGTCGCACCAGGAAAAGGTTCGCGCACTCGCGCGTCTGAGTTGCGCTGAATTCGACAATGATTGCTTCCCGCTGTGGGTCGAAGCGGGCCTTCTCTCGTCGCGCGATAGCACGGTTCGGGAGCGGGTCACCGGCTTGCGGCAAAGGAAGCTGGCGAAGCTGGCTGCGTGTCTGTGCGCAGGCGCGCGTCCAGGCGACGGCGGCTGGCCTGCTCAACCTGAAGCGCTCGCGGCGGGCATCCTAAGCCTCTGCGACGGCATGCGCCTCTTCGGGTTGTGCAATCCGGAAGAGATGACGAACGAGGCGATTCGGGCCATTTTGACGGCCTTATTTTCCAGCACGTGGTCCGGTCCGGTACTGGAGAAACCTGAGTCGCTGGATGATGCCGGTGCAACAGTCCGCTTCCACTTACGCTCTTAGATCAATACGTTAGGGCGGGTCGTTTTCATTGATCTATCGCAAAGCACTAGCGGGTCTGGCGAGGATACTCGTGAGAATCACAAACTCACTGAGGAGCGACCAATGGCCCAATTCATGAAAGCTGCGGTAGTCCATGCCTTCGGCGAGCCGCTGCGGATAGAAGAAGTGGCGGTTCCTGCGCCCGCTGCGGGTCAGATTCTCGTCAACGTGAAGGCGTCCGGGGTCTGCCACACCGATCTTCATGCCGCCGATGGTGACTGGCCGGTCAAGCCTCGGCTGCCGTTCATCCCTGGTCACGAGGGTGTCGGATATGTCGCGGCGACTGGCGCAGGAGTCACGCACGTGAAGGAAGGCGACCGCGTTGGCGTGCCGTGGCTCTATACCGCATGCGGTCACTGCGAATACTGTCAGACGGGCTGGGAGACGCTTTGCCACGAGCAGCAGAATACCGGCTATTCCGTGAACGGCAGCTACGCCGAATATGTGATCGCCGATCCGGACTACGTAGGTCATCTACCGAACGGGGTCGCGTTCGACGAAATCGCGCCGATCCTCTGCGCCGGTGTCACCGTCTACAAAGGCATTCGGGTCACGGACACCCGGCCCGGTCAGTGGATCGCCATCTCGGGCATCGGCGGCCTCGGTCATGTCGCGGTCCAGTACGCCGTCGCGATGGGCCTGCATGTCGTTGCCGTGGATGTCGCGCCCGACAAGCTGGAACTTGCGCGCAAACTCGGCGCGCAAATCACCATCGACGCCTCGACGTCCGATCCTGCCAGCGAGGTCCAGAAACAGATCGGTGGCGCACATGGCGTTCTCGTGACCGCTGTCTCGCGCGGTGCGTTTGCGCAAGCGCTCGGCATGGTGCGCCGCGGCGGTACCGTCGCGCTGAACGGCCTGCCGCCCGGCGACTTTCCGCTGCCGATCTTTTCCACGGTACTGAATGGCATCACGGTTCGCGGTTCCATCGTGGGCACGCGTCGCGACCTGCAGGAATCGCTCGAATTCGCGGCCGACGGAAAAGTGCGCGCACATATCCACCATGAGCGGCTAGAGAACATTAACGAAGTGTTCACCGCATTGCGCGAAGGCAAGGTCGACGGCCGGATCGTACTCGCTGAACTTTGAATGAGCCACTGCCTGGTGCCGATATCGCGCGCCGTGCTCATCCAGTTGACGGTTCATCGCTGACCAAATGACCGACGGCATTGATCCACGTCAGCTGGGCTCGGTGCTGCACGAGTAGTCTTCACGAGTTGCACGTCAATCGGTGCGCACGTGCGAGTCCTCCCGCGAGACAGCCGGGGCGACTGCGCGCGCCCTCAGCCAATGTCGCGCTGAAATGGGCCGCAGACTGTCCCGGGGCAATGCAAAGCTCGCGAGCAGAGCGACCGCACATGTTCCTACGACGTAGTAGGCTGGTGCTGTCAAGGATCCCGTCGCCCGAACCAGCATGGTGGCGAGCAGCGGTGCAAAGCCGCTGAATACGACCACCGAAATGTTGTACGCAAGGGCGATCCCGCTGAATCGTACCTGGACGGGGAACTGATCGGCGAGGACAGAGGGCCACGTACCGCTTGCCAGTGAAAAGACCGCCGCGGCGAGAACGAATAAAACGACCGGATCGACAGTGTGATTCACAAGCGCCCAATAGAACGGGTAGCTCAGCACAATCAGCAGCGCCGCTGACGTTCGCAGCAGGTATCGGCGCGCAATCTTGTCTCCCAGCCAGCCCGCAGCGAGCAGACCGAACGAGCTGACGACCAGATAGGCATTCTGGGCGATCGCCGCCGTCCGGGGCGCATAGTGCAATTGTTGAACCAGAAAGGCCGGCATGTGACCGTAGAGGATCCCGTTGACGCCGGCCATCACAGCGATAGTGAGCGCTCCCGCTGCGACGGCTTTGCCATGATGTCGCAGCGTCTCGCGAAATGGTTGCCTGGCGACGGCGCCATGCATCTCCTTGAACTCCGGGGACTCGTCCAGGTTGCGGCGCATCCAGTAGGACAGGAGCCCACAGAATCCGCCGAACAGGAAGGCGATCCGCCAGCCATAGGCCGCCGCGTCGGCGCTCGAGAGGTAGTTCTGGATGCCGAGATTGACGAAAGTGGCGAGCAGGACGCCCACGTTGACCGCACAGATGATGATGCCGGCGGCGAGGCCCGCACGGTGCGGTGCCGCTTCCACTGCATAGGTAATGGCGCCGGGCATTTCTCCGCCGACGCAAAAACCTTGCAGCATGCGCAACAGGATGAGCAGGATGGAAGCCGCGATACCCCAGCTCTGGAAATTGGGCAGCAAACCCAGACAGATCGTGGCTGTGGTGACCACGATGATCGAACCCAGGAAGACCGGACGGCGACCATAGCGGTCCCCCCAGCTGCTGAGGACGATACCGCCGAGCGGCCGGATGACGTAGCCGATTGCCAGCACGGAAAACGCGGCCAGCATGCTGATCAACGACGAGGCGTTCGGGAAAAACTGGGCCGCGATGTGATGCGCGAAGAAACCGTAGACGATGAAGTCGTAAAATTCCAGCGAACCGCCAAGGCTCGCAATCAGAATCATCTTCCACTGCGCCCGCGATAATCCGGGCGAATGCGTCTGGCCAGCGACGCTGACCGGGTGACGAGATATTTCCATGACTCCTCCAGGGATTGTTGGCTTCTTCGTCCAATAGGTGTGCGTGGTCGCGCTGTCTCAGCGGTTCAACGTTGTCTGCATGGCGGGCCGGTTACGCGCTGGCCGCCTGCAGTTCGGGAAATGCGTGTTCGACCAGGCGGTGCAAGGATGCGATGTCGTGTGCAATGCCGTAGACGTAGCGGTCAGGTCGAATCAGCACTGCTGCGGCGCCCGTTGACGCTAACCACGCATTCACCGCATCTTCGTCGCTGACGATCTGGATGCCCGCCCATGCAGCGCGACTGGCGATGTCGTCATCACCGGCGAGTAATTCGGGCAACGCAACGAGGACAAATCGATATCCGACGACGTCATCCATCAAACGCCCGTCTGTCAGGCGGGGTTGGGGCGCGATCTGTCCTATCACGGTCGACGAGGATGCGTCGAGACAGGCTCCCGGGCCGAGCTTCGGTTGTGGAGTGACAAAGTTGCGAATCGCTTCGCTCATCTGGCTGTCCCTGCTGGTTGCAGCCTCGGGATTGGTCGTCTGAATGACCGAGCCGAGTTGCACCGCGGTTTCGATGAACTCGCGCACATGAGGCGAACGCTCCGATTCGTAGGTATCGAGCAGCGCATCGGGCGAAGTGCCACGAATGACCGCGCCGAGCTTCCATGCAAGATTCGACGCGTCGCGGATGCCGGCTGCCATCCCCTGGCCCATGAAGGGCGGTGTTTGATGCGCAGCATCTCCAGCAAGCAACAGCCGTCCGCGGCGCCAGCCGTTTGCCACGACCGAGTGGAAGGTGTAAATCGCGGAACGCTCGAGTCGGGCATCCGCCGGGGAAATCCAGCGAGCGAGCTTATCCCACAGCCATTCGGGGGACGCGAGTTGCGTCGCATCGTCGCCCGGCATGACCATGATTTCCCAACGACGGCGATTTCCGGGACCACGCGTATAGGTCGTCGGGCGCGCCGGGTCACAATATTGAATGGAGAAATCGCCGAGGTCGGGTCGCGGTGTGTCCAGCAATACATCGACCACAACCCACCGTTCGTGCGACTTCAGATCCGTTAGCTCGGTGCCCATGAAACGCCGCGCAATCGAGCGCGCGCCATCGCAGCCAACCACGTAGCGGGCGGTAGCACGGCCGAGTTTGCCGCAGCCCGTGTCTTCAAAGCGCAGTTGGACGCCGTCGTTCGTTTCGTCAAGCGCAAACACTTCGTGACGCAGTCGTACATCCACGTTCGCCTGAACGGCCAGACGGTCACGCAATGCGTTCTCGAGGTCGGGTTGATGAAACTTATAACTTGCGCACCAGCCGTGCGGGCCGATGCATGTGGGGCGTACCCAGTCGATGAGGAGCTTGCCCTCGGCGTTCACGAATTTCATGCCGGGACCGACAAACAACTTCGGGAGCAGCGTGTCTGCGAGCCCGATGCTCTGGAACACCCGCATGCATTCGCCGTCAAAATGCACCGCGCGGGGCAGCGCAAAAATGTCCTTGTCTCGCTCCAGCACGAGTACCTGCAAGCCTTCGATCGCCAGCAGGTTCGCCAGCGTCGCACCGGTCGGGCCGAGGCCGATGACGGCGACATCGTAGTCGCATGCGTGCAACGAAATGGTTTTATCTGACATGTCTACATCCGCTTGGTGAGTCGCCGGATGCACGGGGGGCGCGTCCGGCAACGATCTTTATGCTTCGTCGGCAATTGGATTGGAGAGGACGCCAATCCGGTCGACTTCCACTTCGACCCGGTCGCCGGGCTTCATGAACAGCGGCGGATTGCGTTTCGCACCGACGCCGCCGGGCGTGCCGGTGACGATGACGTCGCCCGGAGCGAGCGGCGTGAAGGTCGACAGGTAGGCGATCTGCTTCGCGATGCCGTGAATCAGCATCTGCGTGGTCGCGCGTTGCACTTCCTGCCCATTGAGGCGAGTAACGAGCGTCATGAGGGCGTTCGGTTCGATCTCGTCACTCGTCACCATCCACGGCCCGAACGCGCCGGTGCGATAAAAGTTCTTGCCCGGTCCCCACTGGGTGGTGTGACGCTGCCAGTCGCGCACGGAGCCATCGTTGTAGCAGGCGTACCCGGCGATGTGATTCCAGGCGTCGGCTTCGGCGATGCGCCGTCCGCCACGCCCGATGATCACGGCAATTTCGCCCTCGTAGTCGAATTGGTGGGACTCGGGCGGACGCAGCATCGGCTGCCCATGACCCACTTGCGAAGCCGGGAGCCGCATGAAGATAACCGGCTGCTCGGTGGTTTCGCGATTGGTTTCCTTGACGTGCTCCGCGTAGTTGAGTCCCACGCAGAAGATCTGTTCGGGGTTCGGAATCACCGGCAGAAGCGTCACTTCAGACAGTGGGTAGTCGCCCTTACCAGCCTGGGACGCCTGCGCGGCTTCCCCCAGCGCGTCGGCGGCAATCAGTGCCTTCAGGTCGGCATAACGATTGTCCAGGCGCTTGCCGAGATCAACGACGCTGTCGTCGCGAACGACGCCGAAGGAGGGGCCTTGATGGGTAGAAAAGCTGACGAGTTTCATTGACGCTCCAGGTAGATAAAAATTCGGGAAGATCAACGCTAACGACCGCAATAAAGTCGTGCATTTATCGTATTTTGAGAATAAGCTATGTTTAACGATGAACACAACGTGTTTTTGGTTAGGGTTTATCACTACTGGAGGCGAGCATGGAAGGTACGAAGAGAGCGCGACGCGGGCTGTCGCTGAGCCATATGGGCTTCTATGTGAGCGATATGGCGCGGGTGGAAGACTTCTATTCGCGGGTGCTGGAGTTCACCGTAACGGACCGCGGCATGCTGCGGACGCCGCACGGCGAAGTGCGGCTCGTGTTCTTGAGTCGTGATCCCGCTGTTCATCACCAGATCGTGCTTGCGAGCGGTCGGCCCGAGCACCTGACGTTCAATCCGATCAATCAGATCTCGTTCGAAGCGGATAGTCTCGACACGCTAAGGCAGTTTCACGCGCGCTTTGTCTCGGAGGGTCTGGAAGAAATCAACCCCGTCACGCATGGCAACGCGATTTCGATTTATGCGCGCGACCCCGAGGGCAACCGGCTGGAGATCTTCATCGACACGCCGTGGTACGTCGATCAGCCGATGCGGGTGCCGGTCGACTTTGACTTGCCTGACGCAGACCTTATGGCGGCCGTTGAGCACCACGCGAGCGCGCTGCCAGGATTCAGACCAAGAACCGATTGGCAGGCCGCGATGGCCGTTCGTATGGGGCTTGTCTAACTCGTTGCTTGAGCGGTCGGCTGCGCATCGGGCAACAACAACGTAGCGCCCTGCGTAAAACAGGGGGGCAGCCGCGCACTCAACCGTTTTCCGTGTGTGAGCCGGGAAGGCTGCGGGAGAGCGCGCTGATGGCATAATCCGCTCACATAGAAGGAGCTAGCGCCGCGATGTCGAGCATCACCCGGCTTTTATCCATACTCGAACTTTTTTCGGAGGCAAAGCCGTTCTTGTCCGCCGAAGACGTTGCTGCCGAACTCGATTGTTCGGCTCCGACGGCCTATCGCTACGTGCGTGAGCTCGTGGATGCTGGCCTGCTCGTCCGGTTTACAGGTGGAGATTACGGTCTCGGTCCTCGCATCATCAGGCTGGATTACCACCTGCGCGCGTCGGATCCATTGCTTGCGGTCGGCCAGCCAATCATGCACGAGTTGGTTGAGCATTCCGGCTTCGATGTAGTGATGTCGCGCTGGTACGGAAACGAGCTTGTTGACACACATAGGGAGACGCACGACGCGGCTCTTGACCTCCGGTACGGTCGAGGCCGTCCGAGGCCTCTGTTTCTCGGAGCCGCTCCTAAAGCGATCCTTTCCAGCTTTCCGAAGGCCAAGCTCGCGACCCTGTTCGAACAGTATCCCGAAGACATTGCGCAAAGCGGCCTTGGGACGACGCTCGAAGAGTTTCGGGCGTCATTGCTCAAAATCCGACGCGCGGGTTTTTATCTTTCAAGAGACGAGCTGGAACATGGAGTTTCGGCACTAGCGTCGCCACTGTTCACGGACGACTCCGGTGAAGCGGTCGGATCGTTGGCATTGATCATTCCGACCCAACGACTCGAGTTCGCAAATCTCGAGCGTCTCGTCGAAACGCTAAGGGAAGCAGCGGGGCGAATTTCACAGCGCACGCGGGCGGCTATCGAAAGCCGGGCGACTGCGACAACTGCGTCGTCGCAGACCGTATCGCCAGTAAAGCGCTCAGCGTAGTTCACTGTCATCTGCTCCCAGGAGCAGCGGTGCAGTTCGATCGCTTTCGAAGACTCAATCCGTTGTCGCCATAACTCGCATTAGCCTTCAGGGAACAGTGTTTCCGAGGGCCGTTTCAAAACCGACTCGAGACGTCTCGTATGCCTTCGGATGGATGCCAGACGCGACCAGCTTGGCAGCAGCGTTGCGAAGTTGACGGGCGTCCGCTATCGAAAGATCGGGGAATCGGCCGAGAGTGTAGCTGCAGTCCTTGCCATCCAACCGGTAGTCAACTTCCCAGACTTTCGAGCCCGAGACCGACACCCGCAACTACATGGAATCGCGATCACGAGGTTTATAGGGCTTGCTCCGCGGTTTGGCGTTCTGCAGGAGTGGGAAGGTGAGCTTCATGGAGTTTTCCTTGGCGGACAACTACCATAAGTTTTACCCGCAAAACCGGCGGGAGCAGGCGGATTTCGTCGGCCTGAGTCGGACGTGCCGATTGCCACTGGATGCGCCACCGCAGCGAACCCATAGCGTCTGACCCATTCGCTGTAACCCTTGACCAGAAAGGCTCCTGAGCGTTCTATGTACTGCTGGCGGGACGTTTGATAGACCGTCCGAAGCGCAAACCACGGCACCTGCGGCAAGTCATGATGAACCAGATGATAGTTATTGTTCAGGAGCAACTTAGGGCGCGCAGATCCTTATTGGTTGGAGATCGGCGGTTGCTTCTTGAATGGAGGCGTGAACTTTTGCCTGCAATTTGCCTGCAGGAAGCGACTGCTGGCTCAGATACAGCCCGACAATGTCGCTTATTCTGTCGCACGCCGCCAGGGCGAATAGGAGCGCCGCACCGAGCATACGGCGGCGGTGTGGCGACGGCACGTTTTGAGACGGTCGGCCCAAATGCCGACGGACATGCCAACAGCTAGAACCGTTGACGGAATCCAAAGCTCACAATCGCCTGCGACTGCGTCGCCGCCGAGTGGCCGTTGCCCTTGTCCGAGACCGAAGCCGTGGCCGGCACCGGGTTGCCGTGTGCATCGAGCGTCATGCCCGAAGCGTGCTGGTAGCCGCCCAGCAGATACACCGTCGAGCGCTTCGAGAGGTCATACAGCGCGCCCAGTGAGACGTTGTGGTATTGCGCCTCGTCTTCGATGCCGTCCACATGGCTGCCGCGCGTGTAGCTATAGCCTGCGAACAGATGCATGTGAGGTTGCACTTTCCACATGCCGAATAGGCCGGCAATATTGAACGTCGCAGTGCCCGAATAGAGCGAGTTCGCACCGGCCTTGTATTGTACGTTGCTGTAGTTCGCGCCCACGGTCGCCGGGCCGAAGTCCCAGGTCACGCCAGCAGCCGCGACCTGCTGCGACTGCGCGCTCGCGAAGCCTTCGTTGATCGACGAATTGAATGTCCCGTCATAGGTGCCTTGCCACTTGCCGGATGTCGGGTCTTGGGGGCCGGTCTTGCTGTTATCCGCGTGTTCATAGCCCACGCCCATTTGTAGAGGGCCGTGCGCATAGCTGCCGCCCACGCTCCACGTGTTCTGGCTCTTGAGACTGCCGGCCTGGCCGCCGAAGCCGTACAGCGCGCCGAACGTAAAGCCCGCATAGTTCGCGCTGGTGTACTTGATCGAATTGTCGACGCGCGTGGTCTGGTCGAGATCGTCGATATCGCCCGGATGCGCGCCGAAGCCGCCGATCGCGCTGACCGGAGCGACAGGGCCGACGAAGTCGTCGAGCGAAGTGTACTGGCGACCCATCGTGAGCGAGCCGTACTGCTTATCGGCGAGGCCCACGAATGCCTGGCGGCCAAACAGGCGGCCGCCCTGGCCCTCGGTGCCGTTGGTGATGTCGAAACCGTCTTCGAGTACGAAGATCGCGGCGAGCCCGTTGCCGAGTTCCTCCTTTCCCCTGAGCCCCCAGCGGCTGCCTGAGAGGTTGCCGCTCGTCACTGCCACATTCGAATGGCCTTGGCTCGTACCGGTGTTGCTGGTGCGTTCGTTGCTGCGGTAGGTAATACCTGCATCGACGATGCCGTAAAGCGCGACGGCGCTTTGCGCCGCCGCTGTTTCCGCTACCGACAAGAGAATTGGTGCAGAAATCAGAAGCTTTTTGATCATGTGCTATCTCGACCGTTAACAATGGACCGTTACACGAGTGGAACGGCCGAGCCGGCCAGCGGCAGGCGCTGGAAGAAAACGCGATTGAAAGCGCCAGCGAGTTACCGCATTGGCGTTAGCGTTAGTGCTTGAACGAGGCGCCCGGCGGCAGTTCGGGCGCGTTGCCGGCCACCATCTTGCGGACCTTGGCGACGTCGTCGGCGATGACCGGCGCGCCGGTGTTGCCCCAGTTGACGCGCACGAAGGTGGCCACATCGGCTACGTCCTGATCGGACAGGCGCCAGCCGAACGCCGGCATCGTGAACGGCGAGGGCGCCGATTTCGTGCCTTCGAGCGTGTTGCCGCTGAGCAGTACATGAATCAACGATGTGGGATCTTTGCCCTGCACCACCGGATTGCCGCCGAGCGCCGGGAACACGCGCGTGTAGCCGCGCCCGTCGCTGCGGTGGCAGGCCATGCAGTTGTCGCGATAGACGGCTGCGCCGCGTGCGCTCGCGTCGCCGCTTTGCAGCGCGTTCGCGGCGATGGCGTTATAGGCGTAAGGCGTTTCCTTCGGGTCGTTCGAGGGCAGTGTCTTGAGGTACCGAGCCATCGCGAGCAGGTCCGCATCGGTCATGTGCTGCATGCTGTGCTGAACCACGTCGGTCATGCCGCCGAAAGCGGCCGTGTGCAGATTGCGGCCCGACTTGAGGAACTGCACGATGTCGTCCTCGGACCACGCGCCGATGCCCGTGCGCGCGTTGCCGCGCAGGTTCGACGGCACCCAGCCGTCGATCGGTCCGCCGCCCGCGAGGAAGGCGTCGCCTTCGAGGTCAGTGAGCGCGAGTTCCTGCATCGTGCGCGCCCGTGGTGTGTGGCACGCGCCGCAATGGCCCAGGCCCTGCACGAGATATGCGCCGCGCGCGACGACCGTGTCGCTATAGTGCGAGCCGTCGAACACCTGCACCTTGGGCGCAAATAGCGTGCGCCAGATCGAAAGCGGCCAGCGCATCGAGAGCGGCCAAGGGATGTGCGCGGCGCGGTTCTGCGCGTGTACGGGCGCGACGCCCTGCATGAAGTACGCGTAGAGCGCCCTCGTGTCGTCGTCGGAAAGGCGCGCGTACGACGGGTAGGGCATGGCCGGGTAGAGCGTATCGCCGTTCGGGCGCGCGCCCTGGCGCACGGCTTTCGCGAAATCGTCGTAGCTCCATTTGCCGATGCCGCTCCCGGGGTCGGGCGTAATGTTCGTGGAGTAGATCGCGCCGATGGGCGTATCCAACTTCAGCCCGCCCGCGAAGGGCTTGCCGCCCTGGGCGGTATGGCAAGCGATACAGTCGCCAGCGCGAGCGAGGTACTCGCCGTGCGCGACGAGCCCGGGGTCTGCGGGCTTAGCAGTGGCGTTGGCGGCACGGGCCGTGAGCAGCGCAAACGCCATAGATAACACAGCATAGACGGCGAGCGTGATCGCCGCCTTCGAAACGGGGTTCAGGCGGCGCAGTGCGCCGCGTGCGCTTTTACGAGCGAATCGCACGGGGACCAGGTTTTTCTTCATGATCGTCATGGGCTTCTCACACGCTCACCAAGGGGCCGGGGTTCTTCAGATACTGGCTGCGAATCGCTTTCGCGGACCAGTAGGCGAGAGCGGCGACGAGGCCGGTGGGGTTGTAGCCGATGCCCTGCGGGAACGCGGATGCGCCCATCACGAACACATTGGGCACGTCCCAGCATTGCAGATAGCGGTTGATGACGCTCGTCTTCGGATCGGTGCCCATCACGGCGCCGCCCACGAGATGAGTGGTCTGATAGCGGCGTGAGTCGAAGTGGGCGCCGAATTCGCGCGTGTAGACGTTGATGGCCTTTGGGCCCATCGCCTCGGCGATCTTCTGCATCTGGCCCGTCACGTACCGCGCCATCTTGATGTCGTTGTCCTTCCAGTCGAAGGTCATGCGCAAGAGCGGTTGACCGTACGAGTCGCGATAGGTCGGATCGAGGTCGAGGTACACGTCGCGGTACGACATATTGGAGCCGTGCGCGTCCATCGAAATGGTGTGCGCATAGTGGTCCTTCACGGCCTTCTTCCACCCGGCGCCCCAGTTCGGCGTGCCCGCGGGTGTGGCGATGCCGCTGATCGGCTTCACGCCCGCCTGGTTCACCCAGAGCGGCGAGCCGCCGACGAAGCCGAGCGGCCCGTGGTCGAAGTTGTCAGCGTTGAAGTCGTCCACGGCCACGCCATTGCCGCCCGCGCCGATGAACGGGTTCGTCCACGTGTCCTTGTCGAAGAACGCCGTGATGGTCGAGAGGTTCTGGTATGCGAAGTTGCGGCCCACCACGCCTTCGCCCGAAATCGGGTCATAGGGCTTGCCGATGCCCGAGAGCAGCAAGAGGTGCACGTTGTGATACTGGAACGCGGCGACGATCACGAGATCGGCGGGCTGGAACACTTCCTGGCCCGCGGGATCGACGTAAGTGACGCCCGTGGCGCGCTTTTTCGTATCGTCGAGCTCCACGCGCAGCACGTGGCACTTTGAGCGGAGCTCGAAATGCTTCTCCTGCTTGAGCGCGGGCAGGATGTTGAGGTTCGGCGAGGCCTTTGAGTACATGTAGCACGCGTAGCCGCTGCAGTAGCCACAGAAGTTGCATGGGCCCATCTGCACGCCATAGGGGTTGGTGTATGGGCCCGAGGTATTCGCCGATGGCAGGCGGTAGGGATGCAGGTCGAGCGATTTCGCTGCGTCGTAAAAGCGCTGCGCCGAATACGTGTTCAGCTGCGCGGGCAACGGAAAGTTGTCGCTGCGCGCCGCCTCGAACACATTGCCGTCGCCGACCACGCTGCCCTGCACCTTGTACGCCTGGCCCGAGGTGCCGAACACCTTCTCGGCGAAGTCGAAGTGCGGCTCCAGTTCGTCGTAGCTCACGCCGTAGTCCTGGATCGTCATGCCTGCGGGGATAAACTTCTTGCCGTAGCGCTCCTCATAGTGGCTCTTCATGCGCAGCTCTTCCGGCGTGATGCGGAAATGCACGCCTGACCAGTGCAGGCCCGCGCCGCCCACGCCTTCGCCGGGCAGGAACGCCGCAAGCTGGCGGTAGGGCAGCGCCGTGTCGTTCACGCCGTGGCGGATCGAGACCGTGGTCTTTGAAAGATCCAGGAAGAGCTTCTTGCGGACGTTGTGCGTGAGCTCGTCGATGGTGTTGGGGTATGCGCCGTCCGGGTAGGTGTCGCGGTACTCGCCGCGCTCCAGCGCCACCACCTTCAGGCCCGCTTCGGTCAGTTCCTTTGCGAGGATCGCGCCGGTCCAGCCGAAGCCGACCACCACGGCATCGACATGCGGTTTCTTCTGGGCCATTTACGCACGCTCCCCATTGATCGAAACGGGGCCATACGGATAGGGCTTGCCGTTCTGGTTCACGAAATCCATGAAGTCGGCGCGCGCGCCGGGGAAGCCGATCATCTTCCACGCGGCCATGTCGCGGTTGCCGCCGTGGATCGGGTCGCAGAAGTAGCCCTCGCGCGTGTTCTGCAGCAACTGGCCGAAGAACGCGGAGGCGGGTACGCCGTCCAGGTCGACCTTGCCCGCTTCGAGCGCCGTGAGCACGCTGTCGCGCGTATTGGCGTCGAGCGCGTCGAAGTCCTTGCCGTAGGCCTTCGAGCAGTACACGTTCACGGCCTTGATGCCGAGCCGGTAGATGTCGCGCGGCACGAGCTTCAACTGATAGCCGAGTTCGGGCACGCCTTGCGGGAATGGCCCCTGCATGTACCAGAGCGCGCCGTGCGCGTAAGGCGTATCCATCTGCCGGTCGATGAATTCGGGCACGCCCGCTTCGAGCGCGCCAGGGCCTTCGGAATCCGCGGGAATCATGCGGTCCACGGCCGCTTGGAGGAACGCCCATTCACGGGCGTCGAAAAAGCGCGGCTTGTAGTCTCCATGGGCTTGATGCGCCACACCCGCGGACTCGGAAGGCTGGCCGCCTTGCTGCGCAGTACCGGGGGAAGCTCGCGAGCCCCGTTCGCAGCCGGCAAGTGCTCCTGCAGGAACCAGTACTGCCGCTGTGCGCAGGAAGCCGCGGCGTGACGTGAGAGGAGAGTCTGACATAGTTGAAATCCGTATCAAAACTGCGCGGCCTGTTTCGACTGACGCGGCAAGCGGAGACTGGCTCATATGAACTGCGTGAAATGCTCAACGCGTGGCGCTGCATCGTGTGCGTGGATGCATGTTGCGTTCGCTGCCGCATGCCTCCTCACACCTGGAACGAGTATTAACGACAGGCGCCTGCTTGCCTGAGACGCTCGGAGCTGTTCAATTCGTAAACTCTTCTGTTCTTTTCCTCATTCATTTAGGATGTCTTAGACAAAAGGATAATCGGAGATTTCAAGACGCACCATTATCCGATGGTGTGTAAACGCTCGATGTTCAAGCTCACCAATTGGTGAAGCAGACCACCGATTGCTCCGGTAATCAGGAAGCGATAGCAACGAGGGTTAGATCGTGGTCACAGTCAGCGGTGCGCCGATGAGCACGACCTCGAACCCAATCCGTATGTCCGGAAGCAACGGAGACGATACCCATTGCGGCACGAGGTTGCCCACGAATCTCGGTGGTATGTGCATGACGAGCTGGCCGAGAAGATCCAGGCCACCAAGCGGGGAGACACTGCACGCCGCCGCGTCAATGGCTTTAAAGAAAATTAGTCTCTCGGGTTGAGCAGGTCAGCCGCTTTCCTGAAATCCACAAGAAGGCTTTCCGCCTACGAGCCAATCTAGAGTAGGCCACGCGAAGACGCAAATACACTTTGGGTTAGATATGACATGACGCTACTTCCCATCGACACATAGATGCAGGTAAGCCATTGTGCAGTGGACCGCCACACCGCTTGCATCCTAGAGTTGCTGTCATGTCGCGCTGTTCACTCACGGCATCGAACACATGATTCGCCGTTCCAGGATGAATTGGATGAAGTGTCTCGAACATGTGAATACGCGAATGATTGAAACGGGCCCGATTTCAGGAGTAGCTAATGATGACGAGAGAGTGCTCTGAAGTAGAAGTAGCGCGTGTCCAGATCGAAGTTCTTGAACAGTTTGAAGATGCTCTCATCATTCGGTGGGTGGAGCCAGGGCGATGCCACTATGGCGAGCAGCGCTGGCGTCGTCGTTTTGCGAGGGCCCCCGGTGTGTGCGTTGTGTCGCAACGTGCAATCCGCCGCGGTGATGCCGTGTTTAGTCCCGCCGAACGCCCTGCTCGGGCTAACGCGTCTGCGATGATATCTGTGGAGGCGTTGGGGCTATTCAACTTGGCATCCCGAGAATATCAGTGGACGCGCGACCTCCGGCGAATGACTCACCGGCCGTAGCGAGAAGGCTATATTGGCGCGCTCTGATTTTGACGACTGACAAAACGTTGGCTCCGCCGCTGCGGAAGTGTGAACTTGGGCTATACCATAGTGCAATTGAAACGCGTACCGGCTAACGGTTAATCTTCGTTTTGAAAATGAACGATCAGGAGAGTCAAGAGATGATTAGCAGTGAGGCAACCGCGATCGTGCGCCGATGGGACTATTTAATAAATGAACCGATCTTCCAAAGGTAGGTATCCATGAAAGTCTCTCATTTCATTCGATGCGCAGCCATCGGAACAACCATCGTATCGAGGGTAATACACGCACACGAGATCGGTGCAAACTTCGATTGCCGAGCTGGTCCGCACACATTCATTGAACAGTTGGTCGAAGGAAAGGAGATCGATCCGCTACCGATGAGAGTGTCGGACAATGCGGTCAACGTGTATCGGGTGAGACCGAATCAGAACTTCACCGCTTTTGGATTCAGGGTGCGGGCTGTTTTTGGCTACGCCCATAACGACGACATGTTCATTCACAGGCGAGGCGGAGCTGAAGTGCCCCACCAGGTCTATGGGGTCGTCGTGATGGCCGGCAAAGATGTGGTCAACAATCGCATCAGTGAAGCTGGAAGCCCGGCGACAGTGAGAGAAGTCATGCCGCTTGTCATGTCGGCCGTCGTTTGTGAGAAATAGCTTGACTTCGACGGCACTCGAAGGCCAACTCTGTTCTCCCCTTTTCCAGTTCATGTCCGCTGCGTATGAGATCGAGTTTCGTGCTGGCCTGCATGCCGTGCCGCGTCGTGCGCAGTAGTCACTGGCGCTGCTGAGCGCCTCTCGATAGGCTCCAGCCCACGACAGCCGAGCGCGTCGCGTACTGTCAGAGACGGCAAATACATTCGGCTTGTCCGTAGAGATGACATCTGCTGTAGTGGTGCAGGCAGCCATGCGCAGCCTAAATTCATTCCTATGCACGTGGCTCCTGGCTAGCCGTCAGTGGCGGTCGATCTTGCAACCAATCGCTGCGCCCCATCTGTGCGATGATTTCGCAAAACCGCGGATAGCGATACAAGCGGGACGCCATGGGAAAGTATCTGGATAATTGCAGGTAATTGGGGTCGCGGATTTCGTAGGCTTCGCGGGCGTAGCGAATCGCCTCATCCTCCCTCGCCACCGCGCAAGCCGCGATAGCGAGTACCGTTGGCGTAACATATTCACGACGCACTCGGGCCTGCATTTCGGCGTAAACCGCGTCGGCCTCAGTGGCTTTGCCCCATTCTGCGAGGGCCACGACAAGCCAGGCCATAGGCCAAGGGTGCCGGCCAGACATCGCCAATGTCGCTTCTCCCGCCGCGACGGACGCTTCGAACTGACCGTTCACCAGCAGTGCCGCCTGCAGCACTCCATTAGCAAGCCAGCTCTCGGGATCGAGTTGGACGGCGCGCCGGCTGACCTCCACACCTTCCCCGGTCTTGCCTGCGACAATACAAGTCAGAGCGTATATGGCGTGCGCGTAGGCCGATAGCGGGTCCGTTGTCAGTGCTAACCTCGCTTGGTCCATTCCCTCCGCCAGCCGCCCTTCCGAGTACTGGAGATAAAGAATTCCGTACCAGCAGAGTGCCGGGATGTACTTCGGATTCAGCTGGAGTGCGCAAAGAAACTCATGCTCGGCTTCCGCCGTGTTCCAGGCCCCGATCAGGGCGGCGAGAGCCAGGGCGCAGTGTGCTTCGGCAAGCGATGAATCCAGTGCCACTGCGTGTCGAGCGGCCTCTATGCCCTTTGGCATGAAAGACCGAGGATCTACAAACCCGTACCAGCAAAGGGTCGTGTAGCAATCGGCAAGACCGGCCCACGCCAATGCATAGTCTGGATCGAGATCCACTGCCCGCTGGCAACAGGCGAGGGCACGGGTAATCGCGGGCCCCCTTTTGTAGAGCAGAGCGTGACCCTTCAGGTAGGACTCGTAGGCCTCGAGATTCGGGGTTCGAGGGTTCACCAGGTTTTTCCTACCCCACGGGAACGTGATCTTCAAGCGCTCCACGATCGCTTGCGCAATCTCCTCCTGAATTGCGAACACATCCTTCATCTCACGGTCATAGTGCTCCGACCAAAGATGATATCCGTCCACTGCAGACACGAGTTGTGCCGTGATCCGCAGCCGATTATCCGCTCTGCGCACGCTTCCCTCGAGAACGGTGCGCACGTTCAATTGGTCGCCAACAATGCGCAGGTCGATGTGCTTACCCTTGAACGAGAAGGCGGAGCTTCGTGCCACGACATGAAGCTCCTGGATCTGGGCTAGCGCGTCGATGATTTCCTCAGTGATTCCGTCGGCGAAGTATTCGTGCTCCGGATCTGCGCTCATGTTGACGAACGGCAGTACCACGATGGAATCGTTTATCACACTCTCGGTGGGGGCTGGCGTGGCGCTGCCTGCGGTTACGGGTGCGACCAGCCGGTAGCCTCGTTTCGAAATGGTCTCGATGACGCGTGGATCGCGGGCATCGTCGTCAAAGGCGCGACGCAACTCGGCGATGCAGCGCTTCAATACATCCTCGGTCACCACGGTCCTGGGCCACACGGCCTGAAAAAGCTGCTCTTTGGACACCGTGTCTCCCGGGTGCTGGGCCAGGCACACCAGGACTTCCATTACTTTGGGCTCGAGGCGAGTGGTCCTGCCCAGGGAAGAGATGCTGTTGAGGCTCGGGGTCACCACCCAGTTCCCCACTCGGAGGTCGTCCATCGGGTCTCTCCTCCAGCCGGTCGGTTGTCAGAATTATAGCTTTGCTGAATACCGCTCGCATGAGCATTCGCGGACGCAGAGGAGCTGTACGGCGATCTCGCCGTGGAGCGCGTCTGTCGCGGTTGTTGCGATGCAATTCGCGCTGGTCGATCAGACCGGCGCACACACCCTAAAGCGGTGTTTGAATGCGTGCTTGCAAGGCGCCTGGATCTCCCCGTGCGCATCTCCCGATGCGCTGATGCGCGGCTACGGAGACGCGCTTGCATAGCTCCCTGGCGAGCTGGGCACTGATCTCCAGGTTGTCGCAGAGGAATTTGCGCCCCTGTTGCAGCGCGACGCGTCTGAAAGTCATCGGTTGCCAGCAGCCGGATCCGGATGCGAGGCAGCCTTGGCATCCCGGATTTCGGCGAGCAATACGCCGGCATAGAGCGCCTCGGTTGCCGCCAGCGGGCTGGTCGGGGTGCGGCGAGCGGGCACCCTCGAGCGCGTGCGGCGCTTCGAGCAGTTCCCGCAAGAGGTGCGCACGCCAAAGGCTGGCGAATGATTCCATCGAACGATAGTACCGTCCTCACCAAAATTCCACCGCGACATTACCGTCTTCTCACGACTTTCGGGCACATCCACACCAATAATGCTCCCGTCGTAACCATATTTTTGAAGGAGATGGTGTGGACGCGGCGGGATGATCAAGACCGGACTGTTGACCATAGCCTCATATTTATCGAAAGGACCATGATGAGCATGTACGCAAGAGATTTGCTTGAACTACGCCGAGATGATCCGGCGTCGATAGAACTACGGAAGATGGCGATGAACATCATCGCCGTCGGCACCCGAGATCAACGTGAAGGCTGCTGACATGAACGCTCTCGAACGGTGGCGCTCACGACCGTTGCAGGTCCGTGCCTTGACTCGCTGCGATGAATGCGGCGAGTTGAAGGAGGACGCCAAGAAGCGCGTGAACTCTATTGCTCGAATATGACGGTCGTCTGTTGTGCAAAGTGTACCGCGGAGATGACTGAAGTTCATGAGGCATCCGATCTGGACGTCCGTGGGCATGACGGCTGCGACCGCATCGGACTGCAAGATCGAATGATTCATCCAGGTGCCTGTGAATGGAGCTTGTAATGACACCCTGCCACGCAGTTGAACGTGAATCGGAATCATCGTCGGCGCACGTCACGCCTGTGGTATTTGTCGTCGATGATGACGCTTCGGTGCGTGAGTCGCTCGAAGCAATGGTTCGCTCTGCCGGCCTCATTCCTGAGATTTTTGCTTGCGCGCAGGACTTTCTTGGGCGCCCGCGCCCGATGGTCCCGAACTGCCTGGTGCTGGACGTCAGTCTTCCCGAACTCGGTGGCCTCGACCTGCAGAAACTGATTGCAACCGAGCGTACCGACATGCCAATCATCTTCATGACCGGCTTCGACGAGGTGCGCACGGCGGTGTGGGCCATGAAAGCCGGGGCGTTTGATATTCTCACCAAGCCCTTTGACGACCATGTCCTGCTCGATGTCATTCGCCAGGCTATCGAGCGCAGCCGTGCGGCAATGCGGGAGGAGGCCGAGTTGCAGGCGATCCAGGATCGCTACGCCGCGCTCAGTCAACGCGAGCGCGAGGTCATGGCGTTGGTGGTGACCGGTCTTCTGAACAAGCAGGTGGGGGGCGAATTGGGCATCTGCGAAATCACCGTGAAGATGCACCGCAGGCACGTCATGCGAAAGATGAGCGCCCGCTCGCTCGCCGATCTGATAAGCATGGAGTGGAGACTTCATCCTGAATGCGGGCCCACGGGCGGTGCTACAACGCAGCTTCGTGAGCGATGGGGGGTATTGCGCCGTAGCAGCAAGTCCGTTATTCGAATAGAGCAGCCAGTTGCATGACCATCTAAAGAGCCTTGTCAGGTGGAGCAGCGCGCAAAATTGTGCTGCGTGGCTCCTGCGTAACCGTTAGCGGCGGCTGATCGCGCAACCAATCACTGCGCCCCATCTGTGCAATGATTTCGCAAAACTTCGGATAACGATACAACCGATATGACAAAGGAAAATATCTGGAAAAATAAAATAAATTGGTGTCGCGGATTTCGTACGCTTCGCGGGCGTAGCAAATCGCCTCATCTTCCCGCGCCACCGCGCAAGCCGCGATAGCGAGTGACGTCGGCGTAACATATTCACGACGCGCTCGGGCCTGCATTTCGGCGTAAATCGCCTCGGCCTCAGTGGCTTTGCCCAAACTTGCGAGGGCCACGGCAAGCCAGGCCATGGACCAAGGGTGCCGGCCGGACATCGCCAATGCCGATTCTCCCGCCACGATGGACGCTTCGAACTGACCATTCACCAGCAGTGCCATCTGCAGCACCCAGTTAGCAAGGAAGCTCTCCGGATCGAGTTGGATGGCGCGCCCGCTGACCTCCACACCTTCCCCGGTTTTGCCTGCGACAGTACAGGTCAGTGCGTATAAGGCGTGTGCGTAGGCCGATAGCGGGTCCGCTGCCAGTGCTAACCTCGCTTGCTCCATTCCCTCCGCCAGCCGCCCTTCCGAGAACTGGAGATAAGCGCTTCCGTACCATCCGAGTGCAGAGATGTACTTCGGATTCAGCTGGAGTGCGCAAAGAAACTCACGCTCGGCTTCCGCCGTGTTCCAAGTCCAGAGCAGGGCGGTGAGAGCCAGGACGCAGTGTGCTTCGGCGAGCGATGAATCTAGTGCCACCGCGTGTCGAGCGGCCTCTATGGCCTTTGGCATGAAAGCCTGAGGAGCCGCAAACCCGTAGAAGCAAAGCATCGAGTAGCAATCTGCAAGATCGGCCCACGCCAATGCATAGCCTGGATCGAGATCCACTGCTCGCTGGCAACAGGCGAGGGCACGGGAAATAGCGGGCCCCCTCTTGTAGAGTAGAGCGTGACCCTTCAGGTAGGACTCGTAGGCCTCGAGATTCGGGGTTCGAGGGTTCACCAGGTTTTTCCTACCCCACGGGAACGAGATCTTCAAGCGCTCCACGATCGCTTGCGCAATCTCCTCCTGAATTGCGAACACATCCTTCATCTCACGGTCATAGTGCTCCGACCAAAGATGATATCCGTCTACCGCAGACACGAGTTGTGCCGTGATCCGCAGCCGATTATCCGCTCTGCGCACGCTTCCCTCGAGAACGGTGCGCACGTTCAGTTGCTCGCCAACAATGCGCAGGTCGATGTGCTTACCCTTGAACGAGAAGGCGGAGCTTCGTGCCACGACGTGAAGCTCCTGGATCTGGGCTAGCGCGTCGATGATTTCCTCAGTGATTCCGTCGGCAAAGTATTCGTGCTCCGGATGTGCGCTCATGTTGACGAACGGCAGTACCACGATGGAATCGTTTATCACACTCTCGGTGGGGGCAGGCGTAGTGCTGCCTGCAGCTACCGGTGCGACCAGTCGATAGCCTTGTTTCGAGATGGTCTCGATGACACGTGGATCGCGGGCATCGTCGTCAAAGGCGCGACGCAACGCAGCGATGCAGCGCTTCAATACATCCTCGGTCACCACGGTCCTGGGCCACACGGCTTGGAAAAGCTGCTCTTTGGACACCGTGTCTCCCGGGTGCTGGGCTAAGCACACCAGGACTTTCATTACCTTTGGCTCGACGCGAACGGTCCTGCCTAGGGAAGAGATGCTGTTGAGGCTGGGGGTGACCACCCAGTTCCCCACTCGGAGGTCGTCCATCGGGTCTCTCCACCAGCCGGTTGGTTGTCAGAATTATAGCTTTGCTGAATACCGTCCGCACGAGCATCCCCCCTACGTCGAGGCGCTGTATGGCGAATGACGACAACTACCGTCAAGGCTCCATCGAAATTATCAAAGGCAGGCCGCAATACCATGCGATGTCGAACGCGTTCGAAATTGCGAACCGCGTCGCGCAGTACGGGAGGATCGTCGTCGGCAAGAACCTCAGGTGCGGGATCGATGCCGAGATCTCCGCGCATTGGATTCGAGTTACGCCACCGGGGGCTCCGATCGCCGAAACCCGTCCTCACCAAAACTCCACCTCGACATCACCGCCTCCTCACGACTTCCGGGCAGCTTCTCGCTAACAATGGTCCCATCGGAACGATTTATTCTGAATGGAATACTTAATATTTTTCGAGCCATAGGCGCGTGCGCCTCTTCGGGGAACGTCCAGAAGCGCAGCACGAGTACGCAGAACGTCGACCCGGCTGTTGGTGCCGACCGAAGCCCGCCAGGCCGTCATACTGCGCGCCGAAATCCTGGATGCTTGGGCCGGCTCCCACCCGGTTTGGCTGCGGGAAATCGATGACAGTCAGACGCACCGCGCGCCATCACGGGCGCAGATTGGAAAAGTTCGCGCTGGTAGCGCGCCTGCAGAGAAGAACCGCGATGGAAAATGAGCTCAGTCGTACCGTGGATGCGCTTCCAGGCCTGGTATGGACCGCAGTGCCGGACGGCCGCATTGAATTCGTCAACCACCGCTGGTGCGAATATACGGGGCTTTCCGTAGAGCACGCGTGCGGCGAGGGTTGGCAGTCGGCATTTCACCCCGAAGACCGGCCCGCGCTGCTTGAAACTTGGAAAGCCGTCGTTGCTTCTGGCATGCGGGGCGAGGCAGAAGCGCGAATGCGTCGCTTCGACGGCACGTATCGCTGGTTTCTGTGCCGTGTCAGTCCGGTCGTCGACGCTGCAGGCAAGATCGTGAAGTGGTGCGGGATCAATACGGATATCGAAGACCGTAAGCTAGCCGAAGCTTCCCTGCGCGCACACGAAGCGCGCTTTCGGCTAATCGTAGATGGGCTGCCTACTCGTGTGATTCTTTTTACGCCGGAGGGGGAGGTATTCCACGCCAATCGCCATACGCTCAACTATTCAGGCGCGACGGTTGACGAGCTGAAGCAGTGGACTAGCAGAGATCTTACCCACCCGGATGATCGACCCGCGACTATTGCCAGATTTTATGCGTCGATCAGAACCGGCGAGCCATACGATTTTGAGTCGCGCCATCGTCGCTTCGACGGCGTTTATCGATGGTTCCGCGTACAAGGCTTTCCGCTACGGGATGAGGAAGGGCGAATCGCTCTCTGGTACTTCTTGCAGACGGACATCGACGACCGTAAGCGGGCCGAGGCGTTGCTTGCAGGCGAGAAGCGCCTGCTCGAAATGGTCGCCATGGGCCTGCCCCTGCCGACGGTTCTCGATGACTTATGCCAGCTAGTCGAACAGATCGCGAGCGACTGCTTCTGCAGCATTGCGTTGATCGGTCCCGGCGAAATGACATTCCAGCGGGTGAACGCGCCAGGCCTCGCTTTGACCTACACCTATCCTTCGAGTGGCGGCCGCGTCCACCTGGACATGGGACCCTGCGGATTAGCAGCGTCCCTCAGCGAGCAGATAGTCGTATCAGATATCGCGTCCGAGTCACGCTGGCCACGGGCATGGCGCGACCTGACTCTCGCGCACGGTCTGCGCGCGTGTTGGGCGACGCCGATTCTCTCGCGTACAAACGAAGTGCTGGGAACATTCGCGATATTCCGGTCGGAGCCTGGAACCCCCACCCCGTTTCAATCCGATCTCACAGGACGGCTTACACACCTCGCGAGTATCGCGATCGAGCGTGCACGGAGCGAACTCGCGCTGAAGCGGAGCGAGGAGCGTTTCCGTGCGATCGTGGACACGACACCGGAAAGCGTGACGGTCGTCGCTAACAACGGAACGGTATTGTGGGTCAATTCGGCTGGACGCCGCGCTTTGGGATCGGTGCGTGCGGAAGGCGTGATCGGTGTGTGTTACTTCGATTTCGTTGCTCCTGAACATCGCGCGCGGTATGTCGAGTTCAACAGAAACATTTGCTCGGGAAGGGATGGCGTCCTGGAGTTCGACTTAATTTCGCCACACTGCGAGCGAAGGCACCTCGAAACCCATGCCGCGCCGATGCACGACAGCGACGGCGCGATCGTGCAACTGGGCGTCACACGTGACATCACCGCACGCAAACAGGCGGAGGAGCAATTGCGCAAGAGCGCGGCGCTGATGGCCAAAGTGGAGCAACTCACATTGAGCGGAAGCTTTAGCTGGCGCCCAGAGACTGGTTCATTCACCTGGTCGGAACAGCTCTATCGAATCTTCGGCCTCGAGCTAGGGGTAAGAATCACGCTGGACACGATCGCCGCGCGAGTCCACCCTGGCGACCTCCATCTGCTGCATGAAATGATCGAGCGGGCGCAAGATGGCCAGCACCTGGAGTTCGAGCACCGCCTGCTGCTGTCCGACGGCTCGGTCAGGTATGTGCGCATACAGGCTCACGCCACGCGTAACGCGCAGGGCCGGCTGGACTACATCGGCGCCGTACATGATGTCACCGAACGCCGCGAGTCCGAAGAAGCGCTCTACGGCCTGCGCGCCGAATTGGCGCACGCAAGCAGGGTCAACAGCCTGGGAGCGCTGACCGCCTCGATTGCGCACGAGATCAACCAGCCGCTGGCCGGCATCATGACCAACGCCAACACAGGCTTGCGCATGCTGAGCGCACAGCCACCGAATGTCGAGGGCGCGCTCGGGACCATGAAGCGCACGATCCGGGACGGACAGCGTGCCTCGGAGATGATGACACGTCTGCGCGCGCTATTCGGCAAGAGGGCGGTAACGACGGATGCCGTCGATCTCGTCGAAGCCGCGAACGACGTCATCGAACTGCTGCGCGCAGAGCTTCGCAAGAAGCGGATCGTGCTACGACTGGAGACGGCCGACAACCTGCCGCCGGCCACAGGCGACAGGGTCCAGCTCCAGCAGGTGGTGCTGAACCTTCTTCTCAACGCCGTCGAGGCGATGAATGGCATCGATGACCGCTCACGGCAAATGCTGGTCAAAATAGAGCGCGACGATGACGACCACGTACGACTCGCTGTGACTGATTCCGGCGAGGGCATCGCCCCGCAGCATGCGGGCAGGCTCTTCGACGCGTTTTTTACGACCAAGAGGGAAGGATTGGGCATCGGGCTGTCCGTAAGCCGCTGCATAATCGAGCGCCACGGTGGCCGCTTGTGGGCCACCTCGAACGAGCGCTTTGGTGCCACCTTTTCATTCTCGATCCCGTGTCGAGCCGAACGCATGGCGGACGCGGACGGTTCTGCAGACAAGGGCCTGCAGCTGCGCTCGGACATAGAGCAGATCGTGAGCGACCCGTGATGGTCGAACGCTCGCTTATCGCGGTGGTCGACGACGACGAGTCGGTACGCGAATCTCTACCTGACCTGTTGCGTGAGTTCGGCTTCGCGTCGCGCGCCTTTTCTTCGGCGGAGGCGTTCCTGGCCTCCAGCTGTGTTGGCGAGGCGCGCTGCCTGATCCTCGATATGTGCATGCCCGGTATGTCCGGCTGGGACCTGCAGCGCAAACTGCAGCAGCGCCGCCAAACCGTTCCGATCATCTTCATCACGGCGCATGGCGATGAAGCCCTCCGCCTGCGCGTGTTAGAAAAGGGCGCCGTTGAATGTCTCTTCAAGCCATTCAGCGATACCGCTCTGCTCCGGGCGATCCGGGCCGCGCTCTACGCCAAATGATTCATCCAGGTCCCTGCGAATGGAGTTCTCAATGACACCAGCATATGTAGCCGAACGTGAATCGGAACTCTCGCCGGCACAAGCCATGCCGGTCGTCTTCGTCGTTGACGACGATGTCTCGGTACGTGAGGCGCTCGAAGCCATGATCCGCTTTGCTGGTTTCAGGGCAGAGACGTACGCCTGCGCACGGGACTTTCTCGAACGTCCACGGGTCAGGGCCCCGAGTTGTCTGGTGCTGGACGTCATGCTTCCCGATCTCAGCGGCCTCGACCTTCAGAATCTCATCGTCGCCGAGCGTACCGATACACCGATCATCTTCATCACAGGCTATGGTGACGTGCCGATGACAGTGCAGGCCATGAAAGCCGGAGCGGTTGAATTTTTCACCAAACCCTTTGACGACCAGGTCATGCTCGATGCTATTCGGCACGCCATCGGGCGCAGCCGCGTGGCATTGAGCGAGGAAGCCGAGATGCAGTCTATCCGGGATCGCCACACCTCACTCAGTGGACGCGAGCGCGAGGTCATGGCGTTGGTCGTGACCGGACTCCTTAACAAACAGGTGGGAGCCGAGATGGGCATCGCCGAGATCACTGTGAAGATGCACCGCAGGCAGGTCATGCGAAAGATGAACGCACGCTCGCTCGCCGAACTGATAAGCATGGCGCGAAGACTTCATCACGACCGCGCGCCCAACGCCGCGCTGCAAAAAGTCGCGTAAAGCGGTGGGCAAATCGCCGGAAGACTACGCGAGCGACCCGACCATGCGCCGGGAAGCCGTGTGCGCGCCAGCTCCCGCTGCTCCCGATCGGCTAGCGACGAATCGAGCATCGATCCGGGGGTGTCTAGCACTGATGCTGCGCCGCGTTCGTATGAGCGATTGCACGTAAGCGCCTTGCGTCTGACCCGCAAAGGGTCGGCGCTGGCCGCCTGGCGCTCTGATTTGGCCGATACAATGCGGCTCACAACCTCATGTTTGGTCGTTGGTCGTGCGTTTTCTTATGCTCAAGTGAACGCCAACACTGTCTCCCGCCAACGACGCGATGGCGAATGATGCAACGCACGCTGCTTTGGCAATGCACTCAATCGTCGAGAAGATTGCGATGGCAACGTAGCGCGTGTACTCAAGGGGTAGCGCTGGTGCCAAGGCGAATACGCTCACTCCACAGATGAACGTAAAGAACTGACGGGCAAAGCGCAGGTTGGCTACGGCAGCCGTGCCAGTGATGCTGAGCAGTACCTTCGACGCCACCAAGGCAAGCAGCGCGGTTGGATCAAGCGCGCCACCAAGCTCCAAAGGTGTCTCAATCACTGCCCAGACGCATACCGCGATGACAGATGCGCTGAAAAGCAGGTCCCATTTTTTTGCTAACTCGATGGGTTCTTTGGGAATACGTTCGGATAAGACGTCCTTGTAGTCCATCGGGTCGATCATGTCGGCTGCTTTCTTGGGATGCACGAGATATCCTCCTCTGAGCGGGACACGTGTCCTCATGGCGCACCCGCCATGAAGAAAAGTCACGTTCAACGCACTAAGCGGGCGTTGCGGTTAAAGGTTGATAGTTCTGCTGCCACGACTCTAGCGGCACTGCACGGTGCATATACATATCGCGTGCATTTACGAGGAATCTTTCGCCGACTAGGGGGTGTCATGCGTGGGCGTGCGGCAGACCTGCGTTTGAAGCGTTGGCCTCTGAACGAATTTAGGCCATGCCCAATGTGGCCGCAATGACACTTTAGGTGAGGAGTGGAAAGAGATTCACTCGCGTCGATGCGGCGATGTTCCTACACCATTGTGCAATTGAGTTGCGCACCGCTTTGCACCTAATCTTCTCTGGAAGGCGACTATCAGGACGACTCGAGACGTAATCGCGGCGACAAGGCGGCTCGATGATTCGGTAGGACGAGCAGGTACATCGATGGCTCCATCGAATGAAGTTCCTCTTCCTTCAACCCTTTCCCTGCCGCTTTCAGAGCCGCCATAGAGCAAGGTGCCTGTATGAGAGAAATCTGCCGGAAAGTTCTTCGTCCCGCTGCAATAGTCGCGGGGCTGTCAAGCCTCGGTGGCTGCAGCTGGGTCGTGTTCAACACGAAGGGCAGTGTCGGCCTTCAGGAGCGCGACCTCATCATCTTGTGCATCGGGTTGATGCTGATCGTGGTCTTGCCGGCCATCGTGCTGACCTTTGTCTTTGCGGGGCAGTACCGGTCGTCGAATCACAACGCCACGTATATGCCCGAGTGGGCACATTCAACGCGGATCGAAGCAGTGGTGTGGGGTATCCCGATCCTGATCATCGTCACACTGGCAATCATCGTGTGGAAATCGACACACGAGCTGGATCCGTACCGGTCGCTCGACGTGCCCGGCCAGCCCATCAACGTCGAAGTCATCGCAACCGACTGGAAGTGGATCTTCATCTATCCAGAGCTGGGAATCGCCACGATCAATCAACTGGTATTTCCCGCACATCGCGAGGTGACGTTCAGCATCACCTCCAACTCAACAATGGGGACGTTCTTCATTCCCCAGCTCGGCGGCCAGATCTATGCGATGGCAGGCATGCGGACCCAGCTGCACCTCATGGCAAACGAGGAGGGGAAATTTCGTGGCATGTCGGGCAATTTCAATGGACCCGGTTTCTCCGACATGAAGTTCATTGCGACCGCCACCAGCGAGGCTGACTTCCAGCACTGGGTGAAGCAGGTCCAGACGTCGCCGAACAGGCTCGATTTCAACACCTTCCAGAAAGTGGCAAGGCCCAGCCAGGGTACTGCGATCGTGCAATTCTCGCAGGTTCAGCCGGGCCTTTTCAAGGCGGTGATCGACCAATACGTTGGCCCGGGAGCGGACGCCGCGGCGCATGCTGCTCTCGACGTCAGCGCTTCGTCGAAAAGAGAGGAGTAACACATCCATGTTCGGCAAATTGACATGGGCGGACGTGCCGCTGCACGAGCCCATCATCGCGGTCACCCTGGCGGGCATCGTGCTCGGGGGCGTGGCGGTTCTGGGCGCGATCACCTACTTCAGAAAATGGACGGTGCTCTGGAACGACTGGATCACCTCGGTCGACCACAAGCGCATTGGCATCATGTACATCTTCGTGGCGATCGTGATGCTGATCCGCGGCTTCGCCGACGCCATCATGATGCGAACGCAGCTTGCGCTCGCCGGTCCCGGGCACCTGGGCTACCTGCCGCCGCATCACTATGACCAGATCTTCACGGCGCACGGCGTGATCATGATCTTCTTCGCGGCGACGCCGTTCGTCGTGGGCCTGATGAACATCGTCGTGCCGCTTCAGATCGGGGCTCGCGACATGGCGTACCCATACCTGAACGCCTTCAGCTTCTGGCTGTTCGTCGTGGGTGTCGTGCTCGTCATGCTGTCGCTCGGCGTCGGCGAATTCGCGCAGACAGGCTGGGTCGCCTATCCACCATTGTCGGACATAAAGTTCAGTCCGGGAGTGGGGGTGGACTACTACATATGGTCGCTGCAGGCATCGGGTCTCGGAACGCTGTTGACGGGCGTTAACCTCTTCGTGACCATTCTCCGGATGCGCGCGCCGGGTATGACGCTGATGAAGATGCCGATCTTCACGTGGACGGTGTTCGTCACGAGCGTAATCATCATTGCCGCCTTCCCGATCCTGACCGTTGCGCTGGCTGCGCTGGCGCTTGATCGCTACCTGGGCTTCCATTTTTATACGAACGAGTTCGGCGGTAATCCGACGATGTACGTGAACCTCGTATGGGCGTGGGGGCACCCAGAGGTTTACATACTCGTTCTCCCGTCATTCGGAATATTTTCCGAGGTTACCTCGACGTTCGCCCGAAAGAAGCTGTTCGGCTACAAGTCGATGGTGGGCGCGACGCTGGCAATCGGTATCCTGTCGTTCCTCGTCTGGCTGCACCACTTCTTCACGATGGGTTCGGGCGCGGACGTGAACAGCTTCTTCGGCATTATGACGATGATCATCGCGGTTCCGACTGGCGTGAAGATCTTCACGTGGTTGTTCACGATATACCGCGGGCGCGTCGAGTTCACGACGCCTATGCTCTGGACGCTGGCGTTCCTCGTAACGTTCACGATCGGCGGCATGACCGGCGTTTTGCTCGCGATTCCGGGGGCCGACTTCCTGCTTCACAACAGCCTGTTTCTCGTCGCCCACTTCCACAATACGGTCATCGCAGGCGGGTTGTTCGGCTATTTCGCCGGCTTGAACTACTGGTTCCCAAAGGTCTTCGGCTTCAGGCTTAACGAGCGTCTCGGCAAATATTCGTTCTGGTGCTGGGTCATTGGCTTTTATCTCGCGTTCATGCCGCTTTACATGCTCGGCTTCATGGGCATGACGCGGCGCCTGAATCACTACGACAACCCGGCCTGGACGCCGTATCTCCAAGTCGCGTGGGTGGGCGCGGTCTTCATCCTTGCGGGGATTGGACTCCTCATCGCGCAGATTCTCGTCAGTATCCGCGAGCGCAAGCAGAATCTCGACGTCACAGGCGATCCGTGGAATGCGCGCACGCTGGAGTGGTCGACGTCGTCGCCGCCGCCGTTCTACAACTTCGCCGTGGTTCCGCGCGTGGATGCCGTCGACGCATTCTACGCGGCGAAGAAACGCGGACTTCCGCCGCGCCCGAAGAGGTACGAGCCGATTCATATGCCGCGCAGCACCGGCGTGCCGTTCATCCTCGGTGTATTCATCCTGCTGCTGTGCTTCGCGCTGATCTGGCACATCTGGTGGCTGGTGGGGGCCAGCTTCGTTGCCACAATCGCGACGGTGATCGTCCGCTCTTATAACGACGATATCGACTATTACGTTCCGGCCGACGAAATCGCACGGATCGAAAAAGCACCCGTTACTCTCATGAAACGAGATCTGAACCATGTCTACGCAAACACTGATTGAAACAATCGGGACTGAGGACGAGCACGCGCAAGACGGCCACGACACGGGCTCGCGCAAGGTGCTGGGCATGTGGATCTACCTGATGTCCGACTGCATCCTGTTCGGTTCGCTGTTCGCGTCGTACGCCGTATTGAGCGGCGCGTTTGCAGGTGGCCCCGGCCCGAAGGACATCTTCGAGCTACCGTACGTGCTGGCCGAGACGTTCGTGTTGCTGCTTTCAAGCATCACCTGCGGCTACGCGATGCTTGCCGTGCACCGCCGCGATCAGGACACCGTGCTCCGATGGCTGACCCTGACCTTCATTTTGGGCGCCGTCTTCATCGGCATGGAAATGCACGAGTTCCATCACCTCGTTTCGCGAGGCTTCGGACCGCAGCGCAGCGGGTTTCTGTCTGGCTTCTTCACGCTGGTCGGCACGCATGGACTGCACGTCGCGTCCGGCCTGCTCTGGATGGCGGTGATCCTGCATCAGGTGGCGATCAAAGGACTGACACCCACGAATGTGACACGCCTCTCATGCCTGAGCCTTTTCTGGCACTTTCTGGATTTGGTCTGGATCTGCGTGTTCACGATTGTCTATCTCATCGGAGCATTCTGACCATGGCAAGCGATGCGACTACCCGCGCCGGCCAAGCCCACGGCAGCGCGAATTCCTACAATACGGGCTTTATTCTCTCGATCGTCCTGACGGCGATCCCGTTCGCGCTGGTCATGCATCCGATGCTGCCGCGTGCGACGACGCTTCTCGTGGCGGTGATATTCGCGGTTTTGCAACTGGTGGCGCACCTCGTGTACTTCCTGCACATGAGCCGTTCCTCGGAGGGCGGCTGGAACCTGATCAGCTTCTTGTTCACGCTGGTGATCCTGTTCATTGTCGTGGCGCTCTCGGTCTGGATCATCTGGAGCATGCACTTCAACATGATGATCCACTGATCTACCGCGCACATCCGACGAACAACGCCCCGGACTATGTATCCACCTTACCTGCAACTGACGAAGCCCGGCATCGTGATCGGCAATCTTATCGCCGTCACGGGCGGTTTTCTGCTGGGTTCGCACGACAGCGTCGACTGGCTCCGGGGCGCTCTGGTGGCCGTCGGCGTCATGCTGGTCGTCGCGTCCGGGTGTGTGGTCAACAACGTGATCGACCGGGATATAGATGGCCTGATGGCCCGGACACGCAATCGCCCAATGGTGACCGGCAGCGTATCAGTGCCGTTTGCCTTGCTGTATGGCGCCGTGCTCGTCCTCGCGGGCATGAACGTGCTCTACGCGGGCACGCGGTGCGTCCTGCCCCTCGCGCTGATGCTCGTCGGCTACGCCGTGTATGTTGGGCTATATAGCCTGTACATGAAGCGCAATTCGATTTACGGGACGCTGGTCGGCAGCATTGCCGGTGCGATGCCACCAGTGGCCGGATACTGTGCGGCGAGCACCAGGTTCGACGCCGCCGCCGTCACATTGCTAGTCATGTTCAGTCTCTGGCAGATGCCGCATTCGTATGCAATCGCCATCTTCCGGGCCCAGGATTATCGCGCGGCTTCGATTCCCGTTTTTCCGGTTGTCCGGGGCTTTGCGGCCGCGAAGCGCCACATGTTGGCCTACATCGTCGCCTTTACGGCGGCCACCCTGACACTCGGCTTCCTTGGCTATGCCGGCAAGATCTATATGCTCGCCGCGCTAGTGGCGGGGTTGTACTGGTTCGGGCTGTGCGTTGCGGGATGTACCGCGTCAAACGAGGGCAGATGGGCACGCAAGATCTTCTTTGCGTCGATCATCATCGTGAGCGTATTGAGCGCTGCGATGTCGGTGGACAGTTCCCGGCCCCAACTGCCGACCAATCTCGCGCTGCTCGCGAGGAATTAAAGCAGAAGTTTCAGATCTTTCGCGGTGTCCTCGGCACTTTCCTCATACTGCAGCGCGAAGCGCACCACGCCCTTGGTGTCGATTATGTAATCAAGTGCCGAGTGTTCCATCGTATATGAGTTGCCGGATGAGACTCTGCGGTAATACGCTCCAAAGGATTGGGTGGCCTCAGCTGTTTGCTGAGCGTCTCCGTATAGTCCGATGAACGTCGGGTCGAACGAAGCAGTGTAGGTCTCCAGAATCGCCGGCGTGTCCCGCTCCGGATCGACCGTGATAAAGATCACCTTCAGCCTGTTACCCTGATCTCCAAGCAGACGCTTGGTCTGTGCCGCACGAGCCAGAGTCGCCGGACACACGTCTGGACACCGTGTGTATCCGAAGATAAGCAAGACCACCTTGCCCCGGAAGTCCTCCAGCGTTCGCGGATTGCCGTCGGTATCGCGCAGATGGAACGTCCCGGGTAGCTTCATCGAGGACAGGTCGACACCGTGTAGCTTCGATGAGATTCTTTTGCCGCACGCCGCCAAGGCGAGCAGGAGCGCAGCACCGAGCAGACGGCGGCGACGTGGTGACGGCGCACTTTGGGACGGGCGGCGCTTCATGGTCTCGGACATGCTGAAACTCCATGAGAAGGAGGCAGGGGCGAAGCTGGTCGCGTGCGGAGCACAGCGTGTCGTTAGCGCGACCAAAGTTACACTTCTATGCGTGCTGGCCGCGGCCGATATTCCACGGGCAATAGCAGCCGACGGCGACCATTGGAGCAGGTTCGACATGTGCCCCCGCGACCAGCTTGTCGAGAATCGGCTCCACGAAACTGTTGTTCGAACTACAGACAAGACCCGCGCTGTAGGGTCCCGCGTAGGCGAGCTTTCCATCCGCAGCCCAAATGGCGATAGCGGGACTGGCCGGTATGCGCTCCATTCCTTCGATTCCCGGTAAAGGCTTGAGCTTGCCTCGGAGGAAGGCCGGTAATTGTCCGTGGGTACCGGGCTTGCGCACGCTGTAGAAGTCGATATCCGCGCCTCTGAACATCGTGATGAGATAGTGCAAGTGGGCGTCGGTGTTCTCATTACAGCTTGCGCAGTCGGGGTCCCAGAAATGCACGACACGAATGCGTCCGGTATTGCCTGCCAGGTCTGGCGGCAGACGCAGGTCGGAGTCTCGGAAGAGAACAGCCTGATTCGAGTAACTAATCACTCCACCAACGCCGAAGTATCGCCACAGTGCAACGCCGGTCCCGACCAGGATGCATACAGCTGCACAGAGAAACACGATGACCGGGCGGCGTCGCAGCAGGGGAACGGTTGATTGAGGGGGGGCCCCGGTATTGGCTGGAAACATGTGCGGCAGGCGAAGTATCGAGGCTTGTGATCAGCGGCGGAACCGGCGGTTGCCGCTCGCAAAGCGCAACAGGGCAGTGCGGCTGGTCGAAGAAATATTTCCTAGCGGTCACGATCCCGAGGCTTGCGAACGAGGTCGATAGCCTCTCTCAAAGTCATGGCGGTTGCACCATTCTTCTGCGTCTTGATGCGGGGCAGTGTTATGTAGGTGCGGCATATGTCACGGTAAAACTCGTCATGGGCCTGCTCACTTAACCAGTTGAGTCGTTCGCTGTCGGCATTGCTGGTATGGGCCTCGACCAGGTGTTTGCGAAGCAGCTCGATCTCGTTGGCGACTTGTCGAAGGGTATCGGCCACTTCACCGGTCATCAACTCCGCCTGTTTTCTTATCTGTTCAAGATCAACGCACATGATCGGGTATTTGAAGTATTGCAACAATGTCGCCGGATAAGGTCCTCTTCTCGCGCGGACTGAGAAGACCAATCTGGTCTACTCACGCAGCTCGCGGAACAGCACCGCAGCCACAATCAACGGTGCTGTTTTGATGAAGTCCACAAGAAAGCTTCCGTCTACGAATGAATTTAAAGTAAGCCCGGCGTAGTCGCAATTGCACTTTGGGTTAGATATGAGATGGCACTCTGACCTGCATGCCACGTTGTGCGCAGTAGTCTCGGGCACGGCTGACTGCCGTTCGATATGCTTCCGCCCACGAGAGCCGAGCGCCCCGTGTGGTGACGGCGACGTCAAACACAGCCGCCTTCTCCGTATTGGTGACACCGGACGTAGTCGCGCAGGCCGCCATCGATAGCGAACAGGCAGCGAGCGATAAGCGCATGAGTGGGTATGAGTGGCGCGATATCGGCATTGCTGGGCAGATCTCCCGGAAAGCGACGAGATCAGTTTGCAGGCGAGGTCACATGCATATGCACGGTCGCGGGGGCGAGATTGCCTGGGTCGCTCGCGAGGTGAAAATACAGCAACGCAGTAGCGATCGCAATGCACATCGCGATTCCCGGGTATTTCGCATTGACGCTGTCGATCGCGCGAATCAGAACACCCCGCCGGCGCGCGGTCGTGTGAGGGCCCGAAGTCATGCTCCGTGGAATCCAATTCTTGCCAACGAGCACGCGCGCAGTGACGCGCTGCCGCGCCAAAGCAGCCTTTGCCGCTTTCGACTGGTCCACCATGCACACGCCACGCACGTCACAAGTGCGCCGCTCTGCGCGAGATCGCGTTACATACCGCATCCCCACCTCCCCGGTTCAGGTAAATCGGTGCATAAAGCACTTTAATGCCGTCGTGGTGGACCTCGATGGTGCCGTTGAACGACTGATGGTTGTAGACATAGTGAGCCGCCCCTGATCCAGCGGATATGTCCACGTCGTAGTCGTGCCGTCTCAAGAGGCCCTCATCGTCAAAATAGAAGATCTGCTCGGTAGAATGAGTGGTGATCGATCTAGGGAAGCGGACTCGAAGCGCTCGCCATGTTTCACCATTTTCTTGCCACGGCTCTACTTCTGCCGATTCGAAGCCTTCTGTGACCAAAGAGAACGGCGATGTGAGGTACGTCCACATCGCATATCCCGCAAAGTAGGCAAGCTGAATACGATCCCACGGCGTCTCGAGCTTATGACCGGCAAATGACCCCCGCGTGTTTTCTCGAGCCTCGACAAGAAGTCCGTCCTGCGTCTCAATAGCCACGTGCTCGGCGTTGAAGGCGGTACGGTGCGCGGGTTCCAGGAACGGGGAGTGCGACGCCCACTGGTAATGTAAGGATGCAGCGATGCGCGATGGTCCGACGAATCCCTGTTGTCCTTTAAGTCCCCAGAGTACTCCGCCAACATCCAGGTCGGCCGATACTTCCGATAGGTCGTTCCATCGTTTTAGGCCGCCATGGGCCTCAATAGCAAACGTCAGCAGGTCCTTCATAACCTTACACTCCGAAAAAATTGCTTCGGCCAGCCGAATGGTGGTTTTCGGCAATAACAGCAACTTTTGTGGGTGCAACGAACGGCATTCGAGCGCTAAATCTCAGGCCTGTCGCCGCGGTGTGCCGCCGGGTGCCACGGAAGGGCAATCACCCGAGGGGACTTTCTCCGGGGCGCAAGATTTGGAGGCGGCCGGGCGTCTTCCTCGGAGGTTGGATAGAGTGGAGGTTTGACTTCTGCGAGTCATGGTGCCGTTGCATACCGCGGTGCAGGGACATCGCTCGACAGATCCCGTGACATCGTGCGCCGTGCGGCTTCATAGGCCTCCCATTTTTCGCCGGCATGCAATGAAGGGATGGTGACGAGCTCGCGGCGGTCGAAGCCCGTCAAAGCCGCATCGACCATGTCGGAGGCAGACATGACGATTCCCCCGGGCAAATGCTCGAGTGGGAGGCCGCCGGTCTGCCAGAATTCGGTGGCGGTTGCTCCAGGCAGCACGGCTTGCACCTGTACGCCCTTGTCAGCGAGCTCGTGGTGCAGCGACTGGCTGAAGGCGAGAACAAAGGCCTTGCTGCCGCCGTAGACGCCGTTGAGCGTCTCCGGCGAGAGCGCGACGATCGATGAGATGTTGATCACGGCACCCGTGCAGCGTGCAATGAAGCCTGGGACCGCCGCATACGTAAGGCGGGTGAGCGCAGTGACGTTCAGGTCGATCATCCGCGTCATCGCATCGACATCGCTTTCCAGCAGCGGCGTATGCGTGCCTACACCCGCGTTGTTGACCAGCAGTGTGATGCTTGCGTCCTGTTTCAGTTTCGCTTCAACGCTAGCAAGCGCTGCGCGGTCGTTGAGGTCTGCGTCGATGATTTCTATGCTCTGGCGCGTGTCGTTCGTGATGCGGTCGGCGAGGGCGATCAGCCGGTCGCGGTTTCGGGCGACCAGAATCAGGTCGTAGCCGCGGCGTGCCAGCCGATCAGCGTAGACTGCACCGAGACCCGACGACGCGCCGGTAATGAGGGCTGTACCTTGGTGTGCGTGGGCCATGATTTCACTCCGTTTCGAAGGTGAATGTTGAACGCGTGATTGCATTCTGGCTTCGTTTCGTCGGGACAGAAATGACGGAATTCAGGTTGGTTTAGGACATCGTCCGGCGGAAGCCGGACATGTACCGCCCCGGCTTTCTGATTCGCCTCGAACGGTTTTTTCTGCTCGAACCTCAGGCCGTTGTCAGTGCGAGCCCGCAGCGGCGTCGTTCGATCTGCCACCGTCGCCCGGCTTGGTGATCCAGATGAGCGGGATGATGAGTATCATGATGACCGCGGCGGCATGGAACACGTCATTCAGCCCTAACATAGCCGCCTGTGTCTGCACCGTATGATCGAACATCGCATACGCCGCACCTTTTCCCAGACCAAGCAACGAATGGTAGGTATCGATTTGCGCGTTGAACATCGGGTTGGTCGGACTTGACTGCTGCGTCAGGATTTCATGGTGCATGATCGTCCGGTTGTTCCACACGACACCCGCGATAGACGTGCCGACGCCACCGAAAAACATGCGCGCAAAGGTGGATAGGCCGGCGGCGGCGGGCACTCTTTCAGGTGGTTGTCCTGACAGGATGATCGTGGTCAGCGGGGCGAAGAACAGCGCCATCGGGATGCCTTGCAGCAGGGTCGGCAGGACGATGTGACCTTCGCTGATATCCGTGTAGAAGAACGAACGCATGTAATAGACGATCGCGAAGCTGACGAACGCGCACGTGCCGATGATGCGTGCATCGGAACGCGGCAGAATTTTCCCCATGATGGGTGCACCGATCACCGCGAAAATGCCCAGTGGCGCCGTCGCGAGCCCCGCATCCAATGACCGGTAACCCAGATACTCCTGCATCCACTGCGGAAGCAACACCAGCGTTCCAAAGAAGACGCCATACGCGACGGCAATCGAAACCGTGCCGCCGAGGAAATTACGCTGCTTGAAGAGCGTCAGGTCTACAATCGGGTTCTTGTCCGTCAGCTCCCAGACAATGAAAAACGCCAGCCCCACTGCGGCAACGATAGTCAGGACGATGATCGTGTTCGAAGAGAACCAGTCGAGATCCTTACCCTTGTCCAGCATGACCTGGAGCGACGCCACCCAGACGATCAGCAGCAGCAGTCCGACGACATCGACGGGAAGCTTTTTGGTCGGCGTGTCGCGATGGCGATACAGCATCCACACCATTGCGGCGGCAAATATCCCGACCGGGACGTTGACATAGAAGATCCATGACCAGCTATAGCTGTCCGTCACCCAACCGCCGAGTGTCGGCCCCACGATCGGCCCGGCCACCATGATCATCGAGAACAGCGAGAGTGCCAGTGAGGATTTCGCCCTGGGCCAGGAACTGATTAGCAGCGCCTGGGACATCGGAATCAGTGGTCCGGCCACGGCGCCCTGCAGCACGCGCGCAAAGAGCAGCATCGGTAGTGACGGCGCAATTGCGCACAGCCACGACGCCATGACGAACAACAGAATCGAACCGACGAACAGGCGAACCTGGCCCAGCCGCTGGGTCAGCCAGCCGGTCAAGGGTATCGATACGGAGTTCGCGGCGGCAAATACCGTGATGACCCACGTGCCTTCATCGACCGATACACCCAGGTTTCCAGAGATGGTCGGAATGGCCACATTGGCGATCGAGGAGTCAAGCACGGTCATGAACCCCGCAAGGCCTACGCTGAACGAGCCCAGGGCAAGTGTCGCCCCCGTAAGCGGGGGGGGATTCTGATGGTCGGTCGTCATGCTGAGCGTCCTGCAATTGAGTGTCTGAAGAGAAAGGCACGATATCTGTCACGTGCCCGTGCCCAATGAGAGAAGCTCATTCGTTTTTGGCGATGATGCGTGCGATCGCCGAGTCCGCTTCGTCGCCGTACTTGGCGAATACGTCAGTCTTGTAGGTCGACGGTGGATCGGTGTCGAGCTGCGGACCGGCAGAGTCCTTGACGTCGACATCCACGTTCATCGACAGCCCCACCCGCAGCGGATGCTTTTCCAGCTCCTCAGGCGGAATCTCGACCCGCACGGGCAGCCGTTGCACCACCTTGATCCAGTTACCCGTGGCGTTCTGCGCCGGCAACAGCGCCAGAGCCGACCCGGTGCCCGGCGTAAAGCCCGCCACCTTGCCGTGATAGACGAACGAGGTGCCGTAGACGTCGGCGGTCAGCTCGACCGGTTGTCCAACCCTGATATGACGAAGCTGCCACTCCTTGAAGTTCGCATCGACCCAAACCTGCTCGAGCGGCACCACGGACATCAACGCTGCACCTGGGGAAACGCGCTGGCCGACCTGAACTGTTCGTTGTGCGACATATCCTGTGACGGGTGCCGGCAACGTGGTGCGTGCATAAGCCAGGTAGGCGTCGCGAACTCGTGCGGCGCTCGCGAGTACGTCCGGATGGTTTCCGATCGAGGTGTTGGCCGTCAATGCGCGATTGGCACCGAGCTGTTGCCGGGCAGCCTCTAGCGCCGCCTGAGCAGACCTGACGGCATCGCGGGCGTGCGAGATCTCCTCGTCGGACACGGCACCGGTCATGCCCGTGGAAAGTCGGCGCTTCAGGTCGTCCTGTGCCTTCGAAAGATCCGTCTGGCGTTCGGCGATATCTGCACGAAATCTGTCATCGTCGACATACAGGCCATGGACTCTGCGAACCGTTTGGCCCAAATTGGCCTCGGCCTGTTGCAAGGCAATTCTGGCGTCCGCGGGGTCGATCTGGACGATCGGGTCGCCCTTCCTCACGATTTGCGTATTGTCCGCATTGACCCCGATGACGGTACCGGTGATCTGGGGCGTGATTTGCACGACATTACCGTTCACGTAGGCGTCGTCGGTATCCACGTGATAGCGAGCGTCGAGGAAATAGTAGGCGCCATAGGCCGTCCCCGCGATCGCCATGGAAGCGACGAGCAGTACGATCAGAAATTTGCGCTTACCGGGTTTCTTTCCCGGCTCATTGGCCGACGGTGGCTGAGGGGTGTTCATCGATAGCTCCAGCAAAGTTGTGCGTGTGCGGTCCGTCGCCATGCTTGACGGCTAGTGGTTCGATTCAGTGGGTAGCCGCGTTATCGGAGGGCGCGGGAATCGGTGTTTCGGTGTTTGCCGCGAGGCCCGTTCCCGCTGCATTGAAACCGCCGCCGAGCGCCTTGATCAGGCCGATATGCTTGTCGCGGCGGCCCATCTCGAGGTCGACGACTGCCGTTTCGGCAGCGAGACGGTTGTCGTCCGCATTCAGCACCTGCAGTTGCTGATTCAACCCCGCCTTGTAACGAACCAACGCCAATTGATACGCCGTCGTCTGCGCATCCAGTGCCTGCTGCGCGTCCACCAGTTGACGGTCGTCCGAGCGGATCTGCGAGACCTGCGTGGCCACATCGGACAGCGCATTGATCAGCGTCTGGTTGTAGGTCGCGACGTCGTAATCGAAATCCGCGTAACGGCCCTTCAGTTGGGCGCGCAAAGCGCCGGCATCGAATATGGGAAGATGAATCGCGGGTCCCGCCGACAACTGACGGCTACTGGCCGTCAGGAATCGTCCCCAGCCGAGCGCGTCCAGTCCGATCGATGCTGAAAGATTCACGTCCGGATAGAACTCGGCCTTTGCTTCTTTCACATCGTGGATTGCCGCTTCCACCTGCCAGTAGGCCGCCACGATGTCTGGGCGGCGTGAAATGAGGTCGGCGGGCAGGTTATCCGGCAACGCGATATCGGCTACGTCTCCAAGCGATGGCTGCGTGATCGTCAAGCCACGGTCCGGTCCCTTGCCGAGCAGCGCACCCAGCTGGTAGCGCACTGTCGTGATTTGCCCATCGAGATCGCTGACGTTCGACCGGCTCGTCGCGGTTTCGCCTTTTGCGGTCTGCTGTTCGACGTTGGTGTCGAGTCCCGCGCAAACGCGCCCATGGGTGATCTGCGTGATCTCCTCGCGATTCTTCACTTCGCGGACCTCGATATCACGCAACGCATAGAGCTGCGCGAGATGGTTGTAGGCGCTCGCGACCGATGCGGCGAGCGATATGCGCACCACCTCGGCTTCGGCGTCGGCGACCTTCTCCTGCGAGATGGCCTGACGAAGCCGCTCGCGATTTTTTCCCCATAGATCGAGGTCCCACGAGGCAGTGGCGAGCACGTTGTTCTCGCTCTGCCACGTGCCGCTGTACGGCGGCGGAACCAGACCGTTGGCGCTGTAGCGCTCACGCGTCCATGAATAGCTGCCTGTCACGTTCGGGTACAGTGCGGAATTGGCCGTGCCGATATAGGACGACGCTTTCTCGATGCGGGCCCGCGCCTGATCGATCGTCGGATTGCCTGCCAGCGCCTCGTCGATCAACGTGGACAATTGCGGGTCGCCGAATTGGCTGGGCCAGTCCATTGCCGGCCACCGTCCATCCTCGGCAGGCAAGCTCTTCTTCGTCTCGTAGATTGCAGGCGGGACAATCTGCTTGTCGCTTCTGATGCCAGCGTAATTGACACACCCAGCCAGGCTGAGTGCGGCAACCGCCGCGGCTGTCGAGGCCACCCATATGCTCCTTCTCAGCTGGCGTCGGTATTGATCCGTCATGGTTTCCATTTCCTTTCGCTCATCTGGATGACCAGGGTTCATAGGATCTATAGTGCGATTGCACTTTATTGCCTTCGGTAGCTCACGCATCAATGCATCGAAATGCACGCGTTTTGTGCCTCGTGACTACCCTTCGGGTGCGTTGGCCGTCATGCGGAACAGTTCGGTTCGCAGATGAGCGGCCTGTTGTTTCCCAAAGCTTCGCTCGAAGCGGGCCTGCGCCGTTGCCCAGTGAACGACCGCTTCGTCAAGCTTCGTCAAACCTCTTCTTGTAAGTACAACCCGCAGTCGCCGATAGCCTTGCCCTTCGGAAGATGCCATCACAAGGCCACGTTGGAGCAAAGGTTTGAGTGCGCGCACGAGCGTCGTTCTGTCCATTGCCATCGCCTTGGCGAGCCTGATCATCGTCAAGCCCGGACAGTGGCCCAGCGTCCTGAGAATACTGAACTGCGTGGGCGTGATGCCGGCCTTGGACAAGTAACGCTCGTAAAGCTTCGAGATGTGTCGAGAAGCTTGACGGAGGGCGAAGCAGTCGTCGTCTTGCAGGTCATCTAACCGCATGGACCGTTGCCTCGCGCAATTTCGCCACATCGGACGCACTTACAGCCGTCGATGCGTTGTTCCAACGCGACCGTACGACCGTCAGGACGTCTGTGACCTGCTGGTCTGTCAGCACGTTCGAAAATTTCGGCATCGGATACGCAGCCGGTAGCCCGTTGATCACGAGCGCTTGCGCCCCGTGCAAGGTGACATTGATCGTCGAGGTTGGGTTGGGCTCCAGCACCGCCGGATTGCTCGCCGCGCGAATCCGGTTGTGCGTGCCGCAGCGGCAGATATTGCCGGCCATTGCCGCGTCGATGTCGGGGTCGCTCGGGTTCGGGTTCGACGCGATCAGCGCGGCGGCCGCCATCACCTGGCCCGACTGGCAGTAGCGGCACTGGACGACATCGAGCGCTCGCCACGCCTGCTGTACCTTGCGGCCGGCCTCTGCGGTGCCGACTGCTTCCATCGTCGTGATTTGCCTGTTGCCGACCGCCGCGACCGGAAGCACGCACGAACGCACCGCGACGCCGTCGAGGTGCACGGTGCATGCGCCGCCTTGCGCAATCCCGCAGCCGAACCTGGTGCCGGTCAAGCGGACAATATCGCGAAGACCGCAAAGTAGCGGCATGTCATCAGTCTCGTCGACGGTACGGGTTGTGTCGTTGATGTTCAGGCTAACCACAGAGCACTCCATGAATAAACCGTTGAAATAGCTCTTTCGTGTACGGTGTATTAGTGGCCTCGACCTTGTTAAAGGAGATTCAAAGCGCGCTGTCGAAGGTGATTGACGAACACGTGATCGCATTCTGGCTTCGTTTCGGCGCGACAGAAATGACGGAATTCGGGTTGGTTTAGGACATCGCGCGACGGAGAACGTACATGCACTGGTTTGGCTTTCTGATTCGCCAGGATGCGGACAAGATCTGAACGCTTGATGATGTCGCGGTTCCGCGGAACCGTGATCAGGCTGTATATCCGCCAATCAGCCCGTAGTAGTGGTCATGCATTGATGTGTTTGCGCGAGGGCGTCACTACGGAGGTGATAGACGAATGGCACCTTGGTATGTACACCTTGGTATATATACCTTGTTTATCTATTCAGCCGCCGGGCGCGGCGCCTATGATCATGGCTTATTCCACGAGGCGATGGAGAACGGACATGTGCCGGATTGGCTTTCTGATTAGCGACGGTTTTCTGTCCATGGATCTCGCGATGCAGTCGGTGTTCGAGTGCGCGAACGTCGTGGTCGGAGAGTCGTTCTACGCGCTCGAAACTTTTTCCGAGGACGGCGGAGAGATCCGCTCGTCACTTGGCCTGACAGTGAGCACACGATCATTGCACGGGCATGTTGACGTGGACACGTGGATCGTCGGCGGGGTTATTGATCCGCTCAGTTCTCCGCCTCCTGACACCATAGTGGCGTTCCTGCACAAAGCTTGCATCAGCGCGAGGCGCATAGGCGCGATCTCCACCGGCGGATTCGTGCTCGCGGAAGCAGGCTTGCTGGCGCAGCGGCGCGCCACGACGCATTGGGCGTATGTGAGCGCAATGCAGGAACGTTTTCCAGATATCCACGTCGAGGAAGACCAGATCTACATTGTCGATGGTCCGATCTGGACGTCCGCGGGCATGACGGCTGGCCTTGACCTAACACTCGCGATGGTGGAAAAGGATCTGGGTGCGGAAACGGCCCGTGCAGTGGCGCATAGGCTCGTCATGCCTCAGCGGCGGGCGGGCGGCCAGTCGCAGCATTCAGAAATGCTGAACCTCGCCCCGAAATCCGATCGGATCCAGAATGCCCTGAACTATGCGCGCCAGAATCTGAGGTGTTCGCTATCGGTGGAGGAGTTGGCCAGAATCGCCCACCTGAGTCCGCGCCACTTCAGCCGTGTGTTTACGCTCGAAACGGGAGCGTCCCCGGCCAAAGCCATTGAAAGACTTCGACTGGAGGTAGCGCGGCAGATGGTCGAGCAGAGCCGGCATCCGCTTGATGTTATCGCCAGAGAGACCGGTTTTCGTGACTGCGAGCATATGCGCGACGCTTTCATGCGCGAGGTTGGCCGTCCGCCCCAGGCCGTCCGGCGCCACAAGCGCACAGGTGTCCGAGGGATTCTGCGGACTGACCAGGTCGATGCAACACCATAGAAGCTGGCGAGCCCAGCGTTTGCAGGTGGGGTAAAGGTAGAAGAATTCGCCAATAGACATTTCTTTTCAGCTACCAGTCGTCACGGCTGCCCGAAAGCTACCGCAAATTCATCCGAATAAATCTCCGCGAGTGCAACGCGCAGCGCGGCCGCTCGTTCCTCGCCGTATACCTCTTCAAAGCGACGCTGCGCTTTTCGCCAAAGGCGATTGGCCTCAGCAAGCTTCGCACGGCCGGCGGCTGTCAAATCGACGCGCCGGCTTCTGCCATCGTCTTCGTCGGGTCGCAGCGCAAGATACCCGTCGCGTTCGAGCGGCTTGACGTTTCGTGCAAGCGCCGATCGGTCAAGCACCATTGAGTAGGCGAGCTCGGTCATGGTTGGGCTGCCTTCACGTTCGACTTGAAGAAGGATGGACCGCTGGGCTGCGCTGAGACCGCTTGGCGCCAGAACAGCATCGTAGAGCTGCGAAAGTCGTCGGCTCGCCTTGCGCAGTGCGGAGCCATTGCAAACGAGTGGGGCGTTGGGGTTTGTCGGTGACATTGGTCGTTACTCCGTGACTTCCGAGAGTCAGCCGGGACACTTCCCGTCCCGGCGTAGAGACACAGTTTAAATCACCTTGACCACTACGGGCATATGCAAGTACATTGCATTCCAATGTATTTGCATATGCCCGTAGTTTTAATCGAGGAAAGCAAGAGATGGGTACGATCCAACCTCAAGGCCTGGCAGCGCCCAGAATCAATCCGCGCCTTCGAGCGATGCTCGAGATGCCGATAGCGCCATTGCTTGCGCAGATGGGCTGGTCGAACATGCTGATGATGTTCGCTCAGGCATCGACAGGGCTCGTCGAAACATGGTTTCTCGCAAAGCTCGGCACGTCGATACTCGCGGGTGTCGCGGTAGTCGTGCCCGTATTGATGCTGATGCAGAACATGTCGCAGGGTGCGATGGGCGGCGGCATCTCGTCGGCGGTTGCGCGCACGCTGGGTTCCGGCGACGCGGACTTGATCGCTCAGCTCGCACGCCATGCGCTCGTTCTGAACGTGTTGATCGGCGTTGCGTTCTCGGTGGTCTTGCTGGCAATCGCGAAGCCTCTATTCCAGACGCTCGGAGCCCACGGCGCCGCACTCGATGCAGCCGGCACTTACGGCCACGTCCTGTTTCTTGGTCTGCCGCTCCTGTGGGCAATGAACGCACTTGCGAGCGTGATTCGCGGTACCGGCAACATGATCGTGCCCGGTGCGGTGATCTGTGGCGGAGCGGCGCTCTTGATCCCACTGTCGCCGTGCCTGATCTTCGGCATCGGGCCAGTGCCACGACTTGGTGTCGCAGGTGGGGCGTGGGCGCTTATTGCGTACTACGCGGCAGGTACGATGATTCTCGGCTGGTATTGCGTAAGCGGGCGTAATCCGGCGCGTTTGGTACGTGGCCCTCTAGGTTGGGCGACGATGCGGGAGATACTCGTTGTCGGGGGGCTCGCCTGCCTTAATCCGATACTGACGAACGCCCTGATGGCGTTGACTGGCGCGGCGGTCGGCGCGCATGCTGGCACGGCCGCGCTCGCAGGTTACGCCACAGCCGCGCGCCTCGAATACCTGATCATGCCAATTGCTTTCGGTCTGGGTGCGCCCATGGTTGCGCTCGTGGGGGCCAATATCGGCGCAGGGCAGTACGAACGCGCGCGCAACATCGCGCTGACCGGTGGGGCGATGGCGTTTGCCATTTCCGAACTGGTCGGAGTCGTGGCCTCACTTTGGCCGCACGCGTGGCTGAAACTCTTCGGTACGAACGAGCAGTTATTGCAGACAGGATCGATCTGCTTGCACATCATCGGGCCGTTCTATGGGTTTTCCGGGCTCGGGTTCTCGTTGTATTTCGCGGCGCAGGGTGCGGGCCGCCTGCAATGGCCGCTCGGGGCGGGGGCACTGCGGCTGGCACTGTATGTGGGTCTCGGAACACTATTACTGCGCCTGACTGGATCGCTCCCGCTGTTTTTCGCGGTGGGCGCGGGGGCGATGGCGGCGTATGGTGGGATAAATCTCTGGTCGGTTGCGACAGGGCGTTGGTTCGTCGCGAAGACCGTTCATAGCGGCGCCCGAGACTCGGCGAAATTTTGAGCTTTGGCACACCCTCAGCCGCACGCTGACGTCTCGATGGCGCAGGTGAGAAGTGCTTCAATAGCTACCGGCCGCCTGGTCGACGTTCGGCGAGCCGGCGCCAAAACGCTGCACTTCGAGCAGTTCTCGGAAGAGGTACACTTGGCCAAAAGTTCGCGAATGCCTTCATCGGACGATAGTACCGTCCTCACCAAATCTCCACCTCAATATCACCGTCTTCTCACGACTTTCGGGCACTTCGATACTAATAATGCTCCCGTGGTAACCATCTTTCTGAAGGAAACGATATGAACCCGTCGTGATGATGGACGGCGAGATCGACCGGATTGGGCGCAACTTCAGTTACGAAACGCAGAGGAAATCATGCACCGGGAACTAAGCAATTGGATTTACATCGGAAGCAACGCATACGACGAGTACACGTTTGTTTCGTGGCTGAACAGAAACGTCTATCGTTGTACCGTCGATCTGGGACGCGTCTGCTTGCTGTAGTGCGAAGCCTCGTAAGCTTTCCTACGAATGGCAGATCGGGGTGCGCTCTTTCCGCCCGGACGAGCGCGCGACTGATAAGGGCGTTGCTTCATCCATCGCCTTTGTGTCGATGGCGGGCATCGCGCGTGGCATGGCTGCGCTGATCATCGTGCTTTCTGTGATGAACGGATTCGGGAGTGAAGTGCGTGACCGCATGCTGTCGATGCTCCCGCACATCGAAGTATCCTCCCTAACGGGAATAATGCCGAACTGGAGACGAACCGCGGACGAGTCGCTGTAAAAACCAACGGTAGCGCCTCCATCCGGAGCCTCTAGAACGCGTGGTGCATCCCGACGATCGCCCCGAGTTGATTCTTGCCCGCGACGCCGACGGGCATCGAGTTCTGGATGCCGAACGTGCCGAGCGAATTGTTCTTCACGTAGCCAACGTCGGCATATAGCGCGGTACGCTTTGACAGCGAATAGTCGGAGCCGATCTTGTAGAGGGTTCCGCTCATCGAGCCATTCGTTCGATCGTCCAGGCGGATACAGACCGCCGAGAACTCCAAGGCCGGGCTGAAATGGTAGTCGATTTCGCCCGTATAGAAGTTGACGCTCGATCCCTTGGCTTCATCCTTGAAATTGGCGAAATTCAGTGCAAAGCGGAACTGCGCAAGCTTATAGTTTGCGCCGACCGTATAGGCTTGCGCGACTTCGTTGTTGGTCACGCCGGTCGGATCGTTGCCGGAGAAGTATGCGCCGCCGACAAGGAGGTCACCGATGTGCCAGGTGAGCCCCGCGGACAGCGCACGCTTCGTCTGGAAGTCGCCGGCGGTTCCTCCGAAGCTGTACATGGCGGACCCATGAAATCCATACACATCCGGCATCTGATACTCGACCGAGTTGTCGACCCAGGAGTATTGCCATCCCGAGTAGCCGGTGAGGTTCTGGTAGAGCAGGTTGTTCAACGAGCCGAAATTCGAGTAGCCGGTGACGTCCAGGTCGACAAGCGTCCTGAGCAGAGGCGATTGGTTCTTCCCGAGCAGCAGGCCGCCGAATTGCCCGCTTTTCAGGCCGACGGTAGCGCCGCGATCGAACAGCACGGTTGACCCGCTGCTCGGCAGTCCCCCGTTGATGAACGTACCGTTATTGACGCGAAAGCCGTTCTCCAGCGCGAAAGTCGCTTGCCAGCCGCCCCCGATATCTTCCGCGCCAAGAAAGCCGAATCGGCTCGTGTACTCGCCCCCGGAAACCACCTGCCAGGAGTTGCCGCCAGGCCCGGCATGCGTCTTGTACAGAATGCCGCTGTCGACGATGCCGTAGAGCGTCACCGAAGACTGCGCGTGCGCGACGCCGAGCCCTGCCAAACCGATGCAAAACCCAAGCGCGAAAACCGAACTCCGTTTCATACAGCTCTCCGAGGATAAATGTCTTTTTAATCTAGGGCTACTGAATATTGTTATGAATTCGTCAGGACTGTGTCGTTGTTGATGCTTCTACCGTGGGAGGGAGGGCCTGCGCCTGGAAAAACGCAGCCCGCAGAAACCGCACAGGAAGATGAAAATCGCCGCGATCCAATGCAAGGAACGGTGGGGATTGGCGACGATTTCGAAACCGAATGCCTTGAACAGCGTCACGGGGGTGCTCATGCTTTCGGAAAGCGCGCCGGTCAACTCGATCATTGCGGCGAAGCCCGCAACGCTCAGGAGGCCGCACAAACAAACCAGAGAGAAATGCGCGATCAACATCGGGGTGCCGTGCGCTGCGCGATAGATCGTTGCATAACGCGCCACGGTCGCGGGAGCGTCAATGAGACCGTTGCGCATGAACATGACGACAAGCACGAAGCACGCGCCGAGATAGAGCGGCCACGCATGCGTGAGCGACGCAAGGCAGATGGACGCCAACGTGATGAGCGCTGCCCCGACAACCGGCCCAAAGAATGAGGCATAGCCGCCGATGAATGCGTGAAGCAGGCCTGCTGTGCTTTGCGGCAGGGAGAGCGAATCCATCGTGACCACCTGGAAGCCGAGCGCATAGAGGGCACCTGCAACGCCTGCGAACCCTGCGGAAACCGTCGAGGCGATACCACGGATGAGGGCCGGGCTGAAACCGATGAACTCGACCCGCTCGGGGTTGTCGCGAGTCGCGAGCATCAGCTGCCCGAGTGCGGAGCGGCTCAGAGCGAACATCAGCACCGTCGACAGCCATGTCCAACCGGCAATCAGCAGATAGATGGCGACCGGCGAGCCGAAATCGATGCCCCATTCGTTGGACTTCGCGGGATCCAGCGAGATGCCCTCGTCGCCACCGGACCAGCCTGTCAGGACGGTGGCGGCGGAGAACGCCAGCTGGCCGATCGCCAGCGTGATCATCGCGTAGGTGAGCGCGCCGCTGCGCACGGTGAACGACGCCAGGAAAGCGCCGGCCACGACGGAAACGGCCCAACCGACCAGCGGCGCGAGCACGAGCGGGAAGGCACCGCCGAAGTGATTGAGCGCATGCGCTGTCGCGTAGGCACCGAGGCCGAAGTAAAGCGCGTGGCCGAACGAGAGCAGACCGGTACCGCCGAGCAGCATGTTATAGGCGACTGCGAACGTCACCGCGATGCATATCTGAGCCAGAAGCGATACCGCGAACGGCGAGGAGAACAGCAACGGTAACGCGGCAAGCAGCGCCAGTGCGGCGATCCACGCCGTGGCCTGCAGAGAGAGGCGTCGCTCGGCAGGCAGATAGCGCGAGTAAGCGGTGTGGCCGGCGGTGCTCGCCGATGAGGGTTCGGCGAAATGGCACGCGAGCGTGTTGGGTTGACGTTTCATCAATGACATGATCCGGGTTGTTCAATGACGGGCGCCCATCAGGCCGCGCGGGCGAAGGCCCAGCACCACGACGACGATGACAAAGGGAACCAGTGGCGCAAAACGGCTGATCGGCTGATCCAGTGCGGCGGTGGCCGCGGCCGACCATGAGAACAGCGCGTGCAAGGGTCCGAGAAGACTGCTCCATGGCACCTCGGTCGATGTCGCGAGCGTCTGCAGCACGCCGATCAGAAGCGACGAGACGAGCGCGCCGCCCAGCGATCCCAGGCCGCCGACGACGATCACGATCATGAGAATCGCGTCGAGTTCGCCTGCCATCCCGGGCTCCGTGCCGAGCAGATTTCCCGACAGCGCGCCAGCCAGTCCGGCGAGCGCGGCGCCCGCGGCGAACACCATGTTCCGCAATAGCGGCAGGTTGTGGCCGAGCGTGTTCACGATGTCGGGATGTGACAGTGAAGCGCGCACCGTCGTGCCGATGCGAGTGCATTTGAGCGTCACCACGAGCAGCGCCAGCACTGCTAGTGTCATGACCAGCGTGAACGCGCGATACGCCGAGTAGTCGATGCCATACAGCGAGAAGAGTGGAACATTGAGGCTTGCGGGCATCGCATAGGCGACGGGGCTTTTGCCCCAGATCAGGCCGACCAGTTCGATCAGGGCGATATGAATGCCGAACGTGAGCAGGAGCGGACCGAGCAGGCCGTAGCGCAGCACATGCCGGATCCCGAACCGTTCGATGAGCGCGCCAAGCAGTGCGCAGCATGCGGGGGACACCACCAATCCCATCCAGAACCCGAGTCCGAGCAGTTGCGACGCCGTATAGGCGAAGTACGCGCCGAGCGTATAAAAGGCGGTATGTGAGAAGTTGAGCACGCCCAGCATGCTGAATACCAGCGTCAATCCCGAGGCCATCAGGAAGAGCAGCATGCCGTACGTGAGCCCGTTGAAGAGGCCGAGCAGAATCGATTGCATAGCAGTGGGTTCCGGGCGAAAAGGAGCGGTATGAAAAAGGGCGGCGCTGCGACCTCGGCATCAGGCGCCGGGAGGCCGTTTCATCTGGCAGGTCGTGGGCTCGCTCATCTGCTCGCTGCCGAACGTCTTCAGCACTTTGAAGCCCCAGGGCGTGCCGTCCTGCTTGAACTTGGCGTCCGGGCTCATCACAGACAGGTAGACCGGCATCTGCGCCTGATGGTCGCTCGCGCGGATGGTGGCGCTATAGTTGTCGAACGCCACGGTGGTCGTCTCCATCGCTTTCGCCACGGGCAGCGGCTGCGTGGTGCCCGCTTTGCCGACCGCGTTCGTCAGGAACCGATAGGCCCGGTACATGCGCACGCTTTCGAAGTCACCGTAGCCGTCGGCGCGTGACTGCTCCACCAGTTTGTCGATCGTCGGCAGGTTCATGCTCATGACAGAGTCGGACGCCTGATACACACGGTTGACACCCTTTGGCCCGATTGCGGGTAGCTGCCCGTGCTGTGACGCGTAGACCGTATACCAGCGCGCGTCGAGCCCCACCTCGTTGCCGGCGCCGATGAGCCGGTTCAGGTCGGTGCCAATGGCCGCGGTGATGACCACATCGGCGTGTGCAGACTTGATCTTCGCCACATAGGGCGTGAAGTCCTGAACGCGATCGGGGGGGAAAAGCTCGCTTCCGATCACCTGAATGTCCGGCCTGAACTGCTTGAGCATCCGCTTCGTGACGGCGTCCGCATCCTGTCCGGACGAGTAGTCCATGTTGATGAGGTAGACCCGCTTCACACCAGGCTCGAGCGACAGGATCGCGCCTTTCAGCTCCATGCCGAGATGGGCCTGGGTGCGGAACTGCCAGAAAGAGCAGTATTGGTTGGTCGTTTCCTCGTCGAGCCCGGCCCAGTTGATCAGGACCATCTCCTTGCCGGGATTTCGCGCGTTGTATTTGTCGATGGCGTCGAGCAAGGTCATCGTGACGTTGTTGCCGACGCCCTGCAGGATGTAGTGAATGTCGCTGCCGATTGCACGGTCGAGGCAGCTCTTCGCGTCCTTGGGATTGAACTTGCTGTCGCAGGTCGTCAACTCGATCTTCTGACCGAGCAGGCCGCCGGCATCGTTGTCGCGCTTGACCGCGTACTCGAGATTTCGGCTGGTGGCCTGCATCGTCGCCGATTGCGGGCCGGAAAGCGGATCGATGAGCATGATCCGCAGAGGTTGCCCCGCATGCGCGAGAGCGCAGCACATCAAGGGGGCGGCAATCGCGGCGGCGGCCGCGAGGCGTTTGTATCGGGTAGCTGCCATGTTTGTCTCTCTCCTGCTTGTTGCGCAATCGCGCGTCCTCGGTTTGTTGCGGGCTTCAGACTTCGAGCCATTCGTTGCGAATCGCCGGGTCGCTCCGAAACGCCGGGACGCTGCCGTCGAAAACGATCTGGCCATGCCCCATCACATTGACGCGCTGACAGAGGTCGAGCGCGATAGTGAGCTTCTGTTCGACCAGCAGAATGGCGACCCCTCGTCGCGCCGCTTCGCGAATCAGCGCCGCGACCTGGTCGATCATCGCGAGGCTCAGCCCTTCGGTCGGTTCATCGATCAGCAGCAGGCGGGGCTCGCCCATCAGCGCTCGGCATATCGTCAACATCTGTTGCTCGCCCCCGGACAGCACACCGCCGGCGACGTTCGCGCGTCGCTGCAGATTCGGGAAAAGCTCGAAGAATTCCTGCTCGGTCCAGTGCGGACCGCCTGTACCGGGACGCGATGCGCGATTGCGCTGGGGAAGGCCGACCGCCAGGTTCTCGCGCACCGTCAGATCGGGGAAGATCGCGCGGTTCTCGGGGACATAGCCGATACCCGCACGGGCGACCTCGTGCGGCTTCGCGCGCGTAAGCGCCACGCCGCCCATCGTGATGCTGCCGGTGCCGTCGATGAGCCGCATGATGGTCTTTAGCAGCGTCGAGCGCCCGGAGCCATTGCGACCGAGCAGCGCGACCGTCTCCCCTTCGGCGACGCGCAGCGTGGCGCCGTGGAGCACCCGGCCGTCGCCATATCCCGCGACGATGTCTCGCGCTTCGAACAGCGGCGTGCCCGGCGTGGGGCTGACGGTTGACGTGCTGTGATTCGTGATGGCTGACATGTAATCGGTTCCTTTGCGCTCACTGTGGGATCCCGACGTACGCCGTCTGCACGCGCGCATCCGCGCGCACGCTGGCGGGGTCGCCGCACGCGATGATTTCGCCATACACGAGCACCGAAATCCGGTCGGCAAGCTCGAACACCACGTCCATGTCGTGCTCGATGATGACGATCGTCCGGTTCGGATCGGCGTCCCGCAATCGCCTGAGCATCGCGATGATGCGATGCGTCTCCTCGCGGTTCATGCCAGCCGTGGGTTCGTCGAGGAGCAGTACCTGTTGCCCGCCTGCCAGCGCGAGCGCGATTTCGAGCGCGCGCTGATCGGCGTACGGAAGCAGGCCGGCCGGCTGGTGGCAATGCTCGAGAAGACCGACTTCCTCCAGCACGCCCAGTGCGCGCCTGTCGGCAGCACCGCCGCGCGGCACGCGCCGCCAGAATGACGGCCCATAGCCCACGGCCCGAAGCGCGCCCATGCGGGCGTTCTCGAAGACGCTCAGACGGTCGAACAGATTGTTGGTCTGGAAGCTGCGGCCGAGCCCGGCCCGGCTGATCCGGCTCGCGCTGTGTTTCGTGATGTCTTTACCGTGCAGACGGATCGTTCCCGAGCTTGCCGTGTAGCGGCCGCTGATCAGGTGGAACAACGTCGACTTGCCCGCGCCGTTCGGCCCGATCAGCACATGGCATTCTCCCCGGTGGATCGACCAGTCGACACCGCGAATGATCTCTGTCGCGCCAAACGCCTTGCGTATTGCCGTCAGACGAAGTACGGCGTCTTCGGCGTGGTCACTACTGTTCGAGGGGGTCGCGGCATTCATGCTGTTGCCCAAAATGTGATCTCACTGTGAACCCGACGGACTTCCCAGCCCCCGCGACACCTGCGGCATATCGGAGCCCGGCCCAGAACTTCAGCGAGAGCCGGCTGCTCGCCTAAAGTTGTCATCGTAAAGATGACGGTGTAAATATTAGGTTTGCGGCATGGTTGCTGGCAACCTGTTTTGAATCAGGGATTTCCCTTTGATGGCATTTCGGATCGGGCCGTTTTTTGATCCGTATGGGTGCATGGCTTCTACCCGGAACGCGGCGGCGTAAAATGTGGCTGCTCCGGCCGCTTGCGGATCACGGCCGGGTATCGGCGGATAATTACTAAACGGTGACAACATGTCTTCAGTACCTCTCGACCTGAAACCGACGAAGAAGAGCACGTGGCATCACGGCAACCTTCGTGAGGAGATGGTTCGGCGCGGCCTCGAGTTGCTCGAGCTGCGTGGCGCAGCCGAGCTTTCGCTGCGGGAAGTCGCACGTCTGGCGGGCGTCTCGCAGACCGCGCCGACGCATCATTTCGGCGACAAGGAGGGACTCCTTGCCGCGATCGCATCGGAAGGATTCCGGCAGTTGATGGCTGATCGTCTGGCGGCACTCAAGGACGGCATGACGAAGGAAGAGCGCTTGCGCGTGGTGATGCGCGCCTACGTGGGATTCGCGCTGCGGCGCCCCGAGCTGTTTCATTTGATGTTCGGCCCGCGGATTGCGGACAAGACCCGGCACGCCGAGCTGATGGACGCGAGCGCGGCATCGTTTCAGTTCCTCAGCAACTCGATTGCGGAATTTCAGGCGGACCAGAAAAATGATGAGCGGCCGCCACGGTATTCAGCGATCGCGGTGTGGTCCGGCATGCATGGACTCGCGACCCTGCTGTCCGATCGTAAGAGCGGACTGTGCCAGGTACCGGACGATCGGATCGACGATGTTTGCCTGTCGGTGACTGGCGTCCTGCTGGGCGGCCTTCTGTCGCCTCACGTCAGCGCATCGGCTCCGGCCCGCAAGACAGTGGGCCGCGCGAAGAAAAGCGCCGCTTGACCCTCCGGCCCGTACGGCACGATGGCAAACCGCTAACTGCGTGCCGCCTCGCGGCATGCTGATATCAGGCGCCGCATTGTTGGCGTCTGCCATGCGTCGCACCGCGGCATGGTCCCGCCTTGCGGCGCCTTCCTCGCAAGCATTCCACATGTTCAACTCGCGGGAAAAGTCGACACCATCCTGTTGACGAAGAAACTTGACAGTGTAACAATCAGCTCACGGTAACCCTTGCGGGCGGCAGCAGCGGAGCATGCGAGGGCTTGGCAAAAGGTTCCATGGACGGCAGCGCACGCTGCGCGTCCCGCGAGTGAGTGCGATGACGAGGCGATATCTGGAAGATCTTGCGATTGGCGAATCGTGGGGCAGTCGGGAAGTCACGATCGAAGAACAGGACATCATCGAGTTCGGCCGAGGCTTCGATCCGCAACCGTTTCACCTCGATGTCGAGGCGGCCAAGGCCAGCCCGTTCGGCGGGCTGATCGCGAGCGGGTGGCATCTGGCGTCGCTGGCGATGCGCCTGTGCGTCGAGGCGCGTTCATACGGAGACACGCCCGTGGTCGGCATCGGTGTCGATGAATTGCGCTGGTATTCGCCGGTGCGTCCTGGCGACCGGGTCCATGTCGAACGTGAGCTCGTCGAGATTCTCGAGGTGCCGGACAAGCCGCGCCGAGGCACGGTGAAGGCACGTGTGGACCTCGTCAATCAGAACGGGGATCTCGTCATGCGCATGTATGCGCTGAGCAGCGTGCCCAAGCGAAAGCCGGCAGACGGTGAGGGCGCACGTTGAATTCATGGAGCGCTTCGAACGTGTCGAATTGCGCTCTTCCCAATGGTTTTGAGTTCAGGAGATAGAGGATGGCCGATATTGTTGTGGCAGGGTTTGCCCGTTCACCGTTTCATTTCGCACGCAAGGGCGCGCTGATTGACGTGCGCCCCGACGATCTCGCGGCCGCGGTCGTGTCCGCATTGCTCGAACGCACAGGGTGCAAGCCGGAGCAGATCGAGGACCTCGTCGTGGGCTGTTCCTATCCCGAGGCGGAGCAGGGGCACAATATCGCGCGCATCATCGGTTTTCTGGCCGGCTTCGGCGATCTCGTGCCAGGCGCTACCATCAACCGGTTCTGCGGATCGTCGATGTCGGCGGTCCACTATGCCGCGGGCCAGATTGCGCTCGGCCTGGGCGATGCGTTCATCTGCGCCGGCGTCGAATCGATGACGCGGGTCCCACAGGGCGGCTTCAACAAGTCTCCGAATCCGGCGTTGCTGGACACGTTTCCGGCGGCCTATCTGCCGATGGGCGTCACGGCGGAGAACGTCGCGAGGCAGTTCGGCGTGAGCCGGGCGGAGCAGGAAGCGCTCGCGGTGCTCTCGCACGAAAAGGCGGCGGCGGCGCGCGAGGACGGTCGCCTGGCCGCGGAAATCGTCCCGATCAAGATGCCGCAGGGCATCGTCTCGCAGGACGGATGCATCCGTCCCGGGACGAACGCCGCGGCGCTTGCGGAGCTAAAGCCGGCCTTCGCCGAAAACGGCAGCGTGACCGCGGCCACGTCCTCGCCGTTGACAGACGGCGCATCGGCGGTGCTGATCTGCAGCGCCGAGTTTGCGCTTCGCAACGGGATGCAGCCGCTCGCCAAAATCCGTAGCGCGGCGGTGGCGTCATGCGACCCCGCCTTGATGGGTATAGGTCCGATTCCAGCGTCCCGCAAAGCGCTCGCGCGCGCTGGCATTTCGGTGGAAGATCTTGACATCGTTGAAATCAATGAGGCGTTCGCGAGCCAGGCGATCGCCTGCGCGCGCGACCTGAAGCTGGATCCGGCGCGCACGAATGTGGACGGCGGCGCCCTCGCGATCGGCCATCCGCTCGGCGCGACGGGAGCTCGTCTCGTTGGCAAAGCGGCGTCGGTGCTCAAGCGCACCGGCGGGCAGTTCGCGCTTGCGACGCAATGCATCGGCGGCGGCCAGGGCATCGCCACGATCCTCGAAGCCGTCTAGGCATGCTCGCGCCGGCTGCGCGCCGGTGCGTAGCAAGATACAGAAGAGTCACGGAGACATTTCAGGAAAGCTTATGTCCATAACGCCCCTCAATATTGCCGACTACCCGTTTCGCGAGACGGGATTCCGCACACCGTCGGTCGTCGTCGAGCCGCGAACATCTGAGATCCTGTTGCTGCGCTCGGGGCATTCGCTTCCCGCGCAACCCGGGTGTACGGTCGACTGGCTCGAGCACTGGGTCGCGAAGCGGCCGGATGCCCCGATGCTGGTCGAGCGCGACGCGAACGGCGAATGGCGGACCATGACCTGCCAGCAAGTGTGGGATGCCGTCCGTTCGATCGCAAGCATGCTGTTGTCGTCGGGCGCGTCGCGCGAGAAACCGGTTGCGATCCTCTCGGAAAACTCGACCGAACAGGCGCTGCTGACCTGGGGCGCGCTATACGCCGGCGTCCCCGTGTCTCCTGTTTCGCCCGCGTATTCCTTGATGGGCGGCGACTATGCACGGCTCCGTGCGGCCTTCGATGTGGTCCGCCCGCATATCGTGTTCGTGCAGGACGCCGAGCGCTTCGCGGGCGCGCTGGCAGCCTTGCGGGTGCCTGCCGAGCGCACGCTGGCGGCCCGTCATCCCGCGCCGCGGATGCTCTCTTTTGCGCAGTGGCTCGCGGCCGCCCCGAACCCCGAGCTCGCGTCATACCACGCGAGTCTCACGCCGGACATGCCCGCGAAATACATGTTCACTTCGGGCTCGACCGGCATCCCGAAGGCAGTGGTGATCACGCGGCGCATGATGGCGGCGGCGCAGGAGATGGCGGCCCAGGTGTTCGAGCGCGATCCCGAGACGCAACCCGCGTATCTGGAGTGGCTGCCCTGGCATCATGTGATGGGTGGCAACATCGTGATGAATCGCGTGCTGCGCTTCGGCGCGACGTTGTACATCGACGAAGGGCGCCCGCTGCCGGGCCGCTTCGACGCGACGCTCAAGAACCTGCGCGATGTCGCGCCCTCGCTTTATTTCAACGTGCCGGCCGGTCTGTCGATGCTGATTACCGCGCTTGAGCGCGACGAGGCGTTCGCGCAGCATTTCTTTTCGAGGCTCATTTACGCCTACTACGGTGGGGCGGTCCTCTCACGGGAGCTTTACGACCGCTTCCAGGCTGTATCGATCAGGACGACTGGGCACCGAACAGTATTGACCTCCGTATTCGGTGCGACCGAGACTGCAGGGCCTGCCGTCACCCAGTACTGGGCAGTCGACGACGTCGGCTGCATCGGCCTGCCGCTGCCCGGCGTCGAACTCAAGCTGGTCGAGGACAGCGCGTTGCCGGGGCGGTACGAAATGCGCATCCGCGGCGACAACATCGTTCGCGAGTACCTGAACGCGCCGGCGCAAAGCCGCGATGCGTTCGACGAAGATGGCTTCTACAAGCTTGGCGATGCGGTGAGGTTCGTCGATCCGAAGTGCCCTGAACGCGGTTTGCGTTTTGCGGGCCGCTTCGCCGAGGACTTCAAGCTGGCGAACGGTACCTGGGTGCGCACGGCCGCGCTGCGCACGCGACTGCTCGACTCGTGCCTCCCGCTGCTGAAGGAGGCGGTGATCGCTCACGACGGTGATAACGCACTCGGTGCGCTCGCTTGGCCCGACCTCGACGCATGCCGCGAATTCCTGGGCGCACCGGCCGGCGCGCAGGTCGAGCAGTTGCGCAGCGATCCGAAATTGATCGCGGAACTCGCGCGCCGTCTCGAACTGGTCAATGCGGGGCAAACCGGCGCATCGATGCGTATCGAGCGCGTGGGGCTGCTATCCGAACCGCCGTCGTTGCAGGCATACGAAGTGACGGACAAAGGCAGCCTCAACCAGCGAGCGGTGATTGAAAGGCGTGCCAGCGACGTGAACGCGCTGTTTCGCGAGCCGTATCCGGCGCATGTAGTGGTGCCTGGGACCGTGCCGAGCCGATAGCTTCATCGATGAGTCATGGATGACTCATCGTCGACAATCAGCGCGCCGGGACTTCGGTCTCAGGCGCGCTTTTTCTTGAGGGGAGCACGAAAGCTGGCGGCCGCGCCGGCGACGTATCGCAGCGCGGACCTTGCAGGCGCTTCAGACAGTGCGAGCGGCGCGGTCGCGGTCGTTCAGTTCGCGGATCGAGTCGCGCGCCTTGACCCAGTCATCGTCGGTCCAGTCCTTGAAGTGATAGAAATTGCCGCCGGTCGCGAGGCTGTTTGCACCATCGATCGTCAGCGTCTGGCCGGTTAGCCATTCGCATCCATCGGCCATCAGGAACGTGGCAAGGTTCTGCAATTCGTGCATCTCGCCACCACGGCCCATCGGACTGCTGCCGTCGGCGCGGCCGGCGTCGGAGCGACCCGGATAGAGCCGTTTGCTCATGCCGTCAGTGGGAAACACACCCGGGGCAATGGCGTTCAGGCGGATGCCGAAGCGTCCCCACTCGATGGCAAGAGACTTCGTCATCACGTTGACCCCGGCCTTGGACATCGACGACGGCACAACGAACGGCCCGCCATTCAGTACCCATGTGACCAGGATCGAGACCACGCTGCCGCGATGGCCGCCCTTGATCCAGCGCTTGCCGATCGACTGGGTGACGTAGAACGTCCCATGCAGAACGATATTGGCGATCGCGTCGAAACCGCGCGACGACAGATCTTCCGTGCGGCTAACGAAGTTGCCCGCGGCATTGTTGACGAGACCCGTGAGCGGCCCGTCTTGCCAGATCGACTCGATCATCTCGTCGACCGCCTCTGCGTTGCGTATATCGACGGCGTGACATTTGACGCTGCCGCCGTACTGGCTCATCAACTCGTCGGCGGTCTCTTGCAGCACCGCTTCGCGGCGACCGCAGATGTAGAGATCCGCACCCAGCTGCAGGTATTTGGCGGCGATCTCCTTGCCGAGTCCCGACCCGCCTCCGGTCACGAGAATCCGTTTGCCCTTCAACACGTTGTCTTGAAACATTGCCTCTCCTTTGCCTCTGAAAGGAACACGCTGGCGGTGCGTATTCAGGTGGGTTTGCGTCCTGCATGTCGCCGAACGGTCAGGCACGTGAACGATCTGCACGCTCACGTCTTCAAACTTGACACTGTTATGTTACTTGTGGATACTGGGTCGCGCAACAGGAATTCCACGACCCGGCGCTGGTTCGGGACTCGATGCCTTAATCGGCATGAAACGTGGCGCCGCGCGTGAAGCGTGATTAGCCGTCGGAGAGAGCGAAGGAGATGAACATGGAAGGTAAAACCCCAATTCTCGTTACAGGGGCTGCGGGACGGATGGGTGCGGTGGGTCGCACGCTGACCCAGTATCTGATCGAGCAGGGTCAGAAGGTCCGCGCGCTGGTGCGCACGGAAGACGAGCGCTCGGATGCGTTGCGTCAGATGGGTGCCGAAGTGCTGGTCGGCGATCTGCTCGATCTGGAGTCGATGCATCGGGCGATCGCCGGCTGCGAATCGGTGTATTTCAGCATGTCGGTTTCCGACGCTTATCTCGCGGCGACGGTCAACGCGGCCGCGGTTGCGAAGCATCACGGCGTGAAGGCTTTCGTGAACATATCGCAGATGAGCGTCGCTCAGATGAGCGTCATGGAGACCACGCCAAGCCCGCAGCACAAGCTCCATTGGCTTGCAGAGCAGGCATTGAACTGGTCCGGACTGGCGGTCGTACATGTGCGGCCCACCGTGTTCGTCGAAAATTTCTTCTTGCGCTTTGCCGCACCCTCGGTGAAGGCGGACAACGAAATCCGACTGCCTTTCGGTCAGGGCAGGACGTCTCCTGTCGCGGCGGACGACGTAGCGCGTTCGGTCGCGGCGATCCTCTCCGATCCGGCTCCGCACATCGGCGCCACCTACCATTTGACGGGCCCGGAAGTCGGCGACATGCATTTCTACGCAGCCGAATATTCAGCCGCGCTTGGCCGGACGATCACTTACCGGGACATTCCCGTTGGCCCCTGGCGCGAGACGCTGGTCGAGCGCGGCATGGCCCCGCACTTGATCGCACACCTCACGGCGATGGCCGATTTGCATCGAGCAGGCCGCTATGACCGGATGACGGACGATGTCTTCAAGCTGACGGGCCGGCAACCGGCGAGCGTTCGCGATTTCGTGAAACAACACGCGGATGCCTTTACCTCCAACCCGGTCCAGGAGTCTCAAGCTTGAATACCCTGCACATTGGAGTGCCAGCCGAGACGCGCCCGTATGAAAGCCGCGTGGCCGCGACGCCGGAGACGATCAGGAAATACGTGTCGCAAGGGCACCGGGTCACGATCCAGGGCGGCGCCGGCACCGGCGCAAGCTTTCCCGACGAGGCTTACGCCGCGGCCGGCGCCGAGGTCGCCGACGCGGCCACCGCGTTCGGCGCCGATCTCGTTCTCAAAGTCCAGCCCCCGACCGAAGCCGAGCTGCCGCTGATGAAGCGCGGGACGGTGCTCGTCGGCATGCTCGATCCGTTCAACACCGCGAACGCCGAGGCCCTTGCCGCCGCGGGGCTCACTGCGTTCGCGCTCGAATCGGCGCCACGCACGACTCGCGCGCAGAGTCTCGACGTGCTGTCGTCGCAGGCGAACATCGCTGGTTACAAGGCGGTGCTGCTCGCGGCGACGCTGTATCCGCGCTTCGTGCCGATGCTGATGACCGCGGCCGGCACAGTAAAGGCCGCGCGCGTGCTGATCCTCGGCGCGGGCGTCGCGGGCCTGCAGGCGATTGCAACGGCACGGCGGCTGGGCGCTGTCATCGAGGCGTCCGACGTGCGGCCGGCCGTGAGGGAGCAGATCGAATCGCTCGGCGCGAAGTTTCTCGACGTGCCCTACGAAACCGACGAAGAGCGAGAGGCCGCACAGGGCGTCGGCGGCTATGCACGGCCGATGCCACCGTCGTGGCTCGCGCGCCAGTCGGCGCTCGTTCACGAGCGCGCGAAGCAGGCCGACGTAGTGATATCGACCGCGCTGATTCCGGGCCGCGCCGCGCCGACGCTGATTTCGGTCGAGACGGTTCAGGCGATGAAGCCGGGCTCGGTTATCGTCGACCTCGCGGCCGGACGCGGCGCCGAGTATGAAGGCCGGCGCGGCGGTAACTGCCCGCTCACGGAGCCCGACAAGATCGTCCAGAAGCACGGCGTGACAATCGTCGGCTACACGAACCTGGCGGCGCGGGTGTCGGCCGACGCGTCGTCGCTGTACGCGCGCAACCTGCTCGACTTCCTGAAGCTGATCGTCACGAAGGAAGGCCAGTTGAACATCGATCTCGCGGACGACATCGTTGCGGCCACACTCTTGGCCCGCGACGGCGAAGTCGCGCGCAAGTCCTGAGGGGGCGCAGATGGAAGTCATCAATCACACGGTGATCAACCTGATCATCTTCGTGCTGGCGATCTACGTCGGCTATCACGTGGTCTGGAACGTCACGCCCGCGCTGCATACGCCGCTGATGGCGGTGACCAATGCGATCTCGGCGATCGTGATCGTCGGTGCGATGCTCGCGGCGGGTCTCACGGTCGGCAACGCGGGCAAGTTCTTCGGCACGATCGCGGTGGCGCTCGCGGCCGTCAACGTGTTCGGCGGCTTTCTCGTCACCCGGCGAATGCTGGAGATGTTCAAGAAGAAAGAGCCTAAGAAGCAGATGGCAAAGGAAGGTGCATGATGGGGCTGAACTTCGTGAGCGTGAACGTCGTGACGCTGCTGTACCTCGTGGCGTCGGTATGTTTCATCCAGGCACTCAAGGGTCTGTCGAACCCGAAGACCGCGCGCGCGGGCAACGTGTTCGGTATGGTCGGAATGGCGATTGCAATTCTGACCACGCTGACGCTGATCGTGAAGGAGTCCACCCAGTTCGGCTCGAACCTCGGGCTCGGGCTCGCGTTGCTTTTTGCTGCACTCGTGGTGGGCGGCGGGTTGGGCGCCTATGTTGCCGCGCGTGTCGAGATGACGAAGATGCCCGAACTCGTAGCGGCGATGCACTCGCTGATCGGTCTCGCGGCCGTGTGCATTGCGTATGCGGTGGTCTCCGAGCCGGCTGCGTTCGGACTCATCGAGCCCGGTGCGCCCGAGGGCTTCCTGCCCTACGGCAACCGCATCGAGCTCTTCATCGGCACGTTCGTCGGGGCCATCACGTTCTCGGGCTCGGTAATAGCGTTCGGCAAGCTCTCCGGGAAGTACACGTTCCGGCTGTTCCAGGGGGCACCCGTCGTTTATCCGGGGCAGCATCTGATCAACCTGATACTTGCCATCGCGATGATCGGCTTCGGCATCCTGTTCTTCATCACGCAATCGTGGCTGCCGTTCGTCATCATGACGCTGATCGCGTTCGCGCTCGGCGTGCTGATCATCATTCCGATTGGCGGCGCGGACATGCCGGTGGTCGTGTCGATGCTCAATTCGTATTCGGGTTGGGCGGCAGCGGGCATAGGCTTCTCGCTGAACAACCCGATGCTGATCATTGCCGGGTCGCTCGTGGGCTCGTCGGGTGCGATCCTCTCGTACATCATGTGCCGGGCAATGAACCGCTCGTTCTTCAATGTGATCCTGGGCGGTTTCGGCGCTGAGCCGGGCACGGCGGCGGCTGGCGGCGCGGTCGAGCAGCGGCCCGTGAAGTCGGGCTCGGCCGACGATGCGTCATTCATGCTCGGCAACGCCGAGACGGTGGTGATCGTGCCGGGCTACGGTCTGGCTGTGGCGCGCGCGCAGCATGCGCTCAAAGAGCTGACCGATAAGCTCGTCGAGAAGGGCATCGAGGTGAAGTACGCGATCCACCCCGTCGCGGGCCGGATGCCGGGGCACATGAACGTGCTGCTCGCGGAAGCGGAAGTGCCGTACGAAATCGTGTTCGAGATGGATGACATCAACAGCGAGTTCGGCCAGGTCGACGTGGTACTCGTGCTCGGCGCGAACGATGTGGTGAACCCCGCGGCGAAGAACGATCCGAAGTCGCCGATCGCGGGGATGCCGATCATCGAGGCTTACAAGGCGCGCACGGTGATCGTCAATAAACGCTCGATGTCGGCCGGTTATGCGGGCCTCGACAACGACCTGTTCTACATGGACAAGACGATGATGGTGTTCGGCGACGCGAAGAAGGTCATCGAAGACATGGTGAAGGCGGCCTGATCGGAACAATCCGGTTGTCGTGACGGGAAACGCGAATCAGCGCAACGTTGTTGCGCTGATTTGCGTTTGCGGAAGCGGTTCGTGCTGCGGAACATGGAATAGCGCCGGGCCTACTATGCAAAGACTGTCGCTCGTGGCCGAGCCCCGCCTCGACCATCGTCGACGGCAGGGCTCGTGTCTGTTTCAGGCGCGTTCGGCGATGCGGGTGGCGCCGAGGGCAGCCAGGTGCTGGATCTCGTCATCCGTGTATCCCGCCTCGCGCAGCACCGAGGCGCTGTGCTCGCCAAGGCGCGGCGCGGGAGCGGCGCCGCCGGTGGGGGTTGCCGACCAACTCGTCGGCGTGCCGAGGGTCCGTATGCGACCTTCGGTCGGATGCGTCTCTTCGGCAATGAACCCTGTGGCAAGCAGATGCGGGTCGTCCATCAGTTCGTCGATCGAGCGCACCGTTTGATGGGGAATATCGGCTTCATCGAGCAAGACCTGCCACTCGGCGGTGGTGCGCGTCAGCATGATCTCCGCCACCCACGCGTAGACTTCACGAATATTGCGTGAGCGGTTTTGCTGCGTGGAAAAGCGCGGATCGTTTTCGAACTGGTCGGTTCGCCCGATGCCCTTGAAGAACCCGCGCCAGTGCTTGTCGTTGTAAATGAGCACGCACAGATAGCCGTCCGCCGTCTTGTAGGGGCGACGGTGGGGTGAGAGCAGGCGGTCATAGCCGGCAGGACCTTGTTGAGGCTCGAACGTGCGTCCCCCCATGTGATCGGCGAGGATGAAATGCGCGACGCTCTCGAACATCGACACTTCGACATGCTGCCCGCTTCCGCTGCGCTCGCGCGCGAACAGTGCCGCACTGACCGCGTAGACGACATGCAGGCCGGTGAGCCGGTCGGCAAGTGTAATCGGCGTATAGCAGGGCTCGGGGGCGCCGTACTGCTGCATGAGCCAGGGAATGCCCGCGGCCCCTTGTATGAGATCGTCATAGGCGGGCAAATCAGCGTAAGGGCCGCTGCTGCTGTAGCCGTTCGCGGTCACATAGATGAGCCGGCGGTTGATTTCGGCGAGCGCCTCGTAATGCAGCCCCAGCCTTTTCATGGCGGCGGCCCGGACGTTCGAAATCAGCACGTCGGCGTCCGCTGCAAGGCGCAAAAGCGCTTCGCGTCCTTCAGGCCGCTTCAGGTCCAGGACGACACTTTTCTTGCCCCGGTTGTTATGGAGAAATACGTGCCCCATGCCGGCATGCTTCATCACACCGGCGTTGCGGGCGTTATCGCCTTCGGGCGCTTCGATCTTGATCACTTCGGCGCCGAGTCCCGCGAGCATCGTGGTGGCGAGCGGCCCCAATACGACCGACGTCAGGTCGAGTATCCGGATCCCCGACAGCGGGCCCTTGTTTGATGTACTCATGCAATGTCTCCACAGATTCAATTCAGTTCCGTAGTGGCTGGCTGCGTCGCTCAAAGCTCCGCCGCCGAGATCGCCAGCACGGAGCTGGAACCCGCCATGATCGCGCTATGGCACACCCAGGCTTCGGGCAGCAGCCGCTCGAAGTAGAAGCGCGCAGTCTTCACCTTGCCGGACAGAAAATCGGCACGCTCGGGTGAGCCCGCAAGCGCTGCATCGGCTGCCCCGGCGATGCGCAGCCAGGTCGCGCCGAGCGCCACGAATCCAAACATGCGCAAATAGTCGCTTGCGGATGAGGCCGCCTCCACCGCGTCGTCATTCGCGTGGCGGCGCATGGCCGCCGTGGTTTCGCGCAGCAGTTGAAGCCCGTTGTCGAGGGCCGCCGTCATGTCGTCGAGGCGGGAATTCGCACGCTGCTCGACGATCAGTTTCGAGACAGCATCGAAGTAGTGCTCGACGATCGCGCCGTCCTCGAGCGCGAGTTTGCGGTGAACGAGATCGAGCGCCTGGATCGCGTTGGTTCCCTCGTAGAGCGGCACGATCCGCGCATCGCGATAGAGCTGCTCCATGCCGTTTTCGTGTATATAACCGTGCCCCCCGAAAATGCCGATGCCGATTTCGGTCACGCGCAGCGCGCAATCGCTGATGAACGCCTTGAGCACCGGCGTCAAAAGCGCGAGAGTCCCTTCGGCCGCGTCGCTGACCGCGCGATCAGGATGGCGCGCTTTCACATCGAGCGCGATCGCCGCTTCGATATAAAGCCCGCGCATCCCTTCCACGAACGCCTTCATCGTCAGAAGATTCTTGCGGACATCAGGATGGACGATGATCGGTTCCGGGCCGCCATCCGGCGTTTGCGCCGCCGCGCCTGGGCCGCGCCCCTGGCGGCGATCCTTGGCATAGGCGAGGGCGTTCTGCCAGGCGATTTCAGCAGCGCCGACGCTTTGCACCGCAACGCCCAAACGCGACGAATTCATCATCGTGAACATCGCGCGCATCCCGCCATTCGGGCCGCCGATCAGCCAGCCGCGCGCGCCGTCGAAGTTCAGCACGGCGGTGGCCTGTGCCCGGATGCCCATCTTGTGCTCGATTGAGCCGCAACTCACGGCGTTCGGGACGGTACCGGTGAGCACGCCGTTCTCGACAACCGGTACGCGCTTCGGCACGACGAACAGGCTGATGCCGCGCGTGCCGGACGGCGCGCCCGGCAACCTCGCCAGCACGAGATGAACGATGTTCTCGGTCAGATCGTGGTCACCGCCCGAGATAAAAATCTTGGTGCCCGTAATGCGATACGCGCCATCCTGCTCGGGCTCCGCCCGGGTGCGGATCGACGACAGATCGGAGCCGCTTTGCGGCTCGGTCAGGCACATCGTTCCGGCCCAGCTTCCATCCGCGAGCTTGGGCAGATAGATACGCTTGAGCGCGTCGTCGGCGTGTGCGGATATCGACCGATAAGCGCCTAGCGTCAGGCCGCAGTACATGCCGAACGACAGCGAACCCGAGGCGATGAATTCCCGCACGATCAGCGCGAGCGAGGCCGGCAGCGCCTGGCCGCCGTACTCGGGTTCCGCGGCAAGCGCCGGCCACCCGCCGTTACGGTAGGCGTCGTAGGCTGCCTTGTAGCCCGTTGGCGTCGTGACGTTGCCGTTCTCCCATTTGCATCCGGTCAGATCGCCGGGCAAATTGATCGGTACGAGACAGTCCTCGGAGAATTCGGCCGCACCCTTGAGGATGGCGGCGACGATATCGGGCGTGACTTCATCGAACCCCGGCAGCGTCGAAATCTGCGCGTCGTAGTCGAATACCTCATTAAGCAGGAACTGAACATCGTGAATCGGCCCTTGATAGGTTGGCATGACGATCGGTCTCGTGAATGACAGTGAATGGGCGCCGAGCCGAACGAGTGCCCAGCTGGCTCGTGAGGGGGAGTGATCGGGTTATAACTTGACACTGTCATCTTAGTCAACGATACTCAGCCTTGCAAGCTGCGGACGGGAGCACGATCCTGGTGGCAGCACGAGACAACCCACTGGAGACAAAGCGATGCATGAATCGGGCACTCATGTTTTTCCGAGCATGGAGCGCGTGGTATTTGGCAAGCCGGCCACGAAGGCACTGATGGGCGAGGTCGAAAGGCTTGGTAGTCAGCGCGTGTTCATCATGGCCAGCCGTTCGTTGAACCACGGCACCGACGAAGTCCGCAAGATCGAAGCTGCACTCGGGCCTCGCTTTGCGGGGTTGATCGACGGGCTCGCACAACACACGTCGCGGCAGGACGTCATCGCGTCGACGCGCGCCGCGCTCGATGTGAAAGCAGACCTGATCGTTGCGATCGGGGGCGGCTCGGTAGTCGATGCGGCGAAGATCACAACCGTTTGCCTTGAGCACCAGATCACGGACACCGCTGGACTCGACGCGTTTGCGGTCAAGCTCAACGAGGCCGGCGTTCCGCAGCCTCCGTCATTCCGCGGCCCGGCTGTGCGCATGATCGCGATTCCGAGCACGCTTTCGGGCGGCGAGTACAACGCCGGGTGTCTCGTGACCGATACGGAGCGCGACCTGAAACAGACGTTTTATCACCCGAAGATGATGCCGGTCTCGATCATTCTCGATCCGTCGATCCTCCAGCACGCGCCGGAAAGTCTCTATCTCGGCTCGGGGACGCGTGCCATGGATCACGCCATCGAGGCGCTTTGCTCGCCCCGCGGCAATCCGCTCGTCGATGCTGTCGTGCTGCAAGGGTTGGAGATGATGGCGCACTGGCTGCCTCTTAGCCGGGCCAACCGTCATGATCTCGAGGCGGCAGGCAAGTGCCAAGTCGCCTCGTGGCTGTGTTCGTACGGACTGCAGTCGCGTGTGCCGATGGGCGCGAGCCACGCCATCGGCCATGTGCTGGGTGGCACCTGTCATGTCCCGCACTATTTGTGCACGCCGGTCATGATGCCTGCTGTACTGCGCTACAACGAGCCGGTGACACAGGAGGCGCAGCGCGCGCTCGCCAAGGCGCTGGGCGCACCGGGCGGGTCCGCTGCCGACGCTTTCAAGTCTTTGTGTGAGCGTCTGGGTCTGCCGACGTGCCTACGGGATGTCAATGTTGGCCCGGACCAGTTCGAACTGATTGCGCGAAACACAATGACGGAGTTTTTCATCTACAGCAATCCTCGCAAGGTGCAGGCGTCTGGCGAAGTGCTCGACATCCTGGCACTAGCCGTGTGATGGGGCGGCAGGTCGTCGGCGTTGCGGCGGGCGACGCCCGGGAAACGGCAGCGGCGCACACCGCACCAATGAGGTATCAACGGAGGTAACGATGCAGAATCAGCCTATTCTGGTGACGGGCGCAGCAGGGCGCGTAGGCGCGATCGGCAGGACGCTGACGCAGTTGTTGTTGTCGAATGGTCATGCGGTGCGCGCGATGGTCCGGCGAGAGGACGAGCGTGCTCAAGCGCTGCGCGAGATGGGGGCAGAGGTCGTGGTGGGCGATCTGTGCGATCTGGAGGCGATGCATCGCGCCATCGCGGGGTGCGGCGCCGTCTATTTCGGCATGTCGGTCTCCGACCGCTATCTCGAGGCAACTGTGAATGCGGCAGCGGTCGCCAAACATCACGGCGTCGGTGCGTTCGTCAACATGTCGCAAATGACCGTGGCGCAGATGAGCATCGACGAAACGACGGCCAGCCCGCAGCACAAGCTGCATTGGCTTGCCGAGCAGGCGCTCGACTGGTCTGGTTTACCCGTCATTCACGTGCGCCCCACCGTGTTCCTCGAGGGCTTCTTCCTGCAGTTGGCCGCGCATGACGTGCGCGCGCACAACGAGCTGCGGCTTCCGTTCGGCGACGGCAAGACGTCACCCGTGTCGGCCGACGATGTTGCCCACGTCCTCGCGTGCGTGCTCGACAATCCGGCGCCTCACATAGGCGAGATCCTCCATCTCACCGGACCCGTCTCCGAGAACATGCACTACTACGCCGGCGAGTACTCGAGGGCGCTTGGCCGCACGATCACCTACGTCGACGTGCCGCTCGAAAGCTGGCGCGCGGCGTTGCTCGAGAAGCGCCTCCCCATCCACCTCGTTGACCACCTTTGCGCAATGGCCGACCTGCATCGCGCGAATCGCTACGACCGTCGCTCGGACGTCATTCCCGAATTGACCGGCCGCCCGGCAACGAGCGTGTTCGAATTCGCGCAGCGTCATCAGAAAGCGTTGACCCCGCGCTGAGCCCGCGTTCCGTCGGCTCGGAGAAGGGCAGGGTCAACTCGGGCTAAAACTTGACAATGTAACAATCGGATCACGGAATCCACCATGAACCTCGAAAACCAGACCAGCGCCGTGACGTGCGAGCGGCGCGGCAAGATCTTCCTTGTCACGATCGACAATCCCCCTGTCAATGCGCTCAATGAGGCGGTGCGCCGTGGCCTCATAGAGGCCATCGATAAAGCTGAAAGTGACGATCAGGTCGAAGCCGTGATGCTGATCGGAGCAGGGCGCAATTTCATCGGCGGAGCCGACATCCGCGAATTCGGCAAACCACCGCTTCCTCCTTCGTTGCCCGATGTCTGCAACCGGATCGAATCGTGCCGCAAGCCCGTCGTTGCGGCCATTCATGGAGCAGCGCTCGGCGGCGGCCTCGAAGTCGCACTGGCAGCGCATTACCGGCTGGCCGTCGCGGGCGCGAAGCTCGGCTTGCCCGAAGTGGAACTCGGCCTGCTGCCTGGTGCGGGCGGCACGCAGCGCACGCCACGGCTCATCGGTGCACGCGCGGCGCTGGATCTGACACTGAGCGGCCGCCGGGTCGACGCGAAGGAAGCGCGCGACCTGGGACTCGTCGACCGTCTTGGTGCCAGTGAGGAAACGTTGGCCGAGGGATTGGCCTACACGCAGGAATTGCTCGCACTGAAGGCGCGGCCCCGCCCGACCCGCGAGGCGAAGGGTCTCGAGGACACCGCGGCAAGTCTCGCAGCGATAGAAGATGCTCGCGCCGCGGTCACCGGGAAGTCGCGTGGACTGCTCTCGCCGTTCAAGATCCTTGAAGCCACGCAAGCTGCGATCGAACAGCCGTTTGCGGAAGGTATGCGCACCGAGCGACGGTTCTTTCTTGAGTGTATGGACAGTCCGCAGCGCGCGGGCCTGGTTCATGCGTTCTTTGTCGAACGCGAAGCCGTGAAGCTGCCCGAGACGCGCCAGGCCGCGCCCCGCCGCATCGAGACTGTCGGCATAATCGGCGGCGGCACGATGGGTGCGGGGATCGCCGTCGCCGTGCTCGATGCGGGATTGCCTGTCGTCATGATCGAGCGCGACGAGGCGTCTCTCGCGCGTGGGCGGGCCCACATCGAAAACGTCTACGATGGCCTGGTCGCGCGGGGGCGCATGAGCGCCGACGCGAAGTCGAGCGTCATGAACCGGTGGAGAGGCAGCACCACCTACGAATCGCTTGCCGATGCTGACGTTATCATCGAGGCCGTCTTCGAAGACATGGCGGTCAAAGAGGCCGTGTTCGCTCAATTGGACAGGGTCGCCAAGCCCGGCGCCATATTGGCGACCAACACCTCGTACCTCGATATCGATGCGATAGCCGCGACGATTTCCCGTCCACAGGACGTCATCGGGCTGCATTTTTTCTCGCCTGCCAACGTCATGAAGCTTCTCGAAGTCGTCGTGCCGAAGAGGGTCAGTGCCGACGTCGTCGCCACCGCTTTCGAACTCGCGAAGAAGCTTCGGAAGGTTGCTGTACGAGCAGGCGTTTGCGATGGCTTCATCGGCAACCGTGTCCTCGCCGTCTACCGCGCGGCAACGGACCACATGATGGAGGACGGTGCATCCCCCTATCAGATTGACAAGGCCGTACGCGACTTCGGTTTCCCGATGGGCCCGTTTCAGGTGACCGACCTGGCCGGAGGCGATATCGGCTGGGCGACGCGTAAGCGCCGCGCGGCCACGCGCGATCCCAAAGCACGCTACGTGCAAATCCCCGACCGCCTCTGCGAACTCGGCTGGTTCGGCCAGAAGACGGGTCGCGGGTACTACCGGTACACCGACGGCTCGCGTGTCGGCGCGACCGATCCGGACGTCCAGGCCATCATCGATGCCGAACGCCGGCGGGCCGGAGTCACGCCACGCAGCTTCTCCGACGATGAGATCATTCGCCGCTATATGGCTGCGCTGATCAATGAAGGCGCGAATGTCGTGCATGAGCGCATCGCGCTGCGTCCGCTCGATGTCGACGTGACGTTCCTACACGGGTATGGCTTTCCGCGTTTCCGTGGCGGCCCGATGAAATACGCCGACACGGTAGGCCTGGCATCGGTGCTCGACGACATTCGCCAATTTGCGAAGGAAGACCCGCAGTTCTGGCGTCCTTCTCCGCTCCTCGTCGATCTCGTCGAGCGCGGCGCGGACTTCGCGAGCTTGAACGAGGGCTCGCGTGATGAATGAATCGCTGCTGATTTCGCATGAGGGGGTTGTTCAGTTGCTGACGATCAACAACCCGCAGGCGCGCAACGCATTGACCCCCGAGTTCATGGAGGCGATGCCCCATGTACTGGCGGATGCGGAGGCGAACGAGGCTGTCGGTGCAATCGTGCTCACCGGCGCGGGCGGCGCATTTTGCGCAGGAGGCGACGTCAACCGGCTAGCCAGGCTGGGCTCGACGCCGGCGCACGAGCGTCGGGAGCAACTCGAACGTCTGCATCGTCTCATCCGCGCGGTGCAGCAATGTGGCAAGCCCGTGATCGCGGCCGTGGAGGGCGCCGCTGCGGGGGCGGGATTCTCGCTAGCGATGGCATGCAATCTTCTCGTCTCGGCACGCAATGCGGCATTTTCGCTTGCTTACGTGAAGATCGGGCTTTCCCCTGACGGTGGTGCAACGAGCTTTCTGTCCGAGTATGTTTCCAGGCAGTTGTTGACCGAGATGTGCCTGACCGGAGAGCGCGTCACGGGCGAGCGAATGCATGCACTGGGTGCGGTGAATCGGCTGACTGAACCGGGCGATGCCGCGGCGACCGCCATTGCCGTAGCGGAAGCAATCGCACGTGGGCCTCAACGTGCAATGGCTCGCATCAAGTCGCTGTGCCGGCAGGCGGGTAACCAGACGTTCGACGCGCAGATGGACCTCGAAGCGCAACTTATGGTCGAATCGCAGGGCGATGAGGAGGCAGTCGAGGGTATGCGGGCGTTCCTCGAGAAGCGCCCGGCGGACTTCCTCGGTTTGCGACAGTCGAGATGAACTGCACACGCGCCACGGGGACTTCGGCGTGAACGTGTCATCCGGCAAGCGGGGGACGTTGCATTGGCGGGTGCAGGATTGCGCCGTGATGTTCAGTCCAATCGAGAAATAAGGGGGACGCTCCACACCCGAGCAGTCGAGCCACGCACTGCAATGAGATAGCCCGGCTTTGCATCGTTTGAAGTACTTCCCGCGCTTTGCGCGGCCGCCGTGAGTAGAGGGACGGGGAAGACGTCAATCATGCTAACTTGTGATGGATTGCCTCGATACAGCGATGTAGCCACTGCATCAGTCCATTCTCTGCCATGTGGACCTCTGGAGACACTTGCATCAGAGCTTGTCCTTTTCGTTCGCGTGCCTCGAGCTTTGCAGCGAAAGCGTGTGCGACATCGGCATGTTGTGTAAGGAGATTCATAACGGCGTGGTCTGGTAATTCATAGACGATTACATAGGTCCGTGCGACGAACGTAACCATTGAAGCAACACCCGCGATTGGTCCGCTCTCGCCGAAGTATTCTCGAGGACCAAGACGGACGATGTCGTAGTGGCCACCAGAGTCTTCCGTTGCGGATGCCGCGACGACTCCATACCCGACAATTGAAATGGATTGTGAGCACGTTCCGGCGCGAAGCAGCACTTGTCCGGGTGCGCATTCGCGACGAACCAGAGATTTTGCTAGTTGAATCCGTTGGTCTTTAGAAAGCATCCCGAATATACCGATAGCTTCAACTAGTCGATATGCGGGTGTCCCGCCTGGGATGTCGGCGACTTCGTTCCCATGTTCCAGTGGAACGGTAATCGACTCCAGATGGCGATGAGCTGCGTCATAGAATTTGTTCAGCACCTCTACTTCTGATCGCTCACCCGTTCTGAAAAAGGTGACGTCGTACATGGCTGTTCTTCGACCGATGGAGGTCGTAGCCACGCTCGGCTTAGGATCTTCGGAGATGCCAACACAGGTCTGCAAGGCGAGTTCGAGGGCGTGAACAACTTCAGACGGTCGAAGCTGCGTCGTGGTCTCAAACTTGGCGACTGTTGCGTGAGAACCGCGAGGGAAGCTGCGGTTTACGATTCGCGATTTGGCGATGACACTGTTTGGCACGACGACCATGTCGCGGTTTGCTTTGGCTATGTGGGTCGCGCGCCAGGTAACTTCAACAACTTCACCGTCCGCTACCTCATCCAACGTTACGGAATCTCCGACACGATAGGGAGACGTAGCGTTAATCAACAAGCCGGAAAAAAGGTCTGAAAGGGTGCTTTGGAGCGCGAGGCCAAGGATGATGGCTAAAGCGCCAGAGGTGGCCAGGACCCCCTTGAGCGGGATGTCGAATACATCGGCGACAATTGCGATCACTGCTCCAAGATAGAGCAGGGCTGCGATTACGTCCAGCGTGAACCGGTTCTGACGCAGTCGATAGCCAACAACGTAGTAGGCTCGCACTACGGCCATAGTCGTCGCGGCTGCTAACAGCCACCATCCCGTTTCAAGGACTCCGTGAAGAAAGTGAACGGATGGGTCCGAAAATCGATGCGCGGCTTGGGTGGGGACGATGCCATATCGAAGCATCGACACTGTCAGAAGCACGAATAGGGCGCATTTTAGTGCCGCATGCAGGACGGGCTGCCGTCGGCCGGGCGACCAAAGCAGGACCAGTACATTTATCACGGCTGCTCCGCATGGATAGAGTATCTGGTTCAATGGCTCGTTCACGGTAGGGGGCCTGACTCAATTGCGAAGGGCGTTATCACTCGCTACGGCCGAAATGGCTCTTATGGGCCGACGCCCATGAGCGGAATATCGGAGCCCGTATTTCGCATCGCAGGCTTCATCCCCGTAAATCCGAAGCCGAGAGATTCACCGTTGGTTCCGGCGGCCTGCAATTGCTCTCGCTTTGTCTACGCCAGCGCTCAAAGATGTTGCTCTTGACGGGAACTTTAGGTTGCAAGCGGGCGCGATGCAATAGCACGATGGTGTTAGCAACACCATATCGAATGGAATGTGTGTCGTGTAAAACCTAATCCAAAGTGCAATTGTGACTGTCCTCGGCATACCCTAGACTGTGTTCGAAGGCCGGCGCTCAAAATGAGGCACCTGCATGGTCTTCCCGCTTCGTCGAGGGATTTTTTCCCATGTTCGGGCGTTAACTGTGTAATGCATCGACATGTATTTCCATGTCATTGCAGGTGCAGGTGCACATTTGCGCTCGAAGCTTGTTCAGCAACGAGGACCGGCATCCGAACATTACAGAGACGTGCAATGTCTCAGTCAAGCGCAACGTTATATGCTGACTGGCCAGGCAGTCGAGCCGTCGTTCGGCCCTCGACGAATGGGTGATTCGGTGCAATGCATTGGGCAAAAGACGACCCGGTGAAAGCGTTTAACGATCGAATCCGAATGTCCGTTGAACATTGAGAAGCGTCCTGCTGGGGGACTAAGGATCGACTCCGAGCTGTACGACGAAAGTTATTTTGACTAGATGGAGGGTACTTACTGTGGCTACGAAGAATGGCGGTACGCTATATGTCCTGCAGGCACGTCCACCAGCGATCATCGCTCTGTTGCCGGACGGTTCACACGAGGTCGTTATCGCGAATCTTACGCGCACGCCCGACGGCATCAAGGTCGATGCTGAGAACCAGGTGGTGTACTGGACTAACATGGGAACCGGCATCCATCTGGTCGACAGCGATCCGGCTTCCGGCGCAGTTCCCCCCAACGACGGAACTATCGAAAGCGCGCAGCTCGATGGAAGGGAGCATCGTGTGCTGGTGCCTTCCGGCCTGGCCGGGACGCCTAAGGAACTGGCGCTGGACAAGGAGGGCGGTCATCTCTATTGGTGCGATCGCGAAGGCATGCGGGTCATGCGCGCGCGGCTGGACGGTACGGAGGTGACGGAACTCGTCCGCACGGGGAATTTCCCGGAACATACGGGCGATGCGACCCGCCATTGTGTGGGCATCGCATTGGATAAGGCAAACGGCCATGTCTATTGGACGCAAAAGGGACCGCCAGATGCCGGAGAGGGCCGCATCTTCAGGGCTGGCATTGAGTTGCCGCCTGGTGCGACACCCGATCAGCGTCCGGATGTCGAATGTTTGCTGGCCGATCTGCCCGAGCCGATCGATCTCGATATCGATCACCGCGATGGCGTACTGTACTGGACTGACCGTGGCGACGCTACGCATGACGGAAATACACTAAATCGCGCAAAAATCACGGCGTTCGGACTGGTTGATCACCAGGTGCTCGCCCGCGAACTGGAGGAAGGCATTGGCGTGTCTCTGGACGCACTGGGCCGCCGCGCATTTGTGACCGATCTGGGCGGCAACGTTCGCGAGCTGAACATCGATACGAAGCAAGAGTCGCGATTCACTACAGTTGCTCATCTGGGTGTGCTGACCGGTATCGATTACGCCGACATCTAAAGTCCGATCCCGTGGGGCTGCCCGTGCAGATGGCTGAGACTGCCTTGCGCAGTGTTGCCGAGAGTTGCGCCGGGCCTTCGAGATCATGAAGGTGTGCGTCCCGTGGCGGACCTCAGGCTGGGACTTTGGCGAAGTTGTATTCGATCATCTCAACGGGCGTTGAGTGCAAAGCGTGTGGGCGAAACATTCGAGCCGTCACAGTCAATTTGGGAGATGCTGATGTCTTTGTTAAACAATAGTCTTACCGGAAGAGTTGCACTAGTTACTGGCGCCGCAAGTGGCATCGGCAAACAGATCGCGTTGACGCTCTCGGCTGCGGGTGCGGCGGTCGCCATCGCCGATTTGAATCAGGGCGGGGCGAACGCCGTGGCCGAAGAAATCAAACAGGCTGGCGGCAAAAGCATTGGTGTGGCGATGGACGTCACGAAGGAAGATGCCGTCAACCAGGGATTCGACACGGTGGCTGCGGAATTAGGCGCAGTCGACATCCTGATTTCAAACGCCGGCATCCAGATTGTCAATCCAATCGAAAACTATGCATTTTCCGACTGGAAAAATATGCAGGCGATTCACGTCGACGGTGCGTTCCTGACTACCAAGGCCGCATTGAAGCACATGTACAAGGACGACCGCGGCGGTGTCGTGATCTACATGGGGTCCGTGCACTCGCATGAAGCTTCGCCGCTGAAATCCGCTTATGTGACCGCCAAGCACGCGTTGCTCGGCCTCGCGCGCGTTCTTGCGAAGGAAGGGGCGAAACATAACGTACGCTCCCATGTCGTTTGCCCGGGGTTCGTGCGCACGCCGCTCGTCGACAAGCAGATTCCCGAGCAGGCCAAAGAACTCGGCATCAGTGAGGAAGAAGTGGTCAAACGCGTGATGCTCGGCAATACCGTAGACGGCATGTTCACCACGGTAGACGACGTCGCACAGACGGTGCTGTTCCTGTCCGCGTTCTCGAGCGCAGCTTTGACCGGCCAATCGTTCATCGTAAGCCATGGCTGGTATATGCAGTAAGCCCGCAAGGAGAGGCGTCATGGTGCAAAGCAACGTCAGGCGGGTCGGCGTCGGCGCCCCCGGAAATGGGGTGGGTGAGCGTGCCCAAGCGTCGGTGGACGTTGTCGCCAGTCCGCGTATCGAGTTGCCCCAGTACGAGACGATCGCGCTGATGTTACAGGGCGGGGGCGCGCTGGGGGCCTATCAGGCAGGCGTCTATCAGGGCCTTGAAGAAGCAGGTATTCGCCCGAATTGGCTGGCCGGCATTTCGATCGGTGCGTTGAACGCGGCGATCATCGCCGGCAATGCGCCCGAGCACCGGGTGGCACGGCTCTCTGAATTCTGGGAGACGATCTGCCAGCCTGCGTTCGGAATACCCATACCGGCCGCGATCGAGGACACGTTGTTCAACGTGCATGACGATGTGCGCAAGAGTTTTACGGCATTTCAGGCTGCGAGTGCGATTATCAATGGCCAAAAGGGATTTTTCGTACCCAGGTTTCCGCCTCCCGCTTTCCACTCAACCGGGAATCCGCAAACGGCAAGCTTTTACGACACGAGGCCGCTCAAGGCCACGCTCGAGCGGTTGTGCGACCTTGACCGAATTAATTCGGCGGAGGTACGGGTTTCGGTGGGCGCCGTGAACGCCCGCACAGGAAACTTCGCCTATTTCGACAATACCCGCATACCGTTGCGTGCCGAGCATTTCATCGCGTCCGGTGCTTTACCGCCGGGCTTCGCGGCGGTGGAGATCGAGAACGAGTATTACTGGGACGGCGGCCTTATGTCGAACACTCCGCTATACGAGGTTTTGCAAGCAACGCCGCGTCGCGACACGCTCGCTTTTCAGGTTGATCTGTGGAGCGCGACCGGGCCGGTGCCGAGCGATCTAAGCGAAGTCATGGGACGCGTCAAAGATGTCCAGTACTCCAGCCGCACCCGTCTCGTGACGGACTTGCTACAACGAACTCAACATTTTCGGCGCGTGGTGCGGGAGTTGCTCGAGAAGTTGCCCGCGGGAAGCGAAAAGGATCGCTGGTACGAACTCGCACAGGAAGTATCATGCGACAAGCGCTACAACATCATTCACTTGATCTACCGAGACAAGGAGTACGAAGGCCACTACAAGGACTATCAGTTTGGTATTTCGACAATGCGGGAACATTGGCGAACCGGATTGGCCGATACCAGGAGGACCTTGCAGAATCGGGATTGGTTGGATATGCCGATCAACGACCTCAGCTTTGTTACGCACGATATCCATCGGGACGATTGATGCCATCGTCCGGTGCAGATACCAAGCTGTTAATGAGACAACATGCAACGTGTTTTACGGCGACCCGCAGGCCGTACTTACCCAGAAGCTGCTGGCGATCAAGGAAGTGGTCGTCTAAATTCAGGAACTCGATCCGTTCTTTCTGAGGAGTTGGGACATTGCCTTGCCCGATATTGTAAAGTTCGACATGCCACCCTCTGCGGTTACCCGACATGTTGCCTTGCTGGAATCACATCTGACCGCACAGTTGCTCAATTGGATCATTGCACCCAAAGTGTTATTGCGGCTGCGCTGGACTTCTCTTAACTTGCTATGTAGGCGAAAGCCTTGCTATGAATTTCGAGGAAAGCAGCCGACTTAATCAATTCCAGAGACTCGCCCAATGCGTCGTGGCGCGCCGCGCGCCAGCAAGCCTGCTTCCGCGAGCACGACTCCGCAGGTACAGATTGCGCCTATGCGCCTCGCGCTGATGCACGCTTTACGCAGGAACGCCACTATAGTGTCGGCGGGCGGAAAACTCAACGGATCAATAACCCCGCCGACGATCCACGTGTCCACGTCAACGTGCCCGTGCAATGATCGTGGCGGGCGTGCGGCCGTGTCGCGAGGAGCATATACACAGATATAGGCGCGCGCTGTGCCGTTATGAGACGCCGGGGACATCGCCCGGTGGATCATTTGCACGGCAGCAGGTTCGCGCTGACTCGGCGGTATTGGTGAGTGGTTGATTGGCGATGCGAGGCATACCATCAGCCCTTCGGGCTCTTCGTAAAATCGGGCGCACGTTTCTCGAGAAAGGCCGAGAACGCCTCCTTGGCCTCTGCTGAACTCACCTGTGCAAAAAACGTCTGGTTTTCACTCTTCACAGCCTCCTGGAGCTGCTGAAGCGCAGCCTGCTTGATGAGTCGTTTGGTAGCGAGCAACGCGCTGCCCGGTTTTGCCGCGAGCTTATGTGCTGTTGCAGTAGCGGTCTCGAGTAGATCGTCGTCGGGCAGCACGCGAGTCGCGAGGCCCAGTTCCACTGCTCGCGACGCAGTGAAAGGCTCCCCGAGCAGAAACAGGTCCGCTGCCCCTAGATGTCCTACGCGCGCTGGTATCGAAAAGCTCGACCCGAATTCCGGCACCAGCGCAAGATTGATGAACGGCAACTGGAACTTCGCACTTTCGCCCGCGTAGACGAAATCGCAGTGGGTCAGCATCGTAGTTCCGCCGCCGATCGCCGCGCCTTGCACAGCCGCCACGATGGGTTTTTCGAACCGGATGAGCGCCGAGATCAGGCGGCCCTGCGGAAAGTCACCCAGCCGGGGCGGATGCTTGAGAAAATCCCCGACGTCGTTGCCTGCGCAGAATGACTCGCCCGCGCCGTGCCAGAGCACGACGCGGACTTCTTCGTCTTCGGCGGCCTCGTTGAAGATGTCCGCGAGATTCGTGTACATGGCTCCCGTCATGGCATTCTTCTTCTCGGGGCGATTGAAGGCGACCCGCAGGACGCTGCCGGTTCGCTCGGTGATGATGTCGCTCATGCTTGCTCCTTTCTCTCTGTGCTTCGTGTGTCAGGCGGCGTGTTCCTTCATGCTCGCCACCGCGCCGCTCGCGCGCAGGCCTTCGACGTCGTTTGCATCGAAGCCCAGCTCGCGGAGGATGTCGTCGGTATGCTCGCCAAGATCGGGCGCGCGTCGCGCCGGCACTTTGTCGACGCCATGAACCCGAATCGGATTGCTGATCGTCGAGGTCAATGTGCCGCCGGCGCCCTCGAGCGGAACGATGACATCGTTGGCCCGCAGCTGCGGGTCGTCGATCACCTCTTGTGGTCCGCGCACGGCGCCGTACGTGACGTGGAGATTGCTGAATGCCTCGTGCCAGTGCGCCATCGGCTGCGCGCCGAAAACCTCGTCCAGGATGGCCGTAAGTTGCGGCATGTTCGCCGCCACCTTCGCCGGATCCGTAAACCGTGCATCAGTCAGCAGATCCGGGCGTCCGATGGCTTTCGCGACGGCCGCCAACTTGTCGTGCATCACCACCAGGACGAACCAGGTGCCGTCTGAGGCGCGGTACACGTTGAGCGCCGCATTCGCGGGATGCGTGCGATCGTGCGGTGCTGGAAACGTCGCGCCGGCCAGGGCGGCCTGGATAGCAACGCTGGCCGACCAGACGCCTGAGGCAAGGAGCGAAGTCGTGACGTAAGAGCCTTTGCCCGTGCGCTCGCGACGGTAAAGCGCCGTGACGATCGCCGAATAGATTCCAACTGCCGTCGCGTTGTCGCCGCTTCCGGCCACCGGCCAGGTTGGTGGCGCGCCCGCGTCACGCGTCATCGACAACAGGCCGCTACGCGCCCAGAACGCGGTCAGATCGAAGCCGGGCAGATCGGCATCCGGGCCGCTTTCGCCAAAGCCGGTGATATCCGCATAGATCAGTCGCGGGTTCCAGCGGGCCAGATCGTCGTACTCGAGCTTCAACTTCTTGCGCGCCGGATGTGGCGTATTGACGGTGAACACATCAGCCCATGTGACGAGCCGCTGGAGAACTTGCTGGGCGCTGGGCGACCTCAGGTCGAGCGCGATGCCGCGTTTATTACGATTGGCGAGATGCCACTGATACGGCTCATCTGCCATCGGTTGCGACGCGATCTGGTGCCCGTGTCGCCAGGGGTCACCGCTCGGGGGTTCGACCTTGATCACATCGGCGCCGAAGTCCGACAGCATCACGGCGGCGCCGGGCGCAGCGATAAAGCTCGAAAAGTCGACCACCTTCAGTCCGGAAAAAATATTGTCGCTTGCCATTGGGTCACTCCTAAATCGTGTTGTCTGCTTCACCGTCCCACGAACTGCGGGGCGCGCTTTTCGAGGAAGGCGGAAGTGCCTTCCTTTTTGTCATCTGTCCCGGCGCACAGCCCGAAGTAGGAGGCTTCGAGAGCGAGACCTTCGCTCTGGTTCGCGTCCAGGCCCTTGTTCACCGCTTCGAGCGATAGCTTTATCGCCACAGGAGCGTTAGCGGCGATCATCTTCAGAATGGCTTCAGCGCGTCCAACGAGATCGGCCGCCGGAACCACCTCGTTGACGAGCCCGATGCGCCATGCTTCCTGCGCACTGATGAGCTCCGCGGACAGAATGAGCTGCAGCGCGCGGCCTTTCCCGACGAGGCGCGGCAGCCGCTGCGTGCCGCCTCCGCCTGGCAGCAGCCCGAGCTTTACCTCGGGCTGTCCGAGCTTCGCGTGCTCCACGGCGATGCGGAGGGTGCACGCCATTGCCGTCTCGCAGCCGCCGCCGAGGGCAAAGCCATTGATTGCCGCGACCACCGGTTTGCCGAGGTTCTCGATCAGGTCGAGCACGGCTTGCCCAAAACGGCTCGACTGCTCCGCTTCGATCGCGCTCGCCTGCGCAAGCTCACTGATGTCCGCGCCGGCGATGAACGCCTTATCGCCCGCGCCGGTGAGAATGACGCCGCGCACGACGGTGTCCTCGCGTGCATCCTCGAAAGCCGTTCGCAGATCCTTCCATGTCTGCGTGCTCAGGGCATTGAGGACCTTGGGACGGTTGACGGTCACGTATGCGATCCCATTGCGCTTTTCGTACAGAACGTTCGCGAGCGTGACGACTTTCAACTGCGGATCATCGGGCACTACTACTACGGGTGAAGCTGGGGCTGTCACTGTTGTCGATGACATGTTTAGCTTTCCTTCTAATTCGGGTAAATCGGGGGACGGCGACGAACTCGTCGTCACGACTGCAGTCTTAGATAAACGCGCTGAACCCAGTGATCGCGTTCCCGACGATCAGGTTCTGCATCTGGTAGGTCCCCTCGTAGGAATGGAGCGCCTCGGCGTCGGCAAAGAAACGCGCGACGTCGGGTGAGCAATCCGGAAGGTTGTGCCTGGGCTTACGCGATCGGAGCGAGCTATTTCGTCTGTTTCGAACCGCCAACCTTGCGGCGTAGCTCCAGCAGACCGAGCAGAACCTCATCACGCTGCGCCTCCAGCTCTTCGATGGAGCGCGATCCGGCCTCAACGTGGACGCTGTCTATGAGCTTCTTTTGAACCTCAGGCTTCAGAACCGGCTCGCCGAGCGTCTTCCACCACGCCGTCATCGGGCCGCTGAACTGCTGGAAGAAGTGCTCGATGCCGCCAGGGCCCCCGCCAAGATGGTTGAGCATCATGTTGCCCATCACGCCCCAGCGCAGGCCCGGCCCCCAGCACAGGGCGGTGTCGACGTCGGCAGCGCTTACTACGCCCTCGGCGACGAGGTAGTACACCTCGCGCGCCAATGCGGCCTGCAGACGATTCGCGACGTGGCCCGGCATCTCCTTGTTGACCCGCACCGTACGCTGCCCGATCGCCGTATAAAAATCCGCTGCGCGCTGGATCGTCGCTTCCGAGGTCTTCGAGCCGCCGACGATCTCGACCAGCGGGATCAGATGGGGCGGGTTGAACGGATGGGCGATGACGCAGCGTTCGGGATGCGCGGCAGCCCCCTTCTGGATTTCGCTCATGGTGAGCCCCGACGAACTCGAAGCAACGATCACGTCGGCAGGCAACAGCTCGTCGAGTTGTCCATAGAGCTTCTGCTTGAAATCGATCCGCTCGGGTCCGTTTTCCTGGACCAGGTCCGCGCTCACGAGTGCTTGTTCGAGCACGGGCGTGAATGTAAGGTTCGTGAGCGATGCTCCGGGCGAAAGGCCCAATCTCGTGAGCGCTGGCCACGCGGACTCCACGAATTTATTCAATGACGCTTCCGCATTCGGTGCTATGTCCGTCGCCGCGACATGCAATCCTTTGGCGAGAAACAGCGCGGCCCAGCTCGCGCCGATCACGCCTGTGCCGATGATGGCGACGCGGCGAATGGGCTTGGTGTCAGTCATGTCATTTCTCCGATGTACGGGTCAGACTTCGGCGTAGGCAACGCCGGTGAGGTTGCCCTGGGCGTAGAGAAAGTTGCGCAGATTGCTGCCATCGAGTTGCGCTGAATAGACCGATCCTCCCAGGTCCGTGACGAACATTCGGCTACCAGCAACGTCGAGCGTGATACCGATCCCTTCCAGCAGATGCGTGATGACGATCTCGGGCGTCGCCGCTTCGTCGACCGGGGCGCGATTAACTGTGTTTCCGCGCGGGGGATCGCCGCGGTCCGTCCAATAGAGGACGCGGTTCTCCTCGTCGAACTCGAGATCGATCGGTTCCGGCAAATGGTCGAACAGCACTTCGATGTCGGAGCGGGTGGCCGGATCTTCGCCACTCGGGATCTCCAGATTCGCGCGGAGGATGCGGCCCTGGTCGCCGTTGTCAGGGCCCTTTTGTGTCCAATAGAGCTTCCGGTGCACGCGATCGACAGCGACTCCGACGCACCATCGGTTCTGATCGTGGCGGTCGTCGTCGCCGCGCCCGGTCTCGACCAGTGTTTCGATATCAGAGCCGTCGCAGTTGACGCGCATCACGCGCATGCCTTCGCGGTCGCACCAATAAAGTTTTCCACCGTCGCGGTCGAGCTGGAGCTGCTTTGGCGTATGCGTGAGGCCTTGGGGAACGATGACCACGCGGTTGTTGCCGTCGAGGTCGGCGCGCTCGATCGATCCGTCATTGGCGCTCAGAGCGTGACCCATGTTGGTCCAGTAAATGTGGCCGGCGTGCGCGTCCACTGCAATGCCATCGGGGAGGTGGCAGTCCGTGACGATCGTCTTGCGGTCGGATCCATCTGGATTCATCGAGTAAATCGAGTTGCTGCTCAATTCGAGGAGAAACAATCGTCCCGAGCAAACCGTGTCCTGAGAAACGCTGCTTGAATTGGTGTGAGTCGTAGTCATTTGCCATCCTTAACGATTTTCCGGAGGTGATGTGAACGCAGAACATCGGGCAGAGAGCGAGCGCCACAGGTATCGGAATTTTCGCTCGCCGAGGCGCGCGATGCGCCCGTGACGTTGAGCGACTGGCCGGGGTTTGAACGACGCCGGTGTCGGGGGCGTTGTTCATGGACATCAATCTATGTGGTGATCGGCATCGACTCAATTGCACGATGGTGTAACGACACTATCGTGTCGGTGGGAAGGCTTGTCGTTCAATCCTGCGCCCAAGGTGTAATTGCGGACGTCCTGCTGCATATCCTATTTTGCGAAGGTACCGATGAGTCTCATTGGAGGAACCGCCATTGCCAACCAGTGCATTGTCGTCGGCACAGGTCAATCGAAATCGTTCTTCGTTTATTGAGTGATTGCTATGAAAAAGCCAACTCGTATCGTTATCGTAGGTGGCGGAATCGCCGGGATTCTGCTTGCAACCAGGCTCGGCGACCGGTTAGGCCGGTCGGGTGAAGCAGGCGTGACTTTGATCGACAGAAGCCCGACGCATATCTGGAAACCGATGCTGCACACGATTGCGGCAGGTACGCGCGATGTGAATCAGCAGCGTGTAATCTATCTTTCCCATGCGCGCGAACACAGCTTCACGTATCAGCCGGGAGAAATGTGCGGACTGGACCGACAACGACGTGAAGTTCAACTTGCCGCAATCCAGTCGCACGAGGGCGGCTTGATGCTCGAGAGGAGAACAGTTCCATACGATGTGCTGCTGCTGTCCATAGGCAGCCGCGCGAACGACTTCGGCGTGCCTGGAGTCCTCGAGCACTGCCATCTTATTGACAGCCAACAGCAGGCAGAGACATTCAACGTCGCATTGCGCGAGCATTCTCTTCGTTCCGTGGTCAAGGATGAGGAGCTCAGGATTGCGATCGTGGGCGCTGGTGCTACCGGGGTCGAGTTATCGGCCGAGCTCAGTCATCTTTTTGAGCTCGCCGCCAGCTACGGCGATCCTGCGATTAGAGACAGGCTGCGCTTGACGCTTCTGGAAGCCGGACCACGCGTGCTTCCCGCATTCCCTGCGGAGATCTCGTCAGCCAGCCAGCAACGGCTCGAGAAAATTGGCTTTCGCGTTCTGACCTCGACTGGAGTCTCCGCTGCGGAAGCGGGAGGTTTCCGGTATGGAGACGGCAAGCTTGCCGAAGCGGACTTGATGGTATGGGCTGCTGGCGTGAAAGCGCCTGATTTCATGAACGGGCTAGCTGGCCTCGAAACCAACCGGTCCAACCAGATCATGGTGTCGGGCACGCTGCAGGCTCTGAACGACGAGAATATTTTCGCGCTCGGCGATTGCGCTTCGCTCACGCCGCAAGGTGCGCAGCGACCGCTGCCTCCTACTGCGCAGGTAGCCACGCAGCAGGCGGAGCACCTGGCGCGCCATTTGCCGGAATGGATCCGTCACAACAAACCTCTTCCTCGCTTCGCATTCCGGGACTTCGGATCGCTCGTGTCATTGAGCGAGTACGACTCGTTCGGCACGCTGGGTCGTTTTGGATTGTTTCCTGGGGGGATCATTCGGGGCAAGCTTGCCCAGCTCAGTCACGCGATGTTGTACCGACGTCATCAGCAGGCGCTACACGGTTTTCGCCGGGCAACTCTGCTCTGGACGGCGGAGCAAATCAACGGAATGGCTCAACCGGCGATTCGACTCGCTTGACGGGCTTTCGTGGCCCAGCAGATGTTCATGTTCGCCGCTCTTTGGAGCGGCATGTTACTTCCAGATGTGAGTGACTTGAGAACGACGCTGCAGCGCAGCGTCGCTAATGAGGAAGCGAGTCGGAATTACACGCAACGTGCGGATTCCGTTGAGTTGAAGCCAACGCCGCGACTTGAATAGCCAAACGCTTCAACAGAGATCATCGCCGATGCGTTTGTTGGAGCGGGGCGCTCGGCGGGGCGAAAGACGGCGTCGCCGCGGCGGATTGCACGCCGCGACACCACGCACACGCCCGGCGCTCTCGCATGGCGAAGACGCCAGCGCTGCTCCCCATAGTGACATCGTCCGGGCTCCACCCAGCGAATGATGAGTGTGGTCTCGGACTGTTCGAGAATTTCGACCTGGACTCGTGCGTCGTCTAACGCAGCGTACCCTGACGTTTTCACTGGCTGCTCCTGGAATGGGGCTTTTTCGCTGAAATCGCGTGCTGTCACGCGTGGGGCGGCGTCTCGATAACCTTGCCGCGGAAGATCGCATACTGGTGCAGGTTGTAGCCGATCATCACCGGGAACACGAGGCCGACTCCGATCAACATGAACGCGAGGGTCAGGGTGTCCGACGCGGCTTGCAAGATCGTGAGCCTGCCCGGAATGAAGTAGGGGTAGAGGCTAATTGCAAGGCCCGCGAACGACACGATGAAAAGCGTTATCGCCGCTCCGAAGGGCCCGCGGTCGCGTCCGCGATAGAGCGACGCCATGAGCCGGCCGTACGAGAGGACGGCGAGTACGCCGAGCACCGCAAGCGGGGCGAACACCCGGGGCTCGGACCAGCGGGCATGGACCGCCACGCTGTCGAACCAGGTCGCCGCGGTGAGCACGATCGCGGCCGCGACGGTGAACTGTGCGCTCAACAGGGCCAGCCGGCGGGCCCAACGTTCGAGCAGACCCACCGCCTTCCTGGCGAGCCACGTCGCGCCGAGCAGGCTGTAGCCGCTGACGACCCCGATGGCTGTCACCGTGATGAACGCCGTGCTGGATCCGCCAGGCACGAACCCCGTGATCACCTTGCCGAGTGCGATGCCCTGAGAGATGGCCGCGACGAGGCTGCCCACGCCGAACACGACGTCCCATAGGCTTCGGTGCTGCGCGCTATGGCGGAATTCGATGGCTGCACCCCGCATGATCAGCCCGGCTATCATCGCCATGACGGGCAGATAGAGCGCTTGCATCAAGGCCGCGTAGGCAGCCGGAAACGCGCCGAACAGGGCGCCGCCGACCACGACCAGCCATGTCTCGTTCGCATCCCACACATGACCGATGGTTTGAACCATCAGGTCCCGGTCTCCGCGATTTCTGCTCAGCAGAGTGAGCATACCGACACCAAGGTCGAATCCATCGGTCACGACGTAGAAGGCCAGCATCAGGCCGATCAGGCCGAACCACGTGAGGGCCAGCAGGGAATGAGTGGTGCTTTCCATCGAACGATCTCCCTTCAGTTGGGGCAAGAAGATTCAATATTCCGTCGCCATCGTTTGGGGCGTGCTGCTCGTGGTCGTGGGCGGTGTGGCAGCGAGATCGGGACCGTTCTTCAGCCAACGCCGCGCGAGTAAGAAGAAGCTGATGAGTAACACGACGTCGAACACGAAGAACATCGCCACGCTGGCCGTTACCGAGGACGCGGGCACCGCGGACACGGCTTGACTGGTTCGCAGCAGTCCGTAGACGACCCATGGCTGACGTCCCACCTCGCGTACGATCCATCCGGCCTCGACGGCCACGTAAGGCAGCGGGATGCACAGTACCCACGCCAGCAGCAGCTTGCGCTGCGCGAGGAGGCGCTCGAGGTTGCCGCGCGCTTTGTGCAGCGCATACGCGGTCCAGAGCGCGAGCAGCATGAACGCGAAGCCGATGCCGGCCATCACCCGGAACGCGTAGTAGAGGAGCGGCAGCATCGGCGGTTGGTCGGCGCGCGGGAAGTCCGTGAGACCCGAGACCCGTCCGTGCAGCGAGTGCGTGCCGAGAATGCTCAGGAGTCCCGGCACTTCGATCGACCAGTCATTACGCTGCTTTTGCTGATCGGGCCATGCAACGAGCGACCATGCGGCGCCTGTGCCCGGCTTGTTGGTCTGCCAGTGCCCTTCGATGGCGGCACCTTTCGCGGGTTGAGTCGCGAACACGCTGGTGCCGCTGGAGTCTCCCAGCCAGACCTGAAGCGGTGCAACGACGACGAGCACGCCCAGTGCGATCTTGAAGGAACGCGCAAAGAACTCAGGGTGCCTCCGGCGGAACAGGTGGTATGCCGAGATGCCTGCGATCACAAACATCCCGGTTTCGATCGCGGCCGTCCACATGTGAGAGACGGCCCACACCATGTCGGGGTTGAAGATGGCCGCTGCATAGTCCATGATCACGAGCTTGCCGTTGACGACGGTGATACCGGCGGGCGTCTGCATCCACGAATTGGCGACCATGATCCAGAATACGGAAATGCTGGATCCGAGCGCTACCATCGCCGTGGCGAAGACGTGGACGCCACGTGACACACGTCCCCAGCCGAGCATCATCACGCCGATGAATCCGGCTTCGAGCATGAACGCCATTGCGCCTTCGAAGCCGAGAATATTGCCGACGAACTGGCCACTGAACTGCGCGAAGCCGGACCAGTTGGTGCCGAACTGAAATTCCAGCGGAATGCCAGTGACCACGCCGACCGCGAAATTGAGCGCGAGCAGCTTGCTCCAGTGGCGGGCGTGGCGGTAGTACATTACGTCGCCGGTGCGAATCCACAGTACTTCGATCAGCAGCAGGAATGCCGACAGACTGACAGTGAGGATAGGCCACACGATGTGGAAGATCGTGGTCATCGCGAACTGCGCGCGCGAGAGTTGGAGTACGTCAGTGAGCATGATGACTGTCCCATTGCGGTGTGCGATTGGCTACGTTCGAGCGACGTCAGCGTTGGGAGACGTTGCCCGTATAGAGCAACTTTAGGCCGTTCATGTTGCGCGGCTCAATTGCACGAAGGTGTAACGATACCGAGGCGCCGAAGGGAAAGACGGTCACCGGAACCTGCTACCAAAGTGTAGTTGCGACTGTGGCCGGCGAGGCCTAAATTGGTTCGCAGGCTAAAGTTTTTGTCCCGAATGCCAGCGAGATGGAGGTCAGATCGGCTCGCTATACAAGGTCTTTGTCTTGGGACCTGTCTGGATGGTGCTTGCGGCGCCCCTTCATCATGAAAAGCGAAATCTTCACCGCCATTGCAGCGCGCCTTTGTAGCGCTTACATCACAGGCCAGGTGCGACGCATCATCCAGATCGCGACGAGCGCCAGACAGTGGGCTGCCCTTGCCGGCGGCCCTATGACACCGGCCGGTTACGCGATTCTCGCGTTCATGGTCGGCGCCATGCTTCTGGCCGCGCTACTGACGATCTATTGGGCGCGTGTTGGCATTGGCAGCGTATTCCGGGTGGGCTGCTGGTTTTCGTGAAGCCGGAGCGGCTTCGTGATTTTCTCCAATCTCGGACTTGCCGCGGCCGCATAGGACCTAGGCATCATCTTGCGTGCGGGCGTGGCGCGCTGCCTCCTGAACCGCGTGCACGAACGCGGCTGTGACCATACTCGTCACCAATACGCCCTGCACTCCGATCAGCACCGAATCGATCCGACCCACGACGGTGGTGGGCACCACGTCGCCGTAGCCGATCGTGAGCGCCGTGATGATGCAGAAGTAGAGGGCATCCCCAAACGACGATGGCGTTCTGCTTCCCGTTTCCATTGGACCGCCGGCGTAATACATCACCGCCGAAAGCAGAAGAAACAACACAAATAACGCTGCGAGCGGCGCACGCAGGTACCAGAGGGTCCTCGCAAATTCTTCGAATACGTGGCCAGCCTTCAGGGGGGCGGGCGCGGAACGCCTAACTTTCGTCTCCATGGATCATCTCCAACCGTCTTCGTTCACACGGTGAGGGTAGGCCCGCGGCGGAGCGCGGAGCCATTGCACTATGGTGTTAGTCACACCTTCGCATCCCCAGCAAATACGTGTCCTGAACCAAGGTGTAATTGCGGCTGCGTTGGGTACGCCCTACATTGGTTCGCAAGCGCCACTGCAAATGAGGCCGCTTTTTCATGCACTGGCATGGCCCGTTTGTGGCATCAGCCGTTTGTCCCCCGGGGACCTGGAGCAGAGCAATGAATCGTAACCGCCGTCAATCAGGCGCCAAACACGGCGCACAACGCGCAGGCGCTTATGTATCGACCGACGTGGCGCTCGGCGGCTCGAATGACGAACCCGCTCTCGGTGCCCACCTGATCACGAAACGCCACGGCTACGAACATCACGGCATTTATGTCGGTAGCGGCAGGGTCATTCACTACGCGGGTTTCGTGAAGTCCGTGCGTCGCGGCCCCGTCGAGGAAGTCCCGCTCGACCAGTTCGCCGATGGTCACGCCGTTGATGTGCGCCAGTGTCCGTTGCCGAAGTATTCCGGCGTCCAAACCGTGCTGCGCGCCCGCTCGCGGCTCGGCGAAGACCGGTATCGCCTGCTGACGAACAATTGCGAGCACTTCTGCGCATGGTGTCTGGATGGTGAAAGCCGCAGCGAACAGGTCCATGCCTTCCTCAAACATCCGGGCGCAGGCGTCCACGCGCTGCTGTGTCTCGTGAGCGCCCTCATCGGCATTCGGGTCAAAGCCGATCACGCAGCGGTTACTGCGGCATGAAAGCCTTGAGTTGAGTTTGATACAGACAAATGCGTGAAGGAGGCCGCCATGAGCCCGACTGAAATGACTCTGCACTGGGCCGTCGAGAAATGGCTCACGCCCACGCACGCGACGCGCGCGCATGTCGTGCGGGTTCGCCGCAATGGTATGCATCGGCGCTGTGTGTGCGTCGAAGCGATGCTTTCCGGCGGTCTGCTGTCGATTTTCTTCTTCCGTCACGACGATGGATCGTGGAATGTCTTTCCGCCCGCGCAAGCGCGGCCGGCCATGTTGGCGTGGAGGTCTGTGTGATGAACCACGGCTGTGGCAATTTGACGAAGTGCGTTTCCGGCGCGCACTACGTGTCGGGAGTCTCGGTGGATGCCGACGACCTCGCGTCCAGATCGGAGCGCCTGCTCAAGGTGTCAGTCATTGTGGTCTGTTGCTGGGCACTGATTGAGGCACCGCTGGAACTGAGCGGGTCGATCGATTCAACCTCACTGCTCGCTGTGGTGGCGTCGAAGGTACTGATTTGCCTCATTGGTTTCGCTGCCATCGTCGACCTGCGCTGGGCCCGTCACGTCTTCGCATTCATTTGCGCCGCAAGTGTATTTGCCGTAGCACCGGCGTTACCTCTCGAGTACACGCACAGCATTGCCCTTGCTCTCGTCTCGACGGTCGAATGCCTCGGTAAAGGCGCATGTGTTGTCGCGTTCGCTCTGGCGGCGTGGAACGGAGACAGTGTCAGCGAACGTTTGAGCGAAGGTCACCCTACGGCCAACGACCCGCAATGAGCCGCTCGAGTGTCGTTAGTCTGGCATTGCTGACAATGCCCGCTGTGTTGCTCAGCGGTTGCGCATTTGCGCCATCGATTCCGCTGTTGGGTGCAGCCTTTCCGGACTGGTTATTCTGCATTGTCGCTGGCATCACGGGGACTATTCTCGTCCACCTCGCATTGAGCCGGCGCGGTGCGATCCCGGCGCTCGCACCGCTCGCGGTCAGCTATCCGGCGCTGAGTGCGCTGCTTGCGATGACCGCCTGGTTGGCGTTTTTTCACCGTTGACGTGGGCCAAAAATGACTGACGACGCTCGCGCCGCGCGGTACATGAAGAAGCTTCCCGCCGCTGCGATTGTGCTGATTGCCATCGGCTTGCTGGTCGTGGTTCTGTGGCGGCTCGATCACGCACCGTCCACCGACGACGCGTATGTGTACGCGGACACGATCAGCGTCGTTCCCGAAGTCAGCGGCCGGATCATCGACCTTCCTGTACGCGACAATCAGGCCGTCAAACAAGGCGATCTGCTACTGCGCATCGACCCGCGTCCCTATCAGGCTGCGCTGGATCAGGCGCGCGCACGGCTCGACACGCTCAACAACCAGATCGTTTTGACGCAGCGTACGGTCCATGCGCAGCAATACAACGCGGATTCCGTGCAGGCTGCCGTCGAGCGGGCCCGCGCAGTGGCAAACCAGGCCGAGGACACCCTGCGCCGCACCGAACCCTTGCTCGCGCAGGGCTATGTATCCGCCGAGGAAGTCGATCGCGCAGTTACTGCGCAGCGCTCCGCGCAGGCGGAACTCAATGCCGCGATGCGCGAGGCGCAGCAGGCTAGCGCGGCGGTTAGCGGCGTTGATGCGCTGGTCGCGCAGCGCGCGGAGGTCAGGGCACAAATTGCCCTTGCCGAGCTGAATCTCGAGTTCACGCAGGTGCGTGCGCCGTTCGACGGTCGGGTGGTCTCGCTGCGCACGACGGTCGGGCAATTCGCATCGGCACTGAAGCCTGTTTTTACGTTGATCGATACGCGGCATTGGTATGTCGTCGCCAACTTTCGGGAAACGGAGTTGAAGGGCGTCCATGCAGGCACGCCATCGACCGTGTACCTGATGAGCGACACCGCCAGACGTTTCACCGGCGTAGTCGATTCGGTCGGCTATGGCGTGCTGCCAGACGATGGCGGCGTGGTGGAACAGGGTCTTCCGAGCGTGCAGCGCACCATCAACTGGGTGCATGTATCGCAGCGCTTCCCGGTCAAGATCGCCGTGCGCAATCCCGATCCCGAGCTGTTCCGCATCGGTACTTCGGCGGTCGCAACGCTCAACCGCGGCGACGCGGCGAGATCCAGGCGTTGAGGGCGACGTGATGGCGACACTCGATAAACCTTCATCGGGCTTGCGGCGATTCTCCCGCTTTCTCGTCGATGAGAACCGCGCTCAACCGGGGCGTGCAAACGTGATGCTGCGCTGCGTATTCGCGTGCGCGATCGTCATTACGATATCGATGACATTACAGGTGCCGTTTCTCGCGCTGTCGTTGCTCGTCGTGTTTTATGTCACACAGTCGAACGTGGTGATGACGCGTCTGGTCGGCGTTGTGTTCGTGGTCGGGGTGACCTCGGCCATCGGTAGTGCGATTCTTGTGCTGAAGCTGACGTTCGATTACCCGTTGCTGAGAATCCTGCTGTCGGCAGCACTGTTCTTCGTTAGCGCTTACCTGATGCGGGTGGCAAAAATCGGCGCTGCTTTCTTTGTCGTCGGCATCGTGGTGATCTATGTCCAGTCGTTCGTGGACCTGACCGATCACGCCGAGGCGCTCGTACGGATTGTGCTATGGGTGTGGGTCGCTGTGAACTATGCGATTGCGATCACGCTGCTGATCAACACGTTATGTCTGCCTGCGGAGCCTGTAGAGCAACTTGAAGACGCCATGCTGGCGCAGCTTGCGGTGACGCGCTCGGCCCTCGCGCACCTCGAGCGTGGCGAGCGCGGCGTTGCAGAACTCAACGCGCGAGCAATACAAGACGGAACTCTGACGCTGCAACGTCTGCTGCGGTTCGCGACGATGCGGGACGCCAATTACCGGCGCCAACAGGCGTTTCATCTGGCGCGTGTCGCAACGGTGTCGCGGTTGTATGCGGCGGCGGCTCATTTGCCGGAAAGCATGGCGAATGTCCCGGCTGGCGTCCTGCATGCACTGGGCGGCGCATGCGAGCGTTTCGTCCACGCCATTCGCACGGGGGAGCGCTTCACCGTGCCAGAGCGGCTCACGAACATTGTGGACCTCGGCATGCCAGGTGCGGTTGAGGAGATGCGGGAAGCGTTTCTCGCATTTGCCAGCAGATCGGCGGCGCCCGATTCGACGGAAACGGAACAGGAAAAACAGCGTTTTCTTGTCCCTGATGCGTTCTCGAACCCGGTCTATCTGCAGTTCGCGTTGAAAACACTACTAGCGGCGATGGTCGGCTACCTCTTTTACCTGGCGACTGGTTGGCAGGGCATACACACGATCATGCTGTCGTCGCTGATCGTCGCGCAGCCAAGTCTCGGCGCGACGAGTCAGCGCGGGATCCTGCGGATTGGCGGTGCGGCGCTCGGCAGCGCGATCGCGCTCGCGATGGTGGTATGGGTGGTGCCGCGCCTCGACGGCATTGTCGGCCTGCTGCTGATGTCGTTGCCGGTGATTGCGCTGGGTGCATGGATCAGCGCGGGATCGGAGCGGATCAGCTATGCGGGCACACAAGTCATGTTCACATTCGGGCTGGCCTTGCTCGGTCAGTTCGCACCGACGACGAATCTCACCGAGATCAGGGACCGGATAGTCGGCATTCTGCTGGGGGTGGCGATATCGACCGTCGTGCATGCATCGATATGGCCCGAAGCGGAAGGCGAGGCGCTGCGTCAACGTATCGGCGCTCTGCTGCGCAAGCTTGCAGCCAGTTTGCGACAGCAGAAAGGCGCAATCTCGGCGCCCGATGCGCTCTGGGCGGAGCTTGCAGATTGCGAGGCGATGGCCGCGCGCGTCGCACTGGAGCCTGGCTGGCAAATGGGCGAAGGGCAGCGGGAAGGTTTTCAGCACCATATCCAGACGGTGCTTGCGCAGATCCGCGAAATCCTGCTTGCGGCGGCCGCTTTCGAAGCGGAACGCCGGTCGCAGCCGAATGGGGAGGGTAGTGCGCAGCGCGCCGCAGCGATCTGGGCAACGACGGTCGCGGTATCGCTGGAAGGCTACGCAAGCAACTTGACCGGGGGCCAGCAGTCAGTGCACGCACCGGCTCCCGTTTTCTCCGATGAGGAAGCGTTGTTGCTCACGGATGCAGCGAAGCGTGCATACGATCGGTTGACTACACGGGCGACGCGTCTGATGGGACTGGTGTCGACCCTGCCGGCATGGCGCGATCATCAGTTCTTCGACAACGGGATCGCGACATGAACACCGCAATCGCGACCGGCTCTTCTGATTCGCTAGCGTATCGTTTGCTGCGCAAAGGCGTAGTGGCCGTATTGGCGTGCACATTGTCGGCCTGCGCGCTGATCCGGCACGATACAAAACCTTATGCCGTAATCGCCCCCGAACAAATCCGCATTAGCGGCGACATTCATCTCGAACCAGGCGATTGGCCAGCCAGGCAATGGTGGAGCGCTTACGGCGATCCGCAACTCGATTGGCTGATCGCGCGGGCACTTACCAGCTCGCCGACGATCGTGATCGCGCATACGCGCGTCGCGCAGGCGAAATCGGATATCGATCTGGTGCGCGCGGGGACGAATCTGCAGGTTACGGCGCTCGCCGCGCTCGACCGTCAACGCGTGTCGTCGAACGGCTTCCTCGGGGCCTACTCGACGAACGAACCTGCGATCGGTGCGACGGGGCCGTGGTACACGGAGGGCATCGTTGGGCTCGGCGCGAGCCTGGACATCGATATCTGGGGCGAGCAGCGCGCGCAAGTTGAAGCTGCGATCGGCGTGCACAACGCGCGGTTGGCGGAGGTCGCCGCCATTGAACTTGAGATGTCGACAGACGTCGCGCAGATTTACTACGGCATCCAGACGACGTATCGACTGATCGATCTGCTCTCGCAACTGCAGGATGTCGCGGCGTTCGATGTGGATGCACACGCGACACGTGCCGCACGAGGCCTGGAGCCCGTCACCCAGACCGAGCTGGCGCGTGCGCAACTGTTGGCGACGCAAAGGCAGCTTGTGGCGGCGCGCGCCAGCGTCGCGCAGTTGCGCGAATCGCTGCGCGCGTTGCTTGGGGCAGGTCCGGACGATCTTTCCGACATCAGGCCCGTCGCGTTGCCGCTGCAGCAGTCCGCATTGCCGCCGACACTGTCATACGAACTGCTTGCTCGTCGTCCGGACCTGCAAGCGCTGCGTTGGTATGTGCAGTCTTCGTTCGACCGTATCGACGCCGCGAAGGCCGCGTTTTATCCGAGCTTCGACATCAAGGCGTTTTTTGGCCTCAACGCGCTGCACCTTGCGGACCTCTTTACACATGCCAGTCAGCAGATCAATCTGATACCCGGTCTGTATCTGCCGATCTTCGACGGCGGCCGGCTCAACGCGAACCTGAGCAGCGCGCGCACGGCCAGCAACACGCTCATCGCGCAGTACAACGACGCCGTGCTGAACGCCGTGCGCGACGTAGCGGTAACGGGTAGCAGACTTCAGGACCTCGATCAGGAAGCCCTGCTGCAGGCACAGAAAATCGACGCCGTGTCGTTCGCCGAGGCCAGTGCGCAGGCGCACTATGAAAGAGGCGTTGCGAGCCGACTGACGGCAATGGACGCCCGCCAGGCAGTGTTGCTCGAACGCATCTCCTTGCTGGAGCTCGACGGGCAGCGCCTGAGTCAGGCGATCGCGCTGTCGAAAGCGCTCGGAGGAGGCTATCGCGACGAGGCACCTGTTGAATTGCGGGTAAGGTGACCTAGCCTTCACGCCCGTGCGTGCTCTGGGTTAGTCGTCCCGCGATGTTGACGAGTTCGGGGAGCGAGCGCGCGTCCATCTTTCGCATCACGTGTCGGCGGTGCACCTTCACTGTGATCTCGCTGATGCCCAGTTCGGCTCCGACCTGTTTGTTCAGCAGGCCGGATACCACTAACGCCATGACCTCCCGCTCGCGTCGACTGAGTGAGGCGTAGCGGTCACGGATCGACTGCATCCCGGCTTCTTCGGTCAACGCCGCGCGGCTGCGCTCGAGCGCGTGTCGGATGGCGTCGAGCAGCACCTGGTCGTCGAACGGCTTGGTGAGAAATTCGGCCGCTCCCGCTTTCATGGCTCGCACCGTCATCGGCACGTCGCCGTAGCCGGTGATGAAGATGATCGGCATGTCGGTACGTTCGGAAGCAATCAGATTTTGCAGGTCGAGGCCGCTGAGATCGGGCAGGCTGACATCCAGCACCAGACAGTTCGGGACCATCGCGCGCGTGCGTCCGAGAAAGTCCCGGGCGCAAGCAAAGGTTTCTGCCCTTAGACCAGCAAAGCGAATCATGGCTTCGAGCGACTCACGCACCGAGACATCGTCATCGACGACGAAGACGACCGGCGTGGCTTGCGCCGACGATGATTTCGGGGCGGCTTCGACTGCACGAGCGGGTATCATTTTGAACTCCATTCACAGGCCCCGGGGTGAATCATTCGACCTTGAGCGCGGCCTGGATCGCCCCCAGAAGGGCGGTATCGCTGAAGGGTTTGAGCAGACAATCGACGGCACCTTGTTCGAGCATGCGCGGGCGCAACACCTCGTCCCCATGCGCCGTGATGAAGACGATCGGAATGTCTTCCCGGCACCGCTTGAGCTCGTGCTGCAGCTCGTCGCCGGACATGCCTGGCATGGCGACGTCGAGGATCAGGCAGCGCACTTCGCCGGCGCATCCGGAGGCCAGAAATTCTTCTGCCGACCCAAATGCCCGGGTTGCGAAGCCGAACATATGCAGCAGGTCGGGCAGCGATTCGCGCACCGACTCGTCATCGTCGACCACCGCGATAAGCGGGCGCTCTGTCATCACAGATTCCTTTAGGGTCGCTCCGCGTCCGCGCGCGCGGACTGTCCTGTGGGCGCGGACCGCTCGGCGGCGGACACGCTGTCCGCCCGACACGGAATGGAGAAAGTAAATGTGGCGCCGCGGTCTTTGTTCGGGGAGGCCCACAAGCGGCCGTCGAGGCTTTCGATGATGCAACGGCTCACGAACAGGCCGATGCCCATGCCTTCCCGCTTGGTCGTAAAAAGCGGATCGAAAAGCTTACCGGCAAGCTGCGGGTCGATGCCCACACCCGAATCGGTCACAGAGAGCCGCACATGGTCGCCATCGTCGGGCTCGATGCTCACCAATATCTGCCGTGGCCGATCGTCGACGCCATTCATCGCCTCCACGGCGTTGACAAGCAGGTTGAGCACCACCTGCTGGAGCTGGATCTTTTCCCCGGTGACAGGCGGTAGATCGTCGGCCGTCTTCAGATGCAGCACGATCCGCTTGTTGCGAATCTCGCCTTGCAGCAGATCAATCACCTCCCGAGTCGCTTCGACCAGATCGACTGTATCGATAGTGATGGTTTTGTTGCTGAACAGCGCGCGCAGGCGTTTCATCACCTCGGATGCGCGGTGCCCGTCGCGGATCGTGCGTCGTACCGTCTCGAGCGCGCCTTCCACATTGGGCGGTTCTGCACTCAGCATGCGCAGACCGGTGCTTGCGTTGGTCACGATGCCAGTCAGCGGCTGGTTGATCTCGTGCGCGATCGAGGCCGTCAACGCGCCTTGACTGTTGACCCGGCTCAGATGGGCCAATTCGGCGCGCAGCGCGAGAAGCGCATCTTCTGACTCCCGACGCTCCGTCATGTCCTGCGCGGCGCCGATATAGTCCAGCGAACCTTGCGCGTCACGCGTGGCGTGCGCCTGTATGTGGATGTGCCTGACCGGGCCGTCGGGCAGCAGCAGGCGGATTTCGAACTCCAGATCTTTGCCTTCTCGCGCCCGCTCGATCATTTCGTCAAGTAGATGTCGGTCGCCAGGATGGAAGCGGGTGGCGATCGTGTCTATCGTAATCGGCACCCCCGGTTCGATCCCGAAGATGCGATAAAGCTGATCTGACCATGTGAACGCGCCGGTTTCAAGGTGCCAGCAGAAGCTGCCGCTCGAACTGAGCTGCTCCACTTTGGCCATCAGCGCCGCGCTTTGGCGTAAGCGCTCATCCGCCTCCTGACGCGCGGCGATGCTATGTGCCCGCTCGATGGCGATGCTCGCGATGTGCGTGAACTGTGCGATCAGTTCGCGCTGGATAGACGTGGGATCGCCGGGAGTAGAGCGAAACAGCGTGAACGTTCCCAGCACTTCGTCGGTACGCGACAGGATCGGCGTCGCCCAGCAGGAACGCAATCCATGCGCGAGGCTGCGCTCGCGCCACGCCTTGGTCCAGCGCGCGTCCGACGCGACATCGGGCACGATCACCTGCGCCTTGAGGGACACCGCCATGCCCAGCGGGCCGGAGTCATCGGAGGTGGCACGCGTACCGGCAGGAGGGAGAAAGCGCTTCGGGAGACCGGGAGACCCCAAATGCAGGCACGCGGCGTCGTGTGTCTCCCGAAAGGTGACTCTGCAGACGCAGTCGGCTGCGATCTCTTCGACCAGTCGGCATAGGTCGTTGAGAACGTTCGGCAGAGGCTGCCCTGTCGCGATCATCTCCAGCAGGCGATTTTCGCCCTCGAGCAGCGCCTCGGCACGCTTGCGGTCATCGATATCCGTCTGAAGGAAATACCAGAGAGCGATTCGGCCCTCGTTATCGCGCAACGGAAAGCCTTGCACGCGGAACCATCGGTAGACGCCATCGGCACGGCGATGGCGCGACTCCGCATCATAGGGCTCGCCGGTGACGATCGACGCACGGAATCGGGCGATCACCGCCGCCCGGTCATCGGGGTAGGTCAGGCCGTTGGTCTTCCACCCCCGCAACTCTTCGAGGGTCGAGCCGGAAGATTCCAGCGTATGACGGTTGGCATGGAAAACGTCACCGTCGCGCGAAAAAAGAATGACGCGGGTGGGGAGGCCATCGACGATCAGCTCGAAGCGCTGTTCTTGCGCGCGCAGCGCAGCTTCGGTTTGCTTACGGTCCTCTATGTCCGAGTTGATTCCGCACCACTTTACGGCTTGACCGCCAGCATCGGTAATCGGACCGGCTCGGCATGCGAACCAGCGATACGTGCCATCGAAGCGACGCATGCGCGCTTCCGCCTCGCCCGGTTCGCCGGAGGCGAGGACGGCTCGCCAGGCTTCGATTAGCCCCGGCTGATCATCGGGATGGAACGCCGTCTGCCAGCCTTCGCCCGACGCTTGCTCGACGGAAAGCCCCGTATATTCGCACCAGCGTCGATTGACGAACTCGATGCGGCCGTCGGGAAACGCTGTCCAGACCAACCCGGGGAGCGCATCGACAGTACGACTGAGTTCGTTTTCCATCGCGATCCCTTTCTACAGCGTGCCTCACGCTACAACGATCGGCTTTTGAGAACCGGGAGTCAATATACCTTGGTATCGGTTTGGGCCGGCTTACGCTGAAACGGCGGGATCGATGGGCAACGTGAATTGAAAGATCGCACCGCGCTCGGCGTCGTTGCTCGCCCACAGGCGGCCGCCATGTGCCTCGACGATCGAATTGGAGATTGACAGCCCCATGCCCATTCCGCTGGCCTTGGTCGTATAAAACGGCTCGAAGAGGCGCTCGATGTTCTCCGGGGCGATACCCGGGCCGGAGTCGCGCACGGCCACACGGACGACGCCTGGCTCGGTCACCGCGGTGTCGATCGTCAATTCGCGCGGCCCTTTGTCAACCGTACTCATTGCATCAATGGCGTTGATGATGAGGTTCAGCATCACCTGCTGGATTTGCACCCGATCGCCCTTGATCGGCGGTAAATCCTCCGCAAGCCGCGGCCGCACGGAAACGCCGTTCCGGTTCGCCTCGCCGGACGTAAGCGCCATCACCTCGCGAATCGCCTCGTTGATCTGCAAGATCTCGGTGCTCATAGGGGCCTTGGCGACGAGGCCATGAATACGCTTTATCACCTCGCCTGCACGCCTCGCGTCACGGACGATACGCTCGAACGCCAGGCGGGCCTCCTCGACATTGGGTGGGTCGAGACCCAGGAAGCGCAGACCTGTCGACGCATTGACGGTCGTCGCAGCAATCGGCTGCTTCATTTCGTGGCTGATCGACGCTGCGAGTTGCCCAATGGCAGTGACGCGGTTCGCATGCGCGAGCTCGAGCTGCATCTGGCGCGCCTGAGCTTCCGCCCGTTTGAGCTCGCTCAGATCGAGCACAAACGCGATAGCTTGAGTCGCGGTCTCGCCAAGCATGGCAATGCCGACCAGCACCGGCACGCGGCTGCCATCCTTCCTGAAGTACTCTTTTTCGTAAGGCTGCAATATCCCTGTCTTCTCCAGCTTCTCCCATTCAACACCGCTGCGCTCGAGCCACTCAGGCGGCGTCAGGTCCCTCCATCTCAGACGCCCCACCAGCAGATCGTCATGGCCGTATCCCAACATACGAAGGAACGCGTCATTGGCTTCGAGGATCCGACCTTCGAGATCCCCGATCAGAATCCCGACGATGTTGGAATCGACGAGGCGCCGGATTTTCGCTTCACGTTCTGCAAGGTCGCGGTACAGGCGCGCGTTTTCCAATGCGATCGCCGCCTGCGAGGCGAGCAGCTTCAGCAGGGCGATGCGCTTCGGAGCGAATACGCCGGGCGCGAGGTTGTTCTCGAGGTAGAGCACACCGATCAGCCCGGCCTGCTTGAGCAACGGCAGACAAAGGACGGAGCGAGCGCATTTCTGGCGGATATAGGGGTCGCTGGAGAATCGGTTTTCGGCTGCGGCATCGTCAATGATGACGGGTTCACGCGTGCTTGCGACGTAGCGCAAGAGCGAGTCCGGCAACGCCACCGGTCTCGGTGGCTGTCGGGGCAATTGCACGAAGACCCGGCCACCTTGAATGGTGGCTTCGGCCTCGACTCGCTGCAGGGCGCCCTGTGGAAGGATCAACAGACCGCGTTCGGCGCCAGCATGCTCGATTGCGGTCGTCATCAAGGACTTGATCAGGTTTTCGAACACCATTTCGCCTGAGATTGCCTGAGCCGTCTTCACGATGGTCGCGAGATCCAGTTGCTCGCCGCGTTCCTCGATGGTCACGCGTGAGACAGGCGCGGCTTCGGGTTTGCTCAAAGGGTAGAGCCGATCCAGTTGTTCGACCTTGCCGTGCGCGCCCCATTGCGAATAGCAGTCCCGCGCCTCACGCAAATAAGCGTACGCGGCGCGTTCGAGGCCAGCGGCAAAGCAGCATTGCGCAGCGAGCTCGTTGGCCAGTGCCTGATCCTGGACGAATCCCTGCTCGCCTGCCGAGCGGGCTGCATGCTCATAGAACCGCATGGCCTGCATTGCGTGCCCGTTCAGACGGGCCAGTTCGGCGCGCAGCAGCAGATGCTTGTGCGCAAACGTGACCGGGCAGCTTTTCGCCCATCTTGCGAACGCCTCGATATTTGCGGTGATGTCGGCCTTGATCTGCGCTTGTCGATCAGCTGATGCGGAGCCGTGAACCGCGGCGAGCGCGAGCGAATGATAGAGGCAGTAGTTCGCGAACTGGATGTGGCAGCGTCCGGACCAAAGCAGTGGGCTGGCCCTGGCGGCGCACGCGAGTGCCTTCTCAGGGTCGCCCATCAGGTAGTGGCGCTGGATCTGCAAAATCCAGTGGAAGCAGTTGACCACGGCAATGCCGCCTTCCGTGATCTGAGCATCGATCGCGGCGTCCTCCATCACCGCCGGGTCGCGGGTGCGCCCGCGAAGCCTCTGGATGAAATGTTGGATGCTGGACAGGATATCGTGCACGTGACGGAAGTGGATTCGTTTCACGAACTCGATTGCGTTGATCGAATCGAGCCACGCCTCATCGAGGCGATAGCCGCGTGCCAGAAGGTCCGTCAGCCGATGTTCGAGGCTGAAGCTGGCATAGATGACTTCGCCTGTTTCTTGCGCATATCGCATGGCAGTATCGACGCACCCTAATGCGACCTCGATCGGTTGCGTCCAGAGAACCGCCATTTGCAAGAAAAAGTGCGCGGCCACTTGTTGAGCTGCGAAACTATGTTTCTCCGCCACGGCGACCGACAACCGGGCGAACGCCTCGCCGTCCCGGTATCGGTGGAAGAATGGACCTAGAAGAATGGAGATGAACGAATAGGCGATGACAGCCGATTCGGTCGTGCCGTATTGCAGCGTCACGACGACCATTCGGCAGGCGATCGTCTGGGCGAGGTTCATATCGGTGAAATAGGCGGTCTGCCCTAGCATATGGTAGATCTGCATGACCTCCCGCATCTCGGGGTCTTCCATCATCGGGAGGTCAAGGAGGCTTTCGATCGGGCGCGCGCCGAGGCGCATGAAGACGGCATCGTACTCTGCGGATAATTCGTCATCCGTAGGATGATCTGGCAAGTCGATGCCGAACATTTCCAGACATTCGCGAGCGGTTCTGACTGCGGACGCGTTGTCGGCATTCACCAGCTGCAGGACCATCCTGAGCCGGTAGGCCTCGGCGCGGTGGATTTTCGATCGCGCTCGAAGCAATATGTCATCGATCCATCGGGTGGCTTCGCTGAAATGGGAGAGTAGAAACTCGCATTCGGCCCGTTCGAACCAGACGCTGAAGGTCAACTCGTAACAGTCGTCCCACCCTTGCTGCGAAAGCAGCGACGCAGCGGCCGCGAGATAATTGCAAGCCGAACGATACGCGGTCGAGGCCTTCGCCTTCTTCGCGGCATTGAGGTTGAGGGTCGCTGCGCGATGTCGTTCTGACCGTTCGATCATCAGCTCGGATCCATGATTCAACTGGTTCACGAGATCGAATATCCTGGTCGCAATGTCCGTGTCATCGAGCTTCGACAAAAGCAGGCGGCCAATGCGCAAGTGATGCTCTGCGCGGGACTCGGCAGGGATCAGTGCATATGCGGCCTCTTGCACGCGGTCATGGAGAAACTTGAAGCTGCGGTCCATGGAAACGATCGCGCCGGCCCGGACGGCATCGAGGAAATCCGCATGGACTGTGGCCTCGGAGCCGCCCCAGACGTTCGCCAGGGTGCCGAAGTCGGCCTGGCTGCCGAGGCACGCCAGCATCTTCAACGCGTCCTGTGCACGAGGCGAGAGTCTCTGCAGTCTGCGGATCATCAGCTCTACGACGTTTTCGGTGAAGCCCTTCGCGTCGATGTGTTCGAGATTCCACCGCCACGAGGCTGAATCTGGCTCGAACTCGAGAAGGCCTTCCTCAACGAGATTGGTCAATAGCTGGCCCGCGAAGAATGGGTTGCCGCCGCTTTTCCGGTGTACCAGTCTGGCTAGAGGCAAAGCCTTCTCGCGCGTACATCGGAAAGCGTCGCAAAGCAGTTCGCCGAAGTCCTCCGGCGATAGCGGGCCGAGTACGATCTCATGCACCTTCGTCCCGGTCTCGCGAATTGAACGGAGCATATCCATCAGCGGATGCCCGGGCGCGACTTCGTTGTCGCGATACGCGCCGATCAATAGCAAGTGATGCGTGTCAGTATGCGTGATCAGATATTCGACCACCGTTAATGTCGCCGGATCGAGCCACTGTAGATCGTCCAGGAAAATCACAAGCGGATGCTCGGCGCGCGCGAACACGCCAACAAACTTTTGAAAGACGGATTGAAATCTCAACTGGGTTTCCAGTGGCGAGAGTACGGGAACGGGAGGCTGCAGCCCGATCAAGCTCGCGAGTTCGGGAATCAGATCGGTCAGCAATCCCCCGTGTTGGCCAACGGCTTCTGCGATCGCGTCGCGCCAGCGAGCAATTTCGGCATCCTGGCCGTTCATGATTTGTCGGATCAGTTCGGCAAATGCCTGGGCCAATGTGGAGTATGGGATGTCTTTCAGGCGCAGGTCGAATTTTCCCGAGATGAAGATACCCCGGGGCAGCACGATCACCTTGTGCAACTCATTGACGACGGAGGATTTTCCAATTCCCGAGTAGCCGGATACGAGGACCAGCTCCCGCGTGCCTTGCCCCGCGACGCGCTCGAACGCATCCAGAAGCGTCGCGATTTCACTGCGGCGCCCATAGAGCTTTTCGGGGATCAAAAGCTGTCGCGTCGTATCGTGCGTTCCGAGCGGGAAAGGATCGATTCGGTGAGCGGCTTGCCATTCAGCCAGGCATTTTCGGAGATCCCACTCCAGGCCGGCTGCGGTTTGATAGCGATCCTCGGCGGGTTTCGACAGCAGTTTCATCACGATGGCCGAGAGCGGGGCAGGGATGCCTGAGACGCGCTCATGCGGCGCAGCGGGCTGTCGCGCGATGTGGCAGTGCACCCATTCCAGAGGATCCAGCGCAGTGAAAGGAAGGGTCCCGGTCAACATCTCGTATAACGTGACCCCGACCGCGTAGAGATCGCTGCGCGAATCGATCGACCGGTTCATCCGGCCGGTCTGCTCGGGCGCCATGTACGCGAGGGTTCCCGCGATCAATTCAGGATGTTCCGGGCTCTGGCGTTCGCGCGGAAGTCGCGAGGCGATGCCGAAGCCGGTGAGCCTAACCTCGCCCGTTGCGTCGTTCACCAGGATATGCGCCGGCTTGATGTCCTTGTGGATGAGGCCGCGCTGATGGGCCTTGCCCAAAGCAGTGACGATGTCAATGGCGAGCTGCAGGAAGCGTTCCAGTGGAATGGGAGTGCCTATCAGCCGGTCGAGCGGAACGGCGCCCGAATCCTCGAGCACCAGCACGGTCTGACTGCCCTCCGACACGAGTTCGAGCGGCCGTACGGCCCAATCGCCGGAAAGCTCTTCCTTCAGATGGTATTCGTGCGCCAGGCGTTCGAGGCTCGCGGGTGTGCAGCCTGTAGCTAAAGGCCGCAACTCCATGACCGAAGTCGGCGCGCCATCCGGGCTCAGGCGCGATGCGCGCGAAAAGATTCGCTCGCCATCCTCCCATAAGACCTGGCTGCTATCTGCAATCAAGTGGGACCGAGGCTCAGATGACATGCTCTGGAGGAATCGCTTTCATGACGGAGGCGAAAGTCATGGCTTCCGTGTTGTGCAGCGCGGGTACCGCAATACGAGGGCGATAGACGGCATCGCCTGCGCGAGTGACTTGCCCGCTCAGTGTTCGAATAGATTCCGCTTTTTTGGGCAGCGCAACGTCGCCAGAACGGTTCGCCTTAGCGCCACGCTGCCGCATCGTTCCATGCGACGGTGGTCCGCAGACATTTGTTCGGGTCATGCCGTATGACCGATGATTCGAATGGTAGCAGAAGCGCAAAGGCACTTCCGCGCGAGAGAACACGTGGCATAGCGCCTCCGCGTCTGGCGACTTCCGCAGTCATTCCAAACGATTCATCGATCGTATCAGAGGTGAGCTATCTCGGGCAGTGGATGCTCGGTCACATAGGGAGACTGCGATTGTTTGCAACGCAGCGAAAAGCTTGCCAGGTCGGAGCGCGGTTTCTTTGGCGCGGGCGCCATGTGCTTTCACCGCATTCTCGGACACTGTCGGGTCTGGCTGCATGCGGGGTTTGCAATGGCAAGTCCACTCGCGGATTCGCAACGCTTCCGAGCGGCCAGAAGCGCTCGCGAGCATTTGGAAGACGTATTCGCGCGTTAGCGATTGATCACGCGCCCTGTGCTTGTCGCTTCGTCGTACCGAGCTTTGAATGAAGGATGAGAGAGACAATTTCCATGGAAGTGGACGGAGTCGAATTTACGTATGCCCATGCTGCACGACGGTGCTCAGGATATGTCTTTCCTGCCCGGATTCATCCGGATTATTTTCTTGTATGCGGATTGGTGCAGTGACAATTTACATAATTGAGTTATGCGACGGTTTGACATTAACGTCTCCGGGCCAAATTCCAGAAGTCCGGTCCAGCCCCGACTGCGAAAACACGGCAGTGACAACACTCGACTATTGCGTCAACCTGCGGGTCGGTCTCCAGCCGGCACATCCCCGTCGGATTCCCTCGTCGGCGAGCAGACCGGGGGCGGCCGCCCGGCTCCAGCCGCCCGTCGAGCCACCAAGGCATCTGACGGGGCGGTCCGGAGCCAAAGGTTCGGCCCAAGCCGGCTTGCAGTGCGCTGGGAAATCTGGCGGGCAGGCGTTCCAGCGGACTGGCGACTTCGTGCAACAGGTCGGTGGCCACCTGCGCGTAAAGCGCGGTGGTTTTGAGCCTATTGACTGCAGTCAATAGAGCAGAGATTTTTTTGGCTATAGGGACTGCTTCCCGACCACACGATGGAGATTCTCATCTGCCGATCCTGCAAAGCTGTCCGCTGCAAAACGACTTTGCAGACAAGGATCTTCGTCAGGCTGTGTGCCGTTTGCATCGTCGACTATTCCCTCTGCGTTTGCCCGGAATTGCGCATCATGCGGGCCGACGCCGACCGGCGAGTAACCAGATTGCGACCGAAATCGAGAGAGCAAGAACGCCTGCAACACTCAGTGCCGATGCAAACCCGCTCGCGAAACCGGCCGGGGCGATGGATCTCATCGCTGGTTGGAGGTCCGGCGCGAGACGGGCGAGGGCGTGGCTAATATCGCCGGCGAGCAGGTCCGACATGAATTGAGCGTCCACGCAGGCTTTGCCCGATGTATGACACGTCATTGCCGCGTCGATTGCGGATCGGGCGCGCGATGCGAGCACGGCTCCAAGGACGCCGATGGATGTGACGATCGCCGTGAAGCGGGTGGTCGTACTGATCCCGGAAGCCATCCCGCTCCGACTTGGCGGAACGCACGCCATGATCGCCTTCTGTGTGTCGCCGTTCAACACGCCGGCACCCAGGCCGGTCACGATCATCCCGAACGCCACCCAGCTGTACGCGCCCGATTTCACGGCGATGGCGGTCAGCAGATTGCCGACACCGACAAGGGCAAGCCCGGCAGACAGTATCGACGTCGGACCCGTCGCGTGCCGTCCAATTCGTGCGCCGAGCCAGGGGCCGACGATCATCGACAGCGCGAACGGCAGCATTCCCAAGCCCGCACAAATCGGCGTCCATCCGAACGCATTCTGCAGGTAGAGCGGCAGGAACGTCATCATCACCTGAGCGCACGCGGCGTAGCCAAACATCCCCAGCACCGCTGCGACGAAGCGTGCTTGCCTGAACAGCGCGAGATCGATGACCGCATTCCCGACACGCCGCTCAATCGCGACAAAACCGGCAAGCAGCAATACGCATCCGGCAAGGCGCGCTTCGGTCGCCGCGCTACGCCAGCCATCGTCCTGGGCGCCGATCAGCGCCCAGATTCCACACGCGAGGCCAATGCCGAAGAACAGGCTACCGGCAAAGTCGATGCGTCTTGCGTGCGGATTGCGCGAGTTGGTCACCACGCGCCGTGTGCAGAAGATCAGCACGACACACACCGGCAGGTTTAGCAGGAAGATCCAGCGCCAGCCGACCCATTGGGCGATCAAGCCACCGATGAGCGGTGCGATAGTCGTCGCGATCCCCATCGTCATCCCCCAGATCGCCCACGCTCGCACCCGTTCCCGCGGGGCGGGGAATGCGTGCGCGATCACGGCCAGCGCCGACGTCAGCAGCATCGCCGCGCCGAAACCCTTCGCGACGCGAGAGAAGTTAAGGAACATGACGCTGGGTGCGAGTCCGCAGCCAAGCGACGCGATCGCGAACATGAGTAGGCCGAGCAGCATCGTGTTCTTTCGGCCATAGCGGTCCGCAAGTCCGCCCATCGGCAGCAGGCACGACGCGAACGACACCATGTACGCACTGACGACCCATTCGACGTCCGCGAATCCCGCGTGGAATGAACGGGCGATCGAGGGCAGCGACACCGCGACGACATTCGTGTCGAGCACGATCAACGCACACGTCGCAGCGGCCGTCGCGAGCACGGACCCGGCCGAACGCGGCGGCACGACGGAGCCCTTCGCTGCGATTGCCGCTGCCCCGGGTGCCGTCACGATTGCAGTCGTGCTCATACCAGCTTCCTTCGACATAAGCGTTTGTTTCAAGGTTGAGACGAACGACATGTTAGCGCCGGCCACATTGCTAATCGATAGCAGATAGAATCATATTCATTCATTTCTGGATGAATAAAAGTGGAACTCGAATTGCGTCATCTGCGCTGTATTCTCGCCGTCGCGAAGCGTCAGCATTTCGCACGGGCCGCCGACGAATTGGGGCTCGCGCCGCCGTCCCTGACGAAGCAGATCCAGGATGCGGAGCGCCTGCTGCAGTTCCGACTGTTTCACCGGACCCGGCGCTCTGTGTCGCTGACCGCTGCTGGCGAAGCTTATGTTCCGGAAGCCGCCGCGGTACTAGAGCAACTCGAACAAGCCCGCAAACTTGGGGTACTCGCCGAGCGCGGGCAGTTGGGAGAGGTGCGGATCGGGTACGTCGCATCGGCTGCCTACGCCGGCGTGATGCGCAAGACAGTGACGGAATTCCGGCGATTGCATCCGCGAATCCAGGTGCGGTTGCAGGAGGCGCCGATGGATGAGATCCCGATGCGGCTCGTCGACCGTCAGCTCGACGCCGCCTATGTCAGGCCGCCAATGGCTTACCCGGAAGAGTTGCAAGCCACTGGCGTGTATCAGGACGAGTTCGTGGTCGCGCTGCCGGAGGATTCCGCGCTCGCTGCGCAGAGTGCGATCACACCGAAACAACTGCGCGATGCGCAGTTCGTGGTGCCCGAGCAGGAGTTCGGCACGATGGAGGTCGCGAGACGTGGGCGTTTTTCTCCGCTAATCGTGCAGCGACCCGGCCCGCTGGTCGCGGTGCTCGCGAGCGTTTCGCTTGGCGGCACAGTAGCCATCGTGCCAGGTACGCTGTGCGATTGCGTTTCGCTGCCTGGCGTGATCTACCGTCCGCTCGCAGGCAAGCCGATCCCGTCGGAGATCGCGCTGCTGCACCGCCGGCACGAGCGCTTGCGTGTGGTGAGCGCGTTCCTGCAGTACGCCCGCCAGGAGTAAAACGGCCGCCTGGATCGGCATACCAGCCGGCCGGCCGTGGGCAAGTGCAAACGTATTCCATGGCGCGATCTTTCAGTTCGCGGTGCCTGTCCATCCTCGCAGACACGCTTACGCAGGCGAAACGCTTCCTCGGGTACCGGCAGCCGCTTGATGGCCCAGCGGTGCACGGTCGAATGATCCACCGAGACGCCGCGCTCAGCCATCATCTCCTCAAGATCACGCAGGCTCAGCGGATAGGCCACGGTCGTGAAGTTCCCATCAAGATCCGCCAGTCCAAATATCTCAACAACGTGGTCGAGCCGGACCATCGGCCAATCAAGCTACGCACGCGGCCCATGCTGGGGTTCAAGACTTTTCGCTGTGCGCGGATATTGCTGGCCGGATTCGAGCTGATGCATATGATAGCCAAAGGGCAGATGCAGTGTTCTCGCGGAACCCTCCCGTCGGCCGCCGCTCGATTCTACGATCTCGCAAGATAAGCACTACTCTGCATATCGACCTCTCTCGCCTTCGATTCTCAACACGACAAAACCGCGACGGCCCCGTCCGGAGCGACGTTTGTATTGGTGTTCGTGGTTGCGGCAGAGCCGTGGTCCGCCGATGTGGGCGCGGCTGACTCCGAGTGCGCGTAGGCCCGAGCGGTGATGCTGGTGCCCAACGCCACCAACAGCGATGCGGCGGCGCAGGCTGGCTTAGGCGTGAGGTCAGAGCGAGGAGACATCGGCTGTCAATGCTGTGATCGTTCTTATACTCACGCTCAATGGATCCGTTGTGGAGTGCATAACAAAAATGGGATGCAAATGAATTGCGTCTAATGGAAGTAACGGATTCGAAAGAAAAATCTTTGAAATAGTCGTTGACTCGGCTCGCGCGTCGTCACTAGAATTCGCCTGTTTCCACGAAAGGGGCAGATGCCTTGGACAGTTGTAGTTGTCGACCTTCGAATAGTTTTTCTGCCTGACCGGCACGACGCCCGCCTGGATCCTTCCTTAGCCGCCGTCCTGCCAGCAGGCAGACGGTGCGCGCCGCAGTAGCTTCCGCAGTTCTCCCCGCGCATCACATCGATTGGCCGTCGTCATTGACGCGTGCGTTGTAACGCGCATTCGTCTACGCGACCCGGCACGTCGAGCCATTGGCTCGCGCTGCCGCACGTTCACGCCGTTTCCGCGCACGCAATACGTGCGGGATCCAGCGTGCGGTCAAACACGTCCGTCAAGTTTGACTCGGAAGCTGACAACAGAGGAGTTCACAATGCCCGACCCTGAGCCTTGTCCCTGCACGACTTGCGCTGCGTTCCCACAAGACGCGGCCCGCTTTGCCTGACATCAGTCCGCACACGTTCCTCCCACACGCCCGGGCATTTCGCCCCGCGTGAAGCGAAACGAAGGCAGGCCTGATCGATGGCGCCACGTTTCAGGCATCTGGAGGAATCACCATGCATTTCGCTCTGCTCGTTTCACAACTCCCGCACGTCGAAGAAGCTCGCACGCACTACAACGGCATGCTTGAGCTCGATACCTGTTCCCACGCATCGCCCGGCGTGGTCGCTGCAATCTGGGCGGCAATCAAACAGCTCGCTCGCTGACACGGCCTGGCGTGGCCGACTTCCGCGCTGCTTCAGCACAAGCAGTCGGCAGGGCAGTGCCACGCCTCCATCATTCAGTTCAAAAAGTACCGCTAAGGAATAAATACAAATGTCCACCACTCCTGCAAACATCACCCAACGTCGGAGTGCCGTGCTCGACGACGCGCACGTGGGCGATATCAAAGGCGCCCTCGGCACGATCGCCCGCCACGACACCGCCCGTCGTAGCAACTGGATGGCGCGCCTGCGCACGCTGCTCGCCATCCTTGGACCCGGTCTCATTGTCATGGTGGGCGATAACGACGCCGGCGCCTTCGGCACCTATACGCAGGCTGGGCAGAACTACGGCACGTCGCTGCTCTGGACGCTCGCGCTGCTGATCCCGGTTCTCTACGTGAACCAGGAAATGGTCCTGCGCCTGGGCGCCGTGACGGGCGTCGGTCACGCACGCCTCATCTTTGAACGCTTCGGCAAGTTTTGGGGCGCCTTCAGCGTCATCGATCTTTTCCTGCTCAATGCGCTTACGATCGTCACCGAGTTCATCGGCATTACGTTTGCGCTCGACTTTCTCGGTGTTTCGAAAGTTCTCGGGGTCTGCATCGCCGCGGTTCTAACGATGGCGGCGGTCAGTACGGGAGACTTCCGGCGCTTCGAACGCTTCGCGATTGTCCTGTGCCTGTTGAGCCTCCTGCTGATCCCGGTGCTCGTTTCGATCCACCCGCCTGTCGGCGTCATCGCGCGTGATTTCTTCGTGCCGACCTGGCCGGCGAATTCGAAGCTCTCCGACGTGATGCTGCTTGTCATCGGCATTGTCGGCACGACCGTCGCGCCGTGGCAACTGTTCTTCCAGCAGAGCTATGTGATCGACAAGCGCATCACCCCGCGCTTCATGAAATACGAAAAGGCAGACCTCTGGATCGGTATCGCGTTCGTGATCGTCGGCGCAGTGGCGATGATGGCCTTCACCGCCGCGCTCTTTGACGGCAAGCCTGAGTTCGGCAACTTCAGCGACGCGGGTGGCGTGATTGCGGGTCTGCACAAATACGTTGGACAGACGTCGGCCACGATCTTCGCCGTGGCGCTGCTCGACGCGTCGATCATCGGCGCTGCCGCTGTCTCGCTCTCGACGGCCTATGCGGTTGGCGATGTCTTCAAGGTCAAGCACTCACTGCACCGCAGCGTGCTCGACGCGAAGGGCTTCTATCTCGTCTACTTCGGCATCATCGCGCTCGCGGCTGCCCTCGTGCTGATACCCGGCAGCCCGCTTGGCCTCTTGACCGAGGCTGTGCAAACGCTGGCTGGCGTGCTGCTGCCGAGCGCAACCGTGTTCCTGCTGCTGTTGTGCAATGACAAGGCGGTGCTCGGCCCGTGGGTGAATTCGAAGAAACTGAACGTGTTCACGGGCGCCGTCATCGCCGTGCTCGTCGTCCTGTCGATCATCCTGACGGCCGCCACCGTATATCCGGACATCAGCGGTGCGGCCATCATCAAGATTCTCGCGGGCGGATGCGGGCTTGCCACTGCCTTGTACGCGGTGGTGGAACTCTCGCGCAAGTTGCGCGGTGGAACCGTCGGCCGCGATGCGGCTCCGGTCAGCAAGCCAGCCCTGAAGGAGTTGCGCAACACGTGGCGCATGCCACCGCTCGAAGACCTGCAGGCGCCGCAGCACCTGACGTTGTCGACACGCGTGTGGATGGGCGTGCTGCGTACCTACCTTGTCGTCGCGGTAGGGCTCGTCATCGTAAAGGTCGTGCAGACGGCTATCCATTAACGTGGATCGGGCGGATGCAAGTCTGCCCCTTCTCTGGAGCGCGGGCCGTCTATTCCGTGCAAGCGTAACCAGGCGGGCACATGACGCGCCTTCGACCTGCAGGAGACCATTTGCGGATTAATTTCCGCTTCCGCTGAATTGTCACGTCTGTGTCTGAAGCAATAGGCGCCGCCCGACCGGACCTTGCCGAGGCGCTCCAGACTACTGCATCAGGTTTCGATGATGAAAAAGCACATTAAACCCATATTCATGGTTTTCGCTCTGGTCCTCGTCGTGGCGTTCCAGTCCATTGATCAAAACCCGCCGTCAGCCGGTACGAACACGACGCGGGCTACGACGGACATTTTCGCTGAAAACGTACCGCCGCATGGAGGAGCGTTCCACTGCCTGGTCTACGGGAAATACTGCCTTAGTGACGCATTGCGCAGCCGATGACAAAAGGGAAATGGTTAACATGAGGAACGTTTGCGGCAGTGTCTCGGTGGTCCCCGCCATTGCGGGCTTACACGAACTTCTCTTGCGAGTCCGAGTTCGTGGATGGGCGATATGTTCGACTCGCGCCCCGCTTGTGAGCCTTCGAGCATGTGAGTTACTTTTGAATTCCGTCTAGCAGTGTTCGTAAGGCACAGGGGCTCACGACCCGAATGAAACATACAGCGTTTGTCCGAGACCCATCTACACTGATTCGATAGGTCCAGGTGGGAGCACTGAAAATCTGCCATGCGGGTTTTCTTTTCCCGCATCATTTAAAACCTGTTTGCGTGCTGCCACACGATCTGCTCCACGGAATGCTGTTTGCGTTTCATCGCCAAGCGATCATTTCACCTCCACGGTCAGGATGTCTGGCAAAGTTGTATTCGAAAGTAGGCATCGCATCAGCAACTAATCGAGTTCTTCAAAGCATGGGTCCTTGGGCGCCCAAAACCGGCGATAGCCTATCCTGCCGTCACCGATTTTCAAGTTGTTGTTGGTGTCGAGCGTAACTTCGGTGTGCGCGAGATGCAAGCCGTGTACAACCGGAATACGCGTCCGTGTAACTGCCGTGCGTTGCCACTTCGCGGTCGTGATGCAACGAAGCGCGCGGCGTGCGTCTGATCTGCGAGTGCTGCGCGCTCGAGATGTAATGCCCGGAAAAAGAATGTCGACAATGGGGTGACGTCGAATGTGTGCGACGTGTTACGTGATGCAAGCCAGGTGGTGTTAAACGTTCGGGTTCCTCTCGCACGACAGTAACTATCCGTACAAGTCGAGTGTGCAGGCGTGGCGACTGCGAAGTGAGGCAGAGGCGTGCCGAGTGCGTCTACCAGTGGCTTCAAATGCGCCTCGGTTGTCTTGCAGCGTGAATCCACGGGTTACGGTGCTCGCCGCCGTTGAAGTCCGCGTGCATGCGTGATGCATGCGCGTAATTCCGTGTGCGTGGACGGGACGTCGAACAACAGCAGAAAAATATTTTTTGTTCCGTCCTGTTCGTCTGGATTCCGCTGTATTCCAGCCACGCCGGAAGCACCAGCGGTGGGTGTTGACGACGTATTAACGCCTGTTCAAGATGCGATCAAGGTCGTGCGTCGGAGCCAGTCATGCCGGTTGTCAGGAGTTTCACGCGAGGGCAGTGGGAGGCGCTCGGACGCAGGCTGGATGCGCTGCCTGAAAAAGCGACAGGCGATCAGCCGCTCAAGGTAAGCGACGGCGTTAAATCCATCCAGAAACAGATCGGCACAGCGCGGGAGAAAGGATACTCGCTCAGTGAACTGATCGAGGAGGCTGCAAAGGCAGCGCTGTATCGGTCAATTCCCTGAGATACGCGATGCGCCGTGCGGAAGGAAACGGACGAATCCGGCGGGGCGGCGGACACGACTTCCGCGATACGCGCCTTGCTGACATGATCGAAATACGTCGCACGCGTCGCTGTCCAGTACCGGGTCATGTCGAGGTTCAGCGCACTTGCGAGCGTGTTGATCGCAAGCGGCTTTTCCTCGGCCACGATTCCGTCGAGCAGGGTGCCGGTGCAGAACGCGAGCAGGTCGAGCAGCGTCGTGCGGGAATCCTGTTCGATCAGCCACGGCAGGAGGTCGCTCCGCTCTGCGGGCAGTTCCGCAATCCAGCGCGCCCGCTGCGTTTCGATGGCATTCCATGCGGGGCTGGCGGACAGGTCGTCGGCAGCACGCAGCAGGCTGTCGTGGTTGTTCTCGCCGGATAGTGCGAAATAGCTGCGTGAGGACGCGTGCCCGTAGTGCTCGGGCAGCGCCTTCGGGACCAGGTAGTGCAGCAGGGCGGCGAGCGCCACGGCGGGCTGTGCGACCAGTTCCGCGTGGACGGCAGCGGTGCGGTGTGCCGTGAGCCGCTGGCAGAGTTTCGCGCAGTGGACGGGTTTGACCTTCGGAGCCTTGGCACATACGGTATCTGGGCCTTCGGCTGTGGCGATGCCAGTTACGGTCGCGCCTGCCGCGTCGAGCGCGGCGCTATTCTCGCGTCGCACGAGGCCGCGTTCGATGACGAGTTCGCCCTGCGGCCCGACGATCACTAATGCACCCGCTTCGGCCATCTGCTGCGCGTCCCATACGAGCGTGCGGCTTTCGAGTGCGATGATCGCGGCATTGACCTGCTCCATTTCGTCGTTGAGCCGGTCGGCTTCCTCGTAGGCATCTTCGTCGCCCTCCGACAGTGCTTCGATCTTTTCAGCCAGTTCGTCGTGCTGCGCGGTGAAGGCGGCCATTTCGCGCTGGTCGTCGTCGGTGTATTGGCGCTGCACCGGGCGCAGCCTGCCGTGGCGGTTCAGTTCGGCAAAATCGCGTTCGACTCGCGTTTCCGTCCAGCCCCATCCTTCGGCCTGGACTTCGGCTGCAGCAGCGTCGAGCTTTTGCGCGACGAGCTTCTGCAGCAGTTCCGCATCGGCGATGTAACCGGCGTTCTCGTCGTCGCTGAACAGGTCGCGACGCACGTAGCCGCCCGCTGCTTCATAGGCGGCGAGGCCAACAAAGCGTACGAGACGACTACGGCTCGCGTCGATTTCGGCGCGCGTGATCGACTGCCGCAGGTAGTTCGGCTGACGTTGCCACTCGTTTGCGTCGAACCATATTTTTTCCTGCGTTTCGTGATCGTCTGCGAGGGCGAGCGCAGCAAGCTGATCAAGAGTGATTGCGTCGTCGCGCAGCAGCGCGAGCAGTTTGGGCGACACGTTGGCGAGCCTCATGCGACGCTTGACCGTGAGTGGCGAGGCAGAGAACAGCGCCGCGATGTAATCGGCACTGCGGCCTTCCTCAGCGAGCATGCGGTACGCGCGCAGCACGTCGAACGGGTCGAGTCCTTCGCGTTCGCTGTTCTCGACCAGCGAAATGGCGAGGGCTTCGCCTTCGCGGACGATCCGCACCGGCACCGGATAATCCGCCGCGATATGGTTCTGCTCGTAAAGCAGGTCGAGCGCGGCTTTGCGACGCTGGCCCGCGCAGACACCATACCGGCGTTGTTTGCCACGCGATCCCTTCATCTCATGGACGACGAAGTTTTGCAGCAGACCCTTTGCCCGGATGCTCGCGGCGAGCGCCGGAATGTTCGAGAGCAGTTTCGTGCGGGCGTTGAGCGGCGAGGGCCCGCAGGCTGGAATATGGCACGGTGGCGATCGGCTGTTCGTTGCCGAAGATGGTTTCGAGCGGCGAAACGGTTTCTTCAGTGGTTGCCGCAGGGGTTTCGACTTGAGATTGCATGACTGACTCCAGAAAATTAAAAAGAAGGTTCCGAGACGGGTCCTGCCGGATTTCATCAGGACGCGATCTGAACAGGAGTCCTGATGGAGCGAGGCGGGGGACGTTGCCTTCCGTGCGGCGCTTATGCTTTCATCTGGTGCATGGCGTCAGCAAGCATCCACAGCGCACGGTTGAGCTTCACGTTCTGGTCGATGCCTGTGATGGGGCGAGTCGACATGGCGCGTCCGCTGCGCGAGCGTCCATGCAGCCCGCCCTTCGTGAGGTTTTCCTGCACGCGGTTGAATACGGTCCACAGGTCGTCGCGGCGATCCTCGAAACGGCGGGGCAGCGTACCGAATAAATCGATATCTCAGTCTTGATCGTTGGCACATTTATTTCCCATGCGGGAACTCCATGCCGCACAAGCCTTTGCGCGTTGCGGATGGGCGAGGACGCGAATTGACACATTTATCGTCGCAACGTTGACAGATTCAATGCGGTCTACGGCTCAGACCCGGGCAAGCACTCGTGGTATCTCGTCTACGAGCGCGTCGATTGCGACGCGTACCTTCGAGGGCAGATGTCGCGATTGCGGGCGGATGACGTGAACCTCGGCGCCCTGCACGCTGTTGCTATCCATCACGAGCGACAGCCGGCCGTCGCGCAGATAGGGCGCCATGAGCCAGCATGGTAACCACGCGAGGCCTGCGCCCGCAGCCGCTGCGTCGGCGATGGCCTGGAGGTCGTCATAACGCAGGCGCGCGGACAGTCGGCACTCCTGCACCTGGCCGTCTGCGCCGAGCACTCGCCATGGTGTGCTCTGTCCACCGCGGCCGTAAGCGATGCTGACGTGCGAGCCGAGTTCGGCGAGGCCCGACGGCCGCCCGTGTCGATCGAGCCAGGCCGGTGACGCGCAAATGCCCATGCGCTGAACGCCGAGCCGGCGCCCGACAAGGGTTGCATGGTCCGGCAGCGGTCCAATCCGCACGGCGATATCGAAGCCGTCCTCGACCAGGTCCGAAACGCGGTCGCTGAACGACATCTCGACGTCGAGCAACGGATGCCGCTCGACCAGCTTCAGCATCACGGGTGCGACGCACTGCCTGCCGAATAGCACCGGCGCGGTGATGCGTAGCCGCCCGGACGGATCGCGGCGGCCCGCCTCCAGCGTCGCCTCGACCGCGCCCAGTTCGGCCATCACGCGTCGGCACTGCTCATAGTACGCATGCCCTTCGTCGGTTAGGCTCAGATGGCGGGTGGTTCGCTGCAGCAGTCTCACTCCGAGACGCTGCTCGAGCCTCGCGACAATCTTCGCGATCGCCGAGCGCGTGACACCAAGGCGTTCGCCCGCTGCGGCGAAGGTGCCGGCATCCACGACATCCACAAACTCCGCAATGCCTCTTAGCCGATCGTCCATCGTGCGAGCTCCCGATACCGCGGTTTATGTTTCCTGCCAGGCGACGATAAGTCGTCAAAATCTCGTCAATGCGTCCTTTCCCGCAACACTAACATAGGTGCTTCTACCCGATGAGGAGTTGCTATGAACGCATGGAAACTGAAACCCGGCGCCGGTATCTCCGGCCTGAAGCGCAGCGACGCGACCATGCGATCGCCGGGGCCGACCGAGGTCGTTGTCAAGGTTCACGCGGCGTCGCTGAACTATCGGGACCTGATGTTCGCCCGCGGTGACTATCTCGGCATTGGCGATGCGCCGCTGATCCCGCTGTGCGATGGCGCGGGCGAAGTCGTCGAGACCGGCCGCGACGTGAGCCGCTTCAAATCGGGCGATCGCGTGGTCAACACATATTTCCCGCGTTGGATCGACGGCGCTCCGGCACCGTGGAAAGTCGACAGTTCGCCAGGCGCCAAAGTCAACGGCGTGCTGGCCGAGCGGTTCCTGGTCGACGAAACGGCTCTTGCGGTGATCCCGGCACACCTGGGTTATGAAGAAGCCTCCACGTTGTCGTGCGTCGGCGTCACCGCATGGAACGCGCTATTCGTGGACGGCGACGCGAAACCCGGTTCCACGGTGGTGCTGCTCGGCACAGGCGGGGTGTCGATCTTCGCGCTGCAGCTGGCGCGCGCGGCGGGTCTGCGCACGATCATCACGTCGTCGAGCGATGAAAAACTGGAACGCGCGCGGAAACTCGGCGCCGATGAGACGATCAACTACCGCGCCAAGCCGGAATGGCAGAACGAGGTTCTCCGGCTGACCGATGGGGTAGGCGCGGATATCGTGCTGGAGATCGGTGGACGGGACACACTGCCGCGCTCGGTAGCCGCGACGAAAATGGGCGGCCTCGTGTCGATCATCGGTGGTGTGAGCGGCTTTAGTGGACCGGAGCTTGGACTCCTGCCGGTGATCGGGGGCATCAAGCGGTTGCATGGAATCATGGTGGGCAGCAGCTCGATGCTCGACGAGGTTGTCAGGCTCGTGTCCGCGCATCAAATCCGGCCGGTGGTCGATCACGTCTTTGGCTTTGACGACGCGCCCGCCGCGTACAGGCATCTTGAGTCCGGACAGCACTTCGGTAAGGTGGTGGTCCGGATAGACGCCTGAACCCTGTACTGATGAGGGTTCGGCGATGTCTGGATACGCGGGCATGAGGCTTGGGGACATTGTCGAACCGCGTGGGCGGCAGTGATCGACTCTGAATGGCCGGTGTGTGGAGCGCTTCGAAAGGCCCAGTACGGCCCACGAGCTGCCGTTAACCTGCGTTTTCGATCGGACATTCGTGCGTCGGCTCCGCCCCGTAACCGGCCCTCCGATCGATCAACACAACCGCTCGTTCGTCGCACGAAGTGACTGCTCCGTTTGTGCCTTCTTCGCATGATGATGGGCGACAACAGGAGGGCAGACACACCGAGTACCTGCAACACGCCTTCAACACCGCGAATAAGCCCTTTCGCTCAACCGACAAGGAGCGCCAGACCGATTGCCAGTTCGACGGCAATGATCGCAAGATTGGTTGGCAGGCCCGTTCGGGAAAGGAGCATGGCAACCGGCGCCTCCGTTGCGCGCCCTCCTTGCACCGGATACAGCAGCGCGGCGCGCTGGACGCTCACTGACGACGAGGATGCTCGAGAAAAAATCGCACCATCTCCGCACTGGCGTCGGGGCCGGATGGATCGGTATAGCTCCCGCTTGAAGAGCCTCCGGCCCACGCATGAGGCGCGCCGTGGATGATCCAAAGTTCGGCATGTACCCCGGCTCTTGACGTCATGTGCCGGACCGTATGCTTGCGCGCCTGCCCATTAGCGCCCGACGGGCGAGCGGCTATCGGATCACTTGAGGAGAATCCGTGTACCAATCCGTTGGCGTTGGCAGGATGCACGGTCGCATCCGCGTCGCCGTGAAAAACGATGAGCGGGCATTGAGACGCCTGCGTGTCGTGAATGTCCGCTCCGCCAGGTTTCCGCGCTTTGGACCGGGCTTTGCCGCCGCGCATCGCCGCGAGCGCGGACGGCAAGTCGTGCGCGCATCCGACGGGTAGGCCCGAATGAACGCCCGCAGCTGCGTACAGATCGGGATAGGCTTGCGCGACGATCGCCGCCATGGCGCCGCCGGCCGAAAGACCAGCAACGAACACGCGTTTCGGATCGACGTTGTAATTTGCCATGACTTCGCGCGTGATGCCCGCGATCAGCGACGGCTCGCCGTGGTCGCGCTGCTGATCGGCAGGCCTGAACCAGTTCCAGCATTTCGAGGTATTTGCGCGCTGCGGCTGGGTCGGATAAGCGACGATAAAGCCGTGCGTTTCGGCAAGTGCGTTCATCCGCGTGCCGGCTGCGAAATCGTCAGCGTCTTGCGTGCAACCGTGCAGCATGACGATGAGGGGCAGGGGATCACTGTGGTATTGACTGGGGACGTAGACCTTGTAGTTACGCTGGCCCGCGGCGTTGACGTAGAGCCGCATGCTGAAATGCCCGCAATCCTGCACGTCCGGTTCGGTTTGCGTCGTATGGGCGCGATGCCGGGGTTGCAGGCGGTCGGCGAAGCGCGTTGTCGTCGTGTTGTCATGCGGGTCAGCATGCACGGTTGCCACGTCCGTCGGCTCGCCGCGCATGGCGCGCTTGACAATCTCCGCGGCCGCAGCAGGGTCGTTGCTGCGAAAGAGTGCGAACGCCTCTTTCATCGAGTCCAGAAAGCCTTCGTTGAGTTTCATGTTTTTTCCGATAACGGGAAAGAGTCAGGGACGTCAGCGGATCCGATCCGCCAGCGCGGCCTTGACCGCCGGTGAGGCATGGAGCGCGCCTCGAACCACAATCGATTCGATCGCTGCCAGCGCAAGTTCGGGTGAGACGTCTGTAGCAATGCTCGCCAGTCCCAGCACCTGAATTCTGAGTCGCTGACGGGCCGCGCACGCTGCCTCGAGGTCTTGTTTCGAGAAATGCTGGAGACCCAGTACAAGCTCACGGCGCGTTACGGTTTCCTTGACGGCAGGAGCATGAATCGACAGCTGATTGCGGATGGCCGTACGGATCAGATCCGTGCGGTTCGAGTAAAAGCCCTCTTCGACGAGCAAATCGATTTGCCCCAGATCGACTGGACCAAGATTGATCGTAATTTTTTCGGTCTCGCTACCTCGTGAGCGATCCGGCACTTCTTTTGCCATATGCAGAAATCCTCCAGTCATCATCCATATGGATGGTTATAGGATGATTTCAGGAGGGCGTCAACGCTGATCGCTGCGATTGGCCCGTGTGCGGTCTATCGGCAGAAAGACGCGGGCAGGGAGGTAACAGGCGATGTCGGTGTGCGTCGAGGCGACGCGAGGACGAGATGGATTGCGAGTCGTGTACTTCGTGTTCCAGTGCCACGGTCCAGGGCGTTACGCCGATAATCAGCCAGCGCGGTGCCAGCAACCGGATTCCGGGCACACGGCGGCTGGGGCGCCGTTCATCCAGACTTGCTCCTCCTCTAATCGCTGCGACGACGGGCGGTCGATGTCGAAGATCACCTTGAGTGCTTGCCCGACATTGGCGTCTTCGATCGGAAGCTCCCACGTCAAGAAAATCTGGGTGAAGTCCTGGTCCGGCGCGAAGTCGGCCGCAGAGAAACTCTCTCCGCCACGCTGAATCACGCCATGGGGCTGGCCCGTATCGAAAATGACGGCTGTTCCGCGCTTGAGGGGAATGCATTGACCCGTAGAGGGAAACCGCAAGTCCAGGCCCTTGTCTTCACTCAGGAACAGATTGCAAAACGCGGCACTGCCATATTGCTCACCATCATGGTGATATCTCGCGCCACGACAGGCCATCAGCGCCATGTCACTATCGGCGAGCATCGCGGGCAGTCCCAGGGCGCACGTCCAATCGGACATGGCTTGCACGCAGCGCTTGTAGGCCGGCCAGCGCACTTGCGTGCGCGCCAAAGGCATTGCCTCAACATCCCCAGGTTCCAGAGCGAGTCGCGTCGATATCTCTCTTTGCCAATCTGCCACCACGGGCGCAGGGGGTGAAGGTACATCGAGCGTGGTCCATAAAACGATGTCACTTACGCGTCGACTGCGGATGGCGTCGCCGCTCCAGAAAAAGGAAGTCAGCATATTTCTCATTTCATGCTGTCGAAGGGAGTTCGTCGAGGCATTGTAACGATTCAGCCTGGTCATCCCGGCAAAAAATCGGCGATGAAGCGTTCATCACCTGGTCACGTAGCCAAGTCATTCCAGCGTCGGCTGCCCCTTTGGAAACAGCCAGACGTCAATCCACTAATCTGATACAAAGGCGCGCGGTGTATAACCTGCATGCCATGCCAGGCAGGGGGCACAGCCAAGCGGTGTCGCATCGCTTCGTCAGCAGCGCGGCCCGCCTGCTGAAATGGTTACAAGATAAGTGTTGACTCTGACCCGCCTTGCGGGTACTGTGCCGTTCGAAGTTCAAGAAGTTCGATTGCTGTTCATCAATTGCTCGCTCCTCAGCGGTATTCGTTGTCCTCTCCCTCCTTGAAGCTTCAAGCGCTCTTTGACAGAGCAAGTCTTCATTTTTTTCTCAAGGATTCTTCATGGAAACCGGTACCGTTAAATGGTTTAACGACAGCAAAGGCTTTGGCTTCATTACCCCGGACAAGCGCGGCGACGACCTGTTCGCTCATTTCTCCGAGATCCGGGCCGACGGCTTCAAGACGCTGGCTGAAAATCAGAAGGTGAGCTTCGAAACGAAGCAAGGCCCCAAGGGTCCGCAAGCGGCTAACATCAAGCCGCTGTAAAGTTTGAAGGACCCGGCATTCGACGAACGCCGGGTTGCAGCGACACCCTCGCGGAGTTTTTGTCTCCCAAAGTTGGCGCGATCGCCGTTAGCTGCATCTGCTAATTCGGCAGCTTAGCGAGCGCCATACGTCTTGTTGCGCCTCATTCTCTCCTCAGGCCTCAACGCCATCTTTCGCCTTTTGACTGCTTGATGAATCGGCTCGAGTGGCTTTGGGTCAACGCACCCGTGCCCTTTCGTGCGGTACGTACGCACTCCAATATCATTAAAATTAAAATGCAAAACAAACAAGTTCAACAATACAACGGCTATGCCGTCCAATCCTCGGCGCATCGTTTGCCCGACGGTAACTTCTCATCCAACCTGTTGCTCGAACGCCTCGATAACGCGCGAGCCGAAGGCCGCTACTGGTTCTATTCACTCGACTACTTCACGAGTGAAGAGCAGGCGTTGCAGTACTCCGGTCAATGGGCACGCAATTGGGTCGACACCCGCGGTTAAGGGCGACTCCACAGTTCGAAACATCCAGCGCATTCGAAGCGCCAGGGCGGTTGCAACCAAAGGCGCTCAAACATCGCGCAGGTTTTGGAGCGGCATGTCGTCGGCACGCGCGGCTATCGGCCCACCGTCCTTCTGGCCCGCCGATAGTGGCCTGGAAGATGGCGGGGCTCGGCCCGTGAAAAAACCTACCTACCACCGAACGCAAGCGCAAAAAGGCTGCGGCAGTGGCACGACGGCGCAAGCAGAGCAAGCGGTCGTTGCCGCCAAAAAAGCGGTATTGCCCGGAATTTTCCGGGCAGCCATGCTAAGGCGCCGGGCATCCCGCTAACCTCCGTATGGGGCTTCCTTCTGAACCTGGCCGATTGGCCGGTTGGGTTCGCATACCGGCCACGCGATTTTCTGCGATCGATAGATCCCAATGAACGCAGTTCCGGTAAGGGCTACGAGTGACTGGATCACGCGGCGACTGACAGGTCTGTGTCGACATTATCCAATCGCCTTCGGGCGCAGGTCGGGCGAGAAACGGTCATTGGACGTCAGGCCTCAAACCCTCGACAATCCTTGGTCAGGAAGCTTCAATAGTGCGTCATCACTGCTGTTTTATTGAGATTGGCGCGACTCGGAAGAGGTTAAAGTAAGGGGCGGCGAGCCGTCCTGCACTTGTCTGATGCGCACTACCGCGCGTTGACAAATGCCGCCGAACAGATTGCAGAAGTCTGCTGCAGGACAAATCGACCCAACAACAAACCAGCCCATGCAAACTAAGCATAAAATCGAGTGCGGCATTCTCACCAATGTGCGAAGAATAGGGACTTGCTTTTCGCTCGCAGCTGCTCTGGCATTATTCACCCAAACTGGCCATGCTGGGGAGTTGATCTCGGTGCCAACTCGGGGCGACGTAACGCAAAGTGTTTATGTGGATGCTTCGTCGGCAACAGTACCGTGGGTGGTTGTGCTGTTTGCTGGCGATGACGGTGACGTGGCCCTCTCCGACTCCGGGCCGACAAAGAAACGTGGAAATTTTCTCGTCAGGACCGCGCCGTATTGGCTTAGTCATGGCTACGCTACGGCAATTTTCGACGCGCCATCAGATTATGCGGACGGCATGGACGATAACTTTCGGCTAAGTGAAGACGCCCACAAGGACGTTGCGGCGGTAATCGCGGAATTGCATCGGCGCTACCCGAAGGCGAAGGTTGCGCTAATCGGAACGAGCCGCGGAACCATCACCGTTGGCAACGCCCTACGGCGAAATCCCCGCCTTGCAGATGCCTTTGTGCTGACGTCTCCGGCTACGGTCGCGGTCCGAGGAAAACCGGGTCTCTCAGGCATCCATTGGACAGCGAGTTCGGCTCGGGTGTTGGTAGTGTCAAACGAACACGATGTCTGCGTCGCGTCACCATTCTGGGCCGCCAAGAGTCTGGCCACAGACAACGGTTTTGATTTCATCGCCGAATCGAGCACCCAAGGCGGTGGAGATAAGCATGCTGAATGCGGGGGGCAAGCACCCCATGGTTTTCTAGGTGTCGAGTCGACAGCCCTTGACGCGATTAACGATTGGCTAGTTAGAGCATCTGTTGCGGCCGCTAACTGAAATTTGGAGGCCGGTGTTCGTCGCTCGCTGGCGATCACACTTCGGTGGAAGCGAGGAATGGGGTTGAGAGGTCCTTGACACCGGTCGACGCTAACGGCCATGAGCCGCCGGTCGAGGCGTCTATCCAATTTGCATGGCCGAGGTCTCGTCAGCCCCCGCCCAGTGGCCGGTTTCCGGCGAGCAAATTGACAGTGGTAGTGCCTCAAGGCGTCCACTTTCAGCCGCTGATCTTCGCACTCGGACAGACGCTCGAATGTCGCTGCTACCTCAGGCGACGGTCATTTGTTGCGTTAGCCTACGTCGCTTCTGATGGTCTTCGAACAAGCGTTTCTCTCGCCGCGCGACACGATCTTGAAATTTGTTCTCAGCGTTAAAGGATGGAGACGACAATCGGTGCGCGAGTACGTTCGGAAACGCGTGTCTTGCTTCCCGCGCTTTATGCCGTTGCGTTCTGCATGCCGAGGCTCGACCTCTTATGCGGCGCGCTCCTTAGCGAAGTGCAACTGTCACCGCCTCGTCAATCTGCAGCGCAAAGCGGGCTTCAACATCGGGCACGGTGTAGCCAATTGACAGTTCCAGATACGCGTCGCCTAGCACCAGCTGAACGAATGTCGCAGCCCGCAATGCAGCAGTCGATTCGTCAAACTGCTTTCGCAGAATTTTTGCGGCGAAGGCACGCACGACCTTTGCCCCATTTTCGTAAAACACCTGGCCGAGTTCCGGAAGACGCTCGGCCTCAGCAACGATGGCCCGGTAAAGCCGCAGATAGTCCGGCGTGATCAGGATTTGTGCCAACATCCATCCCAACTCCCGCAACTCGACTTCGGGTGCGCCATCGGATTGGTCGTTCTGAGCGCTGGCAAGAACTCCGCCCACCTGAGTGCACATCGAACTCACCAGACCAACGAAGAGCGCCTCCTTCGACTTGAAGTGGCGGTAGACCGTCTGTTTGCCGACCCCAGCGGCCGCCGCGACATCGTCCATCGTTGCCAGGCCGAAACCCTGGCTTAAAAAAACGGTTTTCGCGCCGTCGAGGATGGCAGTCCGCTTGCGGCGTTGCAGCGGGCTCAGGCCAGGAAAAGAGGAAGCGTTCATACGAAATAAATACCAGATCGCCGAGCAGTTGACAAGACTGGTCAGTCTCGTTTAACTTTAACGAAACGAGACTGAGTGGTCTCGTTTTGATGCTATTCAACTTCCTAGGCAATCGTTGGGGGAAAACACTTTGAAACTGTTCATTACGGGTGGCACGGGCTACATCGGGCAAGCGATCGCGCGCAGGGCAATCAGCCGCGGCCATCAGGTGACGGCGCTGGTGCGCCAGGACAGGTCGGCGGCAGCCAGCGCGCTGGCACGTCTCGGCGTGAAACTGCATTCCGGCGACCTGCGTGAGCCACAGTCTTTCGCTGTGGTTGCCAGTGCAGCTGACGGCGTGGTGCACGCCGCGTCGACCAACGATGCGTCCGCCGCTGCTGCTGATAAGGCCGCAGTTGTAGCGATGCTTTCGCATTTGCGTCCGGGCGCGGCGTTTGTCTATACGTCGGGCACCTGGGTCTACGGCAATACGGCGGGAGAGTCCGCGACTGAAGCATCAGCGCTGAACCCGACACCACTCGTCGCCTGGCGGCCCGCAGTGGAGCAACATGTGCGGGCGCTAGCAGCGAGCCATTCGATTGCCGCGGTGATTCTCCGGCCGGCGATGGTGCACGGCTACGGTGGCGGCATCTTCGGCATGCTTGCCGGGATGGTCGGTCAGACTGGCAGTGTGAGGGTCATCGGCGATGGTGGCAATCACTGGCCGGCCGTTCACGTCGATGATCTCGCCACAGCTTATCTGTGCGCGGTGGAGCAGGCGGCAACCGGAGACAGCCGAGTCACGGGACAGATCTTCAACGTGGTCGCGGAAGAGGCCGTTGCCATTGCTGAAATGGGTGAAGCGATTCGGGCCTCGGTCGGTGCCGATCGCGTCGAACTCTGGCCGCTCGACGATGCTCGCAAATCGCTTGCATCGTTCGCTGACGCACTGGCGCTCGACCAGACAGTTAGCGGCCAGCTGGCCCGGCGAGTTCTTGCGTGGGAACCCCATGGGCCCGGCCTGATTGCGGACCTCTCTGCACAAAACCACTTTCAGCAAACTCACGGAGCATGACGATGGCGTGGAACAGTGCGTCTCTCGAATCAACCCTCGCGATGATCGTCGCGGTTCTGTTCGCGATTGCTGGCGTGGTCAATCTCGCAAGACCCGACGCGGTGAAGCGCGACTTCGCGCGCTGGGGCTATCCGGCATGGTTTCAGTTGCTGTGTGGCGCGCTCGAAATGCTCAGTGCGGCACTTCTTCTTGGACAACAAACCAGAATCTTTGGCCTAACGTTGGCCGGTGCGATCGTGATCGGCGCGCTCTTCACGTTGGTGCGAAATCGGGAGCCATTGCGACATCTCGCGCCGGCGCTGGTCTTTTCGACTCTGATTGGGGTCACCTTGGCTGCCCGCGGTTGACGTCTCCTCACCGTCAGGCGAGCTAGCCTGGGACGCTAGCAGGCCGCTCGGGCAATCCGTGTTGCACTTAACTTGGAATACGCACACGGATGGCCCGTCTCCCTCGCACGTACCTGAATCCCAATGGCGGGTCAACGTTAAGACGTCGCCGCTCATGCGCCGTGCAGGTCAACGGCCGAATTGGGTCTCGCTTATGGCCTCCGCCATGCGGCTCAGGGTCGATGTCGCTCGTTGCGTGCTATTGAGGGATTTTTCTACTGCCGCAGTTCCCCAATGCTACCCCTGTTGACCCACAAAGATCCGTACATCAGCTTGGCACGCCGCCTCGCCGCTGTCAGACGCATGTCAGTGAGCATTCGCCATATCCCTCGCGCGATGCTATGTGGGACGCTGAGGAATGCTTACGTATTTCCCTCGCGGTTGTCGCGGGCGCAACTGCGCTGGCATTCTCCAGCTGGCCAGCGAGCGTGACCGCTGCGGGCGACGATGACGGGGGCGAAACGCAAACGCCAATCAAGCATGTCATTGTGATAGTCGGCGAAAATCGAACTTTCGACCACGTTTTCGGCACGTACCAGCCGGCGCACGGTCAGTCGGTGTGGAACCTGCTTTCGCAAGGGATCGTCAATGCAGATGGCTCACCGGGACCTAACTTCAAGAAAGCGCAATAGTGCGAGGCGGAGTTGATCGGACCGGCAAGGTTTTCGCTGGCGCCGTCGGACAAGACGCCGTACGGGACGCTACCCGCTCCGAACACCGGCGGATCGCCTACCGCTGCCAGCGACGCAAGCCCGCCACCATTCGCCAGTCAGGATGCGGCTGTTCGGGTCGAGGGCGACGCGCTCGAGCCAGCCGATATCGATCAACTGTTGAGCGGCGCATCTGGGCTACCGAAAGATGTAAAGGACTCGCGCGTGGCGAACTACAACGCGTTGCTCAACGGCCCGTTTCTGCTGTAACCGCCGCTTTACGACGCATATATGGGTGGCCCCGTGCATCGCTTCAATCAGGCGTGGCAGCAGTCGGACTGCGATGTCGCGCATGCGAGCCGGGAAAATCCGAGCGGCTGTCTGGGTAATCTTTTCGCGTGGGTCGAAACCACCATTGGTGCTGGTAGCAACGGCAAGCCACAACCCACGCCGGTTCAACGACCAGACGACCGGTGAAGGTTCCAATGCGCTCGGGTTTTACAACGTGAACAACGGAGACATGCCGTACTTCACACAGTTGGCGCGACAGTACTCGATGAGCGACAACTACCATCAACCGGTGATGGGCGGTACAGGCGCGAACAGCATCATGATTGGCGCCGCCGATGCGTATTTCTACACGGACGGTAACGGCCACGTTGCCACGCCGCCATCGGATCAGATTGAAAATCCGAACCCTGTGTCTGGCACCAACAACTGGTACACGCAGGACGGGTATTCAGGTGGCAGTTACAGCGACTGTTCGGATCCGAGCCAGCCCGGCGTCGGTCCTATCCGTCGTTACCTGAAGTCACTCTCCTATCGCCCGAAGCCGAACTGTGCGCCAAAGCACTACTACCTGCTCAACAACTATAACCCTGGCTCGTCCCGTGCTTGAGGTCGCGGACATATTCCGCGCCCGCGGGCCAGCATGGCGAAACACGATACGGCTGAGCCCGGGGCAACTGAAGGTCATGTCGGCCATCGAACGGTGCCGCACGGCGGCACTGGGCGGACATGTGCTGCGCTGTTCAGGCTGCGCAAGGACAGAGGTGTCCTTCGATTCGTGCCGGGACCGGCATTGCCCGAAGTGCCAGGCCAGCGCCGCACACCGCTGGCTGGAGGCACGCCAGGCCGATCTGCTACCCATCGAATACTTCCACGTCGTCTTCACGCCTCCCGCACCCGTCAGTGCGATCGCCTGGTATATCAAACGGATCATCTACGGCCTGCTGCTCGACATCGCCGCCGACACGCTGCGCACGATCGCCGCCGATCCCAGACACCTCGGCGCCCAGATCGTGGCCACGCTCGTCCTGCACACCTGGGGCTCAGCTTCCTCGACGCGCTCGAAGTAGCCCACCGGCATGGCCAATTGCAGTTCTTCGGCGAGTACACCGGGCTCGCGGACTCAGCCACCTTTGCCCGGTGGCATGCACCGCTACACACCTGCGAATGGGTGGTCTACGCCAAGCGCCCGTTCGCCGGACCAAAGGCCGTGCTCGAGTACCTCTCACGCTACACGCACCGCGTCGCCATCTCCAACCAGCGTCTCATTTCCTTCGATGAACGCGGCGTGACGTTCCGCAGGAAGGACTACCGTGCCAAGGGGCGTACCCGCTACAAGGCGATGACTCTTGAAGCTGGCGAATTCATGCGCCGCTTCCTGCTCCATGTCCTGCCCGGCGGCTTCCATCGTATCCGTCACTATGGATTGCTTGCCAACTCGGTGCGTCGAGCCAATCTGGCAAAGGTGCGCGAACTGCTGCATGTTGCACCCACGCTCAGCCCGTCACCAGACGACGCTCTCATTGAACGCCGGCCCACCTTTATCTGCCACCACTGCGGCGCGCCAATGATCGTCATCGACATCCTCGCGCGCAGCGCCCCGATCCGGGCACCACCGATGCGACGGGGGCAGACATGAGCGCCGCGGTTCCTCGATCTGCATGTCGAACGTCGGCTTCGCGTCAATGCGGCCCACGAGCGGACGCTCGCGCATAGCACTTCGCGACCTGCCTCGCGTGCCCGCGTCATCATCGCGATCGCACCTCAGCACCGCTTCGTCATCGCGTCAGTGCCCGTCCTGCATCCCGCCTGAACGCGCCGGATCCGGCACCGCTGAGCATCCTGGCCCATCAATCGCCATAGCCGCGAAGCTCCGATCGAATCGGCGCGCTCCGCGGTTTCCTCCATCGAGGCTTATTCGACGCCTGCCAACCCGCGCAGAGGCGTCATCACATCCCTGTGGGCGATGGCAGGCATCGAATAACCCTTAACGACTGTACGCATTCCCAGAAGCCGACCGAAAGCGGCCTTTGACGATTTCAACGGCCGCTCCCGGGACTTTCGTCGAACCGGTGCTCTCGTTACTGGCCACTCGCCAGCACGTTCGGATGGACGCTCAAAGGTCCGCTTTACTTTGCGGATTCAACCGGTCGACGCAACACAATCGAAGTTGCGTAAGCAGCGGGAGTGTTGCAGATGAAGTACAGACCCCGGACCTCTTGAAGAAAGAATGTATCTTAGCGGGATCTCCTGCTCAGAATGCGGCACTCACCGGACAGTCGTACCTATCGCAACAGTGTTAGCGCCGCCGCCTCGCCTTGCCGATCACAGTCGCTGCACCGTGAGACTTTCCATCACGTAAGGCGCGAACCGGAAGTCGCGGATCGCGATGATACGGTCGTCGTCGGTCCAATTCAGCAGGATGACATATGCCACGCCCGCGTCGGCCACTACCGGATCGGTAGCCAGCAGCACCGGGCGATGCTCGGCCCAGCCCAATGACAGCGAACAGCCGGTCGACTCCGCATACCGCGTGAAGTAGACCGAGACGTCTTTGCGGCCCGCCAGACGCGCTCGACTCACGAGGTCGAGACGGACTTCTTCGGCGAGCAGATCGCGTAACGCGTCGAAGTCGCGAGCGTTGAAACGCTCGGCGTAAGCGCGCAGCCGCTCGAGGTCGGCTTCGGCGAGGCGCGGTAGCGCGGCGTCGGATACGCCGACCAGTTCCCTGAGCCGACCGCGCCCCCGGTGCAGCGCGGCCTTGACTGATGGAACGCTGACACTCAGGATCGCTGCCGTTTCCGTCAGCGAATAGCCAAGTACATCCGCAAGCACCACGCAAGAGCGCTGAACGACGGACAGATGCAGAAACATCGCGAGACTCGCGGTCGCCGCCACTCTCGCATCGGCCTGGGCGCCGTGGTCCGTCAGATTCGCCAGCGCCTCGTCGGACTCCTGGTGGCCTTGTCGCTTGCGGCGGCGCAGTGCATCCAGCGCCGCGTGATGAGCAATGGCCAGCAACCAGCTTTCCGGGTGCAAAATCTCGCCGGCTGCCGAACAGGCCGCGACCGCATTGGACAGCGTCTCCTGAACGACGTCTTCTCCATCGAAAGCCGAGCCCATCATGCGCGTGCAATACCGATGCAGACGCGGGCGCATCGCCGCCATCAGTTGAGTGAGTTCATTCGCATCCAAAGCCGAATCCTCCGGTTGATCCTGCACCCCGATATCGAATAGACGTTCCCGCTCACCCAAAGGATGCGGTCCAGAAATATTTTTTTCGCGCGCATCCTTTAGCTTTTCGCCGTCGTCTTTACGGTTATCGGACCACACCGGCGCCGATAACCGTGAAAGGAAGAAATCATGCAACGACTGACACTGGTGCGCTACACCATCAAACCCGAACAAACCGCGGAAAACGAAGCGCTGTCGCGGGCTGTGTTCGATAGCCTCCGGAATGCGGCGCCCGAACACACCGCCTATGCGCTGTTCAGAAACGGCCGTGAATTCATTCACCTCTTCGTGAATCTCGCCGCTGACGATTCGGCAGCCGTCACCGAGCTTCCTGCCTTCAAGGCATACCAGAAAGGTCTCACGGAACGCCTGGAAGCGCCCGTCGAAGTCTTGCGATTGGGCGTCGACTTACTGGACTCGTACGGTTTGCCAGACGATTCGGCGGCACGTTGAATCGGAGGATGCGCTTCGGATATTGCGGCGCTGGTCAACATCATTGGCGCCGCCGACGTACACCAGGCCCGAGGCGTCGCAACGGGATGGTTTGCCCGATAGCCTGGAGATCCGCTATTTCGCCGGATTTCCCTGCTGATGGTTGACGGTGCCCGTCCAAGCCTGCTGGCCACCGAACGGATCGAGTCCCCGGCTACCAGTGAGCGTGAAATCTCCTCGCGCTCGGCCCCGCGTTGGCGCAGCGCATGGAACTGCCGGAAGAGAAGATTCGCGGCATGTTGAAGGTCGCGAGGCAACCCGTATCGCTCGAGACGCCAGTGGGTGAGGATGCCGACGCGACACTTGGCGATATGATCGAAGATCCGATGGCGGCATCGCCCGCAGATGCTGCCGTGCAGGCGAACCTGCGCGTCGCAATCGATGAGGCGCTCGATGCATTGTCGCCGCGTGAAGCGAAGGTGTTGCGGATGCGTTTCGGGATCGATACATCGACTGACTATACGCTCGAGGAACTGGGCAAACAGTTCGACCTGACGCGCGAACGCATCCCGCAGATCGAAAGCAAGGCAATACGAAAACTGATGCACCCGAGTCGTGCCGCCAGGCTTCGGCCATTTCTCGACCAATAACGCGCCGACCCACGCATAAGCGGGTTGCACTGTTTCAGGGACGGCAGGCGCTCCCGATCGTCGAGCGCATAGGCCGTTGTGGAGCGCACCGGGCCCGGACGGCTCAATGCGCTTCACGCCTCATCGGACAGCGGATCGTCGTACGCTACCGCCGACTCACAGCAGGATTGCCTGCTGCAGAAGTTCCAGAGCCTTCAATTCGTCCAATCGGCCCGTGCGTGCCTTACCTGCCAGCGTCTTGATCAACGCTTCCGCGATTGGCGCGATACCGGCAAGGTTGTCCAGGCTGGTGACGGAAGTGGGGAGCGACATGGGGTTTTGCTGCGGGATTGCAGCGGCTGGAAGCAATTCAGCGGTGGGCGGTGTGACCGCCGGCAGCTTGCCATCACTGGCTTCAGAGGAGCGACCGGCGGCCTCGGCGGAGGCACCGCCTATGTGATCTTGCTGGCTGACGACGATTGCCTCTGCCGCTTCTCCGACATCCGCTGAAGCAGGCGAGGCGCTTTCTGGCTCAACCGGGACGCCCGTCCGCGCGCGCCGCGTGTGCACGTTCGAATTTACGGGTCTTCCTGACGGATCGTCGTTCGCGGTTGCCGCAATCGGTTCGTGTTGATCCGCGGACGCACGTCCGCGCGAAGCAGGAGTGAGCAGCCGTGACACCGACTCGGGAATCTCCGCTTCCGAGCGCGGCGAGTCCAACCAGCCAGTCGGCAAACCAAGTCGCTCCGTGAAACGGTTCGCCTCGACATCGTCCATGCGCTTCTTGCCATATAGCCGATGTGCCATGTTTGACTTGGTCATGGATAGGACCACACCAAGTCGTGCTTTGGATCCGTTGCGACCCGTAAGGACGTGGAGGTTCTGCCGTCGAATGTTTTCGACCGTAGCGCTGTCGTCTAACGCCAGCGGCTGCTGCCGGGTCGCTTCAGAAGAGGCCCTGGACTTCGAAGATGAAGCTTTTCCTGGTGCATGGGCGCCAGTCGTTCTGGCCATCTGGCTTCGACTCTTTTTGACGGTCACCGGCGACCCGCCCGTTGCTTTCTTTGGCATTTCCGTTTCCTCGGACAGGTTATCTTCCAGCGTGGGTTGTTGGCCGCCGTTCGGGGCGGAAGCCGGTACGGGCGTTTCAGACTCAACCTCGGGCTCGTCGTCTGATTTGACAAAGTCGAGCGGTGACTTCAGACGGGCGATGGTTTCGGGCGCGAGCGCAGGATGGGGCTGGTCAAAGAAACCGTGCGGAAGCCCAAGCGTGGTTTCCATATGAAAAGCGGTCTCGGGCGTGAATCTTTCGCCCTTCATCAGTTCGGCCACTCGCGTCATGTTCGAGTCGAGTCCGAGCGCGATATTCTCTGCGCCCACGGCATCGACGAAAAACTGAAATGATCGTGTTTTGAAAATCGACGCAGTCTGAGTGGAGTCTCGAGGCGGTGCCTTCACGTACGATTGTCCCTGCCTGTTGGGCGGTGACTTTTTCACGTGACGAGGTTGGCGCTGGCCGCTGTCCCGAGGTCCCGCATGTCGTCCGCGGGGTTGACTCATAAAATAGGGCTCCGTGCGATCAATGTGATGTTCTGGCTCGTGAATTATAGACGAGGGTAAATTTCGAACATCCGATGCGTTAGCCTGTACATCTAGCGAGAAATACCCCCACGCGGCGCACGAATGATGAAGAGCCCGAATCTATCATTGGCCGCGGCTTGTCATGCGACGCCGATATTGTGTTCGCGGATGTGACTGATGCCGGCTACCCCTCGTTTCTGCTCGACGCACGCCAGCGCATTTTCGTGCGAAACAGCTCGAGCACCGGTCGGCGGGAACGGTCTTTGCGGCGGGCTAGGCTGCATCATTTTCGCGCCGGTCCTTTGCGACCGGTACCTGCAGATCGTCCCAATCGAGGAGACAGTTATGGCGAGCGAAACGCTTCTGGTACTTCCGGGTAATGGAGGCGAGACCGAACGGGCTGCGGTGGGCAGTGCCGAGGGTCGCGCGGCAGTTAATCTTTTTGTCGATGTGGCGGAAAGGTTGTTCGAACTGAACCGCACGGCAGTAAAGACTTCAATTGACGAACAATTTGCGGTCACATCGAAGGCGCTTGAAGAAAGATCGCCGCTGGGCGCGTGGCGGCTGCAGGCGAGCTATGTCCTTGCCGGGTCGGCGAAAGCGGCTGCCTACTGGCGCCATGCGAGCGAAATCCTGCTGGACTCGTTTGCGGATGTCGTGAATGACACCGAGCAACGCGTGAACCGGGGCTTCCTCGTGATGACAGGTGTGCTCGAAGACACGACCGTCGGGTTCGGGTCCTCGATTCTCATGGGAGACCAGGGGCCCGCGACGCACAGCATGCAGGAAACGGCGCAGATTATCTCGCAACCCGAGGACGAAACTCCTGCGCGGCGGCGCGGTAGGGCAGATGGATAGGGCGCGTCAAAGTAGTGCGGGCCCGACGCGGAGCAGTACGCGCGGCCACCCTCGCTTGGCCGGGGAAGTCGGATCAGACGAAAGAGCGGCGCGGGCGCGCGCCGCGGCCGGCGTGCGCGAATCATTTGTGCCTTTACGTGTGCATCGGTACGTCGCGTCGAGAGCCGAACGCATCGGCCGCTCTAATGGAAACCTGGACGATGAACCTGAAACCTGTCGAGCAGAAACCATCGTGATCAGCGGTGCGACTGCCTTCAACACCGCGAATAAGTCCTTTAGCCCCGCCGACAAGAAGCGCCAGACCAATCGCCAGTTGGAGGGTAATGGTCGCAAGATTGGTTGGCAGGCCCGTTCATGAAAGGGACATGGCAACCAGCGCCTCCGTTCGATGCCTTCCCTGGAGCGGTTGTTCCGATGCACGACAAGTCACCACCATTTAGATGACGTAGACGCCAACCAGTGCGAGGCTAAACAACGCCCGGACGTACCAAATTGCTCACCGGCAGATACACTTTCCAGTGGGATTCAGGTTGACGGAGACCCGCGTTAGCTTCACCGAACTCATATTCTTGGACCGTCATCGGCCCTTGGGAATTGCCCGAAGCGGTCGCTCAGCATAGCGGCTGAATGTCGGTTGCGTCGGCAAACTCTGTCTGCCCCTTACCCCGCGTTTTCGCCCGGTACATTGCGCTATCCGCGGCACGCATCAATGTTTGGGCGTCGAGAGAACTGCCTCCGGTGCCTTCCGTCAGCAGCATGCACACTCCAATGCTGGCCGAAACGGCAGTCGGATGTCCGCCAGCGGTTCGCACGTTGCTTAGGATGACGTGAATACTATCGGCAATTCTGAGCGCGCCTTCCTGGTCGTATACGCGGTGTGCAAGGACTACGAATTCATCTCCGCCCAATCGTGCGAGCGTGTCACCGCGGCGCATCCGGCTTACCAGGGCCATGGCAAAACTCCGCAGCAATTCGTCACCTACCGCATGTCCGTGTGCGTCGTTCACTTCTTTGAAACCGTCCAGGTCTATCAGGAACAAGGCAGTCTGACCGACTTCGGTACCGCGACCGGTCAGCGTTCGCCCAATCACCTGCTCAAGTCGGAGGCGATTGCTTAGCCCCGTCAGGGGGTCAGTCGCAGCCCGCTTTTCGAGTCGATACACCAGCACCGCCAGGTAGAGGGATATTGCTGCAACGCTAAACGTCAAACCCAGTCCGGCCTCGATGTTTGTTCGCCACCACGGTTGCCAATACATCAGGCTTACGAATCCAGCGAGCGCCACCGCACATGACAGCGCCAGCATTCGTCGGCCGTAACGGCAGCCGGCACCCACCAGTAACCAAAAAACCACCCAGAGCAGCGGAAGCGCGGCCCTGCCGCCAATTGCCAGAGCTGTCGTCACCGTTGCCTGGTCGACAACCGTGGTGAGAGTTAATCTGAGGTGTGAGCGCGCTGGTCCGACCTTCGTGGCGACGTACGTCACGATACCGAACGCGACGTAAATCGCGACCGTCACCATCGTTGAGTAGGCGACTGTCGAATGACAAATCAAGGTGAAAGCCAAGTACGCGAGCAGAACCACAGTTCCAAAAATCATGCGCAATATCGCTTGTTCCTTCTCGGGGTTCTTCGGAAACACACCCAACATCGCTTGCTCGCCCCAAGAATGAAGATCCGCCTCGGCCATGCCAACCACCCCGCTAGAGTCCAATAACTGCCGTCTCGGCAAAACTTCGTATTTGTTCACTTGGGGTCTCCACGACTGAGACCCGCCGTTGGACTCTATCTTAAGATAATTTATGCAATCGCCGTGAATGTTCTACATACGAAATATTTGTGGCCGTAGGAGTGTGCTGACAAGAAAAGATGTACGCCCGCGTCGCTGCTGCAGGACAACATCCCAAAGACCGCTTCCGTCCGGAAAGCTGCCGGACAGCCTACGCTTTCGACTCGGCCAAAGCGGTCGTTGGTCCCTCAAAGTATCAGCGGCCGGTATGGGGTCCTCAGCTGACGACGGTATCGGCCGGTCCGGGCGAGCGGCAGCTTCAGTTGACGTCGAGCGGCTGTGCACGACCTCTGGGCCGCCGTTAGAGTGACCCTCTCGGAAGGGACCGTTGTCAGAGGCTCAACCGACGTTCGCTCATGGTCTTTTCGCTGACCGGCAACCGGGCGTCACGTTGAGCCCCGACTGATTCTCAGCGCGGGCGTCCGTTCCGCACCGCATCCTTTTTGTATCCCACCGTATCTACTCCGATCACAGATACGCCCGCTTACACACAGCCGACTTTCTGACATCAGCGGGATACGCTCATCCGCTCAAATACGCCATCGCTGTCCCAGAGCTTCGGAAGTCACATCTGTCCAACTGCCATGACACAGCCCAGCGATTCCAAGCTAAGTTATTCGAACTTTCTCTACTTGGGGGATCCACTAGTGAGAACGCAAATGAACATGCTGATCAAAACGCTTGCCGCAGTTACGGCTGGTGCCGTGCTCGCAACGAACGCCTTCGCCCAGAGCACCGGGGAGGTCGGGATCGCTTCACCGTACGTCGCCATCAAAAACGAGCCCCAGCCCAAACTGATCGTGGATCCTACGCCGCTTCCGGCAGGGCTGGCCCACGGGATCGTCTGGATCCAATATCGGGTGGAGAACGTGCATATCGTTCCGGTCTTCGGGGCAGCCGCGCTTAACGTGTCTCCACGAATCGGGCATCTGCACGTACACATCGACGATTTACCTTGGGGTTGGGTAGAAGCGAATGATGTCAATACAATCAGCGTCGCGGGTCTGCCACCCGGCCAACACAAGATGCTCGTGGAGTTGGTCGACGCTCAACACCACGTATTCGCTGATTGTACGGAGTGCCGGCAGACGGTGACGTTCACGGTCCCCGAGGGCACGCCTCATTCGCACTGAAGGGCTGTCAAGACCCTCTTCGCTGGTTCCTCGCGAATGACGTCCAACGCATCGTGAATTATGAGCGTTCTACCCGATGACTGAGTGTTCTTCTTTGACATGGGACGGCCGGTCACAAGGCAGAGCGCGCGCCCGAATGTCGAACCGTCAACGTATGCGTGCGGCCGTTTGTGGCCGCTTTGCACTCGCTGGACCATGACGCTGTCCAGCGGCCATCCGCGCGAATGTTTCGCGCAATCAGGAACACATCGCCGCCGCGCGAGCTGATCTGGCCGAGATTGATCACTGCTGCGTTCGATCTGCCCGGCAGCGTGAGCGCTCCGACACTTGCGTGCCGGAGCGCTTCGCATTTACGCGCGCAAGGGCCTTAACCCCGTGCGCACTTCGTTCGCGAAAATCATCGGTTCTTCCCACGCCGCAAAATGCCCACCCGTTTCGGGCTTGTTGAAGTAAATCAGGTTGTGATATGCCTTTTCGGTCCAACTCTTCGGCGCCTGGTAGTTCTCTCCCGGAAACGCGCTCACAGCGGCGGGCACATTGACGTCTGCCGCGAGGAAGAAGTTCGCGTGCGATTCCCAATAGAAGCGAGCCGCCGAAACCCCCGTATTGGTGAGCCAATAGAGTGTGATGTCGTCGAGCACATCGTCACGGGTTAGCGCGCCTGCGGAATGACCGTTGACGGGATGACCGAGCACGGCAGCGCTCAACGCCGCAGCGGGCTGGCCGTAACCATCGCCATGATCGAGCAGCCACGATGCCAGCGCGACCGGCGAGTCGGCGAGTCCGTACAGCGTCTGTGGGCGTGTGCCCATTTCGAATGCGTAGCCGCGCTTCTTCTTGAAGTTGGCGCTCAACTGTTCATACGCGTGCTGCTCCTCGTCCGATAAGCCGGCAGGCATCGCGTCGCCCGCGGCCAGCGACTTCAGAACCTCTGCGGGAACGGAAGCAGGGAAGTTCACGTGAATCCCCATCAGTTCGGGCGGCGCCTGTTTAGCCATGATGTTGGTCACGATGCCGCCGAGATCGCCGCCCTGCGATGCAAAACGCTGATATCCGAGCCGCTTCATCAACGTGACCCACGCGCGGGCGGTGCGCTCCGGACCCCAGCCCGTTGTGGTTGGTCTCGCTGAAAAACCATAACCGGGCAATGATGGAATCACGAGATGAAAGGCGTCCGAAGCCGGCGCGCCATACGCAGTCGGATTGACGAGCGGATCGATGATCTTGAACTGTTCGATCACCGAGCCGGGCCAGCCGTGCGTCACGATCAATGGCATCGCGTTGTCGTGCTTCGATCGCACATGGATGAAATGGATATCGAGTCCATCGATCTCGGTGACAAACTGCGGATACGAATTCAGCCGCGCCTCGCATTTGCGCCAGTCATAGCCGGTCGCCCAGTATTGCGCGAGCCCCTGAATGGTGGCGAGCTGAATACCCTGCGATTCGTCGGACACCGTCTCGCGATCCGGCCAGCGCGTGGCCGTGATGCGACGCCGCATGTCGACGAGCTGCGAGTCGGGAACATGAACGTGGAGCGGACGAATTGCGGACCTGTCGCCGTTCGCGGGTTCCACGATTTTGCCGACTTCCGGGTTCGTATCTGCGAATGCGAGGCGGCTCAGCGAGCCTGCGGCGAGCGCCGCGGCGGCCACACCGACGAAGTGTCGACGCGATGCGGATTGTGGGGTGTCTTTTGACATGGAATCGATCTCCTGCCTTGATCAGTGTGTTACGAGTGAAGTCTGCGACGTACAGCTTCACGAAGTCATACGTGCCCGTGGGTTTGCGTCCCGGCGCCCGGTTCGCGATCGCGTATTTGACCGGATGAACGTATCCCGTTTGTGTCCCGGGAGCTGGATGTGTGTAAGCGCGCGTATCCAGTCTGTTTGCAGATACTCTCGGGTACAAAACGGAGATGGGGGGCGAGAGAGGGAAGGGAGTGACCACTGGGATGGCGTAACGTCGTGACGTCTCAGTCGCTTTTGCTGTCCGGCTCGGCTTCGATGTTCTTCACGCCACGCGAAGACCTCATTCGATATTCACTCGGGGACAATCCAGTCTTGCGCTTGAACAATTGTCGAAATGTGCTGATATCGCCATAACCGACACGTTGGCTTACGGCCTCGAGTCCAATTGGGCGCGTTTCCAGCAGGCGTTTCGCGACCTCGATGCGCAGGTTTTGCAAATACGTCAACGGTGCCAGCCCGACGGCTTCCTTGAAACGGCGATTGAGCGTGCGTTCGCTGACAGCAAGCGATGCCGCCAGATCGCTCAACCGGAATCCCTGCTGCAGTGTAGCCTCCATCTGCTGCTGGGCGCGCGCGACGAGCGTGTCGGTATGCCCATGTTCGTCGAGAAGCGTTGCGAAGGAAGCCTGCGACGTCCGGTTCGTGTCGATCAACAGCGCCTTCGCGGTCATCGTAGCGAGTTCTTCGCCGGCGAATGTTTCGACGAGCCGCACCGCGAGATTCAGATACGAGGTCACGGAGCCTCCCGAGATGATGCCGTCTTGCGCGATCAGCAGTTCGTTTGCGCGAACTTCGACGCGCGGATAGCGGCGCGCAAAGTCCGACGCTCTCGCCCAGTGCGTCGTTGCGGCGCGGCCATCCAGCAGGCCGGCCTCGGCGAGCAGGTAATTCGCCGTGCAATAAGCCGCCAGGACAGCGCCTGCCTTGCGTTGGCGCCGCAGCGCGGAAGACAGTTCGTTCAACTGCTCGCGGCGCCCGATGAACTCGTCGATGTTCGAGAAAAACGGTGCCGTCAGCAAGACCGCGTCCGCCCGTTTGCGCGGGTCGATCTTTCCGTCGACGTGAATGGTCTGACCCGACGCAGACCTGACGGGATGACCGTCGAGCGATTCCACGCGCCATACGAACATGGGCGCGGATGTCATGCCCGCTGCAGTCCTGCGCGCATGGAACTGATTAGCGGCGCTGAAGACGTCAACAGGCCCCGCGACGCCGGACGCGAGGATGCCGTCATAGACCCAGATGCGGACGATAGCCATACGCGTGTCTGAAATTCCTCGAATAATGGCGATACTGCCACTTTTGGGCGAACCGGTAAACTCCGATCATGGCCACATCCCATGAACTGAACGCAGGAGCAGCACCATGCCAATGATCGATGCACTGTGGCCCGAGGACGCCTTGACGCCCGAGGCCGAAGCGCGCCTCGTCAGGGAACTGACCGACATTCTCATCAGGGCCGAGGGGTACGATCCCGCCAGTCAGATCGCACAGCGTGTCACTGTATTCCATCTTCATCGGCCTGCTGCGATCTACGTCGGCGGTGAACGCACGAACACGATCCGCTACCGGATCATCCCGTCCGTACCCGAGGGGCAATACACCGACGAATCGCGTCGCTGGCTCGTCAGACAGGTCACGGAAGCGGTGGCGCGCGCGGAGAACAGGCCGTTCGATGACGTCGCGCCGCGCGTCTGGGTCTTCCCAACCGAGATACCCGATGGCGCCTGGGGCACGCGCGGCGCGATCTGGATGCTGCCCGATATTCATGCGCTGCTGGCGGGCGAGTCGGAGCGCGACGCAGGCGTTGCCCGGCTTGCGCGACGCCGGCTCGAAAAAGCGCACATCACGCTCGAAGCAGCGCTCGATGCCACGAGCGCAGGCGTCGCGAGCAAATCATCCCTGGAGCGCCCAGCATGAAATTCAACGATACAGCCCCCGTAATGGCACCCGCAGGCGGTCCGCCGCTCTGGCTGACGAATCTCGCTGGAAACGCGACGCTCGAGGCCTCCGTGCTGAAGCGTCCAGTCGAAGGGACGAGCCGATATTCTCTCCGTGATCAAACACGCGGTCTCGCTCTATGAATTTCAACACCACAGCTATAAGGGCGCGATTGGCGATGGCTTGTATATGGAGTCCTATCGCTCGCAGATCCAGGGCATGCCGATCGAGACGGTGGTCGTCGCGCACATGAACGAGCACGGCGAGACGGAGTCCGTGGTCATTAGTCATCGCCCGCTCAATGCGGTGCTGCTGTTTTCGAAACTGATGTGGGAGCGGGTCGATGAGCGCTTCCGGGATCGCTATCTGAGCGGACCTGAAGCAGCGGCACTCAATACGGTATCGGGCCCGGCCTCACGCGAGGACGGTTGCACCGGAGCGACTTCTCGATGACAGATGCTCCTGATGGCGTACGCGAACGCTATCGCACGACCGGTGTGATCGAACGGCTGAAACCGCACTCACCGACGGTGTTCGAGGCCGTGCGATGAAACGGCTTCTTCTTAACTTGACGACAGCCACTGTGCTGATCGCTTCCGCTGGAGTTTCCATGGCCCACACCACTCCGATGCCAGCCACGCCGACCACGAAGATATTGGCGATTGGTACTTTTCCGCCGGGCACGGACATGCAGCTTGTCCAAGACATTCTTCCGTCCGAAGCTCGCGAGACGGCGCAACTCTACCTCGAGGGCAAGATTGATCAGTGGTATTCACTGCAAGACCGGGCTGGGGTGGCGTTCATTTTGAACGTTACCGACGTGAGTCAAGCACATGAAATGCTCGAGGCACTTCCATTGGGGAAAGCGCATTTGATGACATTCTCGATGCTCCCAATGGGTCCACTGAAGCCGTTGGGCAAGCTTTTGAATCCGCCTTCGCCCCAGTAGTAAGCGCTGGAGCGTACCGGGCTGCTGCGCCGCCGCTTTGGGGCGCCCCAAGGAATTCCGAAGCAACGAAGCGCATTCAGCTGACGCAATTTCGCACTAAACGAGAGTGACGATCATGTTCAAACTAGTAACGAAGGCGACGGTCTTCCCCATAGTAGCTGTGGGCGTTTCCGCATGCCAGATAGTGCCGGCATCATCCTCGTCGGCGCCGAAAGTTGAAGTCGGCGAGTTGCAGGTCGATCCTGACATCAAGCTGCGTCATATGATCTATCGGCCCGCGCAATCCAGGGGTACGGTACTGTTCCTGCACGGTTTCCCGGAGACGATGTATGCGTGGAAGCCGATCGCCGAATCCCTGTCGAGCGACTACGAGGTGCATGCTTTTGACTGGCCTGGCTACGGGCAGTCTTCGCGTCCAGCCGCTGATCGCTTCGGGTACGCGCCGAAGGATTATGCGCGTGTGCTGGCTGACTATATCCGCACGTCCGGCATCGACAGTTCGAAGCTCGTGATTTATGCGACCGATATCGGGGCCCTGCCTGCGCTGCTGGCGGCATTGGAGCAACCGGATATCGCAAGGGAGATCATCGTTGGCGACTTTGCCCCGTTCAACCGCCCACAGTACATGTACGAAAGCCTGCAGGGCTTGAAGTCAAAGCCTTCGTCCGACGTCGTGCGGGCTGCGATGAACAGGAACCGTGACGAAATCCTGGCAAACACGTTCTTCCGCGGCTTGTCGGAGGGGGAGCGCTACCCGTTGTCCCAGGAGTTCAGGGACGATATGGCGAAAGGGTGGGGCGGTGATGTCACTTCGGCAGATGCCTTTTTTCATTACTACTCTCACTTCACCCGCGACCAGGACTACTTCGAAGCCAATATGGCAACCCTGAAGATCCCCGTGAAGGTGGTGTGGGGTGAGCAGGATATCTATATCAGGAAGGAAATGGGCGTTGAGTACGCGAATCGTAACGGCGTGAAGCTTTCGATTCTCCCTAAACTCGGCCATTTTCCGCATCTGCAAGCGCCTGAACAGACGGTGAACGAAGTTCGGGCTGCGTTCAGCGCGGGCGGCAATCCTGTCAGTGACTAGCGCGAATGCGCGGGTGATGCACACGCGGTTTCTGACACCGCGATGGCCTCGTTTGCCGTGCTTTCGGTCGCGGAATCCGAAAAGATGATCCAGACCGCGTTCCGCGAAGTGTCCGACATGCCCGCTGACGTCCGGGCTTTTTCACGCTCGATCGGAAAGCGCGCTGCCCGCGCTTGAGCCTCTTCATAGACAACGAAAGATTGAAGCCACCGAAAGCGGCATATGCCAGGCCTTGAATCCCTCAGCGAAGGCATGGACGAGCGCATTGCGCGCGCAGTGGATGAGCCTGACACCGGGTTTGTTGCTGCTAGAAACGGCTTGCGCTTTGGCCCTGCGTTGGCGTGATCACCACGCCCGAGCGAGCGTGAAGGGTGAAGCCTCGCCGATTTCGCGCCCGCGCATCCCTGTCACCTCACCGACGGCGCAAATGTTCGTCCCGTTCGAATAGTTCCACGAGCCAGTCGATGAAGACGCGCACTTTCGCGCTCAGATAACGGTTGGGTGCGTAGATCACATGCACGGGGATAATTGGTTGCCGCCAATCCACGAGGAGCGGCATGAGTCTGCCTGCGACGATCGCGTCGCGCACCGAGTAGGTCGGCGCCTGGATGACGCCGAGACTGGCGAGCCCAGCCGCGAGATAGGCATTCGTATCGTTGACGACGAGCCGATGACTCAAGTCGAGTCCCTCTTTCCGGTCGTCATACAAAAATGGGAACGACGGCGGGTAGCCTGCGCTGGACGGAATCATGCCGATCGTCGGCAGATTGCGTAACTCGTCCGGTGATGTCGGAGCGCCGCGCGCGTCGAGCAGCGCGGGCGTCGCGCATGTAGTGAAACCGAAACTGCCGATCTGCCGGGCGACCATGGACTGCTCGTCGACCGTGCCGGCGCGGATCGCACAGTCGAAGCCTTCGGCGATCAGATCGGCGCGTTCATTGCCCACTTCGAGTTCGATTCCGATCTCGGGATAGGTGCGGTAAAAGTCGTCGAGAGCGGGGATCACCACGAGCGCGCCGATTGCAGTCGCAGCCTCGACACGCAGTCGGCCCGACGGTTTCATCCGCGCATGCGTGGTCGACGATTCGATATCCGCGAGTTCCGCAAGCAGGCGCACGACGCGCTCGTAGTAGATCGCGCCTTCCGGGGTGACCGTGACCGAGCGCGTCGTCCGGTGCAGCAGACGGACCTTCAGTTCTTCTTCCAGCTTCTGGATGAGCCGCGTCAGCGACGCATTCGGCATGTCGAGTGTTTCCGCTGCCTTCGTGAACGTGCCGGCTTCCACCACACGGACGAAGGCGTTCATCGCTGCGATGCGGTCCATGATCGGCGTCTCCGTTATATGGGGAAGACGCCATTAGACCGCAAATCGCGTGCCCCGCTGCTATTGACCGGTGAAGTCCATGACCGGCCTCGGACGTCCGGCCTTCAGCGCCTCGACGGCGGAACGGATGCCGCGCTGTGCGTCGTCGGATTCGAACAAGGGCATCGCGATGTCGAACATCGCTTCGTCAGCGGCCGCGACGCCGCCCACCGCCCACGCGCGCAGCAGCGCCTTGTGCGCGGCATAGGCGCGCGTGGGGCCGTGTGCGAGCTTGCGCGCGAAATCGGCTGCAGCCTTCAGCAGATTGGCGTCGGCAACGACGCGATTGACGATGCCAAAGCGTTCCATCGTCGCGGCCGGGACTTTCTCCGATGTCAGCGCCCACTCGGATGCACGCGATCGCCCCGCGCGCTCCGCGACCCGATAGATGCCGCCGAGCACGGTGACGATGCCGAGCGTCTGTTCGGGATGGCCGAACGTCGCGGATTCGGCCGCGAGGATCACGTCCGCGCGCAGCGCGAGTTCGAAGCCGCCGCCGAAGCACAGTCCTTGCACAGCGGCGACGACCGGCACCGGAAGACGCTCGAAGCGGTTAAACACGGACATGTAGTGGTCGAAGCGCGCACGCAGCTCGCGCGCGTTCGCATCGGGCCACGTCATGATGTCGCCGCCGAACGAGAAGTTTTCGCCTTCGCTGCGCACGAGCAGAGCGCGCGCGTCGCTGCGCTCGATCGTGGTGACTGCTGCGGCCAGCTCGTCGATCATCTGGTCGTCGATGCGATTTTGAGGAGGGCGATCGATTACGATTGTCGCGAGGCCTTCGTCGAAATTGACAGTCAGGTGAGCCATGGAGAGATCCTTTGTCGTGAGGATGGACGTTAGGCGAGGTGTTGTTTGAACCACTCGACAGCGGCTTCGCTGGAAAGGCGGAACTGCGACAGATACGGGTCGAAGTGTCCTCCTTCGATCGTCACGAGCCGCTTGGGCTGCAGCGCGCGTTCGTAGGCTGCGAGTTCGAGGTCGGTCAACGTGATCGCGTCGCGCGTCGCGACCACCATCAACAGCGGGGTTGGCGAAACGCGCGCGATCCATTGGCCCGGCTCGTACATTCGTGCGGCACGCGTCGAGCGAGCCGTGACGTTGTTTTCCCAGGCACCATCCGGCAGCGGCTGCAAATAGAATTCGAGCGCGTCTTTCGCTCGATACGACGCGGCAACCGCGGGATCGCTACTGACGACCGCCTGACGCCGCGGCGGCTCGCCGCGCAGTTGCGCGCGATCGTCATCGGCAAACGCTTCTTCGAGGGCAGCGACATTCTCCGGCGCAATGCGGCGCAGCCCCTGTTCGTAGCCGCTGATCGTCGGTACTTGCGCGACGACGCAGCGCAGGCGACGCTCGGTCGCGCCGAGCAAGATCGCGTGACCGCCCGCGTAGCTCGTGCCCCACAGGCCGATCCGCTTCGGATCGACGACGTCAAGAGTTTCGAGGAAGCTGATCGCGCGCCGCCAGTCCGCGATCTGACGCCACGGATCGATGTCGTGACGGGGCGTGCCTTCGCTCGCGCCGAAGCCGCGATGATCGTGCAGCAGCACGACGAAACCGGCTTCCGCGAAAGCGCGCGCGAACGGTTCGAGTCCGTGTTCCTTCACACCCGCGTAGCCATGGGCCATCGTGATCGCGGGGCGGCGTCCACCGCCGGCGGGAACGAACAGCCAGCCGCGCAGCTTGACGCCGCCGTCCACTTCGAATTCAACGTCGGTACGTTTCACCATTTCAATCTCCAGTGAATGTGACTCAGCGCGCGGATTACGCGCTGCGATAAAAGAGGCTCCCGTCGACCACGCCTTGCAAACGATGGCCGAGTTCGGCCGAGAATCTGAGCGCACCGCCGAGCGGACGATGATGGATCGCCACGTGCACGATCTTGCCTTGCGGATTCTTCGTCAGGACGGTAATGCCGCGCATCTGTTCGCCGCCGAAGGCCTGCACTTCCCATTCGAGGTAATCGCGCAGCCCGCTGTGCGCCTCGTGCGTGAACAAGAGCGACTCATAGATCCGGCTCGCGGTGGTCATGACGGTCTTGACCTGATCGATGCCGACGGCTGGCTTCGCGAGTACGCTCGCTTCGAGCATCACATCGGGCGAAAACGTGTCGGCGAACGCATCGGCGGATTTCTGCCCGAACGCGCGGGTCCATCCTTGCGGTGACACCGGCACGTCCGGAGCGTTCAGCACAGCGACGTTGCGCTCGATGTTCGCGAGAAAAGATCCGACGGCATGCGCGATCGCGGCGGGTTGCTCGACGTGCGGCCAGTGGCCGGCGCGCGCGATCGATGCGACGTGCGGGGCCCTGAATCGTGGCGTTACGCCGACCGAGATCAATTCGGCCGTGGCGAAGGTGTCTCCATCGCCACGAATGATCAGCACCGGGCCAAGGTATCGCGAAGGGTTCGCACCCATGGGATGGCCCTCGTTCCAGAGGTCGGCGAAAGTGCCTGCTGCGTTTGCATCGACACGGTCGCCCAGTTGCCCAAGCCGCTCGAGTTGAGCGTCGTCCAGATTCACCGACACGTGGCGACGTAACTCGCGTTGCGCCGCCGGATCGCCGCCAAGCGCATGAAACCCGCGCATCGCTTCGGCCGCCAGACGGGTGCCGCGCAACGGCACCGGCGTCAGAAGCACGAGGCCTCGTACCTGCTCGTTTAGCCGTACCGCGGCGAGCTCGGCGATCTGCGCTCCCATGCTATGACCGATCAGCACCACCGGCCGCGACAGCGCGCGGATCTGCGTCGTGATGTCCGCGGCGAAACGATCGAGACTGTATGGGCCGGGGTCGGCGGCGCGCGCCCCCATTCCCGGCAAATCGACGCACAGTGCGCCGGATGCGCGCTCGCCGAGATGCCGCGCGAGGTCGTCCCAGACTGCGGCGCCGTCGAGGAATCCGTGGATAAACACGAGCAAGGGCCGGCTCGGATGAGTGGGATTCATGGATGTTCCCTGTCAGGCTGGTGGAATTGAAAATCAGCGTGTCGCGCCGGATGCGGACCAGTTCGCCGCGTCGATCGGCGAGTAACCGTCCGCGAAGTCATCGAGCCGGCCGATGCGGCGGTCCTGGAGCCGCGCGAGCACCTGCGGGTCGAGCGGCGTCGTGAACGCGCTTTGCACGACCGTGTATTCGGCGGCAAGGCGACCGACGGCTTGCAGTGCGGCGGTGTCGATGCGGCCGCGATCGAGGTAAAGGTCGTCGCGGATCTGAAAGCGCAGCACTTCGCCGAACACAACGTGGTCGTGCTGGTCGCCGATCGGGATGATCCGATCGACTTTGCATTCGAGCGCGATGGGCGCGGCCTTCACGCGCGGCGGCCGGACCATCAGCGATGCCGCCTTTTCCAGGCCAACTGCTTCGAACTCGTCGACGTCGGACGGGAATTCGAAAGCGCTGCGGTGCATCGCATCCGCGAGTTCGAGATTGACGATGTTGACGACGAACTCGCCAGTGTCGCGAATGTTGACGAATGTGTCCTTCAGCGTGATGCCGTCCGAGCGCGGTTGCATCGAGATCGAGATCATCGGCGGCTTGCGGCCGACCGCGGTGAAGAACGATATTGGCGCGAGGTTCGCGACGCCGTCTTTCGAAAGCGTGCTGACCCACGCAATGGCGCGCGGCAGAATCGAGCCGATCAACAGCTTGTAGTTCGCGGCGGCGTCCTGGGTGGAGGGATCGACGATCATGATGGAGGTCCTTGCGAAGTGACGGGCAATCGGCGTTACGCAGGCCGGCGTGCGACGATCAGTTTTGCGGTCATGTCCTGCACGATCTGGCCGTGCTGATTGATCGTTTTCGATCGCAGCGCGACGGTTCCGCGATCGGTGCGTGAGCGCGAAGGGATCAGTTCCACCACTTCGCTTTCCACGTGCAGGATGTCGCCGGGGCGCGTCGGCGTCTTCCATTCGACTTCGCAGCCGGCTCCGAGTACGCCGTTGATCAGCTTCGGGCCCTCGCTGACGAGCAGACGCATCGTGATCGCCGCGGTATGCCAGCCACTCGCTGCGAGGCCGCCGAACATGGTGCCGCGGGCGGCTTCCTCGTCGAGATGGAATGGCTGCGGATCGAACTCCGCGGCGAACCGCTTGATAGCGGCCGCGCTGACTTCGTACGTGCCGGTGATGGAGGTGTCGCCGACCTTGAGGTCGTCGAAATAAAGCGCCTGCCGATTCATGAGCGTCTCCTCTTGAGCCAGGGATGCGGGAGACCGGCTGGTAGCGTTGGTATCCCGTGTGTCGTGCAGCTACTGTAGGGAAGGGCTCGGCGAGGAGTAAGAGGGTGCCGCTGAATGGATTATTTCAGGCGGATCAATAATCGAACGTGTTGCGGGCGGCCCGGGTGGCCGCGAGGTTAGCCGCTCGAGTGCATGTTCGCGCGCCGCATACCGAGGTGCGCGAACATGCACGTTTCGAAGCTAGTAGCGAGCCACTTCGACTATCGCGTCCGCAAACGCCTGCGGTGCCTCCTGGGGCAAGTTGTGACCAATGCCGCCCCCGATAGTACGTTGCGCGTATCTGCCGACGAATTTCCCCGCATACGACGCGGGCTCCGGATGAGGGGCGCCGTTCGCATCGCCTTCCAGCGCGATCGTCGGCACGCTAATGACAGGTGCCGCTGCGAGGCGCTTCTCCAGCGCGTCGTATTGAGGCTCGCCACTCGACAAACCCAAACGCCAACGGTAATTGTCGATCACGACAGCAACATGGTCCGGATTCTCGAACGCGGCCGCCGAGCGCGCGAACGTCGCATCGTCGAAGGACCATTTCGGCGACGCGAGTTGCCAGATCAGCTTCGCAAAGTCATTGCGGTTCGCTTCATAGCCCTGCCTGCCGCGCTCGGTGGCGAAATAGAACTGATACCACCACGAAAGCTCCGCCTTCGGCGGCAATGGCTTGCTCCCGACCCTCTGGCTGCCGATCAGATACCCGCTCACCGACACCAACGCCTGGCACCGTTGCGGCCACAGTGCGGCGACGATATTTGCCGTGCGCGCTCCCCAGTCGAAACCCCCGAGAATCGCTCGCCGGATCTTTAGCGCATCCATCAGCGCGATGACGTCGACGGCGAGTACCGATTGCTGACCATTGCGAATCGTCGCGGGTGAAAGAAAGCGCGTCGTGCCGTAACCGCGCAAATGTGGAACGATCACCCGATAGCCCGCCGATGCGATGCGCAGCGAAGTGTCGGCAAAGCTGTGGATGTCGTATGGCCAGCCATGAAGCAGGATCACCACGGGACCATCGGCGGGTCCCACTTCGGCGTAGCCAATGTTCAGCACGCCGGCGTCGATCTGCTTGATCGTCGCGAACGATGTGGGTCGCGGCGCACCGCTACTGTTTTTATCTCCTGCAAGCGACGGGGCATTTGCCCAGCCGTTCAATCCGAGGTTGAGCGCGCCGACGCCGATGGCGGCGCTCCCGAGAAGGCGTCGACGACGCCTGTTGATTTCATCCGACATCACGAAGCTCCTTCGAACGTTACGCGGTGCGACGCAGCGATCAGCGCAGCGACCTGAAGGCAGCGCGAATTTCTTCGGAGAAAAGTTGCGGCTGTTCCCATGCCGCGAAGTGGCCGCCCTTGTTCACTTCGTTGAAGTAGATGAGGTTGTGATAGCTGCGCTCGGTCCAGCTGCGGGGCGCCTGATAAATCTCGCCGGGAAACACGGTCACGGCGGCTGGGATCGAGATGTTCACACTATTGAAGTTGTTCGCGTTGTTGGTCCAGTAAAGCTGCGCCGCCGACGTGGAGGTATTGGTCAGCCAGTACAGCGTGATGTCGTCGAGCATCTCGTCTTTGCTCAACGACCGTTCCGGATCGCCGCCGCTGTAAGTCCAGTCCGCGAATTTGTCGTACATCCATGCGGCCTGTCCGACCGGGGAGTCCGCGAGCGCATAGCCGATCGTCTGTGGACGTGTGACCATCATCGCCGCATAGCCGCCGCCGCGCGTGTACAGATTGTTCAGCGACTGATAGGCGGCTTTCTCCTTGTCCGACAGTCCACGCGGCGGCGGATCGCCTGCCTTCAGCCGCTTTGCGATCTCGGGCGGCACGGTCGCCGGCATGTTGACGTGAATGCCGAGCAGGCCCGGCGGCTGTTGCGCGGCCATCTTGTCGGCGATCACCGAGCCCCAGTCGCCGCCCTGTGCGACGTAGTGCTGATAGCCGAGGCGCCGCATCAGTTCTTCCCATGCTCGCGCGATGTGATCTGGCGTCCAGTCCGCCGTCGACGGCTTACCCGAAAATCCGTATCCGGGCATCGATGGCAGAACCAGATCGAACGAATCTTCCGCACGTCCTCCGTACGCTACCGGGTCAGTCAACGGTCCGATCACCTTCAGCTCCTCGAACACGGAGCCGGGCCAGCCATGCGTCATGATCAGCGGTAACGCACCGGGATTTTTCGAGCGCACCCAGATGAAGTGAATATCGACGCCATCGATCGTCGTGACGTACTGCGGCAGCGCGTTCAGCTTCGCTTCGGCGTTGCGCCAGTCGTAATCGGTGCCCCAATACTGCACGAGCGCCTGCAGCTTCGCGAGCTGCGCGCCCTGCGACCGGTCCGTCACCGTCTCCGGTTGCGGCCAGCGTGTCTGCGCGATGCGTTTCTTCAGGTCGGCTAGTTGCGCGTCGGAAAAGTGCGCGGTGAACGGGCGGATGGCCGTGTCGTCCGCCGACGCAGCGGACGTCGCGGGCGCCTGCGCCGCAAGCGCGGTCGCGGACGTGTTGTCAATGGCGGCCGCCGCGATCAGCGCGGTGACAAGAAGGGATTTAAGGCCTTTCATGAGGAGTTCTCCTGACCTGCGATAGGGAAACGGTGACTAGAATGGGAACTGAAAGAGTCGGTCGACCGCTGGTGCGAAAGGATCGTTGAGTACCGCTTATTTGCGTTCAATCAAATCCGTGCATCCATAGCGCATTTATATGAGCGGCCGCCGATATCGCAAAGGACGTAGAAACTACGGTTTCAGGACACCATTCGAAGGAACCGCCGTGCCGTCAGTCGCGTTCGTTGTGTTCGATGGGTTTCACGCCATGTCGCTCGCCGCGCAGCCGGTGTTTTCGTTTGCCAATCAGAAATTCGGTGAATCGTTCTACGAAATCGTCACGCTGTCGGAACGTGGCGAGCCAGTCAGACCGATCGGTGGCCCCACGGTGATGACCGAACCCTTCGGAGAGCGGGCGTTCGACACGGTCCTGTTCACGGGCGGCGATCCCGGCGCGGCGCGGCCGTCCCCGGGGCTGCTCGCCTATGCGCGCCACAGCGCGCTGACGGCCCGGCGGGTCGCCGCGATTTGCACGGGTGCCTTCGTGCTGGCGGAAGCGGGTCTGCTCGACGGCAAGCGCGCCACCACGCACTGGGTCTATGCGTCCGCGCTGCGCACGCGTTTTCCGCGCATTCGCGTGGAGGAAGACCGGATTTTCGCGGTCGACGGTTCGGTCTGGACGTCGGCGGGCATGACAGCGGGGATCGATCTCGGGCTGGCGTTAGTTGAGGCCGACCTGGGCGTGGACGTTGCGAGATCGGTCGCGCAAACGCTCGTCGTCTCTCATCGGCGCGCCGGTGGTCAGTCCCAGCATTCAGCGTTGCTGGAGCTTGATGCGAAGTCCGACCGCATTCAGTCCGCGCTGACCTACGCGCGGAAGAATCTCGCGCAACCGCTGCTGGTGGAGCAACTGGCTGAAGTGGCGCGTCTCAGCCCGCGTCAGTTCAGCCGCGCGTTCCGGGCGGAGACGGGGCAATCGCCCGCCAAGGCCGTGGAGAGACTGCGTCTCGAAGCGGCGCGCCTCATGCTGGAACGAAGCCGCCATACGGTCGAACAGATCGCGCAACAGACGGGATTCGCCGACCCGCGCCGCATGCGCGATGCGTTCACTCGGGCGTTCGGCCAACCGCCACAGGCGATACGTCGCAACGCGCGCTCGGCCGCGCTAGGGTGAGGCGCACGGCGTCGCACCGTCTACGATCATTAGGTCTGGTCGGCAATGACGCGCGCCACCGTCCGCAGCGATTGCTCGAGTGTCGTTAGGCCGACCGAGCCGAGCGCGAGCCGGATCGCGTGCGGCACATGCGCCGACGCGGCGAACGGGTGCGCTGTCGAAACGGCAATCTTCTCGCGCCTCAAAGCCATCGCGATTGCGTCCGCGCGCACTTCCTGAGCAAGCGGGAGCCACAGAAAGTACGAGACCGGATGGCCGATCCGTTTCACCCCGGCTAGCAAACGCGCCGCGATCGCCTGGCGCATCGCGGCGTCGCGGCGTTTGTCGGCCGCGAGCATGTCGACCGTGCCGTCTTCGATCCAGCCGCATGCGATGGCGGTCAGGGTCGCCGGCGTGTTCCACGTGGTTGCCCGGATGGTTCGTTCGAGCTTCGGAATCGAGCTTGCCGGCGCATGCATGAAGCCGACGCGAAGCCCGGTCGCGACGCTCTTGGAAAGGCTGGAGACGTAGACGGTCAACTCCGGCGCGAGCGATGCCAGCGGCGGTGGCGCGTTTTCTACGAGGAATGCGTACGCGGCATCCTCGATGACCAGCAGTCCATGCCGCCGCGCAATTGCGACCAGTTCACGACGGCGCGTCGCGCTCATCACCCAGCCGAGCGGGTTGTGCAGCGTCGGCATCGTGTAGACGGCCCGTACCCGCCGCCGCTTGCAAAGTGCCGCCAAGGCATCGAGGTCCGGACCGTTTCCCGCGGCCGGGATCGCGACGAGCTCCAGCCGGTTGATCTCGGCGGCAAGCTTGAATCCCGGGTAGGTCAGCGCGTCCACGGCCACCACGTCGCCGGGTTCGAGCAACGCCAACGCGGTCGTCGACAGTCCGTGCTGCGCACCACTCACGAGCAGGACGGTATCGGGCGTCGCGCTCAGGCCCGCCTTGGCCAGATGACGCGCGACGCTCGCGCGTTCGTGCTCGCGGCCGCCGTGGGGCTGGTAGCGCAGCAGCGCCGCCAGATTGCCGGCGCCCGCAAGCTCGCGCAGCGCCGCCCTGAACGAAGCTACCTGATCGGCACTCGACGGGTAGTTGAAGCTCAGATCGACCGTGTCGGCGTCCCACGCGTGCAAGTCGATACCTTCGCCACGCGGCAGTGGCTCTTTCACGAACGTACCGCGCCGCGTTTCGCCGCTCACGAGGCCCATCGACTGAAGCTCGGCGTAGACGCGCGTGGCCGTCACCAGCGCGAGGCCTTCGCGCGCAGCGAGTTCGCGGTGCGTCGGCAGTCGCGTTCCGGGCGGCAAACGGCCCGCGCGGATATCGGCCGCGAAACGATCGACGCGATGTTTGTAGCGCAGCTCGGGCATGGCAATGTATCCATGACAATAATTTGATTGTATTGATACCCGGTCCTACGATGGAAGTACACCCCTACTCAGCGAGCAAGCCATGCATATCGCCATCCTGACCTTCGACGGCTTCAACGAACTCGACTCGCTGATTGCGCTGAATATTCTGAACCGGGTCAAAGCGCCCGGCTGGCGTGTCTCGATAGCGAGCCCCACATCGCATGTGCGATCGATGAACGGTGTCGTTCTTCAGGCGCAGGCGTCGCTGGAAGAGGCCAAAGACGCACAGGCGGTGCTGGTGGGCAGCGGCGTCCGAACGCGCGACGTGGTGGCGGATGCGGCGCTGATGTCACGGCTCGAGTTGGACCCGGGACGCCAACTGTTGGGCGCGCAATGCTCTGGCACGCTGATACTCGCGAAGCTCGGGCTGCTCGACGGCGTTCCGGCATGCACGGACTCGACCACGAAACCGTGGGTCGAGGAGGCCGGTGTCGCGGTGCTCGATCGTCCGTTCGTGGCGAACCGGAACGTCGCCACCGCGGGAGGATGCCTGTCGTCGCAATATCTCGCGGCATGGCTGATCGCGCGCCTCGTGAGCGTCGAGGCTGCTCGCAATGCGATTCAATATGTCGCGCCCGTGGGTGAGAAGGACGTCTACGTCGAGCGCGCGATGACGAACATCGCGCCTTTTCTGAAAATCGGCGTCGTCAGCGCTTTCATGCCGAGATTGGATTCGCGTCGGGCTGGCTTGCCTGGTCGGCGCCATACACGATCGCCGTGACCGCCGGACCGCTGAGCATGGGGCCGATCGTATCGAACGGACGGCGTTCGGTGCCGCGCAGGTTCGGCACCCACTTCAGCACGGCGGCGAGCGCAGCGATGCAAACGGGGAGGTTGAGCGGAAAGATCCAGCGCCAGGACGCATATGTCGTAACGAGTCCACCCAATGGAGGGCCGACCAAAGGCGCAACGACGCCCGGCCACGTGATCATGTTGATGGCTCGCATCAGTCGCGGCTTGTCGGTCAAGCGTACGACGACGAGGCGTCCGACCGGCACCATCAGCGCGCCTCCGATACCCTGCAACACCCGGGCGGCGGTGAACTCGAACGCGTTCTGCGCGATGGCGCACAACAACGACGCGACGGTGAATGTCACGATGGCCGAAAAATGAACCGTTCGAGATCCAAAGCGATCGGCGACCCAGCCGCTCGCCGGAATGAAGACTGCGAGCGCGATCATATAGGCGCTCATACCGAGACTGATCGCACTGAGATTCGCGCCGAACGAGTGCGCCATCTGCGGCAGCGCGGTCGCGATGACCGTGGCGTCGAGATACTCGATGAAGAAGGTCGCGGCCACGACATAAGCCAGCGGCCAGACCGAACTGAAGGGTGATGACGAATTTTCCATGGCAATACGGCCGGGTGTGATGATTGGCTATAGTAGGAAGCCGCTTCCAAAATGCCGATTGCGATTTTCTGAATCCGACGTTTATCTTTTGGCTACGGCGAACGTCAACCTGGTGAATGCCGTCGTATCCGGCAACGCCGGACGCGCGATCTGCTCGATGAAGCCAAGTTGACCGATCGCTAGCGCACAGGCGCCGCGTTGCATGATGAATCGATTCCCGCATCAAAACACAACCCACGGGCTCACGCACCATGGACCTGAACCTCATCGGCCTGTTCGTCGAGATCGTCGAATCTCGCAGTTTGAGCGGCGCCGCGCGCAAGCTCGGCATGACGCGCGCGAACATCAGCCAGCGGCTCAAGCTGCTGGAACGCGAAACGGGCGCGCAATTGCTGCGCCGCTCGACGCGCAGCTTCGAGCTCACGCAAGCCGGGCACATGCTGTACGACAGCGGCAAGCGCATGCTGGAAGACCTGCATGCGGCGCGCGCGTCGATCGACAGCCTCGGTCAAACCTTGAGCGGCCGTGTGCGCATCAGCGTGCCGACGGGCTTTGGCCGTATGTTCATCGGCTCGAAGCTGCTGGAGTTTGCGCGCGCGCACGAGAGCATCAAACTCGATGTCACGTTCAACAATCGTGTCGAAGACCTGATTGCAGCTGAAGTCGATGTCGCGTTGAGAATCACGCGCACGCCACCGCTCGATTGCGTGGCGCGCAATATCTGTCCGATCGACTGGCATCTTTACGCGTCGGCGGAGTACATGCAGGCGCATGGTCCGATCGAGTCTCCCGCTGATCTTCAACGGCAGACGTTCGTCGCGTCGCCGCATCCGGACAGGCGCGTGACGATGACGCTTACGCACCGGCATAACGAAGCCGATTGGCACGACATCACGATCCAGCCCGCGCTGCAATCATCGGACTATCCGTTTCTCACCGAAGCGGTGGCGCAAGGCCTTGGTGTCGGGCTGCTGCCGGCGTACATCGAGTTCGCGCCCGCGAGCAGCGGCCTCCTGCGCATCCTGCCGCAATACCGCGTCGCGGGGCCGCAAAACACGCTCTATATCGTGACGCTGCCCAATCGCTATCCGTCGGCGGCAACACAGGCGCTGATCGACTATCTGCGCGCTGAAGTCGTGGCGCTCGCGAAAGCCTGGGATTGAAGCGGGCGCGCTGCGTCAAGTTTCAGTTAACAGTTCGTCAATTGCCAGTTGGATTGTCAATGCGGTAGCTGCCTTCCACAATCGCCCTACACCCATGACATGGAGACAAGGGCGATGCCAGAAGCTTCTACGGCTGCCGTAAGGCATGAACTGCGCGACGGCATTCTCGTCGTCAGCGTCGACAATCCGCCGGTCAACGCTCTCGGCGCGAAGGTGCGGTCCGAACTGCGCACCGCCATTGAAGCCGCGCAACACAATCCCGATGTCAAAGCCATTCTGTTGATCGGCGCCGGCCGCAACTTCATCGGCGGCGCGGATATTCGCGAGTTCGGCAATCCGCCCGTGCCGCCGTCGCTCCCGGAAGTGTGCAACCGGATCGAAGCCAGCGCGAAGCTCGTCGTTGCCGCGATTCACGGTGCGGCGCTCGGCGGCGGACTGGAAGTCGCGCTGGCGGCGCATTATCGGATCGCCTTGTCCGACGCGAAGCTCGGCTTGCCTGAAGTAACGCTAGGCCTGTTGCCGGGCGCGGGAGGCACGCAACGCATGCCGCGTCTGCTCGGCGCCAAGGCCGCGCTCGAACTGATGTTGAGCGGCCGTCACGTCGGCGCGAATGAAGCGCACGCGCTCGGCCTGATCGATCGTGTCGGCGCGAGCGCTGACGTGTTGGCCGAAGGCCTCGCGTATGCGCGTTCATTGCTGACGGCACGTGCCCCGGTGCGTCGCACCTGCGATGCACGAGGACTCGCGGATCGAGCGGCGAGCCGCGCGGCGATCGAAGCCGCACGCGTTGAAGTGTCGCAGCGGTCGCGGCAACTTTTCTCCCCACTGAAGATCGTCGATGCAGTGCAAGCCGCGCTCGAAATGTCCTTCGACGATGGCCTGCGCCACGAACGTCAACTGTTTCTGCAATGTCTCGACAGTCCGCAGCGCGCGGGCCTGGTTCATGCGTTCTTCGCTGAGCGTGCCGCACAGAAGGCGCCGGAATCGCGCAAGGCGAAGCCGCGCGCGATTGCAAGCGTCGGTGTGATCGGGGGCGGCACGATGGGCGCGGGTATCGCGGTGTCGCTGCTCGATGCGGGACTGTCCGTGACGATGATCGAACGCGACGATGCATCGCTCGCACGCGGCTGCGCGCACGTCGACACGGTGTACGACGCGCTGATCGCCAAAGGCCGCATGACACCGCAAGCCAAAGCGGCGCTTCTCGCGCGCTTCGATGGCAGCACTTCCTATGATGCCCTTGGCGCCGTCGATCTCGTCATCGAAGCGGTCTTCGAAGACATGGCCGTGAAAGAGGCCGTGTTCTCCGAACTCGATCGCGTATGCAAGCCGGGCGCGGTGCTCGCGAGCAACACGTCGTATCTCGACATCGACGCGATCGCCGCGAGTATCTCGCGCCCCGCCGATGTGATCGGCCTTCACTTCTTCTCTCCGGCGAACCTGATGAAGTTGCTGGAAGTCGTGGTGCCCGCGCAGGTCAGCGCCGATGTGGTCGCCACGGCGTTCGATCTCGCGAAGAAGCTGCGCAAGGTGCCGGTGCGCGCAGGCGTATGCGATGGCTTCATCGGCAATCGCGTGCTGGCGATCTATCGCGCGGCCGCGGACCACATGATGGAAGACGGCGCGTCGCCGTATCAGATCGACCGCGCGGTGCGCGAATTCGGTTTTCCGATGGGACCGTTCCAGGTGTCGGACCTCGCGGGAGGCGACATCGGCTGGGCCACGCGCAAGCGCCGCGCCGCCACGCGCGATCCGAAGCTGCGCTACGTGCAGATCGCCGATCGTATCTGCGAGCGCGGCTGGTTCGGGCAGAAAACCGGCCGCGGCTATTACCTGTATGCCGATGGCGCGCGCACCGGCCAACCCGATCCCGACGTCGAAGCGATCATCGACGCCGAGCGCGAGCGCGCCAACATCACGCCGCGCACCTTCACCGATGACGAAATCATGCGTCGCTACATGGCGGCGATGATCAACGAAGGCGCGAACGTCGTGCATGAAGGCATCGCGTTGCGGCCGCTCGACGTGGACGTCACGTTTCTTCACGGCTACGGCTTTCCGCGTCATCGCGGCGGGCCGATGAAATATGCCGATAGCGTCGGCCTCGCCAATGTGCTTGCCGATATCCGCGAGTTCGCGAAAGAAGATCCGGTCTTCTGGCAGCCGTCGCCGCTCATCGTCGAGCTGGTCGAACGCGGCGCGACGCTCGCGAGCCTCAATCAATCCGCTTGAACCTCGCTTGAACCAAGCTTGAACCCGACATACAGGAGGTAGACCATGCGCGAAGCTGTGATCGTTTCCACTGCTCGCACGCCGCTCACCAAGGCACATCGCGGCGAATTCAACATCACGCCCGGTCCGACGCTCGCGTCGGTCGCGGTGCGCGCCGCGGTCGACCGTTCGGGCGTCGATCCGCAGATCATCGAAGACGCGATTCTCGGCTGCGGTTACCCCGAAGGCACGACCGGCCGCAACGTGGCGCGCCAGAGCGTGATTCGCGCGGGGTTGCCGCTGTCGATCGCAGGCACGACCGTCAACCGCTTCTGCGCGTCCGGCCTGCAGGCGATTGCAATGGCGGCGGGGCGCATCGTCGTCGATGGCGCGCCCGCGATGATTGCCGGCGGCGTCGAAAGCATTTCCAACATCCAGACGCGTGAAGACGGCGTGAGCGGGCTCGATCCCTGGATCGTCGAGCACAAGCCGTCTCTCTACATGGCGATGATCGATACCGCCGACATCGTCGCGCGGCGCTACGGCATCAGCCGCGACGCGCAGGACCGGTTCTCGGTCGAAAGCCAGCGTCGCACAGCGGAAGCGCAACAGGCCGGCCGCTATGCCGACGAAATCATTCCCGTCACGACGACGATGTCCGTCACCGACAAGGAAACGCGCGCCGTCAGCTACCGCGAAGTGACGGTGTCCGCCGACAACTGCAATCGCCCCGGCACGACCTACGAAGCGCTCGCGAAGCTCGCGCCCGTCAAGGGTCCGGACCAGTTCATCACGGCGGGTAACGCATCGCAGAACGCCGATGGCGCGTCCGCCTGCGTGCTGATGGAAGCGAAGGCTGCCGAGCGCGCGAACCTGGCACCGCTCGGTGCGTTTCGCGGTCTTGCGCTCGCGGGCTGCGAGCCGGATGAAATGGGTATCGGGCCGGTGCTCGCGGTGCCGAAGCTGCTCGCGCGTCATGGCCTCACGGTCGACGACATCGGTCTGTGGGAGCTGAACGAAGCATTCGCGTCGCAGGCGGTGTACTGCCAGAAGCGGCTCGAGATTCCCTCTGAACGTCTGAACGTGAACGGCGGCGCGATATCGATCGGCCATCCGTTCGGGATGACGGGCTCGCGTCTCGTCGGGCACGTCCTCATCGAGGGACGGCGGCGCGGCGTGAAGTACGCCGTCGTCACGATGTGCATGGCCGGGGGCATGGGCGCCGCCGGGCTCTTCGAAATCTATTGAGAGTAGCGCAGTCATGGATCTGAATTTCACACCCGAAGAAGAGGCATTTCGCGCGAGCGTCGTGCGCTTTCTCGACGAGAAGCTGCCCGCGCGGCTGTCCACCAAGGTTCGCAACGGTCTGCGCCTCACGCGCCGCGACATGGCTGAATGGCACGCGATCCTGAACGCTCAGGGCTGGCTGGCGAATCATTGGCCGAAGGAATACGGCGGCCCAGGCTGGAACACCGCGCAGAAGTTCATCTTCGAAAACGAATGCGCGCTCGCCGGCGCGCCGCGCATCGTGCCGTTCGGCGTGAACATGCTCGGGCCGGTGCTGATCAAATACGGCAGCGAGGCGCAGAAGCGCTACTGGCTGCCGCGCATTCTCGATGGCTCCGACTGGTGGTGCCAGGGTTATTCCGAGCCGGGCTCGGGTTCCGATCTCGCCTCGGTGAAGACGACGGCCGTGCGAGGCTTCGATGCTGAGGGCGCGCATTACATCGTCAATGGCCAGAAGACATGGACCACGCTCGGGCAGCACGCGAACATGATCTTCTGCCTCGTGCGCACCGCCACCGACGTGCGCAAGCAGGAAGGCATCAGCTTTCTGCTCGTCGATATGAACGCGCCGGGCGTCGAAGTGCGGCCCATCATTACGCTCGACGGCGAACATGAAATCAACGAAGTGTTCTTCACCGACGTACGTGTGCCGGTCGCCAATCTCGTCGGTGAGGAAAACAAGGGCTGGACCTACGCGAAGTATCTGCTGACCTACGAGCGCACCAACATCGCGGGGCTGGGATTTTCGATGGCTGCGCTAGCGCGCCTGCGCCACGTCGCGGCGAAGCTCACGAAAAACGGCCGCCCGCTCGCTGACGATCCGCTGTTCGCTGCGCGCATCGCGCGTGTCGAGATCGATCTGGACAACATGAAGACGACCAATCTGCGCGTGATCGCCGCGGTCGCGGGCGGCGGCGTGCCGGGCGCGGAAAGCTCGATGCTCAAGATTCGCGGCACCGAAATCCGGCAGGAGATTTCCTCGCTGATGCGCCGCGCGGTGGGCCCGTACGCGCAGCCGTTCATCGATGCGCTCGTCGACGGCTACGGCGAATCGCACGTCGGCCCGGAAGAAGCCGCGAGCGCCGCGACGCAGTACTTCAACAACCGCAAGCTGTCGATCTTCGGCGGCTCCAATGAAATCCAGAAGAACATCATCTCGAAGATGATCCTCGGACTGTGAGGCGAGAAGCGATGAATTTCCAGCACACCGAAGACCGCCGCATGCTGGCGGATACGCTAAACCGCTTCGTCGCCGAACGGTACGGTTTCGCGACGCGCGACACGCTCGCGCGCAGCGACACCGGTTTCAGCCTCGAAATGTGGCAACGCTTCGCCGAATTAGGCATCGTCGGCGCGCTATTCAATGAAGCCGATGGAGGTTTCGGCGGCGAAGGCTTCGATATCGCCGTGGTGTTCGAGAGCCTTGGGCGCGGTCTCGTCGTCGAACCTTTTCTCGGGGCGCTCGTGGTCGGACATGCGCTTGTGCAAGCCGGCAATAGTGCGCAGAAGGCGCTGGTCGCGAGCCTGGTCGAAGGAAGTGCAGTTGCGGCGCTCGCGCATGACGAACCGGCATCCCATTACGAGTTGGCGAATGTGACGACGCGCGCCGTGCGCAGCTCGAACGGCTGGGTGCTCACAGGTGCGAAGGCAGTCGTGCAGCACGGCGAGCACGCCGACTTCTTCCTCGTCTCGGCGCGCACGAGCGGCGCGTCCGACGCAGAAGCCGGCATTTCTCTTTTTCTTATCGAACGTGACACGGCGGGCGTCGAGTTGCGCGGCTATCCGAAGATCGACGGCGGACGCGCCGCTGAACTGCGCCTGAAAGAAGTCTGCATTTCAGATCACGCGTTGCTCGGCGAACCCGACGCGGGCTTCGCGACGCTCGAACGCGCCACCGGCGCGGGGGTGCTCGCGTTGTGCGCGGAAGCGCTCGGCGCGATGGATGTCGCGAAGGAGCACACGCTCGAATATTTGCGCACGCGCAAGCAGTTCGGCGTTGCGATTGGCAGCTTTCAGGCGCTGCAGCATCGCATGGCCGACATGCTGCTGGAAATCGAGCAGGCGCGCTCGGCGGTCATCAACGCGGCCGCCGCGTTCGGCACGCAACGTCTCGAGCGCGAGCGCGCACTGTCGGCAGCGAAACACACGATCGGGCGCATCGGCGCACGCGTGGCCGAAGAGTGCATCCAGATGCATGGCGGGATCGGCATGACATGGGAATTGCCGCTCGCGCACTACGCCAAGCGTCTCGTGATGATCGACCATCAGTTCGGTGACGAAGATCACCATCTCGAACGCTATATCGCCTTGAACAGGAGCTGACTTCATGAACGAATCGATTCTTTCGCGTCGCGAAGGCGCGGTGCTGGTGCTGTCGCTGAACAACCCGGCCGCGCGCAATGCGCTGACGACGGAAATGTACGAGGGGCTGCCGGTGGCGCTCGAACAGGCGCAGCGTGACGCCGATATCGGCGCGATCGTGCTGACCGGCGTCGGTAGTGCCTTCTGCGCAGGGGGCGATCTGAACCGGCTTGCGCAACGTCGTGCGATGACGCCGTCCGACAGGCGCGCGGGCATCGAAGTGCTGCACCACATGATTCGCGCGATCCGCGATTGCAGCAAGCCGGTGATCGCGGCGGTGGAGGGCGCGGCGGCGGGCGCGGGCCTGTCGATCGCGCTCGCGTGCGACCTGCTGGTCGCCGCACGCGATGCGTCGTTCTCGGTGGCGTACGTGAAAGTGGGCCTTTCGCCCGATGCGGGAGCGACCGCGTTTCTGTCCGGCTGCGTGTCGCGTCAGCTATTGACGGAACTGTGCCTGACCGGAAAGCCCGTCAGCGGCGAACGCATGCATTCGCTCGGGGTCACGAATCGGCTTACCGAAAAGCAGGGCGCGCTCGCGGAGGCGATCGCTCTCGCGCAGACGCTCGCGGCCGGTCCCGAACGGGCGAGCGCGCGAATCAAGAGCCTGTGCCGTCACGCTGGCGAGAACACGCTCGACGCGCAACTCGATCTTGAAGCGCAATACATGACCGAATCGCTCGGTGACGATGAATCAGCGGAAGGCATCGCCGCGTTCTTCGGCAAGCGTCCCGCGGACTATGTCGGGTTGCGTCTCGGTACGGCCGTACAGTCGAAATAGACGCAAAGACATCACTCTTCATAGCGGATATTCCATGCCAAACCAGATTTCATCACTGCCGCTCGCCGGCGTCCGAGTTCTCGATTTGTCCCGCGTGCTCGCGGGGCCGTGGTGCGCGATGGTGCTCGGCGATCTCGGCGCCGAAGTCATCAAGGTCGAGCATCCATTGCGAGGCGACGACACGCGCGACTGGGGCATGCGCGTCGGCACGACCGAGACGACCTATTTCAACAGCGTCAACCGCAACAAGCGCTCTGTGTGTCTCGATCTGCAAAGCGCCGAAGGGCAGCGCATCGCACGCGAGCTCGCGCAGCAATGCGACGTCGTGATCCAGAACTTCAAGTACGGCGGCGCGGAGAAGCTCGGTCTGGGCTACGCGCAGCTCGCGGAAGGCCGCGACGATCTCATCTATTGCTCGATCTCCGGCTATGACCGCCAGGGCCCCGAGGCGGCGCGCCCCGGATACGACATCGTGGTGCAGGGCGAGGCGGGCCTGATGGCGATGAACGGCAACGCCGATCAGCCGCCGCTGAAGTTCGGCGTCGCCGCCGTCGATCTGTTCACCGGCATGTACTCGGCGCAGGCGGTGCTCGCCGCGCTCTTCGAGCGCCAGCGGACCGGAAACGGACGCCACATCGAGATGGCGCTGTTCGATTGCGGTCTGATGATCACGTCGTACTGCGGCCTGGATTCGCTGATGCTCAAGGACGATCCGCCGCGCTACGGCAACGCGCATCCGTCGATCGTGCCGTATGGCGTGTTCGATGCCGCCGACGGTCCGCTCGTCATCGCGGTCGGCAACAACCGGCAGTACGAGCGTTTCTGCCGCGAAGTGATCGGACGTCCCGATCTGATCGATGACGAGCGCTATCGCACGAACATCATGCGCGCGGTGAATCGCAAGACGCTGGTGCCCGAACTCACGCGCGCCATCGGCGTGCACAGGCGCGAGGTGCTGCTCGAGCGTCTCGCGGGAGCGGGCATTCCGTGCGGCGAGGTGCTCGGCCTTCACGAAGCGCTCACGTCGAAACGCGCGGCGGACGCGGGGCTCGTGACGGCGTGCCCGCATCCGGAGGCCGGCAGCACGCATGTGCTCGCGCCGCCTTATCGCTTCGACGGTGCGCGGCTGCCCGTGCGACACGGGCCGCCGCAACTCGGCGAGGCTACGCACGACGTTTTGCAATCGCTGCTCGGTTTGTCCGCCGGGCAGATCTCGCAACTGAAAGCCGAGGAGGTCACCTCATGAGTCAGCCCGCTTTTTCCAACGCCGTTACCGAATTGTTCGGCACACGCTTGCCGATCATCGCCGGTGGCCTGATGTGGCTCGCGGACGCGGACTATGTCGCCGCCGCAGCGCGTGCCGGCATCATCGGCTTCATCACGGCGGCGAGTTTTCCGGAGCCGCAAGCGTTGCGCTCGGAAATCAGGCGCTGCCGCGAGTTGTGCGAGGGCGGGCCGTTCGGCGTCAACGTGTCGATGCTGCCAAAGCTCGTTCCCGGCGAGAAGACGCGCGAAGTGTTCGAGTTGATCGTCGATGAAGGCGTGAAGTTCGTTGAAACCTCGGGGCGCAATCCCGAAGAATTCCTGCCGCTGCTGAAGGACGCTGGCGTAAAGGTGCTGCACAAGGTTCCGTCGGTACGTTTCGCGGTCAAGGCGGCTTCGGTCGGTGTCGATGCGGTCGCGATCGTCGGCGCCGAGTGTGGCGGGCATCCGGGGCTCGACATGGTCGGATCGTTCGTCAATGCGGCATGGGCCGAGAGTCACCTGGAGATTCCCTATCTGATCGGCGGCGGCATCGGGCGCGGCTCGCAGCTTGCCGCCGCGCTCGCGATGGGCGCTTCCGGCGTGGTCGTCGGCACGCGTTTCGTCGTGGCCGAGGAGATCTGGGCACACGACGACTACAAGCGGCGCCTCGTCGAAGCGGGGCCGACCGACACCGACCTGTGCATGACATCCATGCGCAACACTGTACGCACGCTGCGCAACGAGACCACGGCTGCCGTCAAGGAAATCGAGGCGCGCAACGCGAACGTGACCATTCAGGACCTCATGCCAATGGTGTCGGGCAAGATCGGTCGCGATGCTTACGTCACCGGTGACTGGAAAAAGGGGCTGCTGTCCGCGGGACAGTCGCTAGCGTTCGTCGATCGCATCGAACCGCTTGCCGAGATCGTGCAGCGTTTCGAGCGTGACATGCGGCAGGCGATGGGGCGTGTGGCGCTCAGCTGAACAATGCAAGGAGTGTGGAGTGAAGATACTTGTGCCGGTAAAAAGAGTCATCGACTTCAACGTGAAGGTCCGGGCGAAGTCGGACAACACGGGCGTCGATACCGCGAACGTGAAGATGTCGATGAACCCCTTCGATGAGATCGCCGTTGAAGAGGCGGTGCGATTGAAGGAAGCGGGTGTGGCGACCGAAGTCATCGCTTTGTCGTGCGGCCCAACGCAGTGCCAGGAGACGTTGCGCACGGCGCTAGCCATGGGCGCGGATCGAGCGGTGCTGGTGGAGACACCGGACGAACTGCAACCTCTGGCGGTGGCCAAACTTCTCAAGGCGATCGTGGACCAGGAGAAGCCCGGGCTCGTCATTCTCGGCAAGCAGGCCATCGACGATGACGCCAATCAAACAGGCCAGATGCTTGCTGCACTGGCAGGTCTGCCGCAGGCGACGTTCGCGTCGAAAGTCGTGATAGCCGACGGCAAGGCGACAGTCTCGCGTGAAGTCGACGGCGGTGCCGAGACGCTTGCGTTGCAACTGCCTGCAGTGATCACGACCGATCTGCGTCTGAACGAGCCGCGCTACGTGTCGCTGCCCAACATCATGAAGGCGAAGAAGAAGCCGCTCGCCACGCTGACGCCGTCCGAGCTGGGTGTCGACGTCGCGCCACGTCTGAAGACCTTGAAAGTCTCCGAGCCGCCGAAGCGCTCAGCCGGTATCACGGTGCCGGACGTGAAGACGCTGGTCGGCAAGCTCAGAAGCGAAGCCAAAGTACTGTAAAGGGAGACGCGAAAAATGACGATTCTGGTGATTGCAGAGCACGACGCCCCGAAGGAAGCCCCCTTGGGGGGCAACGCGTCGCTCAAGTCAGCCACGCTGAACACGGTTGCCGCTGCCACGAAGATCGGCGGCGACATCCATGTTCTGGTCGCGGGTTCGCACGTGCAGGGCGCGGCGGACGCAGCGGCGAAGATCGCGGGCGTGTCGAAGGTATTGGTGGCAGATGCGCCTCAGCTCGCCGATGGCCTCGCGGAAAACGTCGAAGCAACGGTGCTGAGGCTTGTGCAAGATGCGGCGAAGCACTACACGCACATACTCGCGCCGGCCACTGCCTACGGCAAGAATGTCGCGCCGCGTATCGCCGCGAGGCTCGACGTCGCACAGATCAGCGATATCACCGCCGTCGCCAGCGCCGATACGTTCGAGCGCCCGATCTACGCGGGCAACGCCATCGCGACGGTTCAATCTCAAGATCCGATCAAGGTCATCACTGTGCGCGCGACGGGCTTCGACGCAGTGGCAGCCGAGGGCGGTAGCGCAACGGTCGAGAAGATCGAAGCAGCAGCCGATGCAGGCATCTCGCAGTTCGTGAGCCGCGAAGTGACGAAGCTCGATCGTCCGGAGCTGACGAGCGCGAACATCATCGTGTCGGGCGGCCGGGGGCTCGGCAACGGCGAGAACTACACGCGGACGCTCGAGCCGCTCGCCGACAAGCTCGGCGCGGCGCTGGGCGCATCGCGCGCGGCCGTCGATGCGGGTTACGTGCCGAACGACTTTCAGGTTGGGCAGACGGGCAAGATCGTCGCGCCGCAACTGTATGTCGCGGTCGGCATTTCTGGCGCGATCCAGCACCTGGCGGGCATGAAGGACTCGAAAGTCATCGTCGCGATCAACAAGGACCCGGAGGCGCCGATCTTCAGCGTCGCCGATTACGGCCTCGTCGGCGATCTGTTCGCAGTCGTTCCGGAGTTGACGAAAGAGCTGGGCTGAGCAGCCAACGTCAAACGACGTCATTCAAAGACATGAAGGAGACAATCCCATGCAGCAAGTTCACATCGATCGAACGACGGCGAACCCCGCGTATCGTCGGCTCGTCGCGCAGCGGCGGCGCTTCAGCTTCACGCTGACGGCGTTGATGATCGTCACGTACTACGGCTTCATCCTGTTCGTCGCGCTCGCGCCCCATCTGCTCGCGCGTCCGCTCTATGCGGGCGCCACGACGAGCGTTGGGATCGTCGCGGGCGTCGGCATCATCGTGATTGCGGTCGCGATGACCGGCTGCTACGTGCTGCGCGCAAACCGCAGGTTCGATCCTTCCATGAACGCGCTGCTCGCCGACTTCCGGCAAGGAGACTGAGCGATGAAAACCGTTCGCGTCATCCTAGCCGGGAGCCTTGCATCGCTGTCCGCGCTCGCTCGCGCGTCTTCCATCGAAGTTTCGGCGCGGGACCATGTCGACCTGAACCCCGTCGCGATCGCCACCTTTCTGCTGTTCGTGCTCGTCACGCTCGGCATCACGCGCTGGGCAGCGCGCAGAACGCGCACCACGAAGGACTTCTATAGCGCTGGCGGCGGCCTCAGCGGCTTCCAGAACGGACTTGCGATTGCGGGCGACTACATGTCCGCGGCCTCGTTCCTCGGTCTCTCCGGCATGGTCTTCATGTTCGGCTTCGACGGCCTGATCTATTCGATTGGCTTTCTCGTCGGCTGGCCATTCGTGATGTTCCTGCTCGCCGAGCCCTTGCGAAACCTCGGTAAGTTCACGTTCGTCGACGTGGTCGCCTATCGTTTCGAGCAAGCGCCGATTCGTCTGCTGACCGCCAGCACGTCGCTCGTCGTCGTGATCTTCTATCTCGTCGTGCAGATGGTCGGCGCGGGAAAGCTCATCCAGTTGCTGTTCGGCTTGCCGTACTGGATGGCCGAAGTGATCGTCGGCGCGCTGATGGTCATCTACGTGTTCTTCGGCGGCATGACGGCGACGACGTGGGTGCAGATCATCAAGGCCGTACTGCTGTTGTGCGGCGCGACGTTCATGGCCATCACCGCGCTCGCGCAATTCGGCTTCAGTCCCGATCAGATGTTCCGGCGCGCCGTCGACGTTCATCCCGCGGCGCTCAGCATCATGGCGCCCGGCAAACTGCTCAAGGACCCGTTCAATGCGCTTTCCCTCGGCATCGCGCTGATGTTCGGCACCGCCGGTTTCCCGCATATCCTGATGCGCTTCTTCACCGTTCCGGACGCGAAAGAGGCGCGCAAGTCCGTATTCGTCGCGACCGGGTTCATCGGGTACTTCTATCTGCTGACATTCGTGATCGGCTTCTCGGCGATTGCCTTGCTCGCCCAACATCCGGAGTTCTTCAAGACCGCTGTCGATGGCCATTTCGATCTCACGCGCGATCTGCTCGGCGGCTCGAACATGGTCGCGGTGAATCTGGCCCGTGCATTGGGCGGCAATCTGTTCTACGGCTTCATTGCCGCCGTGACGTTCGCGACGATTCTCGCGGTCGTCGCCGGGCTCACGCTTTCAGGTGCGACTACGGTTTCGCACGATCTCTACGCGTGCTGGCTCGCGCGCGGCAACGGCGATGAAGCGCGCGAAATGCGCATATCCCGAGCAGCGACGTTGATGCTGAGCGTCGTCGCGATCTTCTTCGGCATTCTCTTCGAGCATGTGAACGTAGCGTTTCTCGTCGGCCTGGTTGCGGCGGTCGCGGCCAGCGCGAATTTTCCGATGCTGGTCTCGTCGATTTTCTGGCGCGGCATGACGACTCGCGGCGCTGTCGTGGGGGGCGGCCTCGGACTTGTGTCGGCGGTATTGCTGACGCTGTTCTCCAGGTCGGTATGGGTCGACGTGCTGCATCAGGCGCATGCGCTCGTATCGCTCGACAACCCTGCGTTGATTTCGGTGCCGCTGGCGTTCGCGGGCATCTGGACCTTCTCGATGCTGGATCGCGGCGTCGGCGCCCAGCGGGAGCGCGAAGCCTTTGCCACGCAGGAGTTTTATGGCCAAACGGGTCTCTTACCCATCAAGCCGGTCGATCATTGACCGCGAATCGGTGCTCGTGAATCGACAGAACACGACGACGTTCTCATCGGCGGCGGAGCCGGCGGCCTCGCCCCGAAATGCAACCACAGGCACTCCACTTGCCTCCGAAGGAGGCATGCCCGTGCAGCACTTCATTCAAAGGAATTGCGATGAATACCCGCGAAGTTGTCATTGCCCACGCCGTTCGTACACCGATTGGCGCATTCGGCGGATCGTTGAAGGACGTCCCCGCGACCGCGCTCGGCGCGCTGGCCGTGAGGGAAACGTTGCGGCGCGCCGCGCTCGATCCGAAAGCGCTGTCATCCGTCGTGATGGGCAATGTCGTCCAGGCCGGCAACAGGATGAATCCGGCGCGGCAGGCCGCCATCGGCGGGGGCGTGCCCGTATCGGTGCCGGCGCTTACCGTCAACCGCGTCTGCGGCTCGGGCGCGCAGGCGATCGTCTCGGCGGCTCAGGAAATCGCGCTTGGCTACGGTGACGTGGCGGTCGCAGGCGGCATGGAAAGCATGGAGCGCGCGCCCTATCTACTGGACACCGCCCGGTGGGGTACTCGCATGGGTAATGCTCAGGTGCACGACAGCATGCTGCGCGACGGTCTCGTGGATGCGTTCTCGGGTGAGCACTCGGGCTGGCACACGGAAGATCTCGTGACGAAGACCGACCTGACGCGGCGCGCCCAGGATGAGTGGGCGGCGCGTTCACAGCAGCGTTTCGCGGCTGCTCAGGAACGCGGCGCATTCGATGCCGAACTCGTCGTCGTGGAAATAGAAGGGCGCAAGGGCAGCGTTCAGTTCACGCGCGACGAGCAGCCGCGTCCGGAGACGACCGTGGAAACGCTGGCGAAGCTGCGTCCCGCGTTCCGTCCCGACGGCACGATTACCGCGGGCAATGCTCCCGGCCTGAACAGCGGTGCGGCGGCGATGCTCGTGGCCGAGCGTGGTTATGCCGACGTGACGGGCATCGAAGCGAGTGCGCGTCTCGCCGCTTTTGGTATTGCCGCAGTCGAGCCCGGTCTGTTCGGCCTCGGTCCCGTGCCGGCGGTGCATATCGCATTGGAACGAGCGGGCTGGAAGCTCAGCGACGTCGAACGCGTCGAGATCAACGAGGCATTCGCTGCTGTGCCGCTCGCGGTTGCCAAGCAGCTTGGACTCCCGCAGGACATCGTCAATGTCGAAGGCGGCGCGATTGCGCACGGTCATCCGATCGGCGCAACCGGCGCGGTGCTGACCACGCGCCTCGTCCATTCGATGCGCCGCGATGGCTTGAAGCGCGGCATCGTCACGCTGTGCATCGGTGGCGGTCAGGGTATCGCGCTCGCGCTGGAGATGCTGTAACTGCGGGCTGAGGTTGCGCGGAAGCGGCGAGTCAAATATCTCGTGCGACACGGGCAATCCACGTTGCCGCTACGCGCGCCTGAGCAATCCGGCGATCTGCTGGGGCGACCACGACGGTTGCAGGTTGTCTGCCGCGATGCGTGCCAACATCCGGTGTTCGACCTGCTACAGACTTTGAAGCCACGAACCGCTTCGGTCCCGGGAAATAGGCGTCGGAGTCGCCGTCGGCTGCGAGCCGGGGTCGCAATCATTCGACGGTTAGGCCGGCCTACCGCGTCGGGGACGAGCGCGTGCCGTGCTTCGAAATCTCCATGCACGACTTCGGATCGAAACCTCCAAAAACGCGCGTGCCATGCTCGACCAGGCCGGCACGCGCACGCACTAGCGCATTGATGTCCGCCGAGTACCTGGCCATGAAGGCTGGCGTGGGACAATCGGCGTCGTCTACCACTCGTCTGGAGAGCGAACGCCATGGATTCGTCATACATTAATCTGACAGCCCCCGTCGTCGCCAGCCAGTCAACACTGTGGTTCTCTGCATACGGCTTCGGCTGGGGATACCGCGCCTTCGAACTCAGGCCAGAGGTTGTTTGCGAATACCTCGGAGCGGCTGACGACAGCCAGAAGCAGTTGCTGCTCGCGTTTCAGTTGGCAAGGCCAAGGCTTGCGGGAGTGGCGGAACGCAAAATGCCTCCATCTAACGGAGAGCGTACCGAGATTACTGGCCAGGATCTTTGAAGTGCGCCGCAGCAGTGCACATATCCGGCGGGTTGGTCTAAGCGACGGCCGTTCGCCCTTTTAGCTGACCGGACACACAGAAGTCGCATGCGCTCACGTCAACGCCGTTGACCGACGCCGTCGCGAGGGCGCTCCGATCGCGCACCCCCCAGCCTTGCGATTCGCTTGAGCGCATGCAGGCCTCTGACGAACACTCGCGATTCAGCCGTCACGTTCGCGTTTGTGGCGTACCATCAACTGCAGAACGCATGAAGGTTGCACGCGCGGGGCCGACCGGTTCGACGAAACCGGGCGGCGCGCGGCAGATCTGCCGCTTCTCAGCGGCGAGGAGCGCTTCATGGCCACTGGCATCGAACTTCACGATCAACGACGGCAACTGCTGCCATTTCGCCAGTCGATATTGGCGATGCTCGGAGTCGCGTCGGTTTCGATGCTGATCGCGCTCGACCAGACCATCGTTGGCACCGCGATGCCGCGCATCGTCGCCGAGCTCAAGGGTTTCGAACTCTATGCGTGGGTCGCGACGGCCTACATGCTTACGTCGGTCATCACAATTCCGATCTTCGGGCGCCTGGGCGATCTGTTCGGTCGCAAGCCCTTCATGCTGTCTGCCATCCTTGTCTTCACCGTCGCATCGGTGCTCTGCGGGATCGCGACCAACATGCTGTTTCTCGTGCTCGCCCGCGGTCTTCAGGGCATCGGTGGCGGCATCATGTTGGGGACGGTGTTCGCGACCGTCGCCGACCTGTTCCCCGATCCGAGGCTGCGCCTGCGTTGGCTGGTGTTCGTGACCTCGGCGTTTGGCCTTGCGAACATGGTCGGGCCAATGCTCGGGGGCATGCTGACCCAGCACGGAAGCTGGCGGCTCGTGTTTTTCGTCAACGTACCGGTCGGTGTGGTAGCGCTCTTCCTGGTGCGTGCTTTCCTTCCGCACTTGCGCCATGTCCGCGACGGTGCGCGGCTGCGCCTCAACTGGCTCGGCGCATTCGTCGTCGCCGTGACGTTCGGCGCGCTGCAACTGGCGATCGAGCTCGTGCCGAGGCAAGGATGGACTGCGTCTACGATCATACTGGCCGTGATCGTGCTGGCTTGTTCGCTGACGCTTTTTTTCTGGGAAAAGCGCATGGGCTATCCGATCATCCCCGTGGACATGCTGCTCGACCGCAAGCTCGGTGCGCTTTTTGCAATGTCAATGCTCGGCGGGTTCGCGCTGTTCTCTCTCGTTTTCTACGTGCCGCTGCTATTTCAGGGCGGCTATGCGATGTCTCCGCGTGCCTCGGGCATGCTGATCACTCCGCTCCTGCTCGGCACGACGGTCGGCAGCTTCATCAATAACCGCGTGGTCACGCGCATCCGGCGCGCCAACGCGATCCTCTACGTCGGCTTCGCGTTGTCCGCTTTTGCGAGCCTCGCGGTGGTCGTGCTGCGAGGCCACGAGCCGTACCTCGTGTGGATGGCGTGCATGGGCGCGAGCGGCCTGGGGTTGGGCCTCGTGGGCACGAGCCTCACGGTCTGCTCGCAGCAGATCGTCTCGCGAGACCATCTCGGCGCCGCCACGGCATTGCTGCAGTCGCTACGCACATTCGGCGGCATGCTTGGCACGGTGATGACAGGCGCGCTGCTTGGGCACCTTTATACGATGGGCGTGAATCGCTCGCTGGATTCGTACCAGGCGGCGCAGTGGTTCAAGTCGTTTGCAAGTCCCGAACTGCTCGTGGACCGCGCCGAGCAGGCCGCGCTGATCAATCGCCTCGTTAGCGCCGGCCATGCGGGCGATGCGATGATGAACTCGGCGCGCAGCGCGCTCGTGGATTCGATCCACACTGGCCTCATCGTGGCCGCTGTGGCTGCGATGGTCGGCCTGTGTCTCGCGTGGTTCGTGCCGCCGGTGCGGGTCGGCTATCTCGAGGCGCAGCCACAAAATGGATGACGATGGATTACCGTGGTGTCGGCTGCTACCTGCGAGGTCGTACGATGGTTAGCGACATTCCGCGGTGGCTCGGGCGCACTCGTCGGTGCCGGAACAGGCGGGCTTACTTCGGCGCTCGCGTCGTGGCTGACCCAACGCACACAGGTTGGCGCGGAGTGGCGCGTGCATGAGCGCGCTCGGCTGCAGGACCTCTACAAGGATTTTATCGAAGAAGCGACGAAGTGCTATGTCGACGCCCTGCGACACGACGACCCGGACCTCTCAGGGCTCGGCAACCACCAGAACAGTATTCTGCGGCGGCGCTCGCATTTGACAGCGACGACGGCTACGCTTTGGCGCGCTTGCGCGCTGTGCGGGTCACGACGGGCTTCTCGGAGAGCATGCACTGCTGAATCACGCGCTGGAGATGATCCGGGCCGGCCGTGATCGCGCTTAGCAACGTCATCAAGACGAAATCGATCAACTTAGGTATTGCGACCTTGGTGTCCGCCCTCGGTGCGCGGTTCGCCAGGATCAGCGTGGCGAGACCATGTTCCATGCTCCACGCGGCATGAGTCACTAGCTTTAGATCGGCATGGGCCCAGCCGCTCTCGATAGCTAGTGCTTCAATCGTCTCGGAAAACAACCCAAAAGACCTGTTACTTTCCTCGGTGAGTTCTGGATACGCCTGATGCGCCACGATGCGAGGTCCGATCATCAGACCGAACAGTCCATTGTGGCGCTGCGCGAACTCAACATACACCCGCATCATCCGGTACGCTTTGGCAAGTGCGGTGTCGTCGCTGTCACGGATCGCAACGCGCAACGCAGCGAGGTCGCGATATCCACTCGCCGCGATCGTGGCCAGAAGTTCGTCGATACCGGCAAAATGTCGCGAGGGCGCGGCTTCTGATACGCCCACCATTCGCGCGAGGTAACGAAGACTCAGATCTTGTGCAGACACATCCTTGAGCGCGTTGCGCCCCGCTTCGATGAGCGCATTGCGCAGATTGCCATGGTGGTAATCCGCGTTCTTTGTGATAGATGACTTAGGACTCACGTGGCCTTCGTTGGTGGAGCAAAACAAGGAATCGATTATAAATTCTGCGCAAAGAGGCAAGCAATATCCGGGTGGGGCGCTAGACAGGCGAGCATCACTACGCGCATTCTGGCGGCTTGCTGGCGTGGCTGGATGTCAGGCTACACTGCATGCCCATCTGCTCCAGGCAGACAGCGCCGAAGGCCGCCTTTTAGCGCGCAACGCGCGCTTGCCATGACTACCCGGCGCGCCCCGTCGGCGTCGACTGTTCAAGTTGAGCATCGAACCGCTACGTCGTCAACGGGCGATCGGCTCCTGATAATGTGTTGCACGCCAAAAAGAAGAACCGCTACGCCGATTGCCTGAACACACGCAATCATTATGAACCCGCTCGCGTAAGTTCCAGTCGCGTCGCGGACATATCCGATAAGAAAGGGTGTAACGAAGCCTGCGACGTTGGCGACGGAACTGATCAATGGCACGCCGACCACTAACGACTTACCGCTGAGGAGGCCGACAGTCATTTGCCAGAAGAGCGTTATACCCGCTCCCGTTCCCGCGAAGCCCAGAGCAAGGAGAAAAAACGTCGCGATGGGGCTGCTGTGCCATACGAAGACGAGCGCCGAAAGGCTCACCGCAGTAAAAAACGACGCCAGCGCACAGAAGAGCCGCCGACGCTGCGCACTGCCCCCGATGCTACAGATAAGCACATTGCCCAATGCCCCTAAAATGCAGGCACCCGCGACTGCACGGCCGATCTCTTTGTATCCGCCGAATCCCGCCTCGCGAAGTATCGTCGGGGAGTAGAAAAACAGTGCGGCCGTCGCGGCGAGGAGGGAGAAGTAGGCCGCGCTCAGGATCCAGACGGCGGGGTTGAGGAAAAGAGGCCGGTCCTCGTCGTGCGCATCGTTCATCGTTTCGGCGCTATTTCGGAGATTGTCCTCGACGAGCGTACGCTGGCGCGCCGAAAGCCACTTGGCGCCGCGAGGCAGATCCGGAAGTATCAGGAACGCAGCGCACGCCAACACGACCGTAGGGATGGCCTGAGCGAAGAACATCCATCGCCAGCCTTGAAAGCCGGCAAGTCCGTTCATGTGCTCGAGCACGAAGCCCCCCGTCAGGCCGATCGTGACCGTCGAGAAGAGCGATCCTGAATGGAAGATGCTGAAGTTGCGCGTGCGCCTTTCTCCTGGGAACCACGCATTGAAGTACAACACGACACCCGGATAGAATCCCGCCTCGAACACACCGAGCAGGAACCGTAATGCGTAGAACGTCGGCGCGTTATTGACGAACGTCATCGCGACACTGGTCAGTCCCCACGCGCCGGCGATACCAGCGAGCACGGCGCGCGCGCCGAACTTCTTTTGCAGCATCGTGGTAGGGACGCCGAACAGCACGTAGCCGACGAAGAAGAGGCCGGCGCCCAGTCCATACACTGTCTCGCTGAATCGCAGATCCACGACCATTTGCAGCTTCGCGAAAGCAACGTTCGAGCGGCCGACCCACGCGAGCATCCATAAGCCAAAGAGTATCGGCAGGATCCTCCACTGCGCCGAAGCGTAGGCTTTCCGAAGGAGGGCGTTGTCATCCGACGATGACGCTTCTACGCAGGCTTGTTTCACCACTTCCATCCAGTCCTCCGACGTGATGTGTTGATACCGGGAATACGAGGCGTACCTCGGCGATCAAAGATCGTCCGCCACTTTCTGCAATTCGCGCGCTTGCGAAACAACGGGAGCGCCGATCTTCTTCGTTGATGGCGGCGGCCCACCGACCAGAATGCCGCTATCGATTGCATTGCGGATTTCGGCATCCGCGAGGCCCGCTTCGCGGAAAACCTGCTCGTTGTGCTCGCCGCGAAATGCGGGCGCGCTGCGCATTCCAAGCTCGTCATCTGAAAAGTGCCATGGATAGCCGTGTATGAGATATGAGCCGCCGCGGCGATCCGAAATCTCGTGCACCGCACCCCATTGCTTGGCCCAATCGGTCTCGGCCAACTCCTTCAGCGTACGAATCTGGCCGATCGCGATCTTGGCCTCGTCGAGTTGCGCATCGAGCGTCTTGAGATCGCGGAATGACCGCATCCAGGTCTGGATCACTGCGTGCAGTGCCTTGTAGTTCCGCAGGCGGTGCTCAGCAGTGCAGAAACGCGGATCGTGCGCCAGGTCCATACGACGCATCGCCTTCAGGTAATTCGGAAACGTGTGGCTGCCGACGATGCTTTGCGCCGCCACAAACTCTTCGCCACCCGGGCCGACGAAATGAGGGCCGTCGGCGGCACCGAGGATGCCCGGCTCGGCGCCCGTATCGACACCCGCGAGATCGAGGTGAGCACGCTCGTTGATCGACAGCATCACGGCCGCCATTGCGACGTCGATGTACTGGCCGCGCCCGGTGACTTCTCGCTTGCGCACTGCCGCGAGCACGGCGATGGTCGCTTGCAGGCCCGCATAGACGTCCGCGTGCGACAGGGGATCGGTCCATTTACGGCCGTCGCCGGCGTTATCGAAATGTCGCAGTGTGTTGTGCGTGAATCCCGTTTCGGCTTGCACGGTCGGCGCATAGGCCATGCGCGACGCCCATGGACCGTGTTGGCCGTAGCCCGTGATCGAAACGTAGACCAGCTTGGGATTGCGCTGCGCGAGTGTCGCGTAGTCGAGTCCGAAACCCTTGAGCGTGCCAGCCCGAAAATTCTCGACGATGATGTCGGCGTCGTCACACAGGCGTAGCACGAAATCACGTGCGCCCGGTGCGTTCAGATCGATGCTGATGTTGCGTTTGCCGCTATTTTGCTGAGCGTAGTAGCCGGACATGCCGTCGCGATTCGGAAACGCGGCGCGCGACACGTCGGGTCGCGGTGGCTCGATCTTGATCACATCGGCACCAAGATCGGCTAGCGTCCGCGCGCACAGCGGGCCGGCCAGCACGCGGGAAAAATCGACGACCTTGAGTCCTTCGAGCGGTCCGGTCATGTCAATTCCCTTCGAAGATGGCGGTGCCAGGGCCAGTCTGATCGAAGGCCGCCAGTCCGCGTTTAAGATCCTGCGACGCCCAGATCGGCTTTTGCAGCTCGAACATCGCTTCGTCGGCGGCGGCGACCCCCTCATTGACCGCAACACGCACGAGTTGCTTGGTGGCGGCATGCGCGACGGTCGGGCCGGCGGCCAGTTCCTGCGCAATCGACAGCGCCACTTCATCGAGCTTGTCGTCGGGGACAACGAGATTGATCAGGCCCCAGCGTTCGAGCGTGGCTGCGTCATACCGGCGACCGAGCAACGCGAGTTCTTTCGCGCGAGCCGGACCGGCTCGCATCACCTGACGCTGGATGCCGCCGAGCAGGGGGTGCAAACCGAGTGCGACCTCAACCGAGCCGATCTTGGCCGATTCGGCGACGACGCTGAAGTCACAGGCGAGCGCCACTTCGAATCCACCGCCTAGGCATGTTCCGTTCACCGCGACAACAATCGGGATCGGTAGTGTCTCGAAGCCACGCAGCACCTCGAGCGGATCCATCAGCGCTTTGCCTTGCGTGGCAATGCGATCGGGAAAAAGCGCCACTTCAGCGCCGGCTGAGAAGTGCCGCAGACCACTGCGCAGCAGGATCGCGCGCGAGCCGCGTTTCACTGCCTGATCGAATTCATCGAGCAGGGCGCGATACAGCGTCGGTCCCATCAAGTTGTGCGGGCGACGGTTCATTGTAAGGACCGTCACGGGGCCTTTGTTTTCTCTCTGAACAAGTGCTTCGTCCATTCTTTGCTCCATTTCGTCAGATTCGGACATTTCCACATCCACATGTTAACGAGCATAACATCGCAATAAAACATTGATGTCGGCATTTTCTGGTTGAAAAAAGTGACAACCGAAGAGATTATTTCCCGTGCCGTAGCGGCAATAATCACGCTACGGCGCGATACGAGGCGCGGTATGTGACGCGATATAAGTACTATGGCGAACCAAGATGGCCTTAGCGGTTACTTCGAAACGTCTCAATCTTCGAGACCGGCGACTACGCGCGCATCTCTTTCAGCGCCGTTTCCCAATACCGCTAGCGCTTCCTGATAAGCCTCACTCTGAAACGTGGCGAGAGCCTGCTCGAAGCTCGGGAATTCGACCACGACGGTGCGTTCTTTGAGGCCGGCCTGAAATGCAACGACTTCGCCGCCCCGCACCAAAAATTTTCCACCCGCCGCTTTCACCACCTGTGTCGCGAGGACACCGTACGCCGCGAGTTTGCTTGCGTCATGGACCGCCCGATAAGCCGCCACCCAATATCCTTTTGCCATTTCGCTCTCCGGTTGAACGTACGTACAAATGTTAACGGCACAAACATCAAGATCAATGAGGGTTTTTCCTGGCTAAAAAAGCTGGCGCGGATAGGTGTTAACGGTGTTAGCATGTGCCGACGCATTGACTCGATGCCATTTTTTCGCGGAGAACTTCATGCCATACACGACTACCAATCCTGCAACCGGCAAACTGCTTGCCACCTACGACGAGATATCCGACGAGTTGCTCGAAACGAAGCTCGCTGCCGCGCAGCGCGCTTTCGAAACTGACTGGCGCCGTCGTCCCGTCAGCGATCGGGCGCGCATCATGACGCGCGCGGCGGCGCTGTTGCGCAGGAAGGCCGACGAATATGCGGGCTATCTGACGCTGGAAATGGGAAAGCGCGGCGGCGAAGCGCGCAAGGAAGTGGAATCGTCTGCAAACATTCTCGACTACTACGCAAAGCATGCGAGCACCTATCTGCAACCCCGTCCACTCGCCGAAGCGCCCGGCGCAACCGTGCACATCGAGCCAATCGGCGTGCTTTTCGGGATCGAGCCATGGAATTTTCCGTACTACCAGATCGCGCGCGTAGCCGGCCCGCAACTGATGGTCGGCAACGTCCTGCTGCTCAAACATGCGGAAAGCGTTCCGCAATCCGCATTGGCCTTTGCGCGGTTGTTCGAGGAAGCGGGCGCGCCCGAAGGCGTCTATACGAATCTGTTCATTTCGATCGACCAGGCGGGGCGTGTCATTGACGATCCGCGCGTCCAGGGCGTGACACTGACGGGCAGCGAGCGCGCCGGCGCTGCCGTTGCTGAGCGTGCCGGCCGGAATCTGAAGAAAGTCGTTCTCGAACTGGGCGGCAGCGATCCGTTCATCGTGCTCGAGGATGCGCCGCTCGACTGGGCGATTCAAAGCGCGGTCGCGGGGCGAATGCTCAATGCGGGTCAATGTTGCGTAGGATCGAAGCGAATCATCGTGGTCGGAAAGGCGCGCGGCGACGCTTTCCTCGAAGGCTTCGCAAAGCAGATGGCCGCGCTGTCGACGGGCGATCCAGCCGATCCAGCCACCGCAGTCGCACCGCTGTCCTCCGAGCGCGCATTGAATCTGCTGCTTGAGCAAATCGATCGCGCGGCTTCGCATGGCGCGTTCATCGTGTGTGGCGGAAAGCGCGTCGAGCGCCCGGGCTTCTATTTGCAGCCGACCGTCCTGACCGACATCTCGCCACAGAATCCCGTATTCGCCGAAGAGTTGTTCGGCCCGGTGGCCGCCTTTCACGTCGTCGAGGACGAAGCAGCCGCAATTGCGCTTGCCAACGGCACGCCGTACGGTCTCGGTGCGTCGGTATTCACTGCGGATACCGAGCGCGGAGAGCGGGTCGCCGCGCAGATCGACAGCGGCATGGTGTTCATCAATCAGCCGTTCGGCACGGCGGCCGAACTGCCGTTCGGTGGTGTCAAACGTTCAGGCTTTGGCCGGGAGCTGTCTCAGTTGGGCTTCGACGAATTCGTCAACAAAAAGCTGATCAGGGTTGCACCCGTTGGGGCGGCGCCGTTCGGCCCCGCGCGGGCCGCGTGAACGCACGATGGCATTGCTCAATTCCCACCTTTTTGAACGAACATCATGACAGGCAAGACGATTATCAGTTGTGCACTCACAGGAAGCGACGATACACCGCGGCTGAACCCCGCAGTGCCCGTGACGCCTGAGCAAATCGCCAATGAGGCCATCGCTGCGTGTGAAGCGGGTGCGAGCATCGCGCACATTCACGTACGGGATCCCAAAACAGGCGCTCCGAGCACTGAGTTGTCGCTTTATGGTGAAGTCGTCTCGCGCATCCGCGATAGCGGGTGCCCGATTTTGATCAATCTGACGACGGGCCCAGGCGCACGATTCGTTCCCAGCGACGAAGACCCGAATCGGGGAAGCGAACTGAGTACGATGATGACGCCCGAGGCGCGCGTGCGGCATGTGCTCGAGTTGCGTCCGGAAATCTGCACCCTGGACATTGCGACGATGAACTTCGGCAGTCGCGCATTCGTGAACGTGCCCGACCATTTGATCAAAATGGCAACCTTGATTGAAGAAGCGGGCGTGAAGCCAGAAATCGAGGTGTTCGATCTGGGCCACGTGCGGCTGGCGCGCCACCTGATCGAAACGCAGGGCATTCTGCAGGCTCCGCTGTTTCAGCTGTGTCTTGGCGTGCCATGGGGCGCGTCCGCCGACACCGAGAGCCTTCTGCAGATGAAACGCTATCTGCCCGAGAACGCCCGCTGGTCGGCATTCGGCATCTCGCGCGCTCAATTTCCAATCGTGGCGCAGAGTGTGATTCTGGGAGGACATGTCCGCGTCGGCCTCGAGGACAACCTTTATCTTGCCAAAGGGGAACTGGCGCCGGGCAACGCCGCACTGGTCAAACGCGCGGTCAGTATCGTCAGAAGCATTGGCGCGGACGTGGCAACACCCGACGAGACGCGCAAAATACTCAGCCTTCCTCATCGTCAATAGATGCGGGACTGAATTCACTAAAAATGCTGCGTTGCGAAAGCATTGGTTTCAAACGGTAGCCTATTCTTTGGCTATTCATACCGCCGCCTCACTCATGTCTGGTTCATCCTTTGTTTCAGGGGATCTGGATGCTCTGGAATAAGGAACGCGGCATCTATCGATGCATGGAGAGAAAAAATGCCTTTGTGGAATATCTATCATCCCGTCGGTGCCTACACGGCAGAAGACAAGCAGGAGATGGCGAAGCGAATTGCCGACATTTACATCATCCCTCGCTTCTACGTCGGTGTACTGTTTCACGAACAGCCGAAAGACTCCTTCTTTATGGGGGGAGTGTCGCGGGACGATTTTGTCAGAATCCGATTAGATCAATTCGCCAGGCACATTGCCAAGGACCCTGTGTGGACTGAGTCGTGGTTGCGCAAGGCGAACGCTGCGATTGCGCCATTTGTCCAGGAGCGGGGCTATCACTACGAGTTGCACGTCGGCGAAACGCCGCGAGAGCTGTGGTTGATCGATGGCATTCGACCACCTCGGCCTGACACGGAAGCTGAGAAGAAATGGAAGCTGGAAAACCGGGCGTCGCCATATGAGCCGAGCGAGGGTTGAGTGCATTAGTCAGATCTGGAACTAGCCGGGGCATGAACTCAATCGACTGCGGTGAAAGCCGGGCTTTCGCCGCAGTCTTTCTACAGGTATCGCTCGATATCAAAACGGAGATTTGTTTGTGTGGCCCGAATTTTTCCATGGTTAACCGGAGTGATTGTCGGACGGGCCTCGACCCGGGCAGCGCGACAAACCGACCGTCACGCCTCCTATTGACCACCTTTTACTATTCCCCGAGGAAGTGCGGCCGTAGCAGTACGCGTAGCCATGCAGCGAGTCGCCGTCCGTCGTGAAAGTGTCTGGCACCCACCGTTGCCAAAGGGCGCGAGCCGTTGGGCATCGTACGTTCATACCTACGCAGGTGAAGGAGACAGTACATGAAGGCCCTGATATTCGAACGCAACGGGGAGCCGTCAGAGGAGGTTCACTGGCGTGATGCGGCCGATCCCACGCCCGGGCCGGACGAAGTCCGCGTGAGGATGCTGCTGGCGCCGGTGCACCCGTCCGACCTGCACGTGATCCGTGGTCGTTTCGCCCGCCAGCGTCAGCCGGAACTGCCGGCCTCACCGGGATCCGAGGGCGTCGGCATCATCGACGCCGTGGGCAACGACGTGCCTCGCACGCGGATAGGCGAGCGTGTCGTCTTGCTGGACGTGCCCGGAACCTGGAGAGAGCAGGCTATTAGTCCGGCCGACCGTGCGATACCTGTACCGCAGGCGATCTCCGACGAGGACGCAGCACAGGCCCTCATCAACCCGATGACGGCATGGGCGATGACGATGAGCGAGCACCAGCTCGGGCGCGGCGACTGCCTTGTGCAGAGCGCGGCCGGCTCGACGGTCGGTCGGCTCGTCCTGCAGATCGCGAAAGCGCAGGGGTTCCGCACCATCAACCTCGTTCGCCGCGAAGAGCAGGTCGCGGAAATCAAGGCGCTTGGGGGTGACGTCGTGCTATGCACTGCGGACCAAAACTGGTCCGAGCAGTTGAAGACGGCCACTGGCGGCAATGGCATCGCGAAGGCGATTGACTGCGTCGCCGGCCGCACGGGCGCCGCGCTTGGCTGCTGGCTTCATACTTCTATAAGGTCGGGGAAGAGAAGTTTTACCTTAACGGGTTCTATAAAGATCGAGGTCAGGACGAACAGGAATGGACCTACGCCTATGATCCGGGTCCACGCATGCCGAATGCCAGAGTCTACATTCTTGTAAATTCGCGTACGGCGTCTGCTGCAGAAGGTTTTGCGTTCGCGATGCAAAATCTCAAACGCGCCACTATCTTCGGACAACGTACTTACGGGGCTGGAATTGCCGTTGTGTACATCGAACTGGGACACGGATTGAGAATGGTCCTTCCGGAGAAAATGGTGGTTGCCCCTCACTCCACGGTGGGATGGGAAGGCAAAGGCGTGGTACCCGACGTCGCCGTCCCTGCAGGTGAGGAGAGAGCCGCAGCGATCGCGCTTGTGAGAGATTCCCTGCATGGAGCACCTTGAACCGTTCTATTCGGCAAGCAGGCTCGGTGCACTGATCGTGCGACCCGTTCCAGCGTCGTAGTCCGGAACCGGATCGATCACGGCGCATGGGGTGCCGGCGTAAGCGATATGGCTCAAGATGCCGGTCGCGGTGTCGTAGAACGATTCAACATTGGGAATCATGAAATTTCATGAAGCGTGTTGAATCATTTGCAAGTGGCTCGAACAAGAAGGAACTCGCGACCGGTTTGAGCGGCTGCGTGCACGACCCGCTTTTCGGTGTAGCGCCCGATATGTACGAACTCGAATCCTGCGTCGGAGCACGTCCTGCGATATGTCAGCGGATCGTACGCACGAAAGCCGTGCTCGGCGAACGGCATTGCACCGACGCCCGCGACAAGCGCCATCACGCCGAGCAGCGCGACGAACACGAGCATCAGCGAATACGCGGGAAGCAGCGCCATGTTGCGGCGAATGACACGGTCGGAGGACGACGCCAGGGTCGCGGTCATTGCGTGCGGATACAGCAGCAATGCGAGCGCGGATCCGAGTGCGAATGTCGCGTAGCTCGAGTGGCCATTGAGGCCAGCGGCGTCCGGTGCCTTGAGCAGCAGCTTCGCTGCGGGCAAGGTTTCGAACATATGCCCGAAGCCGCCGAGCCTTGCAGGAATGACGACGATAGCGCCGATGACGGTCGTATAGATCAGCAGGTCCTTGGCCACCGCGATGATGGCTGGCGCGCGAAGGCCGCTCGACCACGTGTAGATGGCAAGCACGCCGAACGCGACGAGAAGCGGTAACTCGCCCTGCCACCCGTGCGTGGGAAAGCCGAGCGCGCCCAACGTGACCTGAATGCCCACAAGCTGCAAGGCGATATAGGGCATGGTGGCCAGAATGCCGGTCAGCGCGATTCCGAGCGCAAGCGGCCGGCTCCTGAATCGGTGTTCGACGAAGTCGGCGACCGTCACGTGTCCGTGCTGGCGTGCAGCGCGCCATAGGCGCGGCAGCACGAGGAAGCCGAGCGGAAATGCGATGGCGACGTTCGGAATCGCAAAGAATCCCGCGGCTCCCGCGGCGAATACGAGCGCGGGTACGGCAACGAAGGTGTACGCCGTGTACAGGTCACCGCCGATCAACCAGCCCATGAGCGTGCCGAAGCGCCGGCCAGCCAGTCCCCATTCCTGAATACCGGAGAGATCGGCACGCCGCCATCGTGACGCAAACATGCCGGGCATGCTGACTAGGACGAACAGTGCAACGAAGACGAGGATAGGTGTGCTCATGCCGTGTGCCCCTCTTCGTACGCCGGATTTTCGCCCACCGGTTCGGGAGCAGCTGGTATGTCGAGGACATTGGCCATGCCTGTACGAAGCGCGCCAGCAAGAACCCAGGCGGCATGCTTACGTGCATCTCATGATGGCTTTCGGCGCTTCCTCACAGAGATCCATCGACTTCATGGATTTGAGTCTACCCACATCTCACCGTCGGAAAACTAGCGCAAATACAACTCAGTTGCGCCTCACGGAAACAATCGATTTGCGCGCTCCATTGCCACGACTGCTACTCAGCGAAATTTTTCAGAGTGCACGCTATGGCGCGGCGTCTGCCAGGCGAAACCGTCTGGCATATCAGTCAATCGTTCGATCATCGTTTCCTGATGGAGACAGTCAAGTGCGTCAGAAGGGTTTTTCGGTCGATGGTTGCTTCTTATGATGACGCTCGAATGGTTGGCCGTGACTGTCGTGACGAGAATGACATATTTTGTGGCGCGGGAATATCGATCGCGAGGCTGGCCCACCTCTGACGCTGCTGGAAGCAACAGTGCTCCCTCGCAGCATCGTGGCGCGCCGCCGATGCTATTGACGCGTATCGGCGGCGTATAGGAAAGCGTCCTTCGACCCGGCGACCCTGGCCAGAAGGATCTGGATTCAAATCGGAATTGGTATGCAAATGATTTATGAGCGAATGACGTCCGGAAGAACAGGGCGGAGACTTCACGGTTTTGTGCCTGCAGGAATGATCTGGAAGCGGATTGCAGCGCTTGTCCTGTACGTCGCGTTGGCAACGTGCCTGACTGGCAACGCACATGCGGGGAGCGGGGCGCTCCTGAACGTATCGTATGACTCGACGCGCGAGCTGTATCAGGACGTCAACCGGGCGTTTGGCAAGGCATGGCAGGCGCGGACCGGCGAGACGGTGGCCTTCAATCAGTCGCACGGCGGCTCGGGCGCGCAGGCGCGCTCGGTCCTCGATGGCCTGCAGGCCGACGTCGTGACGCTCGCTCTCGCCTACGACATAGACGTGCTGGCCGAGCGCGGCCTCATCGACAGGAACTGGCAGAAGCGCCTGCCCGACAACGCGTCGCCCTACACGTCGACGATCGTGTTTCTCGTGCGCGAGGGCAATCCCAGGCACATCAAGGATTGGGACGACCTCGTGAAGCCCGGCGTCTCGATCGTGACGCCGAATCCGAAAACCTCAGGCGGAGCGCGCTGGAACTACCTCGCGGCCTGGGCGTACGCGGTGCACCAGCCGGGCGGCAATGCGCAGGCGGGTAAGGCGTTCGTCACGAAGCTGTACAAGAACGCGGGCGTGCTTGATTCGAGCGGACGAGGCGCGACGACGAGCTTCGCGCAGCGCGGGATCGGCGACGTGCTGATCGCCTGGGAAAGCGACGCGTTTCTCGCGCGCAAGGAGTTCGGCGCCGACAGGTTTGAAATCGTCGTGCCGTCGGCGAGCATTCTCGCGGAACCGCCGGTTGCAGTGGTGGACAAAGTGGTCGACAAGCGCGGCACGCGCAAGGTCGCCGAGGCCTACCTGCAGTTTCTCTATAGCGAGGAAGGGCAGGAGATTGCCGCGAAGAACTTCTACCGTCCGCGCTCCAATAGGGTGCCGCCCGTGCTCACGGACAGGTTCCCGAAGCTCAAGCTGTACACGGTTGACGACACGTTCGGCGGCTGGGCCAATGCGCAGAAGACGCACTTCGCCGACGGCGGCGTATTCGATTCGATCTACCAGCCGCAGTAAAGGCGCGAGGCCCCGGCTGGCACGACCGGGACATAAGGGGACGCGCGCGTCGCGACGCGCCAGCCCGCTGATCGGCTTCATCGAGCCGCACCTGAAAGAGCATCAACATGACGACCTTCACTTTTCGCAAGCCGAGCGCGCTGCCCGGCTTTGGCGTGACGCTTGGTATCACGGTGGCGTATCTGAGCCTCGTGGTGCTGATTCCGCTCGCCGCGACGTTCCTGAAGACAGCCACGCTGCACTGGAATCCATTTGTGTACGCGGTTAGCGCGCCGCGCGTGCTGGCGTCCTACCGTCTGACGTTTTCCGCCGCGTTCGGCGGCGCACTGCTGAACGCCGGGTTCGGCCTGCTCGTCGCGTGGGTGCTCGTGCGCTATCCGTTTCCGGGCAAGCGCATCGTCGACGCCGTGGTCGATTTACCGCTCGCGCTGCCGACCGCGGTGGCCGGCATCTCGCTTGCCGCCGTCTATTCGCGCAACGGATGGATCGGCCGGTTCCTCGAGCCGCTCGACATCAAAGTCGCGTTCACGCCGCTCGGCGTGCTCATCGCGCTGACGTTCATCGGCCTGCCGTTCGTCGTGCGGACGGTGCAGCCGGTACTCGAAGAGTTCGAGCGCGAGCAGGAGGAGGCCGCCGCGTGCCTCGGCGCGTCGCGCTGGCTCACATTCCGGCGCGTCGTGCTGCCGGCGCTCGCGCCCGCGCTCCTGACCGGCTTCGCGCTCGCGTTTGCGCGCGCGCTTGGGGAGTACGGCTCGGTGATCTTCATCGCGGGTAACGTGCCGATGAAATCGGAGATCATGTCGCTCCTCATCATCACGAAGCTCGAGCAGTACGACTACGCGGGCGCGACGGCGCTCGCGGTCGTGATGCTGGTCGCCTCGTTTCTGATGTTGCTCATGATCAACACGCTGCAATGGTCATTGCAGCGGCGCACGAGCCGGATGGCGTCCTCCGCGCCGGCGAGCGCCGCGCCCGTGGCCGAAGGAGGCACGCGATGACCCGGCCCGCAACCAAAACCGCAGGGTCCGCCGCGCGCCGTCCGGACCCCGTCACGGAACGGCGCGCGGTCCGCTGGCTCCTGACCGGCACGGCGCTCGCGTTCCTCGCGCTTTTTCTCGTCGTGCCGCTCGCGGCCGTCTTCTATGAGGCTTTTGCAAAGGGCGTCGGCTTCTACCTCGCGTCGCTCGCCGATCCCGACGCATGGTCCGCGATCAGGCTCACGCTCTTCGTCGCGGCGGTCGCCGTGCCGCTGAATCTCGCGTTCGGAATTGCGGCGTCGTGGGCGATCGCGAAGTTCGAGTTCAGGGGCAAGGCGCTCCTGACGACGCTGATCGATCTGCCGTTCTCGGTCTCGCCGGTGATCTCGGGGCTCCTCTATGTGCTGATGTTCGGCGCGCAAGGGTGGTTCGGCACGTGGCTTGCCGGTCACGATGTGCAGATCATCTTCGCGGTGCCGGGCATCGTTCTCGCGACCATCTTCGTGACTTTCCCGTTCGTTGCGCGCGAGCTGATCCCGCTCATGCAGGCGCAGGGCAGCGACGAGGAGGAGGCCGCACACGTGCTCGGCGCGTCGGGCTGGCAGATCTTTCGCCGCGTGACGCTGCCGAACGTCAAATGGGGCCTCCTGTACGGCGTGATTCTCTGCAACGCCCGCGCGATGGGCGAGTTCGGCGCGGTCTCTGTCGTCTCGGGACACATCCGCGGCCAGACCGATACGATGCCGCTCCACGTCGAGATCCTCTACAACGAGTACAACTTTTCGGCCGCGTTCGCCGTGGCGTCACTGCTCGCGCTGCTCGCGCTCGTGACGCTCGGCCTGAAGCTGCTCGCCGAGCGTGGGATGGCGCGGGAGCGTTCGCTTGCCGGCGGTGCCGGCGAGGGCGCGGCGAGCGCCGCGGGCGCCGCCGTCCGCCCGCAGGCCGCCGTCACGGTGCGCGGCGCCACCCAACTGGTCCAATAAGGAGGAATTCCACCATGGGCATTACCGTTCGCAACCTGCAAAAGCGCTTCGGCAACTTCACCGCGCTTAACGACGTGTCGCTCGATTTTCCGCCGGGTGAACTTGTCGCGCTGCTCGGCCCGTCCGGCTGTGGCAAGACGACGCTCTTGCGGGTGGTTGCGGGACTCGAGCATGCCGATGCGGGGCAGGTCGTGCTGCAAGGGCAGGACGTCGGCCCGGTCGGCGCGCGCGAGCGGCAGATCGGCTTCGTGTTCCAGCATTACGCGCTGTTCCGGCACATGACTGTGTTCGAGAACGTCGCGTTCGGGCTGCGTGTGAAGCCGCGCGGGCAGCGTCCCTCGGAGTCGGCGATTCGCGACAAGGTGCGCGAGCTGCTGCGTCTCGTGCAGCTCGACGGGTTCGCGCAGCGCTATCCGTCCGAGCTGTCGGGCGGCCAGCGGCAGCGGACCGCGCTCGCTCGAGCGCTCGCCGTCGAGCCGAAGGTGCTGCTGCTCGACGAGCCGTTCGGCGCGCTCGACGCGAAAGTCCGCAAGGAGCTGCGCAGCTGGCTGCGACGCCTGCACGACGAGCTCCATATCTCGACGATCTTCGTCACGCACGACCAGGAGGAGGCGCTCGAGGTGGCCGACCGCATCGTCGTCATGAACCACGGGCGCGTCGAGCAGGCCGGCGCGCCGCAGGACTTGTACGACCGTCCGCGGACGTCGTTCGTCTACGAGTTCCTCGGCGCCGCGAATCGCCTGAGCGGCCGCGTCGAAGCAGCCGGCTTCGTCGCGGACGGCGCGGCGCAGCCGATCTCGGTCACCGCCGACTTCTCGGGGCCGGCGCGCGCTTACGTGCGTCCGCACGATCTGGCGCTTTACCCGCGCGCCGGCGCCAGCGGGGAGCGCGAAGTGCCAGATGGCGGTATCGTCGTCAACGTGCGGCGTGTCGTGACCTTCGGCGGCTCGGTGCGCGTCGAGCTCGAAGGCCGCGGCGGCAACTTGCTCGAGGCCGAGCTCGATCGCGACGCCTGGCGCGCGCTGCGGCTCGAAGTCGGCGACGGCGTCACCGCCGTGCCTCGCTTGCTACGCGTGTTTCGCGCGATTTGAGTTCCCGGAGGCAGCATGGGTGCGCATGGCACATTGTCGTTGCGGATGGTGTTGGGAATAGTAAATTGAACGTACGGTGTTCTCCTCGCGGCCTGGAGAATCACTTGAACTGGAATCCCCCCTTGCAAGAGGTGAAGTGATGAAGCACCCATTGACGGTCGGAGGAGTCATCGCGCCGGACTCTCAACTTGCGCAGAAGGCGGCCTCCCTGGTCGAACAGATCCATTCGTCAGCATTGCTGCACCACGTGCACCGGACATGGTGGTTCGCCGAATTCATCGGCAAGAAACGGGGAATGAAATACGACCGCGAACTGGTGTATCTCGCAGCCCTGCTGCACGACCTCGGACTCACATCACAGTACGCGGGTGAGCAGCGATTCGAAGTCGACGGTGCGGATGCCGCCAGCCGCTTTCTCGAAGCCAACCACTATCCCACGGACAAGGTTGAGCTGGTCTGGGATGCGATCGCACTACATACGTCGGCGGGAATTGCGGATCGCAAGCAACCGGAAGTTGCGCTGATTCATTTCGGCACCCATGTCGATGTGTTTGGGCTGCGTCTCGACGAAATCACGCCTTCGCTTGTCGACGAAATTCTGGAGCTGTATCCGCGCGTGGGAATGAAGACCTCGTTCATCGAAGCGCTGACCGCAGTGGTCGCTCGCAAGCCTCATACTGCAATCGGTACGGGGCTCGTGGACATTGGACACCGCCACGTGCACGGCTTTTCCTGCCCCAACGTGTGCGATCTTATCGAGAACGCGCCATTTGATAGTTGATACACCCCGGCTTTTCAACTGCGCCAGATGCATCATGGGAACGGACGCTTCCCACTGCGGGATGCTGCGATGCCAAGAACGAACGCATTCGCGACCAGGACCAGCAGCACCAGGATCGCGGGCAGAAGGCGTATGGCGATTGATCCGGCATTGCGCTTGCGCGAACTGGACGTGTTGAGTCTTGCTTGATTTCGCATCTGGAAGGGTCCTCAAAGCAAGTCGCGCGACAAACGGCCGACCGCCGCAGCGAGGCGGTCCGATCTCGCGTCAAAGGTTTTCATTGGCGATCAGCAATGCCGCGTTCAATAGGCACCAGCGATCGGCAGCAGCAGATAGCGCATGAGTTCGATTTCTTCGTCGGTCGGCACGACAGATGTCGCGCCGGTATCCGCGGACGGCGGTATTGCCTCTCCATCGATGCATCCGCCGTTCGCCGCTTCCGGGTCGGTGCACAACGCGATGCCGCCGCCAGGACGGGCGCGCCCAAACAACAGGCGCAGCGCCTTGATCACGAGCCCCCTCCACGAAATGGGCTTCTTCGACCGGAAGCCGCGTCATGAGGCGGCCATTGTTGTCGGCGGCGAGCAGATGTCCGCCGTGCAGATTCACCCGCATCGCAGGGTATAGCAGCGCGGGCTCCTTCAGCGTGAGATCGCGCGTCGTTCGCATCGCAACGAACTCGCTTTCGCCGATGCCCTCTCGCACATGAATATTGTGTTGACGTTGTTCGGCGATCGTCGCCGAAAAGCGCACGCCTCGCCTCGCAGGCGGGTAGTCATGACAGACGAATACGCGAGTCGATGCGGGCAGCGCCAGCAGCCGCCGGATCGACACATAGAGCGTTCTCGCGTCGCCACCCGGGAAATCGCAACGCGCCGTGCCGAGGTCGGGCATGAACAACGTATCGCCAACGAACAACGCATCGCCAATCAGATAGGCCATGTCGGCGGGCGTGTGTCCCGGCGTCGGAATCGCGCGCGCCCGCAGCGTGCCGAGCGCGAACTCCTCGTCAGGGCCGAACAGATGATCGAAACCGTGTTCGTCGGCGAGATCGAACGTCGCCGAGAACAGCGAACGCACGTCGGTGATACGCTCGCTAATCGCGATGGTTCCGCCCACGCGGCGCTTCAACTCGACCGCGCCCGACAGATGATCCGCATGCGCATGCGTTTCGAGAATCCATGTGACATCCAGTTGGTACTCTCGGATAAACATGACGATGCGATCGAGCGAGGCCGTCGATGTGCGTCCCGACGCCGCGTCGTAATCCAGCACGGAATCAATTACGGCGCAGGACGAACCGACGCCCGCATAAACGACGTGACCGACGGTGCCCGTCACTACGTCGTGAAAGGATTGAACTTGAGGAAGCATAGATAATCTCCTGACACGCGATGCACTACATGCACGAGGCACGCACGAGAAAAAACGCGCGTTGCATATCGGGCGCGGCCGTCGCGTTCGCATGATCGAAATGGCGTTCGATTTGTAGGTGGTCGAAACCTGCTTCGAAGCAGGTGTCGCGAAGAGTAGTCAGCCCATAAGCGCGAAAACTACATCGGATGAAGGGTATCGATTGCGACGATTCCTTTTGCTCAGGAGGTGCCCATCATGGGAAAGCACCGCAACCCATACCCACCCGAATTTCGGACGCGGATCGTCGATCTGGTTAAGGCCGGGCGAACGCCAGAGGTTCGATCGCCTTCGGCCGCCGCTGCCGCGAGGCTCGCATGCGTTTGTCGATGGGGACCGTGGCGGATTGCTTCGACAACGCCATGTGCGAGAGCTTCTTCGCGACACTCGAATGCGAATTGCTCGCCCGCATGCGTTCGATACACGTAAGCAAGCATGGCAAGCGCTGTTCTCGTGGATCGAAGGTTGGTACAACGTTGGCCGTCGTCATAGCGGCATCGGTTACCACTCGCCGATGCGCTATGAGCAACTTCATGACGAACACAACCGAATCTGCATCAATGGCGAGTCGCCCACCGCCGGCCGACGTCGTGGTCGTAATAGGCGACCCGCCGACCGGCCGTGGACAACTCGCGGCACTGCCCAAACCGGAGGGAATCAGCCCGATCAAAAGTCAACCGCTTAACCGCCCACTGAAGCGGGTCATCTCCAGCCAAGAAATGACAGATGCGCTGGACCGACGAAGGGGCGCACTGCATGGTACAGGTTAGGGTTGCCGTATTGAGCGGCGAATTCTCACCTCGTCGCATCTCGGAGTTGAAGATTGCTTCTTCGGATCACGGCAAATCCAACGGAGCACAGTCGGTGGGCTGGCAATGGCCAACGGACAGAGCTGAGCGCGAATCCATGGGATGGACTGTTGACGCTTGGGCTACTGCGCAACACACGGTACTGGCCCGCGAATATCAAAAGGCCGCCGAGCAGTTGCGCGCGTTTCTGGCGTCGGCAACGCTCACCAAACCGAGCGACGTCGAGATCACCGTCAAGGATTCGGCTGGTACCCGTCCTGCTTTTCGGCTAATTTGACGCGGCTATCTGTCGCCTTGACACTGTCTACACCGTGCGAAGCCCTTTTTCAAAGGCCGCAATCCCCCAATTCAGACGCGAGCAGACATGTATTCCGTTCAATCCCCGATCACGGCCGGGCGCGCCACGGCAGAGTCGGTTCGCGCACTCAGGAAAATCATCATCGCGTCGGTGGCCGGCAACGCGATGGAGTGGTACGGCTTTTTTGTATACGGCACGGCCGCCGCGCTCGTGCTCGGGCAACTGTTCTTTCCCGCGCACGCGGACCCGCTGATCGGCACCATCGGCGCGTTCGCCGCATTCGCGATCGGCTTCGTCGCGCGTCCGCTCGGCGGCATCGTGTTCGGGCATATCGGCGATCGCTACGGACGGCGCGCGTCGCTCGTATGGACGCTGCTGATCATGGGCTTTGCGACCTTCGGCATCGGGCTGTTGCCGACCTCTGATCAGATCGGTCTGGCCGCGCCCGCGGCGCTTGCCGGGTTGCGCCTGCTGCAAGGCATTGCATCGGGCGGCGAATGGGGCGGTCGCGTGCTGATGATCAGCGAGAACGCTCCGCCCGAAAAACGCGGCTATTTCACGGCGTGGAGTCAGCTCGGCGTGGGTGGTGGCTTCGTGCTGTCGGCGGGGGCGTTCCTCGCGGTTCAAGCGCTGCCGCACGATCAGTTCATTTCGTGGGGATGGCGTCCGCCGTTTCTCGCGAGCATCGTGATCTTCGCGATTGGCGTCTACATTCGACACAACCTGCCGGAGAGCCGCGACTTCGAGAATGCGGAGAAGGCCGGCAAGACCGCGCATATGCCGGTGCTCGAAGCGAACAGGCGTCACCGGAAAGAGATCCTGATGGCGATGGGTCTGCGGGTCGCGGAAAACGACGGCGCCTACATTTTTCTTGCGTTCTCGCTCGTGTACGGCAAGTTCGTCGGCATTTCGAATTCGGTGATGCTGACGGGTGTGATGCTCGCGATGGGCGTCGGAATGGGGGCGATGCTTGCGTGGGGCAAGCTGTCGGATCGCATCGGGCGCAAGCCGGTGTATATGATCGGCGCGGTGTCGCTCGCAGTGATGGCGTTTCCGTTCTTCTGGCTGCTCAACACGCACTCGACGCCGCTGATATGGCTCGCGCTGGTGATCGGCACGGCCGTCTGTCACGGCGCGATGATCGGTACGCTGCCCGCGCTCGTCGGCGAACTGTTCAGCACCGAAGTCCGCTATTCCGGCGTGGCGCTCGGTCACGAAATCGCGTCGATCTTCGCGGGCGGCATGTCGCCACTGATTGCGACCGCGCTGCTCGCGCACTACCAGGCCTAACTGGCCGGTAGCCATGTTCCTGATCGTGCTCGGTCTCATCACCGTCGTGACGCTGAAGTTCACGCACGAAACGTGTCAGCCATAAAGCTTCGCCCGGCTGTCGTCGTGGAAGCCTTCGCGCGGTGACGCGCAGCGCACGAAGGCTTCGCTTTGGCGCGTACGGTCCGGGGTAACGGAGTGCGGTAACATGGCGCTCCCCCCAGCCCCGGTCCTCATGTCAGCGCATGAAAGTCGACACCACCACCGTTCGTCTCATCGTCGCCATGGTCGAAGAGGGCAGCATCTCGCGGGCGGCCAACCGGTTGGGCCTTGCCGTCGCGGCGGCATCGCGGCGAGTGACGGATCTCGAGGAGCAACTCGGCACGAAACTCTTCAGACGCGTGCCGCATGGGGTAGAAGTGACCGAATCGGGCGGCAAGCTGCTCGGGTATCTGCAGCAGGTCGACACGCTGGTTGACCGGCTCGCGAGCGAGGCGCAGGCGCTCGTGAGCGGCTTCGACGGGCGCATCGTCATCGGCGCGCCGAAAGCCGTGATCATCGAATTTCTCGCCGCGGATATCGCCGCGATCCAGCATGCCTATCCAGGCATCTCGCTGAAGATTATCGAAGAGAACAGCCGCATCGTGCAGCAGATGTTGCGCGACAAAATGATCGACATCGGCATCTACGAAAAGAAGAGCGGTTTCCTCGACCTGCCGCAATTGCGCTATCGCGAGGACCGGCTGGTGCTCGTGTATAGCCGCGCACATTTCAACCTTGATCCACAGCCCGTTTCGCTCGACGCATTGCTCGAACTGCCGCTTGTCAGTCTCGGCAAGGGCTCGGCGATCCTCGCCGCCGTGCAGCGCGCGTTCCACAGCCGCGGCCGCCGCTTCGATTGCGACTATCTGGTCAACGGCTTCGACACGATGCTCGCAGTTGTGCGGCATGGGCTCGGCGTGGGTCTGATGCCGCCCGACGTGCTGCGCAGCTTCCATCCCGAGGACGGCCTCGGCGTCGTCGAGCTCGCGGGTGACTGGCATCAGCGCAGTTACGTGCTGTCTTGCGTGGAAGGTCATGCGCAGGCGCAGACGCTGCGCCGCGTCGAAGCCGCGCTCACCGCCGGACCGCGCGTGTCCGGTCGCTGAAGCATGAGCGCGGTCGTCGCCGCCCTCGACACCCTCGACGCGCTCGGCGCCGTCGCACACAGAGCACCCCCTTTCGTCTTTTGCGAAACCAGGTATGACCGTCGCGTTCTTGCGGCGGCACCCTCGCGTGCGCGACAGTTGACGCACGCCAACACGGTGCTGCAACGGGCCGCTGCGCGACGTGCATTGCGCGAGCGCAGACCGGCCGGAAAAACAGGAGACGACATGACGCAAAGCCACGCACAGGAACCCTCCAACGACGACACTGACACGCCCGAGCGGCCTTTGCCGCTGCAAGGCATCCGCGTGCTCGACGTCAGTCAGGTGATGGCCGGCCCGTTCGCCTGCATGATGCTCGCCGATCTCGGCGCCGACGTCATCAAGATCGAACCGCTCGGAGGCGACCAGACCCGCGGCGCGATGGGCTTCAAGATGAAAGGCCCGGACAGCATGGGCTTTCTGAACATGAACCGCAACAAGCGGTCGGTTGCGCTGGACCTGAAGACCGATGAAGGGCGCGAGTTTTTCTACAAGCTCGCCCGGACCGCCGACGTGATCGTCGAGAACTATCGGCCTGGGGTTGTTCAGCGGCTGCGGATCGATTACGAGACGATCCGCGAAATCAACCCGAAGATCGTCTACGCGAGCATCTCGGGCTTCGGTCAGAGCGGCCCGTGGTCGCAACGTCCCGGCTTCGACCTGATGGCGCAGGCGATGTCCGGCGTGATGAGCGTGACCGGCTACAAAGGCGGCAAGCCGGTGAAGGCCGGCGTGCCGGTGGCCGACATAGGCTGCGCGCTGTTCGCCGTGTACGGCGTGCTGTCCGCTTATATCGGCGCACAGCAGACCGGGCAGGGGCAGCACATCGACGCGTCGCTGTTCGATTCGGCGATGGCCTTTTCCATCTGGGACATGTCGGATTACTGGGGAACGGGTGTCGAGCCGACGCCGCTTGGCACCAGCAACAAGATGAGCGCGCCGTATCAGGCCGTGAAGGCGCGCGATGGTTACTTCGTGATGGGTGCAACCAACCAGAAGCTGTGGTCGCGTCTTTGCGAACTGCTGGAGCGGCCCGATCTGCTGACGAATCCCGAGTTCGAAACCGTATCACTGCGCCTGAAGAACCGGGAAGCGCTGATCGAATCGCTCGAGACGTCGTTCGGCAAGCGCGACTGCGAGGAATGGATCGAGACGATGCTTGCCGCCGGCATTCCTGCCGGTCCGATCCTGTCGTATCCGCAAGCCTTCGGCAGCGAACATGCGCAGTATCGCCGCATGTGCATGGAGATCGACCATCCGGTTGAAGGCAAGGTCAAGAACATCGGCTTTCCGGTGAAGATGCTCGGTACGCCGCAGCGCGTGCGACGCCATCCGCCGCGGCTTGGCGAGCACAACGACGAGCTTTATGCAGAGATCAACGGGGCGGCGAAATGAGCGAAGCGCCGAGTGAGAAGGTCAGGCTCGAACGTCTGACGGAGTCGGTCGCGCAGATCGTGATCGACCGCCCCGAGCGGCACAACGCGATGTCGATGCCGATGTACGAGACTTTACTGGCGCTGATCGACCAATGCCGGGCGGACCAAACGGTGCGTTGCATCGTACTGCGCGGCGCGGGCGGCAAGTCCTTCGTTTCAGGCACCGACATCGACTACTTCCGCGACTTCACGACCGGCCGCCAGGGCGTCGAATACGAAGCGCTCGTCGAGCAGGTGATCGACGCGGTCGAGCGCATTGCGGTGCCAACTGTCGCCGCGATCGACGGTTGGGCGGTTGGCGGCGGACTCGCCATCGCCACCGCGTGCGACTTCCGCATCTGTGCGGAGGGTTCGCGCTTCGGCGCGCCGATCGCAAAGACGTTGTCGAACACGCTGTCGTCGCGCAATCTTGCGCGGCTCGTGGCGGCATTCGGCGTGCCGCGCGTGAAGAAGATGCTGCTGCTATCTGATTTTCTCAGCGCCGCCGAAGCGCACGCGTGCGGCTATGTGTACGACGTGACGGCGAAAGAGGAGGTCGGCAACGCGGCGCGCGCGCTCGCCGAGCGGCTCGTTGCGCTCTCGCCCGTTACGCAGCAGGCGGTCAAGGAGAGCTTGCGGCGCATCGTGATTGACCAAAGCCTGGCCGACGATGATCTCGTCGAGCGGGTATACGGCAGCCAGCGATTCCGCGACGCCGTCGCTGCATTCGGCTCGGGAACGCCGAAGGGCTGAGCGTCCGGGATTGCACACGCAATGGCGTGGTTTCACCACAAAAAATAAATGACATCTGGAGGACGACACATGAAACGTCTGTCGCTGAAGGCCACGACCACCGTGCTGGTGATGTTGTGCCTGATGTATTTCATCACCTATGTGGACCGCGTCAACATCAGTACGGCAGCGGGGCAATTCAAGAGCGAGCTCGGTCTCAGCAATACGCAACTAGGCATCATCTTTTCGGCATTCGCGTATCCGTACGTGATTTTCCAGTTTATCGGCGGATGGGTCAGCGACCGCTTTGGCGCGCGCCGCACGCTGCTTGCCTGTGCGGCGATCTGGGCCGTGGCGACCGCGTTGACCGGCATGGCCGGCGGTTTCGCTTCGCTGATCGCGGCGCGTTTGCTGCTGGGTCTCGGCGAAGGCGCGACGTTTCCCGCGTCGACCAGCGCGATGGCCTCGTGGATCGCCCGTGACAAGCGCGGCATGGCACAGGGCATCACGCACTCGTCCGCGCGCCTCGGCAACGCCATCGCACCGATGCTGGTCCTCGCATTGATGACCGCCTTCAACTGGCGCTTCTCGTTCTATCTGCTCGGTGCGATGAGCGCCGTCTGGCTGGTTCTCTGGCATCTGACATACACGGAACGCCCCGCCGATCACCCGCGCATCACGCGTGCGGAACTGGCTAAGCTGCCGCCTCCCACGACGCGTCCGGTCGATCCGCGCGGCACGTGGATGCGCCTGTATAAACGCATGGCACCGATCTCGGCGGTGTACTTCTGCTACAACTGGATCCTGTGGCTGATGCTCGACTGGATGCCGCTGTACTTCATGCATACGTTCCATCTGAACATCAAAAAGGCCGTCGTGTTCACGTCAGGCGTGTTCGTCGCGGGCGTGATCGGCGATCTGGTCGGCGGCATGGTGAGCGACCGCCTGTTGCGCAGGACCGGCAACGTCAAGCTCGCGCGCAGCTATCTGGTGGCCTCGTGCATGGCGCTGACCGCTCTGTCGCTGGTTCCCGTCGTGCTGCTGCACGATCCGATGATTTCGCTGATCTTCCTTGCCGCGGCGATGTTCTTCAACGAAATGAACGTCGGCCCGATGTGGGCGATCCCGATGGACGTGGCCTACGACCGCTCCGGCACGGCCAGCGGCATCATGAGCGGCACCGGCTTTACCGCGGCGATCGTGAGTCCGGTCATCGCCGGGCTGGTCGCGGACCGCTTGCACAGTTGGGATCTGACGTTCGTGCTGTCGATCGGCGTGATGATATTCGGCATCGTGCTGAGCTTCTCCATGAAGCCGAACGTGCCGTTTTCGAACGACGCGACGCAGCCGCGCAGCGAATCGGAAAGCAAGCGGGAAGACGCGCTGCGGGGTGCGTGATACCTTGCCAGAATATAAACTGCGTTGATGCTGTCAGGGCTTTTTAATCTATTTTGCTTGTCTGGTGTAGGGCGCTACTCTCGGCATATCGTCCCCCAGCAATGGATTGGAAGGCCATCATGCAAGCATCAACCCTGAAAGTCCGCGTCGACGCGCTGTGCGAAGAAGCGCACGGCGTCCGCTCGTTCAGCATTTCGCCGCTCGATGGGGTGCCGTTCGAGCGTTACGAACCCGGCGCTGATATCGACGTCAAGAGTCCTTCGGGTGTCACGCGGCAGTATTCGTTGTGCGGCGACCCGGAGTGTCTCGACTCGCAGATTTTCGCGGTGAAGAAGGAAGAGCAATCGCGCGGCGGCTCGCGTTCGCTTCACGAAGAGGTGAGCGTCGGCACCGAACTGTCGGTCGGCGCGCCGCGCAATCTGTTTCGCCTCGAAGAAAGCGCGGACGAGCACATCCTGATCGGCGCGGGCATCGGCATTACGCCGTTGCTATCGATGGCTTATCGCCTCGCCGCGCGGCAGGCGCGCTTCACGCTCCACTATTTCGCCCGCAGCGAAGCGCACGCGGCGTTCATGTCGCTGCTCACGCGCGAGCCGTTCGCGCAGCACGTGAAGCTGCATTTCGGCGTGGAGCCCGCCGAGCTGGCACCTGCGCTCGATGCGTGCCTGCACGATGCCGGCGCGAATGCGCACGTCTACACCTGCGGTCCTTCGCCGTTCATGGATCGGGTGGTCGCGAGCGCGCAACAACGCGTGCCCGCGGAGGCGATTCATCTCGAACGTTTCAAGGCCGAGCCGGCGCCCGCGGCCGCAGCGTCGCTCGACAGCTTCGACGTGCAACTCGCGAGCAGCGGTCAAACGGTGCGGGTCGTAAAAACGTCGATCGTCGATGCGCTCGCGTCGATCGGCATCGAAGTCGATACGTCGTGTGGCGAAGGCGTGTGCGGCACCTGCATGGTCGACGTGGTCAGCGGTGAGCCCGAGCATCGCGATCACTGCCTGAGCAAGGCCGAGCGCGCGAGCAATAGCGTGATCTGCTGCTGCGTGTCGCGCTCGCGTACCCCCCGTGCTCGTGCTCGACCTCTGATTCGCTTGCGCGTAATCACATCTTTTCGAAGCTCGCGAGGATCTCGGCGATGAGGCCGCGCATCCAAGCGATGCCTTCGTCTTCGTGGAAGTGCTCGTGCCAGTGCATCGTCACGGCGGCGTTCGGCAACGGCACGAGCAGTGCTTAGATCCGGAACGCGTCGCCGCGATTGAGAATATGCGCGAGCCGTTCGGGCAGCGTCGCGAACAGATCCGTCGCGGCCAGCACGCTGGGTACCGCGACGAAGTGTGGCAACGCGAAAGCGATATTGCGGCCGACGCCTTGCGCGCGCAGGGCATCGTCGAGCGCATGGTGGCTATGTTCGAGCGAGCGCACCTGGATATGCGAGGCGGCGAGAAAGCGTTCGAGCCTCAGCGTGTTGCCGCTCGGCAGGTCACGGCGCTTGCGCGTCATGCACACATACGATTCCTCGGACAGCAGGCTATGGCGCGTGCGCGGCAGCAGCGAAGGCAGATTGCCGATCGCGAAGTCCAACCGGCTCGAACGCAGTGCCTCCTCGATCTCCTCCACCGGCAGCGGTTCGACGACCAACTTCACGCGCGGCGCGGACTTCTGCAACGCCGCGCACAGTGCCGGCAGATAGGCCATTTCGCCCGCATCCGATAGCGATAGGCGAAACGTGCGCGTACTCGTCGCCGGATCAAAACGTTCCGCGTAACGCAGCGCCTGGCGCACCGTATCGAGCGCGTGACCGACGATGTCCGCGAGTTCGAGCGCGACGGGTGTCGGCTGCATGCCCGCGCGCGTGCGGAATCTACTGAACGGGAAACCCGGGCCGCGAACGCCGGCCAGCGGATCGGGCTCGTAGCGCAAGGTGTTACGGCAAGGGATTTGCGGCCACGTCCAGCTACGGTTGATGCCTGAACATGGTCGAGGTCCAAGGCGTCCTGCGGCTCTATCGGCTGCGCAAAAGTGAGTTCGTGCAGGCGGTGGTGTGCTTTGTCGGCGTTGCAATTCTCGGTGTCGTAAACGGCATTGCACTGGCGCTGTTTCTCAGCGTGCTGTCTTTTCTATGGCGCGCCTGGCGGCCCTACGATGCCGTGCTCGGACGCGTCGACGGCCTGAAGGGCTATCACGACGTGTCGCGCCATCCGGAGGCGCGGCGCGTGCCCGGTCTTGTGCTGCTGTGCTGGGATGCCCCCCTCTTTTTCGCCAATGGCGAGATCTTCCGCGAGCACGTGTTGCGCGCCGTCGATGAATCGCCCGAGCCGGCACGCTGGATCGTCATCGCGGCGGAGCCCGTCACCGACATCGATCTCACGGCCGCCGACGTGCTCGAAAGATTGCACGGCGAACTGGCCGGACGGCAGCTCAAACTGTGTTTCGCTGAACTGAAAGGCCCGTAAAAGACAGTCTCAAGCGTCAGCCGCCTGCACCCGTCACGCGCCACACTGTATTGCCGACATCATCGGCGATCAGCAGGCCACCGTCGCGATCCTGAGCGACGCCCACCGGCGCGCCATACAACTCTTTCTGATCCGGCGATGTAAAGCCCGTCACGACATCCTCCGGCGCGCCGACCGGCTTGCCGTTCGCGAACGCCACGTATGAGACCACGTAACCGCTCAGCGGCGAGCGGTTCCAACTGCCGTGCTCGCCGATGAACGCGCCGCCGCGATACTGCGAGGGCAGATTGCTGCCGGTATAGAACGTGAGGCCTAGCGGCGCAACATGCGAGCCGATCGAGAAGTCGGGAGGAATCGCCTTCGCGACGAGGTCGGGACGCTGCGGTTGAGCGCGCGGGTCGACGTGCTGGCCGTAGTAGCTGTACGGCCAGCCGTAGAAGGCATTTTCTTTCACCGACGTCAGATAGTCGGGCACCAGATCCGGGCCGATCTCGTCGCGTTCGTTCGCGACGGCCCAGAGTCGGCCCGTCGTCGGTTCCCATTGCAGGCCGGTCGGATTGCGAATGCCCGCGGCGTAAATGCGGCTTGCGCCGCTCGCCGTATCGACTTCGAGCACGTCCGCGCGCCGGTACTCGACGTCGAGGCCGTTCTCGCCGACATTGCTGTTCGAGCCGACACCGACATACAGCTTCTTGCCGTCGGGACTGGCGAGCAGGGCCTTGGTCCAATGATGGTTGACCGTATCGGGAAGATCGGCGAGTTCGACGCCGCGCTCGCTGATGCTGGTTTCGCCCGTCCTGTACGGAAACTTCAGGATCGCATCGGTATCGGCGACATACAGTGTGTCGCCGACGAGCTGCATGCCGAACGGGGAGTGCAGGTGGTCGATGAACACATACCGCTCCCATTCGCCGTTACGGTTGGCGGGTTTTCTGAGCAGCGTGATGCGATTCGCGCCCTTCGCCTTCTTTCCAGACCTGGCTTCGATCAGCCCGGCGATCACCTGCTTCGGCGTGGTCACGGCCTCTTCGTTCGGGCTATTGGATTCCGCGACGAGGACGTCGCCGTTCGGAAGCGTATAGACCTGACGTGGATGCACGAGTCCCGAGGCGATCTTCTCGATCTTCAGGCCTTCGGCTACCTTCGGCGTCGCGCCGTTTTTCCATCCCGCGAACTTGGGCACCTGCATCGGTGGCGAGAAGAAGTTCCGTGCCTGCGGTATCGACGGATTGCCTCCGGCCTGCTGCGCGGGGTCGTACTGCGCCTGTTCGTTGCAGCCGCTCATGAGCGCCGACATGGCGATGAAAAGCGCGCTGCCGGCGATGCGCTCATCCATGGGTCACCTCCACGAGATCGAGCCGGTTCATCGCCATGGCAATGTGCGCGATGCTCAGCAGCACGACGGTGATGACCGAAAGAATCACATTGTCCGGAACCATCGCATAAGCGTCGCGGCTATGCACGAACGCATTGACGATCGCCGGGATGATGGCGAGCAGATTGAGCCAGAAGTCGATTCTTTCGATACGCGTCACCCGGCGACGCCGCTGCAACCATACGTGACCGAAATTGAGCAGCCGCGGAATGATGGCGATGACGAGGCCCACCGTGACGAGCCACGCCGCGCCCTTGCCCCAGAACACGTTGCGCGTGCTCATGTAGGTCAGGTCGAAGATCAACGCGCCGACGAACATTCCGTACGGAACGGGGTTCAACAGCTCGAAAATCGCGGCGGTGAGTCGCGATGGACGTCTGGCCGGATGTCGGATAAGGGACGGCGGGGTGGACATGACTTTTCCTTTGGGTGTTGGAGCCGGTGTCCTCATCGCGTGCATTAGACATGCCTGAACGTTGCGCTTGACTGTCGGTCGCCGTCGCTTGCGCGGCCGGGCATGCCCGGTGCTGCATGCGTAGACATCCGTTGGCAGCGTCGCGAACGACAGACGGGAGGACTCACGATGAAACGATTCATAAGAGTGATGTTGCTAACTACGCTATTGGTATCCGGCCTGGCGGCCTGTCAGAAAGCGCACGAGGCTGGCAACGACAGCATGAGCGCGGGCGGCGGCAAGATGGACGTGTCGGCGTCCGCACCACGGAACAGCGCTTCGACCGGAGCGGGCCAGTAGCGAAGCAGCGGATTTCCCTGGAGCCTGCGGGAGCGGGATTTGCTCGTTCCAACGGCCGGTCCGTTACCCGCAGGCATGGCGCGTGGTCATGCCTATCAGTTACCGCACCCGCGTCTCCCGGCGCAAAGGAGCACGCTCATGCCTTCGACCCCAGCAGATTCCGGTAACGAGGCCGCGGACGAAACGCAGCCGTCGAATCCCAGCCCCGACGCGCCGCGCTCCGATCGCCGCCGCTCGTTGCTCAAAGCGGCAGCGGCCGGCGGCGCGGGACTCTTCTCTGCGCAACTCGTACCAGCGCAGTCCGATGCGCTTGCTCCGCACGGTCAGCCGGTGAATCAGGACCGGCAACCGTCGTTCGACGTTGCGCAAGATGCGACGACTGCCGACGTGATCGTCGACACGCTGCTCGCATGGGACGTCGATCACGTGTTCGGGATGGTGGGCGACGGCATCAATCCGCTCATCGAAGCGCTGCGCAAACGGCAGGACAAGATCCGCTTCATCGGCGTGCGACATGAAGAAGCTGCGGCGTTCATGGCGAGCGGCTGGGCCAAAGCGACCGGGCGTCTTGGCGTGTGCCTGGCCACGACGGGGCCCGGCGCCGTCCATCTGACGAACGGCCTTTACGATGCGCATTTCGACGGCGCGCCGGTGCTTGCCATCACCGGACTGACGTTTCACGACCTGCACGGCACCCGCTTCCAGCAAAGCGTGAACACGCCCGCGCTGATGGAGGATGTGGCGCTTTATAACGTCGCCGTCACGGGCCCGCGGCATGCACTCGTAGTGACGGACCTCGCGTGCCGCCATGCGCTGGGTCAGCGCGGCGTCGCACATCTGGCGGTATCGAAGGACGTGCAGGCGCAGCGGCTTGGGGATGACAAGGCGTCGATGGAAAACCATGGTTTGCGGACATCGACCACATGGAGCCGTCCGGCATCGACGCCATCGAACGCGGACCTGCAGGTCGCCGCCGCGCTGATCAACGCCGGCAGCCGCGTCGCGATCTTGGCGGGGCAGGGCGCGCTCGGCGCGCGCGACGAACTCGAACGTGTGGCCGCGCGGCTCAATGCGCCGGTTGCCAAGGCGTTGCTCGGCCGCATGGTACTGCCCGACGATTCACCGTTTTCGACGGGCGGCATCGGGCACCTCGGCACGATGCCGTCCGAGGAGGCGATGCATCGTTGCGATACCGTTCTGATCATCGGTTCGACGATGCCCTGGGTCGATTCCTATCCGAAGCCCGGCGCGGCGCGCGGCGTGCAGATCGATGTGCGGCCGGAACGGATCGGCCTGCGCTTTCCTGTCGAGGTGGGGCTCGTGGGCGACACGAAGGAAACGTTGCGCGCGCTGCTGCCATTGCTGCGGCAGAAGGACGAGTCCTTCCTGCGCGACATCCAGGCGCGCGTCGCACAATGGAACGCACTGCTGGAGCGGGTCGCTGCCGTCGAGCGTAGCCCCCTTCGGCCGCAAAGCGCGATGCGCGCGATCAGCGACGCGCTGGCGCCGGATGCGATCGTATGTCTGGATTGCGGCGCGAACACGCATTTCGCCGCTCGTTTTCTCACGTTGCGAAGGCAGCAGCAACTGGTCGCGACCGGGATGCTCGCGACGATGGGGCCGGGCTTGCCGTTCGCGATCTCCGCACAGTTGGCGAACCCCGGCCGTCAGGTCGTCGCGATAGTCGGCGACGGCGGTTTTGCCATGTTGATGGCGGAGCTTTCGACGGCGGTCAAGAACCAACTACCGGTGAAAATCGTCGTGATGCGCAACGACATGCTGGCCGAAGTGGTGTTCGAGCAGAAGGAACTCGGCAATCCGCCTTACGGCTGCGAGCTTGGCGCAATCGATTATGCACAGGTCGCAATGGCGTGCGGTGCCGACGGCATCCGGTGCAACGAGACCGGAGCATTGCGCTCAGCGCTGGCCGCAACGCTGGCTTCGCCGCGAGCTGCGCTGCTCGAGCTGCGCGTGGACGCCGCGGAACCGGTCACTACTCCAGCGCGGTTGAAAGCATAGTGTCCGCTATCCAGCCGGCGCGCCAGATCGATGCCACCATGGCACGACGAAACGGATATCGGGAATATCGACGCCCATCCCGAAAGCGTTGGTCGGGATCGTTACACGCACGTCGCCCGCTACGCTTTCGTAACGGATGTCTCATAAGGATGGGTTCTGGCGAAGAGTGGAAAACGCACCGCAGGTTGGCAGGGGACTGCCTTCTTCCGCATGAGGCGTTCCCCCGGAAGAGCACTTACGTCTCGGCTATATTTTCTGGAGCGTCAGGAATTCGAGAACAGCCGTTGGGCGTTAATGGCGTCGAGATGTACGTGGGTCGCCCCGCATCCTGTGCATTCGCTTCTCGATTTTCTGCCCTCCTGTGAGAACACACCTTGACCAGCAAGACTGTGGAAGACCTGTTTATCCACTCGCTGTCCGATGTCTGGAAGCCGTCTCTGCCAGATCTTTAGTGAGTGTCCGATGTTTGGGCGTAATCGCACGTCGCGCTGAGCCTATCACCGCATGCGCGACCACGTTTCTTCCAGCGTTGCTGAACAATCATCGGGCCAGCCAGGTTGCCGTTGCGGCGGGATGCAGTTGATTGGCACCGGCTGGTACGCTTCCATCAAGACACCTTCGCTTGCGAGCGACGAACCCGTCGCTCAACCAACTGCAGACCAGTTGCACGCGCGCTGTCGGAGTCGATTCTGGTGTGAGCTGAAGGATGCGCCACAGGCGAAAACCGGCGTCTCAGGGGCGCGAGAAATCTGCCGGCGTCAGCTCGAGTCGTGCCGCGGGATGGGCGAGCAGCTTCCGTTCGGCGATCGCCCGAATGCGGCCGTAGCCATCGCGAAAGGTCTTGAGGACGCGCTCGTCGCCTGCGCGTGGGTCGAGCCAGAAATACGCTTCCAGCGCCGTGATCGTGATCATGCATTCGACCGGGCGGTTCTGGAAGACGAGAGAAAATGCCACGCCGAGGCGACTGGCGAGCACCTGCGGTCCAGGCTCGACGGTTTCCATAGGTGGCAAGGACGGCGCTTCGGATCAGGTCACGATGATTTTTGCACAGGTTATGCATTTCGGGTGCGGGCACAGTGGGCGGGTTGCAGGTCTTGGCGAGCCGCTTCGGACTGCGTGGAAGCCAGTGGTTCTCAACGCCGGATGCGCCCTGACTACCGGCGTCTGTCACTCGAAAAAGCATCCCCGATCTATCGTGCGCGCTTCACCTCATCGCTATGTCCGCGGGATGATCGAACAGGGCGGCAAGCTCGTCGCGATGCGCGGTGCGCGCGATGGCCTGCAGCCGGCCCCGGAGGCGCCCGTGCACGCCCTGGGCGGACCTGCCGTCGCCCAGCGCGGCGGGCTGGTAGCGCTCGACCCCCTCGCGCACGGGCAGTCCCGCATACACGCCCGCAGAACGGCAAGTTCATCGGCATCGGGGAAACCGGGCGGGTCAGCGGAGGCGGGGGTGGAGGTCCGGGTGAGGTGAATTGTCATAAGGGCCAATGGCGAGCGTGGATTGCTTCCTTTCGCTGGGCTTGTCTAGCGCTGATGTAGCGCTCACGTAGCGGGCCCCGGCGCGAGATCCTCGACGCCGGGCGTCAGGCCGCCCAGGAAGTCCGGATGCTTGGCCGTCGTATCGAAGTAGTTGGACGTCTTGAAGAGTTCGTACTTGCCTTCCATCGCGTAAGCGCGCGTTTTATCGGCGATCGCGGCGACCTGATCCGCGTCCATCGGAAGGAATGTCCTGGCAGCTTCGAACGCCTGGTCGAGAACCTTTTCGTTGTCGATTCCCGTGATGATCACCGAGGTCGGCAGGTTCATCGAGAAGTGCAGCATGTCGATCGGCGTCACCGGCAGACCGCTCTTCAGAATGACGCTGTCGCCGAAGGTTTTCATTCCCAGCACGCCGATGTGCTGCTGAACAGCCACCGGCACCACCAGATGTCCGAAGCTGCGGAAATGCGCGTCCATCACGTTGAGCGGCATCTGTACCGAGTCGAACTGGAAGCCGTGGCGCGCCGCGACATCCAGCATGTATAGATGGATGCGCGGGTCCTTGTGACCGGTGAAACCGATATGACGAACCTTGCCGTCCTTGCGCGCCTGCACGAGCGCTTCGATCGCGCCGTCCGGACCGAAGATCCGATCGGGGTCCTCGAAGCGCAGAACCTCGTGAAACTGCACGAGGTCGAGATGGTCGGTCTTCAGACGCTTCATCGACTCTTCGAGCTGCTGCATCGCAGATGTGCGGGTGCGGCCATCGATCTTGGTCATCAGGAAGGCTTTCTGTCGATAGCCGCCCTGGCTAAGCGCGGTGCCCATGCGCAACTCGCTCTGACCGCCGTTGTAGTCCCAGCAGTTGTCGAGGAAGTTGATGCCGCGATCGAGCGCCGCGTGAATCAGGCGCACGGCCATTTGCGGATCGACCGGCGGTTTGCCGATGTGCGAGCCGCCCAGACCGATGATCGAGACTTTCTCCCCGGTGCGGCCGAGCGTACGGTAGAGCATGTCGCCGCGCCGTTCTCCGGGGTCCGTCACGCGCAACAGGTCACGCGGATCGAGCGAGCCGGTCGTACCGTCGGGATTGGCCGGTTCGGCGCTAGTGGAGCCGGCCGATTGTGACGGACGGGCCGCCAGCGCCGCGGCGCCCGCGGCCGTGCCTTGCAGAAATTGACGTCGCTTCATGGTTGAGACTCCTCATTGAGACGCTTCCGGCAGCGAGCCGCTCGCAGCCGCTCGTTCCGCCTCGTGGTGATCGAGCGTGTGAAGGATGCGCATGGCGGCGCAGGCGGCGCCGAAGCCATTGTCGATATTCACGGTTGAAATGCCGGGCGAACAGCTCGCGAGAATCGCATTGAGCGCGGCGTGGCCGCCGGCCGCCACGCCATAGCCCACCGAGGTCGGGACCGCGATGATCGCGCTCCTGACGAGACCCGCGAGCACCGTCGGCAACGCCGCGTCCATGCCCGCGACCGCGATGATCAGTCCGTGCTGGCGGATCGCGTCGATACGGCTTGTCAAACGCCACAAACCGGCGACACCGACATCCGCGAACCACGCCGTGTCTTCGCCGTAGTAGGCGAGCGTGCGCCGCGCCTCGCGCGCTACGGGGACGTCGGACGTGCCTGCAGCGACGATCGCCACGCGCGGCGCACGCGCGAAGCTCGGCGCGGCGCCGAGGCGCGCGGTGCAGGACACGTCGCAGTAGTCGAGTGCCGCGCGAATCGCCGACGACAGGCTGTCGAACTGATCGCGCGACAAGCGCGTCACGAATAGGCGCGAATGCCGCGCTTGCGCCTGTTCGACGATCGCCGTGATCTGGGCGACGGACTTGCCGCTCGCGAGCACCGCTTCGTCGAGACCCGTGCGCTCGCTTCGCGCCCAGTCAAACGTGACTTCGTCGCTCATGGGCCTGTTCCTCTGACGAATGCGCTACCCATCCGGTAAGCCGCGAAGCTCACCGCAGGCGCCTCGATGCCCGGCGAAAGCGCCGCTGTGCGCGCCAGGATCTGTGCCGTCAGCGCTTGCCGCGCATGCTCGTCGACGCGCATCAAGGTCGCCTCGTCGAGCTCGACGACGACGCCCGACGCTCTCACGCGGCAGCGCACCGTCGACGGTTGAAGGATTCCGGCGACGAGCCGTTCGACCTCATGCACGAATCGCAGAGCCATCGGCTCGATCCGGATGCCCGTCTCGATGCGGCTCGACAGACACGGCGAAGCCGGCAGCTCGGCAAGCGTTCCGAGGCCTAGCTCGCGGGCGAGCTGGCGAACCGCTGCCTTGCCGATGCCCGCTTCGATATAGGGATGCCTTACCTGATGGGCGCGCGCCGCGTCCAGTCCTGGACGATAGTCTCCGAGGTCGTCGAGATTCGCGCCGGAGACCAGCTGCGCATCAGTCAATCGTTCCATTGCGCTGTAAAGCTGGTTTTTGCAAAACAGGCATCGGTTCGCGGGATTTTCTACATACTCCCGCGTCGAAAACTCCCCTGCTTCGATGACGCGCAGCGACCAGCCATGCTCGGCGGCTAGCCGCTCGACGCGTGCGGTCGCCTCCGGCGGAACCGCGGCGGACGACGCGTGCATGATTTCGACACGCGCCCCGCTTCGCTGCGCGGTTTGCACAGCTGCCATGGCGAGTGTCAGGCTGTCGATGCCTCCGCTAACCGCGACCGCGACGTCGCCAGTTTCGGTGAGAATTTGCGCGAGCCTGGGGTTCATCGTGGATCCTCGTGGCTAGAGGTGGGCGCCGATTGCAGCGCGAGCGCCGCGGCGCGTTGCCGATACGCTGCGCGCTCCGCTTGAACCTGCCGCTCGACGACATCGTCGGACTCGGCTTTCGCCGTAGCGCCGCCCGGACGTTCGACCCGTTTGACGCGCATCGTGTGCCCGTCCACGTCAACTTCGACCATGCGCCGCTCCAGCGCTGCGCCCTGTACGAAGTGATAGCGGAGTCCAATGGTCGTCGTTTCACGGAAGCAGGCATCGAGCGCGGCCTCGATCTGCTGCGGAGAGGCGAGAATGCGTACCGACGTGGCGATGCGGCCTTTCTTGCCGGTCACCGGCATCTGAACGACGTCATGAATGGCCGGATGAGCGCGCAAATGGACGATGCCCGTCGCGAGGTCTTCCGGTGTCTGGTCGTCAACTTCGAACTCGATCACGGCAAGCTCGCGGTGAACGCCCGGGCGAGATGAGGCGGCCGGCGCTGAATCTTCGAGAATCAGCGCGCGCACGCAATTGCTGACGCCCGCGAGGCGCCGCGAACCAAACCCTGTCCCCGTTCCGGCGATGCGTTGCGGTGCGCCGGAGCGCACCCGAACCTGCGGGCTCAGGTAGCGAAGGATCGCGGCGCCGGTCGGTGTGACCCGCTCGCCAGCGATGCCGTCGTCGACGACCAGCATGCCTTCCAGCAATCGGGCGGTGGCCGGTGCGGGCAGCGGCATCAGTCCGTGCATCGTTTCGATGCGTCCACCGCCAAGCGGGATCTCGCTGACGGTCCAGTCCGCCCCGATGGAGTCGATCAGATACGCGGCGCCGACGACGTCGGCGATCGAGTCCCAGTTGCCTACTTCGTGAAACGTGACGTCTTCGGGCGCGGTTCCATGCACATACGCTTCGGCCTCGGCAAGCAACTGAAAAATGCCCGTCGCGGTGCGGCCGATTGGCGACGGCAACGCGTTCGCGAGGCGCTGCCTGATGTCTTTCCAATGCGCATGATCGTGCCCGGCATGCGCGACGTGCGGATGAGCATGATCGTGACCAGTACGACGGTCGTGACCCTGAGCGACGACGAAACGCTTGCCCCGGAAGACGCCGTCGTCGAAGTGCTGGAGCCGGCACACTACGGCTTGCGGCCCCAGCACCGTGTGAATGGCCGTCGTGAGGCCGTCGAGACACTGCGGGAATGCGTCCAGCAGTGCTGCAATGAACATGTCGCCCGCCATGCCGCCGAGCGTGTCGAGATGGATCCGCATGCTGCCCTCTTTAAAGCGACGTGTGCGACGCAGCATCCCGCGTGCCGAGTCGTTTGCCTTTCAGAGAGCAAGCATCTTTCCCTGCCGACCACTTCGCGCGTCAGCTAGTGCCAGGTGAGGATCGCGGAGTATTCGGCAGTTCCGATGGGTCGCATCTGGTCGCTATCGCTGGCCTTGCAGGCGACACTCATCAGAAGCTCAGCCGTAAGGTCTTTCTGTGCGGAGTCTATGCAGCATCATTTGCCTGCCGGCGGGATGTCCGCCGACTCGACGCTTTTGCTCGGCGCTACTCGCCATACAGCGTTACCGACGTCGTCAGCCACGAGCAACGCCCCGCGTGCGTCAAGTGCGGCGCCAACGGGTCGACCCACGGCGTAGCCGTCTGCCGTCAGAAAGCCGCTCAGGAAGTCCTCAGGTAGTCAACAGGTTTCGCTTCCACGCAGTAGACCCTTGGGTTCAAAATCGTCGAGAGTCGACGACTTTCGCAAAAAGGGCCTGTTTTAGCCGTCTATTCGCATGACGGCGAATTCCGGCAAAGACCTATGCTGTCACCCGTCGCGATGAACAGGCGCGATCGGGGTTGTGAGGAGAAGAGCGCATCCCGCGGCTTCAATTGGGCCGCGGGGAATGCGTCGGTGATTGGCATGGCCCGTGCCAATCCAGAAATGTGCTCAGCAACGCCTTGGACCGTTTCAGAAAGATCTGCGCCCGTGGCGGCCAAACGGGCTTCGCATGGGCGCCGTTGCCGCTATATCGGCTCATGTCCGTTATCGCATGGCTAATCTGCCAACTGCGCGATGACCTCGAATGGCTGATGGGCACCATGGACCTCAGAGATATAAAATCCGCGCTGATTCGCCTGGACCAGGCTAAGACCCAAATGTTGAAGCACGGGTCCCAACTCGACGACGGAATTGTTCCCGAGGCCCGTAAAACACGTGGGATCGCCTCCGGGTCGATCGATGGCAAGATTAAAACTGATTTCATTGACGTTGTCGGTCGTCCCGGTGACGAGAAAGCGTATTGCGCTATTTTCTCCTCCCGGCGGCTCAAGGAACCGGTCGTTGCTGGCGCGAGCATGTTGCGCCTCTGTCCAGTCTTTACCGTCCCAGACGCCCTTGGGCAGTGGGACATTGTCGGTAGGCCAGGTCGCCAGAATGTTGGTTGGTGGCGTCGGGCCGCCTACGTATAGATAGCTGCCCCAGCTACCGCCGCTCTTCATATCCATCAGAATCGTATAGGGGGCCGCTCCGCCCGGGGTCGCCACGTCGCTCAGCGCTGAACCGTTGTGATCGACCATGGCCCCGTCCATGCTGGACTGATTGCGAAGGTTGCGCAGGTACGCCGCCTTGCCCGCCTCGGCCAATGCCTGAGTGCCGCTACCCATCTGATCTGCAGTCGCTTCGGGACTTTGCAGATCGGAATAGACTTCGCCGCCCGACGCAATCCATTCGACCACGCTTCCTAGCGCTTCCGGATTGAAGAGAGAGGCCGGGTAATAACCCATCCAGACGCCTTCGGCACTCACCCACCAGTTCAATTCCCCGGTGCCGGGTTCGGCGAAAAGCTGAAACTTCATCTGAAGGTCATATTGCGAGCCGTCGAATGCGCTGATGCTGGTGATGCCGATTCCAGGATGGACAGTCCGGCCGGTTGTACTGGGACCACTGTATTGAACCCATCCTTTATGGATGGCGTTATAGCCGCCGATATTGCCACCATCGCTCGCATACGAGTTCGTCGTGTAGTAGGTGAAGACGTGTGGGAGCGTGTCGCCGTTGAGGATTCTGTCAACGGTCCAGCCACCTTCAAGAGATTGAAGAGCCGTGTCGCTGCTACTCTGCAGCCAGATTTGGAGGATCGAGTGGTCTTCGCCGCTGCCACCGCCGGGAACGTTGATGATCGGATCCCAAACATTGAAGTAACCGTCCCAACCGTAAAAGGTTCCCGACTCGCCTGAGGTATTGTGGAAATAGCCGGCGGGGTTGGGATTGGCTGGCGCTTCACCGCGCCGATTGCGGTTCACGCGCAGTCCTCCCCGTTTGGCCAGGTAATCCGTCAGCGCAACCGCGCGATTCAGGCGCGAAAGATCGGGTCGAACGATTGGAACCGTACCGGACGGACCACGCTCCACGGTCGGATCGTCCAGTTCGAAGACCACCGGCCTTGCCTGACGCAAGGGATCATCAAAACGCTCCTGTGGAACTGGTGGCGGCGTGGCGATCTTGCCGCCAGGAACCTGGCTCTCGATGGGCACCCAATCCAGCAACGTTCCGCTGGGCGTGCTGGTGGTCTTCACGATATGAAGGGAGTTCTGCCGCTCAGTAAGCCACTGAACGAGTTCCGGGTTCAAAAGGTCTTGTTTCGCTGACATGGACGAGTCTCCGGTGGGTAAATGACCAAGTGGCGGATCCTCGCCAACCTGGTCGTCGGCTCGCAGAGAGTTCAGTCGCGCGATAAGCAACACACTGGTTTGGACGCGAGGGACGCTACTGTGGCTAGAGATTGGACGAGAACAAGCCCAGGAGATTTAAAAAGGTCCGTCGATGAACTTGCAGTTCCTCAAGGTGATAAGACCTGCTACATGCCGTCAATTTTCGCCGAGCGAATCAAGCAGAAGATATATCGGCAATCGACTACTCGAATCAGCGAATGGGCCGTTTTAGCCTTGAAAGGGGCCATGGAAGTGGCGCCGGGCCCACGGTCAGAAATTGTGTCGACTGCCGCCCGACGCGGCCGATCTATGGCCGACTCGCCCGCCGGTCCAGGTCGGGCCGCGGTCGACCACACGTCCGTTACACAGGTAGTCAGGCGAATTGCACCCTGGCACCTGCTTGCGCAGTTGGATGAATAGAAATTTTCACAATGTCACAAACTTGAAAATTAGAGTTCACTCGACCATACTAAAAGCGTTCCTTCACTCAAACACGCCATTCCTGCCTGTGAGCGAAACCGAACTGCCCGACGCGATCGAGCGCATTCACTGTGCATCCGCCACCGCGTCGGAGGCGTTGAAGCCCGTCGCACGATGGCTTGTCTCTCATTCGCTCGACGCCGCGACGCTCACGATCGAGGAAGTCGCCAAAGCGTGCGGAGGCTCGGTGGCCAGCGTCAACCGGTTCGCCAGGTACGCTGGATATCGCGGGTTTTCGGATCTGAAGGCGGAACTTGCCGCAGTCGTGCGGCAAGCGCTGCAACCGGTGGAGAAACTGGAAGCGCCGACGGCTCAGGAAGGAATCGGCGCATGGCTGGCAGATCACCAACGCAACCTTGTCGCGATGGGTTCGTCGCTGCAACGAGATCGATTGGCCCAGACGGTGACTCGCATCATTGCGAGCAACGCCGTGTATTGTCTCGGGCTAGGTCTGAGCACCTATTTGACCGGGCTATTGGCGGACACGTTGATGCCGTACCACCGGCACGTCGTATGGGCCGCTGCTGGAGGAGGTAGCGAGCAAGCCGCGCGGCACATGGCAAAGATTGGCGCAGGCGACACATTGATCGCGATCTCTCTACCCCGCTATTCGCGCGACACGGTCGAACTTGCTCGATTTGCCCGCGAACGCGGCGCTTTCGTCGCCGCCCTGACCGACAATCCAACCGCGCCTCTCGCCGCGACGGCTGACGCGGTATTGTTGGCTCCGGCTGAGCATCGGCTGCTGTCGTCGAGTGCGGTGGCGATGGTGGCGCTCATCGAAACATTGACATCTGAAGTGCTGAAAGCCACACCGCAGACAAAAGCAATGGCGGCCACTTTGTCGCAAACGGTTCTGCCATACCTCGTGTTCGACACAACCACATCGACGAGGGCGAAAGCCGAAGCAGGCGCGAGGCGCGGCAGCAAGACCAGGGTCATCAACCGAAAGGGTGGCGATGGCGGTACTGTTGCGACCCGCAAACTTCGCAACCAATCGTGACATTGCGACGATCGCCCTAAATTGTCTCAGCAGGTCGAGAAGCAGAGGAGGCGCAAAATGAACACTACCTCGGATAGCGCGGTCGGTTCATCGGTCCAGCAACTCAGGGACACAACGGGGCTTGCGGGGCATCCGCGCGGGCTCACCACGCTGTTCTTCACCGAGATGTGGGAACGATTCAGCTTCTACGGCATGAGAGCCATTCTCGTGCTGTACATGGTTGCGGCTCCTGGGCTCGGCGGCCTCGGCTACGACACGCCCCATGCGACGGCGATCTACGGTACGTACTCAATGGCCGCGTTTCTGCTCGCGCTTCCCGGCGGCATCATCGCCGACCGGTTGCTCGGCACGCGTCGGGCGGTCTTGATCGGCGGCATGATCATCGCAAGCGGCCACTTCACCATGGCCATTCCGGCGGTGCCGACGTTCTTCGCCGGACTCGTGCTCGTCGCATGCGGGACGGGTCTGCTCAAGCCAAATGTGAGTGCCCTTGTAGGCGGCCTCTACTCACAGGATGACGAGCGCCGCGACAGCGGGTTTTCGATCTTCTACATGGGCATCAACATCGGCGCATTCCTCGCACCGCTTGTCTGCGGCTTTCTTGCGGAAGCGGAGCCATTCAGGAATTTGCTGCGCTCATTCGGCATCGATCCAGTCAATAGCTGGCACTTCGGTTTTGCAGCGGCAGGCGTCGGCATGTTGCTCGGTCTGATCGTTTTCTGGCGGCAAAGAGTCCGTCTCGAGCATGTCGGAGACAAGCGCGCGGCAAAGCCCGTCCCGTCAGCACAGAAGCAGCAGGGCGGCCTGCTGCGCACGACGGTCTATATCGCGCTCGGCGCCTTGACGGTCATCGGTACGTTGCTCGCCGGAAGTAACTGGCAGAACGTGCTTCCGTTCCTGCTGGCTTTCGATGCGCTCGTTCTGGTCGTCATGATGGGCCTGCAGGAACAACTGACAGTTGCCGAGTGGAAGCGCCTTGCCGTGATGGGTATCTATTTCATCGTGACGATTGCTTTCTGGGCCGCATATGAACAGAAAGGCTCGAGTTTGAGTCTCTTTGCCAAGGAAATGGTGCAGCGAAATATCGGCAGCTTCCTCGTACCGGCAGCCTGGTTCCAGTCGCTGACCGCCTTGTACGTGATCCTGCTCGCGCCGGTGTTCGCGGCGCTCTGGGCGAAGCTCGGCCCTCGTCAACCCTCGAGCCTCGCGAAGCTCGCCCTGGCGCCGCTGTTGATCGGCATTGGCTATGCAGGGTTTGCGATCATGTCGTCGTCGCTTTATGCCGGCGCCAGGATCAATCCGCTCTGGCTTGCCGGTCTGTTCCTGTTTGAAGTGTTCGGCGAGCTCTGCCTGAGCCCTGTCGGCCTGAACCTCGTCACGAAGCTCGCACCGGTGAGCCTCGTTGGATTGATGATGGGGCTCTGGTTCTTCGGAAGCTCATTCGGCTACAAGCTCGCCGGTTACCTCGCGGGCTTTTACATGCCTGTCCCGGCACGGCTGACATTGCTCTATGGGGGCATCGCCGCCGGGCTCATCGCCGTGTCTGCCCTGCTGTTCCTCATGATGCCGATGATGAAAAAGCTCGTCGGGGACGAATCGGCCCAGGCCGTGACTCACGCGCATTGATCGAACACGGTACGAGGCGTGAAATGGCACAGTACATCCTGGCAATTCATGGGGGCGCCGGAACGCTGCAGCGCGGCGTCATGTCGGCGGAACAGGAAGCCGCTCATCGCACGGCACTCGAAGGCGCGCTCGAGGCAGGCCATCAGGTTCTGAAAGGCGGCGGATCGAGCGTCGAGGCCGTCGTCGCCGCCGTGGTCGCATTGGAGGATTGCCCACTTTTCAACGCAGGGCGTGGCTCCGTATTCACGCATGCGGGCACCCACGAAATGGACGCGGCCATCATGGAGGGCCATACCGGACGCGCAGGCGCGGTGGCTGGCGTGTCTCGCATCAGGAATCCCGTCATCGCGGCACAACGCGTGATGGATCGTTCCACTCACGTGTTGCTCTCGGGAGCGGGTGCTGAGCAATTTGCTGCCGACGAAGGACTGACTCTCGAGAGCCCCAAATACTTCTACACCGATTTCCGCTGGCAGCAATTGCTCGCCGTGCGCGATACCGGGCGCGAATTGCTTGATCACGACGGCACTGCACTGCTTTGCAAAGACGATTCTGGCGACGCGAGCCGGCTCATCAATGGCGAGCACAAGTTAGGCACGGTTGGTGCCGTCGCGCTCGATGCAATGGGGCGTCTGGCCGCGGCGACGTCCACCGGTGGCCTGACAAACAAGCGCCACGGGCGAATCGGCGATTCTCCGCTGATCGGCTGTGGCACGTATGCCGACGCACGCGTGGCCGTGTCCACGACTGGAACGGGAGAAGCGTTCATTCGCGCTGTCGCGGCCCATGACGTCGCAGCGCGGATGAAGTACGGTCACGTAACAGTCGAAGAGGCTGCGCGCATGGTCGTGAACGACGTGATCCCGCAGCAACGCGGCACGGGAGGGCTCATTGCCGTCGATGTCGAGGGGCATGTATCGATGCCGTTCAACACCGAGGGGATGTATCGCGGCGTTGTTCAGAGCGATGGCAGGTGTTACGTCGATATCTATGGGTAAGGGAGAGCGCTTCGCTATGCCATGGACGAGAGCCCTCGGCCCGTAGCATGCGGCGCCTGAAAGCGAAGTGCCGCGAACGGCGAACGCCCCAAAACGATCCGGGCGGCGTGCTACCTTTCCATGCAGTTTTGCGAAGTGGAGGGAGTTACACGGTTTGTCAGTCTTCAGTTGACTAGTTGGTGTGGTTCAACTAGACGCGCGAGCTTGGTTTCGCCTTCGGTTCAAATACGCAAGACCGAGACGCCGTTTGAAGCGTAAGCCTGCAGTAGATGGTGAGCGATAGCGAATGGCTTGGGCGCTGACAGGCCGCGCCCGTGCGTTCCGACGAGCATAGCGGCAACTTCTGAGCGCTGAAACCATCGAGCATCTTCGAGCTCCATGGTATCGACTACGATATCGGCATCGCTCGCCTGGGCAAAGCAACCGATCATCAGTGACGATGGAAATGGCCACGGTTGCGACGCAAAATAGGCAACCTGCGTGCAATGCACGCGTGCCTCCTCGAGAACTTCGCGGCATACCGCATCCTCGACCGTTTCACCTGGCTCGACGAAGCCAGCGAGTGCCGAGTACATCCCTGGCGCAAAGTGCCGCTGGCGTCCCAGCAAGCATTATTCGCCATCGATCACGAGCATGATCACGACGGGATCCACGCGTGGAAAGTGGCTCGTTCCGCAAGCGTCGCAGGTACGTTGCCAGCCTGCTGCGGTAGGACTGCTCCTGGCGCCGCAGTTTGCGCAGAAAGAATGGCGGCGATGCCAGTCGAGCATTGCTTTCGCTTGGCCGAGCATTCCAAGCACGGCCGGAGCAATGAGGCCCTGCAGCGCGATCGAGCGGAGGTCGACGCGTTCGAGATCCGCTCGGGATGACTGGTCCTTAAGGGCATCGCCAAACGTGAAACCAAGCGCGAAGCGCGCATTCCCATCGGCCTCCTGGCCCAGGAAAACGCTTTGGTGAGGTTGTCCAAAGGAGGTCGTTTCGTCCCCGTGAAACCATGGATCGTGTTCGCTGCCTCGTTTGAGGACTGGAACGTCACCGTCGAAAATCAGAAAGCGGGTAGTCGTGGAAATGCGCAGACCATCGATGAACGCCTGGTCTTGACGTTTCTCCGAGCGACGGTCAAGCGGATTCAGATTGAAGCCGATAGAAGAAGTGTAGTGGGCTGTCACGGAAGTGATTTCTAGGGACTGCGTCGTTCCGAAAGTATCGCATGCAAGCACCGTAGCAGTCGAAGCGCAGGTCCAGTCCGAGTTGCCGTCGCAGCGGGATGTACGTTTTAGCGCTGGATAGTACGCTTCCATCAAAGCGCCTTCACCTGCGAGCCGCGAACAGGTCGCTCAACCAACTGCACACCAAGTTGCACGCGCGTCGATTTCGGTGATCGTGCAACTCGTGCGCGATGGATTTGGCGTGGCGGCGATTCCGCGCCTCTTTGTCGACGATCTGATCGCCCGCGGCGAGGTGGTGGAGTTGCCGTTGCAGCCTTTGCCGCCGTCCATCGTGGTGTCGATGTCACGCCGCGCGGGTGCGCCGCTGCTTGTACATGGCGCGGCGAACGCGGCGCGTGCGGCATGTCACAGGTATTGCGAGTTGGGGGATCCGCGCTCGATTGAACGCTTGTAAAACCGGGTCCTGCTGACATCCGTTGAGGAGATGCAATAGACAACGCGTCGTTTGAGCGTCAGACGGGAGGACGCCACTAAGCCGGATCTGCTTAGCCCATAAGAAACCATGCATGGGGCACCGCCGGTTTCGTCGTCGCACAGCATGTTCGCATGTGATTCGTCCGTCGAGTTGTACTTCCCGAAACCGCGATCTTCCCGTTTCCTGATTTGGGCGTAAAATCCAAGCCGTCGCCTGATGCCGATTCGGTGCCTGGAACCTGAAGTTCTACTGGCTATGTAGCGCGCAGTTGTGCGTCTGATTTTCCCGGCACCTTGTACAGGTGGCTGGACAGATCGGCCCGCTGGTCGACGAATACGTCGAAAAGCAGTCGCGTTGGCCCAACGCATTGGTGCAAGGCAGGCGACGGGTGTGCCAACGTGAAGCTCAAGAACACTGGATGTGCGACCTCGACGAGCCAGTCCAGCTTCACCAGGCCATCGTCGCCATCATCCCTGAACTGGTCAAGCGTGGCCAAACCCCCCCTCGGCAGCGCCTCCGAAGTGTCGCCCAGATCATCGGCGGCAGAAAAGAACGCCGCCGTGCCATCGAGCGCGACGTCGCAGGGCGGGGCATCGAAGACAACGTGATCAATCTGCTTAACATCGCGGCGTTCTGTCAGTACCTCGTGCACGGCGTGATTCTGCTCGCGGCGGTGCTGCTTGATCGATTAAAAAAATCGCGGTGTACGCGATTCTCAATACGGAAAGTCAATGGCAACTTCTATCAAAGAATCTTCTGGACAAGCACGGTACGCGAGCTATCCCAGTCTGGTCGACCGGGTCGTGCTCATCACGGGCGGGGCGAGTGGCATTGGCGCTTCGTTCGTCGAGCACTTCGTTGCGCAAGGCGCCCGTGTGGGCTTTCTCGACATCGACATGAACGCGGGAACAGCTCTTGCCGAATCGCTCGGTAACGCGCGCCATAAGCCGCTCTTCGTCGCCTGCGACGTCACCGACATCCCCGCGTTGCACGCGGCCATCGCCGAGGTGCGGGCTGCGTTCGGACCGATCGAGGTGCTCGTGAACAACGCGGCGAACGATCGCCGCCACGCGCTCGCCGACGTTACGCCCGAGTCGTTCGATGCGGGCGTTGCAGTCAACGTGCGGCATCAGTTGTTCGCAGCGCAGGCCGTGGTCGAGGATATGAAGGCCGCACGCGCGGGCTCGATCATTAATCTCGGCTCGCATTGCTGGATGCTCAAGAGCAGCCAGTTCCCGGTGTACGCGATGAGCAAGGCGGCCGTACAGGGCCTGACGCGCGGGTTCGCCAAGGAGCTCGGCGCGTATGGGATCCGCGTGAACACGCTCGTGCCGGGCTGGGTCTTGACCGAGAAACAGCGCAACCTGTGGCTCACCGACGAAGGCCGCGAAGAGATACGGCGCGGCCAGTGTATCGACGAGGAAATGGAGCCCGGCGATCTCGCGCGCATGGCGCTCTTCCTCGCGGCCGACGACAGCCGCATGATCACGTCGGAGGATGTCATGGTGACGGGTGGCTGGTCTTAAGCCGATTCTCGCCCGGCGGTTTCGCCCATTCTGATCTGCCACATAAGACCTCCTCGTCGACATGTCCGGTGCATGCTTTAGCCGCTATTGCCGCCTCCTCGGCCTATCCGGACCGGAGAGTCTCGATTGCGGAGTGAGGCCTCATGCGGACTCCGTGCGAATTGCTTCGTTTTACGGCTATCACGACTCAACCTGCAGGCGCTGCAGCAGCGCGCGGCCGGAATCCGTTAGCCGCACGATGATCCACCCAGGCGCACGATCCTGGGTCTCTATAAGCTGCCGAGTCTGCAGGGCTCGCATGTTTGGGTCGAGTGTCTGTACCCGCATTTCCCGGTTCGCCAGCGTTAGCAACGTCCCGATTTCATGGTGGCTGAGCATCGAAGTCCCCAAATGAAAACATGTCAAGGACGCCGCGAGAAAGCCCCTTTAGCAAGCCTGTTCGCACCATGCTTAAAAGGGTTTAACAGGAGCAGTCCGCTGACGATCCTGGTTTGCGAGTAACTCGCCGTCTTCTTAGCGTCGATTTCTTTCAGACACCGGTGCGAGAATTCAACGACGCGGGAATTCGATCACGGACAGTTTCCGGCAGGTTGAAGGCGCAGCATGTGACCCACATGCTTATGCCTGCACGCAAAATCGTGCGCCGCGCGTTCCAAAAATCGGGGCAGACGTGCGCCTGCCCGATTTGCTTTAGTGAATGGCCATCTGCACGACTTTCACGATGACGAGACCCACTGCGACGACGAGGTAGGTGCGCAGCACGCCCATCCATACGCGTGTCGACAACGTCAGGTGCTGCGGCGCCGACAGGTCTTCGAGCGGCGGCATGCGCCACGTGTTGCGCAACTCCTTGAGGGCTGGCTTGTTGAGCGGCAATGCACCATGACCGACATCCGCGCCGCGCGACTTGCGCGAGAGTTCCACCGCGGCGTACACGGCCATGGCTAGCCCGCATCCTCCCACGAGAATCTTGACGATCGCCGCCCCGCTGATGTCCGGAAACACGGTGGCCGCGGTCAGGATGATCGACAGCACGACGAGCACGGCAATCACTGCACCCGTAAACACGTTCAGTTTCTTCGAATTCACCCACGGGCCAAGCACCGCCTTGTCATTGCACAACAGCAGCAGGAACACGGTTGCGCTCGGCAGCAGTACGCCGGCAAGCGTCTGCACAGCTTCAGTCAACAGGCCAAGCGGGCTGCCCGGCATCAGCACGAGGGCCGCAGCGAGCGCAATGATGCCGAAGTAGACGAGATAGAAACCCTTCGCGTCAAGCACGCTACGATGCAGTGAGTGTTTGACCTTGAACACATCGCCGATCGCGTAGGCGGTCGAGAGCGAAACAGCGGCAGCGCCAATGATCGACGCGTCGAGGAGCGCGACGGCGAAGATCGTAGCGGACGTCTGGCCGACGTATTTGTGGAGACCCGCAATCACGCCACCCGCATCAGTGAAGTTGCCGAACTCGGGCCGGCCTTCAAAGAGCGCAGCCGTGAAGGCCATCATTGCCACGGCGCCAATGATCACGAACGCGATACCAATCCAGAGGTCGGCCTTTTCGTACTTCATGAAACGCGGCGTGATGCGCTTGTCGATCACATAGCTCTGCTGGAAGAACAGCTGCCACGGTGCGACGGTCGTGCCGACGATGCCGATGACGAGCAGCATCACGTCGGAGAGCTTCGAATTCGCCGGCCAGGTCGGCACGAAGAAATCACGCGCGATGACGCTGACAGGCGGGTGGATCGAAACGAGCACCGGGATCAGCAGGAGGCTCAACAGGCACAGGACAATCGCGAAGCGTTCGAAGCGCCGGAAGTCTCCCGTACTGACCGCCGCCATCGTCAGGACCGCGGCGATGCAGACCCCGAGAACTTTCGAAACACCGAGAAAGTCGAGCGCAAACGTAATGCCGATGAACTCGGTGACGATCGTAAGCGCATTGAGCAGGAAAAGATCGATGACGCTGAAGGCACCCCAAAACTTGCCGAAGCGTTCAAAGATGAGGCGTGCGTGACCGACGCCCGTCACGGCGCCCAGGCGCAGGACCATTTCCTGGTTCACGTAGAGAACCGGGATCAGCAGCGCGAGCGTCCAGAGCAGCGACGTGCCGTAATTCTGGCCAGCTTGCGTGTACGTGCCGAACGCGCCGGCATCGTTATCACCGACCATGACGATGAGGCCGGGGCCGAGGATGGCCAGCAGCGTGCGCAGACGCGCCATCCAGTTGCTGCGCGGGGCGGTGTCGTGGCGGGCGATCGTGCCGAGGGCGCCCTTGATATCGCCGACGTGTGCGTCGTCGAGCACAGCGGCGCGGCGCTGTGCGATGTTTGCAGGTGTGGTGGACATTTGGACTTATTCCTTATCCGTAACGCCTGAATTTGATACCCGGAAGGCCGGCGCGTTGCCGCGTGCCGGGGTAACGCCACCGGCCGTCAGTGAGCGAGCTTCCTGAGGGTCGCCCGGATGGCGGCGACCACACGAGCCGATGCGTGCGAACGGGCGTCGAGCGCAAGCATGCCGTTGTAGTGCGAGCGAGCTTCTTCGACGTGCGGAAGTTGCGGAAGAAGGAGTGCAAAGTGCATGATGATTTCTCCAATAACTTGAAACGTGGCGCCTTTGACCAGGCCTGCTCTCGTTTCAGTTCACGCGCGCCGAAGCGCCCGGGCGTGGTGGAGGAACGTGTGCGGCCAGATGTCAGGCGAAGCGAGCGGCGTTCGACGAGAACGCGTACTGTGTCGTGCAGGAACAAGGCTCAGGGTCGGGCATCGTGAACTCCTCTGGCGTTAGGGTCCGATTCAAGCTTGACGGACGTGTTTAACTGCACGCCGGATTCGCGCGACATCAGGTGCGCGAAAACGGCGTGAACAAGCGGCGCCGCGAGCCAATGGCTCGACGCGCCGAAACGTCTGGACAAATGCGCATTAGCGCGCACGTGTCCATGACGGCGTCCAATCGAAGTGATGCGCGGGAGAGAAACTCGGTAAGCTACTGCGGCGCGCACCGTCTGCCTGATGGCAGGACGGCGGCTAAGGAAGAATCCAGGCGGGCGTCGTGCCGGTCAGGCAGAAAAACTATTCGAAGGTCGACTACTGCAACTGTCCAAGGCATATGCCCCTTTCGTGGAAACAGGCGAATTCTAGTGACGACGCGCAAACCGAGTCAACGAAAATTTCGAAGATTTTTCTTTCGAATCCGTTACTGGCAGTGGATGCAAATCATTCGCATAAGTCTTCGTTGCGCATTCACGCAGCAGAGACTATGTCTCGCGAGTTTGCGTTCGGTATCCCTTTTTCAAGCTACTAAGCACTGCATGACAATTTCTGCTTGCACGTTCGCAGACGGCGCGCATAGAATCCGCCCTGTCTTAGAAACAGGAGAGTCCTTCGTGGACGCAAGCCCTAGTAGTCGATCTTGTACGCCGGCCTGTGCCGGCACCCAGACTGCAATCGCGCGTTAGCGACGCCGGACTTTCCTTCCTGCCGCTGACTCCGATTGTCGGGTCAGCGCGCTTCTTCTGGACCGCCTGTGTGGTCTATCTGTAGCTCGCTCCCATTTTTGCTTAAGAACACCGACAGCGCTTGATTGCGCTGGCGGCGTGCCGCTTATCGAACGTTGCCCGGCCTGGCCGGGCTCGACGGGAGTTGAATCATGCATATCGAACGCTTTCTTCACGTCTCACGCGCTTACCTGCGTACGACGCTGGCAATCGCACCGCGCCGCGAACTTGATGGACCAGCCCAGCTCTGGGGGCACCCAGGCGCCCTCCCCACCCGAGGCAGTGCAACGCGGCACCTCGGTCGCGGCCCTCTGGACCACGTCAAAACGTAACACCGGCACTACTTCATGGCCCGCCTGAGCCGGCCGTCGCGAATACGACCCCTAAAACTGCCGCCTGCAGCGAGGTGACGCCGAACACCTTCCTGCTTCGGCGTCGCTCATTCATCAGTTCGTTTACCAGAAGAAAGCAAAAATGATCTCCTTTGCCACGCCCACACAAAACGACAATTGCATTGGCACGCGAGGCCTCCTCGACCCATCCTCGCGCATTAAGCCGCTCTGCGCCACCGCAGCGCTGTTGATTGCGCTGACCGTCGGCATATCCGATCCGGCCTACGCACAGTCGCAGTCACCCGCTCCCATATCGGCGGACCACGACTCCGCCCCAGCAACGAACACCGACGCAAACGCGGCACCGGCCGACGCCGCCCCGGCGCCCTCCGGATTCTGGGAGCGCTCGAACCTGCTCGGCGACATGGGCGGACTGCGCACGTTGCTGGGCGACCACGGCGTTACGTTCAACGCCCAGGAAACCAGCGAGCTCTACGGCAACTTCTCCGGCGGTATCTCGAAGGGCGCTTCATACAACGGCGCCACACAGTTCGGCCTTAACGTAGATACCGACAAGGCGTTCGGCCTGAAGGGCGGTACCTTCTTCGTCGATGCGTTGCAGATTCACGGACACGGCATCACGGCGGCACGCCTGAATTCGCTGCAAGCGGTGAGCGGCGTCGAGGCCGAAGCGTCGACGCGTTTGTGGGAACTCTGGTACCAGCAGGCGTTCGGCGACAGGTTCGACGTCAGAATTGGCCAGCAAAGCCTTGATCAGGAATTCATCATCAGCCAGTACGGCAGCACGTTTGCGAACGCGACATTCGGCTGGCCCGTGCTGGCCGCCACCGACCTGCCTGCGGGCGGCCCCGCCTATCCGCTCTCGTCGCTTGGCGTGCGCCTGCGGTTCAAGCCGAGTGATTCGATGACGATTCTCGGCGGCATCTTCGACGGCAACCCCGCGCCGGGCAACGGCGACCCTCAGCAGCTTAACGGAAGTGGCACGCAGTTCAACCTGCACAACGGCGTCATGATGATCGGCGAGGTCCAGTACGCGATCAATCAGCCGCCCGCAAGCGGATCCGGGGCGGCACAGCCGAGCGGGCTACCAGGCACCTACAAGCTGGGCTTCTGGTACAACAACAATCACTTCGCGGATCAGCACCTCGACACCAACGGCATCTCTCTCGCGAGCCCCGCGTCGAACGGCGTGCCGGCCACGCATCGCGGCAACTTCAGCATCTACGCCGTCGCTGACCAGATGGTGTGGCGCCCGAGTGCCGACAGCCCGCAATCCGTCGGCGTATTCACGCGTGTGATGGGCGCGCCGGGCGACCGTAACCTGCTTGACTTCAATATCAATGCGGGAGTCGTGCTGAAAGCCCCGTTCAAGGGCCGGGACAACGACTCGGTCGGGCTCGCGCTCAGCTACGCGAACGTCAGCTCAAGCGCGAGCGCGCTCGATCGTGACATCGCAACGTTCCAGACGCCAGGCTACCCCATGCGCTCGGCGGAAACGGTGATCGAGGCAACGTACCAGTATCAGGTTGCGCCGTGGTGGCTGCTGCAGGGCGAACTCCAGTACATCTTCCATCCGGGTGGCGGCATCCCCGATCCCAACAACAGCGGTGCACGCATCGGCAACGAGGCCGTGGCTGGAGTGCGGACGGTAATCACGTTCTGATGGTGTGACGCTGTGCGATGTTCGGGCCTACCCACGATTTTGCGAACAGGCCCGGATATATACGGCCACTAAAACGCCGCGTTCGCTCCGGAAATGGTCGCGCGATTTTCTTGGGACGACTGTCGCTTAAGGCGAAAGTCGCATTCCCGATCTACAACCCGCAGACAATATCCCTCTGACTCGCCACGGAACGCTGCAGGTGAACGTCGTGTGCCGCGAACAGGACGAGACTCATATTCGCACCCTGCTCTCGAATTCGATGTACTCGCAGCCGTTGCCGTTCCAGGGCTTCGTTAGCCAGGACGTCGAGGGTGATCGGTCGCGTGTCGCGGTCACCGCGACCGTACGCGGGCACCCGAAATACCAGTCGAAGCTGGAACTGATGGCGAGTCGAATCAGCATGGGAAAGGGTGTATCCAGCATCAGCTGGTCAGCAAGGGACGCTGAACCCATGCCGGAATGAGCATCGAATCCGGAGAGATTGCCGAGACGTCACCCGCTGACGATGATGCCTTCACCGGCCCGGTTCAATGAAGGAGAACACATGCTAAGTCCGCACGAATACGCAACGCTGGTGATGGTACGAGACGCGCCTGCACAGATCGACAGGCAGAGACTGGAGTTAAAAACGCTGCTCGAAAAATTTGATGTGCTCTTTGCAAATCCAGCTTGAACCAGCGCCGCGATGCCTAATCGGTCATCGAAAGATCCAGAAACGGAGCGCCTGACAACGACCGTCGTTTACGCAAAATATACGGTTCTGCTTACGAATTTACATTGACCTGTCCTTTATTCGTCTCCTAAACTTTAAAAGTCTTCAGTAAGGGGGCTTGCGCCTTGGACACCTGCAGTAGTCGACCTTCGAACCCATTCGCTGCCTGACCGGCAAGACGTCCGCGCCCGCCTTTCCGAGCCGCCGTCCTGCCAGCAGGCAGACGGTGCGCGTCGTAGCAATATTCCCGTGCACCTTTGATTAGCACATGTGGAGCCGCCTTCGTGCGCACCGCATGGCATCGCGCCGCCAGACTGAACTCGCGGCGCGCTGATTCGCGCCCGGTCGATTCATCTGAAAACCGGCGCGTGGTGAAACGCGTATGCAGCATTCGCCGCATGCGAACTTGAAGCAGAAAGGAGTCGAAATGCAAGACAGCGACAGTTATCCCTTATGGCAATCACCTCGATCACTAACCGAGGAAGGCAGACAGACCGCGGCCGGATCCCTTTGACGTGCCCCGTGCCCGTGTCTGCTGGCTTCCCGCAATTACGCATCCACCCAGACGCACGGAGCAATATCATGAAATTCGGCCTCCTCCTGTCGAACCTCCCGCACGTCGATGAAGCGCGCCTCCACTACGACGCGATGCTGTCGCTGCAGCGCCATGAATCGCATCGGTTTGCCATCTTCTGGCACCGTCTGAAATCGCTTTTCTCCTGAGCACCGGGCTGTGCTCCGCCATACGCGAGGGCAAATGCGGTCGTTCCGTGACCGTGTCCTCGCGTATCCCGGATTGCCAAGCATTTTCGTTTCGCAAATCCGTCACCGGGGAAGGAAACAAAATGTCCATTCCAGCAGAAACCTCAGCGGCGCGCAGCGCCGTGCTAGAACGCAGCGCGGTCCTCGATGAAGCCCATCTGGGCGATATCACGGGTGCGCTGGGCACCATCGCGCACCACGACATCGCACCGCGCACGCATTGGTGGGCGCGTTTGCGTACGCTGCTTGCGATCCTCGGCCCCGGTCTGATCGTGATGGTTGGCGACAACGATGCCGGTGCATTTGCCACCTATACGCAGGCCGGGCAAAACTACGGCACCACGCTGTTGTGGACGTTGCTGCTGCTGGTTCCAGTGCTTTACGTCAACCAGGAAATGGTGCTGCGTCTGGGCGCCGTGAGCGGTGTCGGACATGCGCGTCTGATCTTCGAGCGCTTTGGGAGGTTCTGGGGCGCGTTCAGCATCGTCGACCTGTTTCTGCTGAACGCACTGACGATCGTCACCGAGTTTATCGGCATCACATTCGTACTCGACTTCTTTGGCTTCTCCAGGCTGGCGGGCGTGTGCATCGCGGCAGCGCTGACGATGGCCGCGGTCAGCACCGGCAACTTCCGCCGCTTCGAACGCTTCGCCATGCTGCTGTGTGTGCTAAGCCTGCTGCTGGTGCCGGTTCTGGTGTCGATTCACCCGCCGGTTGCCCAGATGGCGCGCGACTTTTTCATTCCGAACTGGCCCGCGCACTCGAAGCTCTCCGATGTGATGCTGCTGGTCATCGGCATCGTGGGTACGACGGTTGCACCGTGGCAGCTGTTTTTTCAGCAGAGCTATGTGGTCGACAAGCGCATCACGCCACGTTTCATCCGCTACGAAAAAGCGGACCTGTGGATCGGGATCGTGTTCGTGATGATTGGTGCGGTGGCGATGATGGCCTTCTGTGCCGAGCTGTTCGCCGGCCGCCCCGGATTCGGCAATTTTACGGATGCGGGTGGCGTGATCGCTGGCCTGGAAAAATACGCTGGACGCACCATGGCGACCTGCTTCGCCATCGCGCTATTTGACGCCGCGATCATCGGCGCCGCGGCGGTGTCCCTGTCGACCGCCTATGCGATCGGCGACGTGTTCAAGATTCGCCATTCACTGCATCGTAGTGTCGCGTCCGCCAAGGGTTTCTACCTGGTGTACTTCGGCATCGTCGCCGGTTCGGCGGCGCTGGTGCTGATCCCAGGCAGCCCGCTCGGTCTGCTGACTCTGGCCGTGCAGACCCTGGCGGGCGTACTGCTGCCGAGCGCCACGGTGTTCCTGCTGCTGTTGTGCAACGACAGGGCCGTGCTGGGTCCTTGGGCCAACTCGATGAAAGTGAACCTGTTCACAGGGACGGTGATCTGGGTGCTGGTCATGCTCTCCATCATCCTGACAGCTTCCGTGATGTACCCGGACATGAGCGGGGAAACAATGCTCGAGGTGCTGGCCGGCGGCACTCTGCTGGCCATCGTTGGCTATGCGATCACCGTTAGCATTCGCAGGCTGCGCCGTGAACCGGCGGACGGCGCCGCCGGAATGACCGCACAGGCGTCTCCGGAAGGCGCCCGTCAGACATGGCGGATGCCACCGCTCGACGAGTTGCCGCCCGCCAATCTCACGCTCGCCAAGCGGGTCTGGATGGGCGTGCTGCGCGGCTATCTGCTGATCGCGGTGGCACTGGTCATCGTGAAGGTCGTGCAGATGACGTTGCTTAAATAGCACCCGACGCGCCTGCCATCGGGCAGACGGGGCAGGTTGCGAAGGATGGTGGCGATGAGCCGCATACGAATGCTTTCGGCACGGTCAAGCCGGATCACGGCGCGGGCCAACGCGGGCCGCACCGCGCGCGTTCGCCGGGCATGGCGGGACAGGCCGCTTAGCCGCATGGAGTGGGCGCTGCTCGCCGCTTGGGCATGGATCCTCATGAGCGTACTCTGGGTCGTGCCGATCGCGAGACTGATCAGGTCACTCAGGCAGACATACTGAAGGTTGTACCGCGGCCGGATGGCAGTTCAGTATTGGTGCGGTGTCACTGACTGACGGACACCGTGATGGCCCGACCGCCGGCGCGAGGGATTCGACTATGAAAAATCACTTTCTTGCAGTATTCCTGATCGCAATTCTGGTATTTGTCGTCGGTGCCCTCGTGACTTTTAACGAGAGCTGTGAGGTGCCTGCGTCGAACGCCACGCGTGTCGTCGCTGATGAATTGCCGGGCAACGGATCGCTGAACGGAGCGGCGTCTCATTGCCTGCTCTATGGGAAATACTGTCTCAGCGACACTCTGCGCGGCCGATAGGAAGGCCTCAGAGAGGGCGAGGTGATGGGAGCGACGGAGTTCCACATGGGGGGACCGTTCCGCTTTTGTGACGGGCACCTCATTTCCGTACATCGGACGCTGGAAAAGGCGCGCTATCACCCATGCCGACAGCGGCATAGTGCAATCCCGATCGGAGATCTGTCGACGCGGCGAGGAGTCCAAATCTCCCGCCCCGCCGCAATAGCGCTCAGGTTACTTCCACCGGACCTTTGTGAGCACGCTTCCCCGGATCTTGACGAGTCGACCAGGGAGGCTAAACGCGGACTGCCGGCGTACGAAATATTCCGAGTTCTGCAGGCACCTAGTACGGCGAAAAGATGTCTGCACTCCCAATGCTACTTGCCACGGCTGCTGCCACGTTTGTAGCAACGAACATTGATGACCTTGCCCTGCTCATCGGCTGGTTTCCAGATCGCAGCTTTCGTGCACAGCACATCGCTATTGGGCAATTTCTTGAAATCACCGCGCTAGCCGCAGCCAGCGTAGTCATTGACTTGCTCGGGATATTGCTGCCACAGCCAATAATGGGGCTTCTGGGCCTTCTCGGACATTACGTGATACCCGCCCGGCGCGAATGTCAGTGTCCCGTTGGCCGGGACGGTCACCTTGTCGACCATGACCATCTTCGACGTGCTCCCGGTAGTCTGCGTCTGATGCAGCATGGACATGCCGAACGCTTCCGTGCTGACACCTTCGAGATCAACGGGCTTGTCACCCATGTTCATCAGTTTGAAGTAGCCGCCGGACGGCACGTCGCCTGGCATCGAGCGGATCCAGCAGTCGGACACCATCATGGCGCCCGACGAAGCGGCGAAAGCGGTTAGCGAAGCAGTCACGAGCGGCAGCGCGATAACCAGGCGGAAGAAGGGGGGTGCATGGCATAACCTCCTGTTCTACGTTAAGGAAAATGTGCCGGGTCGGCGGGGCGTGGGTCGCCGCACGAGGGTGCGGCTCGATCGTCATACCGGTCGCGTGTCCACATGGCTCGCGGAACGGTGAATTGAACGACGTGCAGGAACAGTCCGAGTGCGCCCGCGCGACTACGGATTACGCGGCGCTGGGGATGAGCGCGTCCACCATGATCCATTGGCTGCCTTGCGTGCCGGCCTCCTTCTGCAACCGTGCGGCGTCGCGAACATGACACTCCACCGGGAAACACGGGGCCGCATGCGCCGAATAGCGCTCCGAAATGGACTGTCGCCGTCGGTCGGCGCGCCGAGCCGAGCCTACCTTGACCAAGCCTTGCAACGATACAATTGCGCACACATGGCCATGTGCCGCCTGATTGGCTTCGCGACCAACGCCCCGTCCCTCACGCTGCGCGTTGCAGCGCTGCCCTTGGCGCGCGGTCAGGATTAAGTCTCGTGGCGATTTTGACCAGTTCGGCAAGCGAGCGTACGTTCATCTTTCGCATGACCTGCGCGCGGTGCACCTTCACCGTGATCTCCGCGATGCCCAATTCGCCCGCTATCTGCTTATTCAGAAGGCCGGTCACCACCAACGTCATGACCTCGCGCTCGCGTCGACTTAGTGAAACGTAGCGATCTTGGATCGCCTGCAACTCCGCCGCCTCCCTCATCGCCGCACGGCTTAACTCGATGGCGTGCCGGATGGCATCGAGCAGGACCTGGTCGTCAAAGGGCTTGGTGAGAAATTCAACTGCTCCAGCTTTCATGGCCCGCACCGTCGTCGATACGTCGTTGTAGCCGGTGATGAAGATGATTGGCATGTCGGTACGCTCGGATGCAATACGATTCTGCAAGTCGAGGCCGCTGAGATCGGGAAGACCGACGTCCAGCACCAGGCAGTTCGGCACCCTGGCGGCCGGATGTCCGAGAAAGTCCTGCGCGCAAGCAAACGTCTCTGCCCTAAGACCGGCGAAGCGAACCATTGCTTCGAGCGACTCACGCAATGAGACGTCGTCGTCGACGACGAAGACGACCGGCGTCGCTTGCTCCGGCGGCATCTCGAATTTACGTTCAACTGCACGGATTGGGGACATTGGCAACTCCGCAGTAGGCACCCTCGGCGCACAATTTTTGCCATTTATTTATGGCACCAGAACCTAAATCACGAAACCACCGAAATGCGCTTTTAGCGTCACACTCCCGCAAAGGCCGCTTCATTATCCGCACGAATTCCATCCTTGTGATGTCTGCCCGGGTCCGCAATGACAATGCCGACGGGGTACGGCAGGTCGAGGCAGGCAGTTACGCATGATAGGCTTGGCAAGCAATACAAGCCAAGAATTGTCATGGATACATCTAGGCTTGCGTCAGCTGTGCCTATTCCGCGACACGGTTCGTGTTCAGCACTGCACCTATGCGAGGCCTCGTGCAAGCGACCCGCTCGCGACCACGCAGAAACTCGCACGTTATTGGCCGACCGAGTACGACTGGCGCAAGGTCTAGATGGCGTTACTTACGCCGCCAGCACTGCTCGGCAGGGCCAGCATCGACGCCGGCAGTCGGTTGCTGACGTCACCTGTGCTTTGCGCTGCGGCAATGCACTCGTCGAAGAGACTGCTCCATGTCTCGAAGTTCGCGGCGATGCGCTCCGGATCGCCGCGCTGTGATCCTCAATTTCGAGACTCAGGTTTCCTGGCAAACAGCCTCGAGCCCGCGACGGGCGGTAGTCTTCATTTCATTCCCTCAGCCAAGAAAAAACGACCAGTCATCTACTGCCGCAGACAGACACATCACCTGACCTTCGCCGCTTTAGCCTCTCTTCAAAAAGCAAGTTGCCGTCGCCGTCGCCAGAAGCTTCCCCTCGCGGGATATCAACGTGCCTTCCGAGGTTGCGAGGTTCCGCGAGACGTGGACAATCCGGCCTTCCGCCATGACGTCCTGATCGCGCGGCACAGGTCGCAGCATTTTCACTTGCAGGTCTATCGTGCCGTAACCAACGCCGGCCTCCAACGCCGATTGCACGGCGCAACCCGTCACGGAGTCGAGTACGGTTGCCGCGAAGCCGCCGTGCACGCCACCCATTGGATTCAGATGCTGGACACCAGCGCGCGCCGTCATCTTCACATACCCCATGTCGACCTCTGCAAACGACATCGGAATCGTCTTGGCCATCGAAGACTGCGGCAAGCGGCCGGACGCGGCGGCGCGCAGCAATTCAAGACCGCTCATTTCCAGCGGATTCATCCTTTCCTCTCATGTCCTATTCAAACGAGCACCGATCCGACAATGACTTGCTGCTTAGGTGCGCGGCGGGCAGCAGTCGTTTGAGATCTTTCGAACACTCGAGACTAAAGAAGGACGTAGACCTTACGCACCGTTTCCTGGATGTCCCAGATGCCGACGGTGTTGGGTGAGAGGAACACGGTGTCACCGGTCTCGATCGCGATCGGATGGTCGTCGTCCGGTGTAAAAGTGGCGCGCCCGGCCAGGATGTGCATCACCTCGCCCTCGGTAATCTGTCGGCGGAAGCGTCCAGGCGTGCACTCCCAGACACCCGAGTCGATCGCCTCCCTTCGGGGAATGACCTTCTTGATGCCTCGAAGCTCGCAGGCTGGATCGCTCAACGGAATGCCGACGGAGCCCCAGGATTCGAGTTCCGGCGTGTTCGTTGTCTTCTTGATGTGTTGGATGGTCATGTAGCCTTAGCAAACAGTTGAACAAGGGGATTTGGTGCCTTCATCCTGCCGCGTGTTGCCTGCCGGCACGGCTTCTGTGGAGTCCCTCAATCGTCAGGAGGGCCAGTGTGGAAACGAATTCGAAGGTCACAATCGCAATACGCATGACGTCGCGTTTCATGCATGTTGGTGAGAGTAGTGAGAAGATGCTATGCGCAAACCCCACTACAATCAAATAATTGTCATGGATACATTTCCGAGTGCCCAACTCGACCTCGTTACATGACCCGTCAGCGGAAGGCAGCCATCTTCGTCCGGCAGATGTTGCAGTCGCCGTCATCGATACCATTGGCAGTCGTCGCTGCTCAAGAGATACTTGGTTTGGTTCAGCTCGGCGACCTGCACAGCATCTTTTCCAGCGTCTGCGCCGACTTCGAGGCGGAACAGGTGGAGTGTGATCGTGAGGACGGTCACGTCCACCTGCTGGTGAACACCGTGGCGCTCCAGAGTGACGTACCTATTTGCGTGGGCGGACCTTAATGCTCGGAGTGCTTGGGACTGCTTGCCAAGCTTTCATGCCCGACCGCGGCGACGTTGTCATTGCGGGGGCGAATGAGCTCATGCACCCACCCTTCACATAAGATCACCGAACGGGCCCAGTGGATCAGCAGCACCCGCAGAAATCGCCACGCTTGCTGCTGCCGAACAGGTTTTGCTTTCCGCCGCTGGAGTGCTGCCGTGGGACGAGGCGAAGCTACGCAGCGAGTTGCCGTCCGTTGCGAACGTGCTTGGCATCACCAATCGTTGCCACGAGCGCGCGAGTCTTTCTACGAACGGTCGCTGCAGTCATCGGTGGATATCGGGCGTATACGTTTGGATAATGGCTTTCCGTGGGGCTGAGCGTCTAGACTTCACGGGCCGACCAAAAGGGGCAACCGTACAACGAGGTGTATCAATTCCTAACTGCGTCGCTGTATTAATTTCCAACTGCGCGCGACAGGGACGCCTCCCTCCCGCGTCGGGACCGAGAGGCCGTAGGAACGACGGGCCCTTGCTTTCTCGAGCTCTCTGGTCGACGAACTGCTTACACGCTCGGTTGCCGCGAATATAGACGACTACGTTTGAGCAACGTTCGAGGCGTTGTTATGGAGCGCTAACCACGTGGTTTTCAGCAATCCAGCAGGCCGCGCTGATGAACGTACCTTCCCAAAGGAAAACTGACAATGAATACTCCGAACGAAGCATTGATCGAGGACACCCCCTTCTTTCCAGTAACAACCGGCAATTTAAAGGAGGCAATGATGCCCACAGCCAAAGCCCAACCAGGCAAGACACTGCTCGACCCCAGTAACCACACGCTGATCATGATTGATCACCAGTCGCAGATGTCGTTCGCCACCAGATCGATCGACGCCGTCTCGCTGCGCAACAACGCAGCGCTCGTGTCGAAGGCGGCGAAGGAGTTCAACGTTTCGGTGATTCTCACGACGGTCGCCGAGAAGACCTTCTCGGGCCCGATGTTCGAGGAGATCCGCTCGGTGTTCCCCGAAGCGGACGTGGTTGACCGCACCACCATGAATACATGGGAAGACGCGCGCATTGCAGAGCGCGTCAACGCCAACGGGAAGAGCAAGATCGTCCTCGCCGGACTGTGGACATCGGTTTGCATCGTCGGACCGGCGCTCTCGGCGCTCGAACAGGGGTTCGAAGTCTATGTGATCGCCGATGCCTGCGGCGACGTCTCCGACGAAGCGCACGATTGCGCCATGGAGCGGATGATCCAGCTGGGCGCGCGCCCGATGACGTCGCTGCAATACCTGCTCGAACTGCAGCGCGACTGGGCGCGCAGCGAAACATATAACCAGACGGTGGCGACGTCGATCCAGCACGGTGGCGGTTACGGTCTCGGCCTGATCTATGCGAAGACCATGTTCGGCGGCAGCGAGGGTCACTGACCTCACGTAAAAGTGGCAAGGCTGGCGCGTTCGAGCGCCAGCCGCTGTTTTCATAATCGACGATGCGAGCAAGGTGAGTTGATGAAAGTGTATCTGTTGTCACTGGGGGCCGGCATATTGGTTGGTGTCATCTACAGCCTGATGCATTTGCGTTCGCCCGCGCCGCCGCTCGTCGCGCTCGTCGGCCTGCTCGGTATCCTGGGCGGCGAGCAGATCATTCCCGTAAGCAAGCATCTTCTTTTCGGCTCGCGGCTTCCGACGGCTCTGAACGAGTCACGCGGAGCAGCGCACGTGCCCGGCGTGCTGCCGAGCCGGCATACCGTCGAACAGGCCAGCCGCGAAAAAGCCAATAGCAAGGAAATACGCTCATGACAGCATCTGCAACAGCCCCTGACCTCATCCTGCACAACGGCCGCTTCACGACGCTGAACCGGGCGAACCCGACCGCGAGCGCGGTCGCCATCAAGCACGGGGAAATCATTGCCGTTGGGGACAATGCCGACGTCATATCGTTGACCGGTTCGGCGACGAAAGTGATTGACCTAAAGGGACGTTCCGTTCTTCCAGGGCTCATCGACAACCATACACACGTCGTGCGTGGCGGCTTGAACTTCAACATGGAACTGCGGTGGGACGGCGTGCGCTCGCTTGCCGATGCGATGAACATGCTGAAGCGCCAGGTTGCCGTTACGCCGCCACCCCAATGGGTCCGCGTGGTCGGTGGCTTCACCGAGCAGCAGTTTGTCGAGAAGCGGCTTCCCACGATCGCGGAACTGAATGCCGTTGCACCGGATACGCCGGTGTTCATCCTGCATCTTTACGACCGGGCGTTACTGAACGGCGCGGCGCTGCGCGTGATCGGCTATACGAAAGACACGCCCGAGCCGCCCGGCGGACAGATCATGCGCGACGGCGACGGCAACCCGACGGGACTGCTTCTCGCGAAACCGAATGCGTCGATCCTGTACGCGACGCTGGCGAAGGGGCCGAAGCTGCCGTTCGACTATCAGCTCAATTCGACGCGCCATTTCATGCGCGAGCTGAACCGGCTCGGCGTGACGAGTGTCATCGACGCAGGCGGCGGCTTCCAGAACTACCCGGAGGACTACGAGGTCATCCAGAAGCTGGCCGACGACGGACAGATGACGGTGCGTCTCGCGTACAACCTCTTCACGCAGAAGCCGAAGGCAGAGAAGCAGGACTTCCTGAATTGGACGAAGACATCGAAGTACAAGCAGGGCGACGACTACTTCCGCCACAACGGCGCAGGCGAGATGCTGGCGTACTCCGCTGCGGACTTCGAGGACTTTCGCGAGCCGCGCCCGAACATGCCGCCGCAGATGGAAAATGAACTGGAAGAGGTCGTGCGCGTGCTCGCCGAAAACCGCTGGCCATGGCGCATGCACGCAACCTATGACGAGACCATCAGCCGCGCACTGGATGTCTTCGAGAAGGTCAACCGCGACTTTCCGCTTGACGGCATCCACTGGTTCTTCGATCACGCCGAGACGATCTCCGAGCGTTCGATGGACCGTATCGCGGCGCTCGGCGGAGGCGTAGCGGTTCAACACAGAATGGCCTATCAGGGGGAGTATTTCCTCGAACGTTACGGCGCGGCGGTAGCCGAGGCGACGCCGCCTATCGCGCGCATGCTCGAGAAGGGTGTGCGAACGTCGGCGGGCACGGACGCGACGCGTGTCGCATCGTACAACCCTTGGGTGTCGCTTGCGTGGCTCGTGACGGGCAAGACGGTCGGCGGCCTGCGCCTCTATCCGGAGCGCAATCGCCTTGACCGCGATACGGCGCTGCGGATGTGGACCGAGAAGGGCACCTGGTTTTCCAACGAAGAAGACAAGAAAGGCCAGATCGCGGTGGGTCAGCTCGCGGACCTGATCGTTCCCGACCGCGACTTCTTCACCTGCCCCGAGGACGAGATCGCGGGTATGGTCTCGCATCTGACGATTGTCGGCGGCCGCATCGTGTTCGGCGCCGAAGCGTTCGCTCATCTCGACGACAGCGCGCCGCCTCCGGCGATGCCCGACTGGTCGCCCGTGCGTCGCTTCGGGGGCTTCGCTGCGTGGAAGGATTCGAAGGGCGAGGGCGAGGCTTCGTTGCAGCAGATGGCGGCGACGTCGTGCGGCTGCTCGAATGGTTGCGCCGTGCATGGACACGACCACGCGCGCGCCTGGTCCAACAACGCGCCGGCGTCAGACCTGCGCTCGTTCTGGGGCGCGCTTGGCTGCGCCTGCTGGGCGGTCTGACATGAGCACGCGCGCACAAGAGAATCCGCACTGGATCGCCGCGATGCTCGCGCAGCGCCGGCTGCTGATGGTGGTGGTGCGCGCGGCGCTCGTGTCCGCGTATGTGATCGGAGGCGTTGCCAAGCTCACGAACTTTCATGTTGCCGTGCTTGAGCAGGAGCATTTCGGGCTGCATCCGGGATGGCTGTGGGCGGCGCTCGCAATCGTCGTGGAGCTTGGCGGCTCGGCCTGCGTGGTCGCGAACCGCTTCGTCTGGCTGGGCGCGGGTGCCCTGGCCGCATTGACGGCTGTTGCGATGTTCGTCGCGAATGACTTCTGGAACTTAGCGGGCGACGCGCACTTTTTCGCGTTGAACGCCTTCTTCGAGCATCTCGGATTCATCGCTGCGCTCGTCATGGCGACATGCCTTGTCGGCATCAAACATTCCTCCGTCCATGGCGGAGTTCAGTAAAAACTCAACGGATTTTCAACATCATGCGTAACCTCCGTTCCCTGGTAGCGACAGCGCTTGGCGTCATCTGTCTCGCTGCATCGTCAGTCGCGCCGGCCACACCGCCAAGACTTCCACGGCCAACTGGGGAACCCCAGGTCGCTGTGGGGCCGCAATACGGCACCACACATGTCTATATTGCTCCGGAAGACTTCGACAAGTTCACCGATAGCCTTGTTGCGACCTTCGGCGGCCACAAGTCACAGCAGGGCGTTTTTCAGGTGACGCCCACATCGAGCCAGACGATGTCGCAACTCGTCTTCACACCTGTCGGGACGTTGTCGGTGTTCGGCTACAAGACGCCTGTGCCGCATCCGTTCGGTAGCGAGCGCACCGGATATCTTGTGACCAATATCGACGCCGCCGTCAAATCGGCCAAGAGCCACCACGCTGACGTCATTGTGGCGACGTTCCCCGATCCGATCGGCCGCGACGCGATCATCACCTGGCCTGGCGGCGTCAGCATGCAGTTGTACTGGCACAACCAGGCGCCGAACTATGATCCCCTTCAGACAGTGCCGGAGAACCGGGTTTACGTGTCGCCGGAGCGCGCCAATTTACTGATTCGCAACTTCGTGGCTTTTTCGCATGGCAAAGTTGTTTCAGATGATCACAACGCGCCTGGCGTCGAAATTGGCCGGCCGGGCGATACGTACCGGCGTGTGCGGATCGAGTCGGGTTTCGGCAAGGTGACCGTGCTAGCGACGGACGGCCACTTGCCCTATCCGTTCGGCCGCGAGATGACGGGATATGAAGTGACGAATCTCAGCGACACGCTGCAAAAGGCGAAGGCGGCAGGGGTGACGGTGCTGATCCCGCCGTTCACTTCCGATAAGCGTGAAGCCGCAGTCGTGCAGTTCCCCGGTGGTTACATCGCCGAGATACATGCAGCGGCGCAGTAAGCGCGGCGTGCTGCGTGCGGCTGCTTGCCGGCCCCCACGCGCATGCCTGACGAGCGCGCCCATGCGGTCCGCTTTGATGACATCCCTGGGACGGGAGACGATCGATGAAATCTGAAGACAGCGTGCTCGCCGCCATCGCAGGCTATGTGGATACGCTCAGCTTTGTCGCGCTTTTCGGGCTGTTCACCGCACACGTCACGGGCAATTTCGTGCTGATCGGCGCCGAGGCGGCAGGCTTCGGCCAGGGCGTGTTCATGAAGCTGATGGCATTCCCCTCATTCGTTGCGGGCGTGGTCGTCAGCAGCGTGCTCGTGAAGAGCGTCGAACCCGCGACGCCCAACCGTGCGGCGTGTCTTCTCTATGCACTCCAGGCGGCGCTCATGCTGGCCTTTTGCATCGCGGGTGTCGGCGTCTCGCCCGTCGTGCATGCGGACAGCATGCCCGTCATTGTCTGCGGGATGGTCGGCGCGGCAGCAATGGGCGTGCAGAATGCGCACGGCCGGCTTGTCGCGCGTCCCGGTGTGCCCAACACCGTGATGACGGGCAACGTGACGCAGGCCGTGCTCGATGCGATCGACATTCTGTCTCCGCAGGTGTCAGCCGACGCACGAGCGGTGGCGCGAATGCGTCTCGGCAAGATGCTGCCGACCATTCTCGTATTCGCTGCGGGAGCCATCGCAGGCGCGCTCGCATATCGGCATGTCGGGTTCTGGGCACTATTGCTGCCGTTCGTCGCGCTCATTTGGCTCGCGTTCCACGCACGCGGCGGACAGATGGATATGGCGGCTCCCAAAGCCGCTTCCACGACTGCGACGGACGCGGCAACGCAGCGTACGCTTGCCTCGGCGCAGGAGCAGTTGCGCGCGTAGATCGGCTCATCGACGCTGCCATCGATCGATGGCACGGCGCAGGTCCAGCGCGCCCGCTCACCGGTCGCGCCCCAGCTCGGTCTGCCCGAGCAGGTGCAATACAACTTCTTTGCCGGGCAGCTGCAGGCGCATTACACGTTCGACCTGTTCGGCCAAACGCGCTGTGCGAATTCCGCGAGCGCGGCCCGTGTGAATGTGCAGGCGTTCGAGCTGGAAGCGTCGCGCCGTGCGCTCGCCGCGAACATCGTGGCGGCCACGATCAATGTGGCGGCCCTCGACCGGGAGATCGCGCTCACCGAGCGGCTCGTCGCCGTGTCGAACGATGCGGCGAACGAAGACCGCAGCGCTACGCGCGCGGCGCGGTCGCGCGAGCCCAGGCGTTCGAGTCGAAACAGGACGCGGCTTCCATCGCAGCGACGTTGCCCGCGCTGCGTCAGCAACGCGCGACTGCGGTTCATGCACTCGCGGTGCTGATCGGCCGGACACCGGACAATGCCCCGAGCGTGCCGGATCTGGACAGCCTGTCGCTGCCCGAGCACGTGCCCGTCGCCGTGCCTTCATGACCTGTTGCGCTCGCGCCCGGATATCCAGGCAGCGGACGCCGCCGTCAAGGCCGCAGCCGCCGACGTGGGCGAGGCAACGGCGCAACTCTTCCCGAGCCTGTCGCTGACGGGCGCGATGGGGCGCGGCGGCTTCAGCTGGCCGGCAGTCGTTTCGGGTGCGGGCGGACTGTGGGCCATCGGAGCGAGCCTCTCGCAGCCGATCTTCCATGGCGGCGCGCTGTTCGCGCAGCGCCGCGCGTCGATCGACGCGTACGACGCCGCCGTGCTGCACTACAAGGCCAGACAATACTGCTGGACAGACTGCGCCCCTGCGACTGCCTGTTAGTAGGTCTGTTCGGCAATAATCCGGGCCACGGTCTCCAGCGATCGTCGCAGCGTGGGCAGATCGACGGACCCAATCGCCAGTCGAATCGCATGAGGCACCTGAGTCGATGTGGCGAACGGCAGGGCAGTCGACACCGAAATGCGTTCGCGCATCAACGCCATCGCAATCGCGTCGGCGCGAACTTCCTGTGCCAGAGGAATCCAGATGAAGTACGAGGCGGGATGGCTGATCGTCGTGAGCTTGCCGAGAGCTTCGGTGGCGAGACTTTGCCGCATCGTGGCGTCCCGACGCTTCTCGTCTTCGAGCCGTGCCACCGTGCCGTCGTCTATCCAGTTGCAGGCGATCGCTGTCATGGTTGCCGGGGTATTCCACGTCGTTGTCCGGATCGCCCGTTCAAACTTTGGAATCCATTCGCGTGGTGCGCAGACGAAACCGACGCGCAGACCCGTCGCGACACTCTTCGACAGGCTTGAGACATAGACCGTCGTTTCCGGAGCAATCGATGCTAACGGCGGCGGAGCGTCTTCGGCGAGGTACGCGTAGGCCGCGTCCTCGATAAGGATCAGTCCATGCTGTCGGGCGATCCTGACAAGCTCGCGGCGACGGCTGGCGCTCATGACCCAGCCGAGCGGGTTGTGCAGCGTAGGCATCGCGTAGACGGCGCGTACGCGTCGTCGTTTGCACAGGGCCGTCAATGCGTCCAGATCGGGACCACGCCCAGCGGCTGGAATCGGCGCGAGTTCAAGTCGATTGGCCTCGGCGGCGAGCTTGAATCCCGGGTAAGTTAGCGCGTCCACGGCAACCAGGTCGCCGGGTTCAAGTAGCGCCATGGCAGACGTCGTCAGTCCGTGCTGTGCCCCGCTCACGAGCAATGTGGTTCCGGCCGTTGCTGCCAGACCCCGGCTGGCCAGGTGGCGTGCCGCCGTCGCGCGCTCGTGCTCGCGCCCACCGTGCGGCTGGTATCGAAGCAGCGACTCCAGGTCGCCGGCCGCCGCGAGCTGGCGCAGCGCTGCCCGGAGGAGGTCTGTCTGACCCGGCGCAGAGGGGTAGTTGAAGCTCAGGTCGATTGTTACGGAGCTCCATGCGTGCAAGTCAACGCCTTCACCACGAGGGAGAGGCTCCTTGACGAAGGTGCCACGGCCGGTTTCGCCGCTCACCAGACCCATCGTCTGTAGCTCCGCATAGACACGCGTCGCCGTGACTAGTGCCAGGCCCTCACGAGCAGCCAGCTCGCGGTGCGTAGGCAGACGCGTCCCCGGACGCAGGCGACCGTCGCGGATGTCAGCCGCCAGGCGATCAACCACTTGCTTGTAGCGGGCCTCAGGCATGGCTCAATGTATCCATGACAATGATTTGATTGTATCGATTATCGACCCTACCATGGTGTCGCACAACCTCTCCACACGAGGACGCCATGCACATCGCCATTCTGACCTGCGAAGGCTTCAACGAACTCGACTCGCTGATCGCGCTGAACATCCTCAACCGGGTCAAGAAGCCGGGCTGGCGGGTTGCGATCGCCAGCCCGACTGCGAAAGTGCGGTCGATGAATGGCGTGGTGCTGGAGGCGCAAGCGACGCTAAAGGACGCATGTGAGGCCGACGCGGTGCTGGTCGGCAGCGGAATACAGACACGCGCGGTTGCCGCGGATGCCGCGCTGATGTTGCAGTTGCGGCTCGATCCGGCGCGCCAGCTTGTGGGCGCGCAATGCTCGGGCACGCTGATACTCGCGAAGCTGGGCCTGCTGGATGGCGTTCCGGCCTGTACGGACCTGACCACCAAACCGTGGGTCGAAGAGGCGGGCGTGGCGGTGGTCAATAGGCCGTTTGCGGCGAAGGGAAACGTCGCGACGGCAGGCGGGTGCCTGTCGTCGCAGTATCTGGCCGCGTGGGTGATCGCGCGTCCGGCGGGCGTCGAGGCTGCGCGCGCCGCGATGCAGCATGTCGCCCCAGTGGGGGAGAAGGAGACCTACGTGACGCGCGCGATGGCCAACATCGCGCCATTCGTCTGACACAAAAGAGCGGCGGCTCGCGTACGTCCTTCAAGACTGGCATTCCTTGAGTTGAATCCGTGATCATGGTTCTTGAGTTCAAGCTCGTCGTAACACTGCTGTTGCTGTTGGCTGCAAGCCTTGCCGGTCGCCGCTGGGGTCAGGCAATTAGCGGATTGCTGGTAGAGATGCCACTGACGTCGGGGCCGATCTCAGTGTTTCTCGCACTTGAGCAAAGGCACGCCTTTGCAGCGCAGGCTACGGGCAGGGTGCTCGTAGCCACGGCTGCGCAAGCGGCCTTTTGCATTGCCTATTGCAGGCTGGCGAAATTGGGATGGCCTATGGCGCTGGCAGGCGGCCGTGCGACGTTTTCGATCGTAGCTGGCCTCTTGCAGCGGAGCGCGCTGCCACATGCCGGACTATTTCTTGTTGCTATCCTGGGCGTCACGCTCGCACTGAATCTCATCCCCAACAAACCAGCCAAAACCGACAGGCTCGATCCGCCGTGGTGGAACTCCCTCGCGCATGGCGCTCATCGCGGGCCTAGTCGTCAGCGTAACGCTGGTTGCGCGTTATGTCGGCTCCAAAACGAGCGGTGTGATTGCGTCGTTCCTATTCATGGTGATCATGCTTGCGATCTTCTCTCACCGCATGACCGGCCGTAGTGCAGCACAGCAGGTGTTGCGCGGCATGTGGCGGCACTGCAGGGGTTTGCGACGTTTTTCTATGCCGACTGCAGGCGATGGAGATCTTGTTGGCGGCGATAGCTGCTCAGCAGATCGGGAGAGGCATAGATTCTCTCCGTGCGGCCTGTGTCACATGGCGTCAGCGCCTCGGGCGTCCTGCACCAAATTCAATTGCTAGCCGGTCGTTAGGAAGTCATCCATGATGCTTGATACGCTCAAAGTGAAGCGCGAGGGCGCGGTTCTGTTCATCGAAATCGACGCGCCGCCCATGAATCTGCTCGGGCCCGCGCTCGTGCGTGATCTGATTACCGTGATCCGAAATGCAGAAGCCGACGACCGTACCAAGGTCCTTGTATTCCGCAGTGTCGATCCCGACTACTTCATCTCTCACGTCGACGTGACCAAGGTGAAGGAGTACCGTGAGGAAGCCGCGAAATTGACCGGCGAGCCATCGATCGCTCTGCTGTTTCGACACCTGAGTGCAAGTCGTCTTGTCTCCATCGCGCAGATCGAAGGGCGTGTGCGCGGTGCCGGCAGCGAATTTGTGCTGGCGTGCGACATGCGCTACGCAGCACGCGAAACGGCAGTATTCAGCCAGATGGAGGCAGCGTTCGGATTGCTTCCCGGCGGCGGCGCGGCGCAGTTCCTGACCCGCCTGATGGGCAGAGGTAGGGCACTGGAAGTCATGCTGAGCGCGTCGGATTACGACGCCGATATCGCAGAGCGGTACGGGTGGATCAACCGGGCGCTTTCCGCCACGGAGCTCGATTCGTACGTCGCGTCGCTTGCACGTCGCATTGCATGCTTTCCTGCGGCTGGACATGCCGTCGTTAAGGCGCGCGTGAATGCGATTGCCCTCGCTCCGGTCGACGACTTCCGGCGGGACTCCGAGCTCTTTGGAGAAGACGTGCAGAAAGAAACAGCGCAACGCCGCATGGCAGGCGCCATGGCGCGCGGCTTCCAAACTCGGGAAGCAGAACTTGACCTCGCTCGACTGCTTGGCGAACTCGGCGAATGACGACCAGGAGTGTACAGATGTTTGAGAAGCGGGACGTAAATTTCCCCGTTGAGGGTGGCGTCGAACTGTCGGCATGGTTATTCGTGCCGGAGCGACAGAACGGCCCTATGCCGGCCATCACCATGGCGCATGGCTTCGCGGGGACTCGATACCATGGCATCGAACCGTTTGCGGAAGCGTTTGCAGAGGCTGGCTTTGTCGCACTGCTGCACGACCACCGCAGCTTCGGAGACAGTGGAGGCTTGCCCCGGCAAGACATTAACCCTTGGCAGCAAATTGACGATTGGCGTCGAGCGATCTCCTATTTGCAAGCGCAGCCGGAAGTAGATGCGAATCGAATCGGCATCTGGGGTACCAGCTTTGCCGGCGGACATGCCATTGTGCTCGGTGCAACGGACCGACGCCTGAAAGCTGTGGTGTCGCAAGCGCCCACCGTTGACGGCCATGCAAGCGGGCTGCGACGCGTGCCGGCGGAAGCGGTTGCTGACATCGAGGCGAGGTTCGTGGCCGACGATCGGGCACAACTCGCTGGCGAGGCACCGGCAATGCAGCAGATCGTGAGCAGCGATCCGGACAAACCGGCGGCTTATCGAGCCGCGGATGCCGTGAGCTTTTACCTTCAGGCATTGCCCGAAGGCGTTTGGGAAAATCGGCTCTCACTGCGCTCGACACGCTGGGCACGCATGTACTCGCCAGGTGTGTTCATTGATCGCGTGTCGCCGACGCCGCTACTGATGCTGGTAGCTGAGCACGACCATATCGCACCGACCGATCTGGCGCTCAAGGCATACGAGCAAGCACTGGAACCAAAACGGATAGTCATGCTCAAGGGCGGCCACTTCGATCCATACCTGGCGGAACTGCCGACCTCGTCCCGAGAGGCGCTCGACTGGTTCAAGCTGCATCTTTGACGCGAAGCTTTTTCTCGTGCTGACTTTTGTGCACGCATCTCAAATGGCCGGTGGTCCATGGAGAGGAGCATCGGTTCTGTGCGAAGCCTCTGTGAACCCTTAATCCGCTCCAGGCGGCCGGCACAACCGGAACGCTACAGCCGTCCCGGTTTATGGGGATCGGGTCCGGATGTACACGATGAAGATCGCGCGAGCTGTCTACCAATACACGGCGATCGACGACTGCTCGCGCTATCGCGTGTTGGCTGTATAGCCGCGCAGAAATGCTCGCAGTACACTGCTTTTTCTTGATCGCGTCATCGAGGGAATGCCGTTTCCGATCCAGCGTATACAGACTGATCGGGGTGCCGAGTTTTTGCCGAGTCAGTGCAGCGGCGTCCGATGGACGAATACATTAAAAATTTCGACCGATTCCGCCGCGCTCGGAGCATTTCAACTGCAAGGTCGAACGCTCACGACTGACTGGCCCTTAACGAATTCTGGTTCTACCGTTGACAGAGCTGGGAGTTCCTGCCGGAACTACGACCTCTCTCATGCCAAGAAAACGGCCCTCAAGGAAGTTAAATGATGTCTGTAAATCGCACACCTGAGATTTTGACGATCATCCGTCGATCGTTGCTAGTGCGAGCTCATCCGCCTCCAACATCGACGGTACTTCTTCGCGAAGGAGGTGGATAAAAGCACGAACCTTTGCGTCAAGGAAATGTCGTGACGGATACAAGACATAGACGTTCAGCACGCTGACGAAGACGGCTTACGGCTCATGGGAACTGAATGCATTGCGTTGTCTCCGTCGGCTTTCAAGGGCGCCGCCATGCGCGGCGGCCCTGAACCAGCCCGCGTGAGCGTCGCAGATGGGTCCTTGCGTGCCAGTCTCGTTGCGCCTCCAAAAGTTGGGCTACAGACATCGGCTCGCGCTACCAGCGCGGCGCGATACCCGCGAGTTGCGCGATTCCGCGACCAAACGAGAAATTTTCATTGGGTACTGGAATAAGCGAAGTAAAGACGTCGTCGGGCGATATGCCCACGGTCTCCTCCAGAAGCCGGGCTATGGCAGATTGCAATTTCTGCTTGTCCTCGGCAGGGCGGTGCGCGCCGAGTTGCACCGTGATGATCATTGCGTCAGCAGTTCGGTTCATATCCATGAAGGTCGGGTCGATGAAGAGCTCGTCCTCCTGATGTTCGCTGACGATGATAAAGCGGTCGCCGGGCGGAATGCCGAGGGCCTCGACGAGCGATTGGTTCAAGGCATTGCCGATCGCTTTCTTTTGTTCCTTTGAGAATCGGCCAGCGGGAATGTGAGCGTGAAAGACGGGCATGAAAATCTCCGGTTAGAGTCAAAATGAAAGTTCTGATGGCGTGACTGGTTTTGCGTCGAATGGGCGCGTTAACTTTCAGGATAGCCAACAATCTGCGAGCTGGTAGCATTATTAATAAGGCGAGGTCCAGAGCCCTTTGCGACTGAAATCGTCAGTGATTTCCAGCCTAATAACTGGCGATTTCGAGCACCGCGTCGGCAAACGCATCTGGCGCTTCTTGCGGCAGATTGTGCCCGACGCCGCCCGTGATGTTGCGGTGAATGTATTTGCCGACGAACCTCTTCGCATACCCTGCCGGCTCCGGATGAGGCGCGCCATTCGCGTCGCCTTCGAGCGTGATCGTCGGCACCGTGATGACGGGTGCTGCCGCAAGACGCCGTTCTAGTGCATCGTATTGCGGCTCGCCGTCCGAGAGGCCTAACCGCCACCGGTAATTGTCGATCACGATCGCAACGTGGTCCTGGTTCTGCAGTGAGCCAGCCGAGCGTTCGAATGTGGCATCGTCGAAGTTCCATTTCGGCGAAGCAAGTTGCCAAATGAGCTTCGCGAAATTGTGGCGGTTGGCTTCATAGCCGAGTTTGCCGCGTTCCGTCGCGAAGTAGAATTGATACCACCACGCAAGCTCTGCCTTCGGCTGCAACGGCGCCTTGTTGGCCGCATGGTTGCCGATCAGGTAACCGCTCACCGACACCAGCGCCTTGCAGCGGTCCGGCCATAGCGCAGCGACGACATTGGCCGTACGCGCGCCCCAATCAAAACCACCAATGATCGCCCTCTGGATTTTCAATGCATCCATCAATGCGATGACGTCCACGGCCAGTACCGACTGCTGACCATTGCGCACCGTATCGCTTGATAGAAACTGCGTCGTTCCATGACCGCGCAGGTGCGGAACGATCACGCGATAACCCGCCCGCGCAACGCGCGGCGCAACATCGGCGAAACTGTGAATATCGTACGGCCAACCGTGAAGCAGGATCACGGCGGGGCCGTCGCCCGGACCGACTTCCGCATATCCGACATTCAGAGCGCCCGCATCGATCTGCCTGATCCTGTCGAACGATAGCTGAGAAGCCAGCCGGCGAGTGTACGGATCCAACTCGGCGCCATCGCTGGATGCGGCCAATGCGGGCGCTCCCAGGCCGAGTTCCATTGCTCCTACGCTCACAGCAGCCACGGCGAGGAAGTGCCGGCGACGTGTGTCCATCTGATCTTCCATCACTACTCTCCTCTCGAGGTTCAATTCCTTTCCACACATTACCTAGCCAGGCCGAGCCTGCGCAATCCTGACGGCCGAGATACTTCGACCGCATCACGGCACCAACGCGTCGCCATGCTCAGGTCATCGCAGCAACTGGAAGCTCGCGCGAACACAATACTCGTGAGCGAGGCGGTAGCTATGGTCGCCGCCGCTGCCATACCGATAAAGCGTGGGCGTGCGAGGTGCTGAAGATCGAAATCGTCTGGCATACAAGCTCCTCTTTTGAATTTGATTATCTCTTGCATAGGGAAAGGAATGCGAGCACTGTGGCGCACATGCCCTTGCCAATGCACTCGATCGTTGAGAACAGTGCAACTGGGACGCATCGCCCGAATTCAATGGGCAACGCGGGTGCTATTGCCGATACGCTCGCCGCGCAGATAAACGGTTTGCACAGGCATGCGACTGCACCCTGTTCGAGCACCTGAGAACGGACAATCTCGTCCGCATGCGCACTGATGAAAACAATGGGAACGTTTTCTCCACGCCGCCGCAGTTCCTGCTGCAGGTCAAAGCCGGACATACCTGGCATGTCGATATCGAGCACGAGACACTGTGCATCGTCTACACAGCCGGAGGCCAGAAACGCTTCCGCAGATAAAAACGCACTGACAGAAAAATCGAATTCACGCAGCAGTTCGTGCAGCGATTCACGCACCGACTCGTCGTCATCGACTGCAGCGATAAGCGGCTGTTCCGTCATAGCGGGTGCCTCGTCGCGTCACACATCGCGGCGTGTGCATGCTGGAGCCTGCAGCCAGAAGCATCGGTCTGCGACCTGGAACCTGCGCCGCAGGGGACGGAGAATAGAAACGTGGCGCCGAACTGTTCGTTCGAGGTCGCCCACAGCCGGCCTCCGTGGCGCTCGATGATATGGCGGCTCACGGACAGGCCCATACCCATCCCTTCTCGTCTGGTCGTGTAGAACGCGTCAAAAAGTCTGGCCGCGTCCTCTGGCTTAAACCCTGTCCCGGTGTCGGTCACGGCGACGCGTAGCCGGTCACCGTAGTCCGGGTCGATCCTTACCAGTATCCGCCTCGGACGGTCACCGACGCCCTGCATCGCCTCGACGGCGTTGAGCAGCAGGTTCAGTATTACCTGCTGAAGTTGGACCTTGTCGCCTGCGACAGGAGGAAGGTCGTCCGCCATGTTCAAATGCAGCACAATCCGTTTCCTGCGGATTTCGCTACGTAACAACTCGATGACCTCGCGTGCGGCATCGCCCAGGTCCACGCTATCGGTCACGACAATTTCTTTTCTGAACATCGCCCGCAGGCGGGTCACCACCTCCGAAGCGCGCTGCCCGTCGCGGATGGTGCGTTGCGCCGTCTCTAGCGCACCTTCGACATTGGGCGGCTGCGCACTCAGCAATCGCGCCAGGATCCGGGCATTAGTCATGATGCCAGCGAGCGGCTGATTAATCTCATGTGCGATGGAAGCAGACAGTGCACCCAGACCGCTGACGCGGCTTACATGCGCCAGTTCTGCGCGCAAGCCATAGAGCGCTTCCTCGGACTGCCTGCGCTCAGTCACATCCTGCACCGCGCCAATGAAGTCCAGTTGGCCTTGCGAACTAAACGTCGCATGCGCCTGCATGCGCACATACTTGAGCATGCCATCGGGCAGGAGCAGACGGTAATCGCACTCCAGATCCTTACCATCACGGGCCAGAGCCAGCGCGTTATCGACGATATGACGATCGCCTGGGTGAACCCGCGCCTTGACGATATCCATCGTTATCCGTGCTCCATGCTCGACTCCGTAGATTCGGTAGAGTTGTTCCGAACAACTGATCTCGCCACTCGACGGGCGCCAGCAGAAACTTCCGCTCAAACTGATCTGTTCGACTTTGGCCATCAGCGCGGCACTTTTCTGTAATTGCTCGGCCGCCTGGTTGCGTGCTGTGATGTCGCGCGTCACTCCCAATTGCACGATCGATCCGTCGCTGCTCTGCAATGGCGCCGCGTGCGTTTCCATATGACGGCGCTCACCGAGCAACGTGATGATGTCGAATTCCAGAAAACCCGTTTTGCCCGAGCAGATGTCCTGATTGAAGTCGACGTACTGTTCGCGATGTTCGAGCGCGACGAAATCGTAAAAGCATTTCCCGACGAGTGCGTCCGGACCCGATGCACCAGCCAGGTCGCTTCCTGCAGAATTGACACGCAGCAGCGTACCGTTGCGTGTGATGACCTTCACGCATTCGGGTGTCGTTTCCACCATCGCCCGAAAGCTTTCCTCGCTTCTTCTCAGCGCCAGGTCGATCTTTGCCCGTTCGGTCGCCACGCTCACGATGTGCGCGAACTCCGCCATCAGATCACGTTGGAACGGGGTGGGATCTCCGGATGCCGGCGAATAGAGAGTGAAACTTCCCAACGCTTCGTCGGCACGTGACAGGATCGGCACCGCCCAGCAAGCCCGCTTCCCGTCTGCGAGATTCCGCTCTCGCCACGCTGGCGACCATCGGGTGTCCGATGCTATATCCGATACGATGATCGAAGCCTTGGAGGATATTGCCAGATCACACGGTCCAGATTCGTTACAGATGATATCTACATTCGCCGTAGCATCGGGCTGCGTAAAATTCGACGCATCCGCCCGCAGCGATTTCAGGTTATCGGCATCGATCATCGATATGCCACACCGACACCCGCCCGCGAGTTCCTCGGCGAGCTTCCGAATCTCATTCAATACTCCGAGCAATGGCAATCCCAAAGCAACCATCTCGAGCAGGTGCTTCCCACCCTCCAATAGCGCTTCGGCAGACTCGCGGCCAACGATCTCGATCTGCATGAGGATCAAAAAAAGCAATTAACCCGTCATCTCGCGACGGAACGCGTTGTAACAGAGACTAGCAATCGATACGGACACGGAGGAAAACAGGTGCGCTTACTCAGACGCCGCGCTCGCTACAGCCGATCCATCGAACCGTGCAACAGCCGATTCCAGACAATCTTCCATGTTTTTCGCTCCGCACACGCTTTTTGGGCAGGAGAGAGATATTTCAAGTCGACCGCCATGCGCTGGATTGTGCTGGCGCGACGTTCAACTTCGACAATCGCGTCCCTCGCGATCGCCTGCTAAGAAAGGCATCGATCGCTTCCTGGACCTGCGTGATCTGCGAAAGTATTTCCCTTGTCGGCAGGACAATGGGCGTATAGGCACAGGGGTTTCCGTGCTGATCAATGGAAACGGCTCATACGGTGATACTGCGTCGGACTGCCATCCCTTGATGTGGTACGCAAGTATCGCGCAGGAGCAAATCGCAACCCAGAGAGCGCCGAATGCAATCAGGAAGTTGTCCATGATCCCCTCCATTTTCTCTGCCATGCCGGCGGCCTCATGATCATCCATCGCGGCGGCGAAAAAGGACTGTCAGACAATATCATTCACCCTCCTACTTGATATCCATGCAGCGCGGGAATTGCCAGGAAGTGCCCGGCTTGGTCGAGGTCGATCAGATCTTCGCCACGCTAAGGGGATAGCGTAAGGCCGCTCTAGGACGACAATCAAATAATTGTCATGGATATGCTTAGCGCTGATGACGCAGCCGCGGCCGAAGAAATTAATGCCGCCATCGAGCGGGCTGTCGCCTACGTCGAAGCGGGCGCGGACGTGATTTTTCAAGAGACGATGAATACGCTCGACGACTATCGCCGCTTTAAGCCTGCTGTAAGTGTGCTCACCGGCGCGAACCTGGCCGAGTTCGGCTGGACTCCGTTTTTCACGACCGACGAATCGAAGATCCCGTCGTCGGGCGCTAGCCGGCCACAAGCTGTCGCTGCTTTGCATCGGTTGGGCGGCCATCGACGTTTCGTGCCATTCAGCTCGCTTGCGCACCGGTCATCCCACGTGCGCAAGAGGACTGCTTGCCGTCTCATGCGGCTGGCTTGCGGCAATCTCGCCGTGGCCCCAGGTAGCCGGTCGGTCGGACTCGAGCAAGCGAATCAGAGGCAAGCGGGTATTGAAACAATAGGAAGAAAGGAAGCGATGCCTACGTCGAAGCAACCCGAAGAATTAGCACGGGCGTTCGGAAAATAGTACGATGGCGAATCGGCGGGCCACTCCGCCGCTTGATCAGCGTGCGCGCCCAGACGCGCGACCTTCGACGGAGATCGCTTCGATGAACCTCATTACAGAATTTCCCGCCGGCCTGACCGGCCTCGAACAGCTGCAGCGCATGATGCAAGGGGGCCGCGGCCCGTCTATTGGAGTGACGCTCGGTTTCGAACTCGTCGAAGCGGAAGAGGGCCGTGTCGTGTTCGCCGGCACGCCCGGCACGCACGTGTACAACCCGATCGGCACAGTGCACGGCGGCTATGCCGCGACGCTGCTCGATTCCGCTTGCGGGTGCGCCGCGCATTCGCGCCTCGGCCCGAGTCAGGGATACACCACGCTCGAACTGAAAGTCGCCTACCACCGGCCCATGACCGCCGATACCGGCCTCGTGCGCGCCGAAGGGCGCGTGCTCAGCATCGGGCGGCGCGCCGCTTTCACGGAGGCCAGCATCACGGATTCGCAGGGCAAGCTCTACGCATCCGCAACCTCTACCTTGCTCGTATTCGACCGTTGAATTTGTGTTTCGCGACCAGACCACACGGGCCGCGAAGCAACGCGCTTGCGCGAGGGTGCGGAAGAGCAGCGGACCGAACCAAACGACAGAAACGCCATGTCTGCCGAAACGACGCCAGATGGCCGTGGAACACCTGATAGCGGCCGTAGAGGTGATGCGGGGCTCAAGGTCCGGATAGGTTCCTACCGTCACTGAAACTCCGGCCCGAATGCCCGCACTGCGCTGGTTGCTGCCTGGGAAGGGCGGTCGTGGGACCGACGCAAAAGACTTGTAGCGGCCGGACTGAACCGAAGCGTGATGAGGAATCTTTCATGGCAGTGCGGACGCGGGTGATGATTCGCTATAGTAGGAAGCAGCTTTCAAAATGGCGATTGCGCTTTTCTGAATCCGACGTTGATCTTTTGGCAATTGCGCATTCATGCGATCGAAAAGACGCTATCGTCGCCGTAGAAATAGAAGGGCGCAAGGGCAGCGTTCAGTTCACGCGCGACGAGCAGCCACGTCCGGAGACGACCGTGGAAACGCTGGCGAAGCTGCGTCCCGCGTTCCGTCCCGACGGCACGATTACCGCGGGCAATGCTCCCGGCCTGAACAGCGGTGCGGCGGCGATGCTCGTGGCCGAGCGTGGTTATGCCGACGTGACGGGCATCGAAGCGAGTGCGCGTCTCGCCGCTTTTGGTATTGCCGCAGTCGAGCCCGGTATGTTCGGCCTCGGTCCCGTGCCGGCGGTGCATATCGCATTGGAACGAGCGGGCTGGAAGCTCAGCGACGTCGAACGCGTCGAGATCAACGAGGCATTCGCTGCGGTGCCGCTCGCGGTTGCCAAGCAGCTTGGACTCCCGCAGGACATCGTCAATGTCGAAGGCGGCGCGATTGCGCACGGTCATCCGATCGGCGCAACCGGCGCGGTGCTGACCACGCGCCTCGTCCATTCGATGCGCCGCGATGGCTTGAAGCGCGGCATCGTCACGCTGTGCATCGGTGGCGGTCAGGGTATCGCGCTCGCGCTGGAGATGCTGTAACTGCGGGCTGAGGTTGCGCGGAAGCGGCGAGTCAAATATCTCGTGCGACACGGGCAATCCACGTTGCCGCTACGCGCGCCTGAGCAATCCGGCGATCTGCTGGGGCGACCACGACGGTTGCAGGTTGTCTGCCGCGATGCGTGCCAACATCCGGTGTTCGACCTGCTACAGACTTTGAAGCCACGAACCGCTTCGGTCCCGGGAAATAGGCGTCGGAGTCGCCGTCGGCTGCGAGCCGGGGTCGCAATCATTCGACGGTTAGGCCGGCCTACCGCGTCGGGGACGAGAGCAGCATGTCCGCGGGCAAAATGACGAGCGGCAGTACGCCCACACTGCCGAAGACGATCACCCCGACGATTGCGTAGGCCAACGGTCCATGCTGGACCAGCAGCGCTTCGAGGTCCTGTTCCAGTTGCAAGAAGAATTGCATGAACATCGCGATGTGTGCCGGCTACGTGTGCGTTGCTCGAGAGGAAAGTATAGCGGCAAGCGCGCAGTAGTCCCGCTCAGTTTGGCCGACGGACGCAATCGCGTTGCGCATCATGACGCGCGAGCAGCCGGCTCACGCTGTCTCCCATATTTTGGTGACAACATTACTTTGTTCTACGGTACCGGCACAGTGGGGCGCGCGTCAATTGGCCCCGAATGGATGCATGCTCGTCTATGGAGCCTTGTCGTCGCATCGTCAGACTGACCCCGCAGCCTTTGAGATGCCGATTTTCGCCCCAGCGCTTGTCTACTCGGCTGCCGAGGTTCGCGGCTGGTTCATCTTTTCGTGGCTCGCACGCAAGGGGGCAAGTGAAGGCGGTCAGGTGCTGCGCAGTCTGCTCGACGGTATAGCCCGGGGCACCTTGAAGCCGCCGGCAACGCGCCGCTACCCCCTCGACCGAGCGCCCGAAGCCTTCGCGGCCGCCGAAAGCTCCGCACACGATGCCAAGCCGCTGCTAGCGTTCGCGGAACTCTAAGAAGCACTAGCACAGTAGACTTTGAAGTTGTCATTAGCAGATGATGCAGCAGGTGACTTTCATGAGCGCCTCGTGGACCAATGCAAGTCGTTCGAGACTAGCGCGCCGTCGCGTGAAGTTGTGGAATCAGGCGAATGGGCGCTCAACAACGCATCGGATTTTGCCGGGGCCACTGCCATGCGGGTCGCGCCGGCGGGCGATTTGTGGGTGACGCTGCCAGCAGCTCGAGCGCGTACAAGCCGATGTGACGATGATCGGAAATTTGTGGGGAGCGCCGGCCACGATACTCCTGCGCCTGCCCATGACCACCGCGCGGCAACTGGGTCTGGTACCGGACGTCGACAGCGCGGCATCCGTCGACACCGGCGGGCGAGGCGCCGGAAGGACTAGCGTAACGCGCGAAGAGTTGGGGGGCGCGGCGCATCATTGGAACTACAGGGTCATGGAATTCCATGAGGGCGAAGAGATCTGGCGTGAGGTTCGGGAGGTGTCCTACGAAAATGGTAGGCCTCGGGCTTACTCTGAAGTTGGCGCGAGCCTCTTCTGGAAGGGCGGCGACAGTCCGGAGTTGCAGCTGGGACGGATGCAGGAAGCGCTCTCCGGGCCCGTGCTTCGGACAGTCGATTTTCGTCGACCAATCGCGGGCTCAGAGGCCGAGAGCCAGGATGGCAGATCAACCTGACGGGTTCGCCTGAGCCATACAGAAGTGGTCACTCGCACGGCTGGTCCACTTCGGACCCGCCTGATGCGCAACGCGCGCTTGTCTTAAGGTTTGTTCGACGCCTGCCCATGTCCGCGTGCTCGCAAGCACGCGTCAGTGCATGCGGGCAGGCGTCGAACAAACCTTAAGAACTCTGCTCCTTCAGACGCAGGGTTGGATGACCGTAACGCGCCGGATCGCCGCCCTTGCAGCTGAACCATACACGTGACGGGGAGGGGAGGGCGCCTGCTGATCGGCAATGAGCCAAACGGTCGCAATCGGGCGCCCATCTGTGCCGCCAGGAGGCCGTGCTCAGTTGTCGGCGTGCGCTGTGTCTGTGTGAGACACCGGACACATCGCGCATCGGACCGTCTGCGCTGCAGCGGCACTACGCTAACCGAGCATTGCTGCCCTGCAAGGTTCGACGACATCCCGATGCACGGCAATGACATGTGTGGTGGGCACGGATGTCGTCGGTGATCACGCCATCGACTGACAGACCATAGTCGATGAAGAGTTCGTCGCCGGGTGTGCCTTTCGTGCGTCAAGAAGCGACAGGTCGGGGAAGCGCCCCAAAGTATATGTACAGGCTTTGCCATCGAGTCGGTAGTCGAACCTCCACGTTTTCGTACCCGTAACCGACACGAGCAAATACAGCGAGTCGCGGTCGCTGAGCTTATAACGCTTAGCTTGCGGTTTCGCGTTCAACAGGAGCGAATAGGTGAGCTTCATGGCGCGCCCCACGGCGGACAACTACCATGAATTCTACCTCTGATTCGCCTGCTATTTGCCTGCAAAACTGACGGAAGCAGGCGGATTTCCGCGGAAGTGACCGGACGGGAGTTCACCCACTGGATGCGCCACCGCAGCGAACCCATAGCGTCTGACCCATTCGCTGTAACCCTTAACCAGAAAGGCTCCAGAGCGTTCTATGTACTGCTGGCGGGACGTTTGATAGACCGCCCGAAGCGCAAACCACGGCACCTGCGGCAAGTCATGATGAACCAGATGATAGTTGTTGTTCAGAAACAGCAACCGCCACAGCCATCCCGCTTCGTTGATGACCGTGCGATGCGCGGGCTCCTGCGCAATCCGATGCTCATGAAACGAACGCACCGATGCAAGCGCGAGCGAGCCGTACCCAGCACCGACGATAAACACCCACGCCGGTATCCCGCACATCTGCTGCAACCACACTGTGAGTGCAACCAGCGCGGCGAGATGCGCGAGCCATGCGGGTAGGTCGCGCCAATCGCCGTCGCGAATCTTGTCGAGTGCCTGCGCACCGGTCGCGGCAATCGCAAACGCCGGCCCGACCAGCAAGCGACCCGTCAACGTATTGCGGAAAACCAGCAACGCACGCATCGCGATGCCCGCACGTTGCCACTCCGCTGCGCTAACGAAATAGCTTTCCGGATCGCTGCCGGGCTCGGTCAAGCGCGCATCGTCGTGATGGCGCAGATGCGACTCGCGATATACGTGATATGGGAACCACACCGCGAGCGGCGCAAAACCGAGCAGCGCGTTGACGAATCGCGAGCGCGTCGGATGACCATGCAGCAGCTCGTGCTGCAACGACATGAACCACGCGCCGAAAATGGCCAGCAGCGCGGCCGTCAGTGGCAGACCCAGCAGACGCGCGTGTGCGGCGACGCCGAACCAGCCACCGTAGATCGCGACGATCAGCGCCCATGTCGGCCATTGCGTGCGCCAGGTCCGGCTTGCGGCCAGACGGTCGATATCGTTGCGCTGTGTGTCGTCGAGATAAATCGCCATCGTTGAATCGGTCCGAATGCGTGTTCGAACCCGCGGTTGAAATTCGCAGGTCCAGACCGATCGTACGGGGCGACGCTGTGCGCCCGAACCATTTTATTGAGCAATGCATCTGCTCAATCGTGGAAAAGCGGGCGTGGATAGCGTGTATCCGGTAAGCGTTCAATGATCGTCAGCGACGCGGCACGCGTGATCGAGCAGCCCTTCGGCCGTGCCGCTGCCGCCATCGATGTCGATACCGCTGTTGACGATCAGCCAGCCATCCCGAGCCGCCGATGGTCCCGCGCCGGTCACGAGGATGGTTTGCGTGGCCATCGTCGCCGGATCGGGATTGTCGCGCGCGACGATCCTGAACGGGTTGTCGGCGCCGCCCAGCGAGCTCACGCGCATGATCCTGTAGCGCTCGCCATCGAGCGTCGCCCAGCGCCATTCGCCGGGCGCGTCGTGAGCGTGATCGGCGAGCACGGCGCTGACTTCACGCCGCATGCAATCGATGTGGATATGCAGCTGGTTTTGCGAGCGACGGTATTCGGAGTTGATTTCGAGGCCGAGCTGATCGTCGGGCAATTCGCGTTTGACCGCTTGCTGCACGAAATGGCGCGAGTCCCACGCGTCGCTCCAGTAGTCTTTCGCATCGGGCGCGAGGATCAGCGGACTTTCGATGCCGGTGATGCGATCGGTCGGCATCAGCAGAAACTGCGAGCGGCCCAGAATGTCCTTCAGGACGACATAGCGTTTGTCGAGATCGACGAGCGAGCATTGCCCCGGCGTGCCGGTGGCCTGCTGCGACGGCACGCAGCGGATGTCGACGATCTTCCACAGCGCGTCGGAATCGACCGTCGCGAGGCGCGCGCAGGCGCTGGCGGCGAGAGCGACCGCGAGCACGGCGGCAGAATGAACGATGCGGCGCGCGAGGCCGCGAGATGAGAGGGCGGTGGCGAGGTTCGTCATCGTCGCTAGGGTGGGTTCGGGCGGGGAAAGCGTTGGAATGCGGGCTGTAATGCGCAGGCATTAAAGCACAAACCACATGGCGCCGACGTGAAAACACGGGCTTCACAGCACCGGCGCCGGCAACGCTCCCAGTACCTGTTCGATCGCGACACCGATGGCCAGCAGCCGCCTGTCCGAGCCGAGCGGTCCATCGAGTTCGAGGCCGACCGGCAGCCCGCTCGCGCTGATGCCCGCCGGCAGTGACAGCCCCGGAATGCCGGATGTGCTGGCCGGGTCGGTATTACGCAGGAACGCTTCCATCGTATCGATCGGCGGACCGCCGTCGATCGTGACCGTCGACGAACCGTTCAGATCGTCGATCGGCACCGCGACGAGCCGCGTCGTCGGAAACAGCAAAGCATCGAGACCGGCATTCGCGAACGTCGCCGCGACGTAGTTCTGCAGCCGCGGCCGCCAGTAATTGAGCGCCGCCGAATAGTGCGAGCCGAGCACGTCGGCGAGCACGTCGTCGTAGATCGCGCGCACGTCCGGGCTCGCGATGCGCACGGCCAGATCGGCGACGGTCTGTACCGGCGCCTGATTCGCGACGAGCCACGCGAGCACGTCGTCGCGCGCTTCGTGAATAGCGAGCGGACCGCCGACCATGCCGTTCAGATGCTCCAACTCGGTCATCGCGACCGGCACGAATGTGACACCCGCGACTTCGAGCTTTTGCAGCGCTGCGCGCGCGACGTCTTCGACCTGTCGTTCGAGAGCGTCCCACAGCGGCGCGGGCAAGCCGATGCGCAAGCCTTCGAGCGCAATCGCAGGCAACCCGCCGTCGCCGGTAATCACGCCGTCGAGCAGCGCCAGATCAGCGACGCTGCGTGCCATCGGGCCCACGGTGTCGCGCGTATGGCTGATCGGCACGACCGCATTCGGGTCGTGATAGCGCCGCTCTGCGCCGCCGTTGCCGACCGAAGGACGAAAGCCCGCGGTGCCGGTCAGCGCGGCCGGGATGCGGGTCGAGCCGCCGGTGTCGGTGCCGAGTCCGGCGGGCGCGATGCGCGCGGCGATCGCCACCGCGGTGCCGCCCGACGAGCCGCCCGGCATCAGCGACGGATCGTACGGGTTGCGCACCGGCCCCGCGTGCGCGGACAGGTTGGTGCTCGTGATGCCGAACGCGAGCTCGTGCATATTGGCCTTGCCGAGCACGATCGCACCCGCGTCGACGAGGCGTTGCACCGATGGCGCGTTGGTGTTCGGCACGAAGCCGGCGAGCGCGGGCGTGCCGGCCGTCGTCGGCAGGCCCGCAGTGTTGATGTTGTCCTTTACGACTATGGCGAGGCCGCAAAGCGGCAATCGCGCCCGCTCCGCCGGCGTCAATGCGTCGATGCGCTGCGCGGCGGCGAGCGCGCCGTGGAAGTCGAGCGTGGTGAGCGCGTTCAGCTGAGTGAGCGCGGCGGCGCGCGCGAGCAGGGTAGCGACGTAGTCGGCGGCTTTGAGCCGGCCGGATTGCAGCGCCTCGACCGCTTGTGCCGCGCTGAGCGCGAGTTGTGCATCGACGGTCCATGTCATTACGGGCGTCTCCGGATCGATGGATGCGTCGCGGGCGGCGCGAGGTTCGACTGCATCCGTCGAAGAAGCGGACAGGTCACGCGGGCAGACAGCGAACGCAAGGGTTCAGCTATTCTGGCACATCCGCCTGAAAGCCGATGCCGGGCGATGCACGACGCGCGTCGCCCTCGCTGCCATCGATATCGATGCGCTTACCGGTGATTGTCGATCCACATGCGCCCCCAGTCGGACGCATAGGCGAGCGCATGCTCTTCGTCGAAGAAGTAGTCGAGCGCGTCGAACGAATAGGCTTTGCGCGTATTCTCGTCGCGCTGCTCGATCGTCAGATTGGCGGCGAATAATCCGTTGGGGAGCAGTTGCGTTGCCGCTTCGACCTCGTAGCCCTTGTAGCGGATGTGTGAGTTCATGATCTTGACTTGTCTGTGTGTCCGCGCGTGTCGTGCGGAATACCAATGCGTGCGGCGCGGCCCTGTCGTTGCCGAAGGTGTGTGAAGCGGCGGGCAGGGTCAAGCGTAGGGCGCGCTGCGCAGCGGGTGAACCAATCTTTCGTCGGAAGCAAATCAGCGCGGGGCGGGAGTGGTAAGCAGAAGCCCGGATCGGATCAAAGTCGCTGTGTTCGGTGACTCTATTCGCGCGGGGTCGCGATGTCTGTTATGTGGCGCACGGTCGCTCGGCGCAAAGCGTGGCGCCGTGCGCGATGGCGGCGGCGTCACGGTGCCCGGGAGAGTATTTCAGACCGCGTGCAGGACGCGCGCGGAACGGCTGTCCGCTGCGATCGGGGTGGTGGTGCCTTGTGCGGATGCCCGGCTCGCGGCCGAATGGCTGGACGCGGTGGGTGCGCCGTGCGCGCGCTGTGCATTGAACGCGAGCGCGAACTGCGCGGCTTGCTGGCCGACGGTCGCGAGTTGCGCGATCACTTTCGGATCGGAGCAGCTGTCGACGCTATCGAAGCGAGTCTCCAGCGTATTGATGCCGGCACCGAACGGCGTAGGCCAGCCACGCAGCGCATGCACGATCGAGCGCAGCGACGTCAGCACCGAGCCCGCCGCCTGCCAGCCGTAGGCGGTGACGATGCAGCCCACCGCGCGGCCATCCAGATACGGGCGCTCGTCGGCGCGCAATTCCTCGAGCGTGTCGAGCGCGTTTTTCACGAGCCCGGATACGCCGCCGTGATAGCCGGGTGTCGCGATGATCACCGCGTCCGCGCGACGCACAGCGTTGATCAGCTCGAGCTGTTCGTCGGTGCGGGCCGGCTGTTCCGGCGCGTAGTGCGGCAGGCTATGCAGGAAACTGCCGCCGAACAGGCGGGTTTGCGCGCCGGCGGCTTCGGCGCCGCGCAACGCGAAGGCCAGCGCGCGCTCGGTCGACGAGGCCGCGCGCGTCGTACCGCCAATACCGACGATGAGCGGCGGGCGGGAATGATCGGATCTGCTCAACGAAATGCTCCTTCGATTGCGGTTCACGCTGCGGTTGACGGCGCGGTCGATGCGGGACTCGTGCAGCGTCAGCAACGGACGTGCACGGCCGTGAACGGACCGGCCGGAGCGAACCGGACTTTGAAGTGTCATCTTAATGAGCGAGCGCCGCGCGGCTAAGCGACTTTTTGTTCTAACGATATAACCATGCGGCCGCAGCTCGCCGAGTCGTTCTGCAATGCACGTGAGCACGCGGCCGATAAGCATATGGCGAATCGTTGGTTGGGCGCGTGCGGGCAAGACCCTAAGATGGACTTGTCTCCTCCATAAATCTCCTTAGACATGGGACTCGGCCTCGCTACGCAAGTGGTGGGGCCTTTTTTTCGTGGGTCGCTGGCGGACGATGTGCCATTGGGGCAATGCCGATTGCATGCGCGTGCGTGGTAGCCGCTTCACGATGACGCCGCTTTTTGCATGCTACGATGCCCGCAGTGATTTTCCGCGAGATCGAGCCCAGCATGGCAACCCTGTATGACACCCTCGGCGTGCCCGCGCACGCCACCGACGACGAAATCAAGCGGGCTTACCGCAAGGCCGCGATGAAGTGGCATCCGGATCGTAATCACGGTGCCGAGGACGTGGCGCGCGCGGCGTTCCAGGAAATCAAGGACGCGTACGCGATCCTGTCAGATGCCGAGCAGCGCAAGGTCTACGACACTGTCTACGCTGAGCAGATGCGCGAGTGGGAGGCACAGCACACGCGTCGGGAACGCGCGCAGGCGAAGCGTGAGGCGGCGGCGCGCGCAGCCGACGAAGCCGCGTACGCGGAGATGGTGTCGATCGCGATCCGCTTCGCCGACCAGGGCCACAATCGCGACGTGCTGTTCGGCGTGCTGCTCGGACGGCAATGCGAAGCCCAGCGCGCCGCGCAGATCGCCGACAGCGTCGCCGCGTTGCAGGCGGCGCGCCGTGACGAGGCGGACGCCTCGCAAAATGCCCAACGTACAGGGAAGGCGGCAAAGGGCGCGGAAACGGCGCAAGCTGAGGCGGCCGAGCCCGAACTGGCGAAAACCGTGCACGATACCGGCACGGCTTCAGAAACCGCTTCTCACGACACGCCGCATGTCAAACGCGCGAATCACGCGAAGCGCGACGAAACCGCCAGCGACATCCATCCGGCCGGTGCGCTCGGCAGCCTGTGGTTCCAGTTCCTCAACAGCCTGAAATTCTGACGTGTCGCGACGACCCGGGTCGCCCGCGGAATCTCATTCGAGGCGACGCCTGCCGCGTATACCCCTACGCCCAGGTCCGCGCGCTGGCGACTGCGACCGGACAAGCCGAGCGCGCCGAATCGCCGGTACGGCGGCAGCATCGCTCGATCTGGCAAATATTCAAAAAGGGTGCTGAAACTGGGGGCAGGACACTGGTACACTGCCCATCGTTCGCAAGTTGTGCTCTGTGCCCCGGACTCGAGATAGCTGGCGCGAATCCCGTGGCGCAAATAAAAAAGACGCCGTAGTGTCACGGGGGCGCAAGACTGGAGCGGCACAATTCCGCCCAGAGGCTAAATAAAAAAACATCGGTACGGGGTAAGCGTGTCCAGAAAATATAAGGTGTTGTTTCTCTGCCGCGATAATTCGATCCGCAGCATCATTGCAGAAGCTTTACTTCGCGAACTGGCGGGGCACCGGTTCGAGGCGTTCAGCGCGGGCCCTGAACCGGCCGCGCGCCTTCATCCACTTGCGGTCGCGCAATTGCAGCCCGGCATTTCGGGGCGCGCGGTGCTGAGCCCCAAAAGCTGGCTGGAATTCACCGGTGAATGGGCGCCGCGCATGGATATCGTGATCGCGCTCGACGAATTCGTCGGCGGACTGCATGCGCCGGTATTTCCCGGCGCGCCGGCGTTCGTCTACTGGACCATTGCCGATCCGCTCGCGGGCGGCCGCGGGTCCGCTGACGAGCAGGCCCGTCTTTTCGACAAGACCTTCTGGCAGATCGTGCGGCAGGTCAGTGCGTTTATCGAGCTGCCGCAATATGCGCAGCCTGCATCGAATCACGCGAATCACGCGAATATCGCCGATCCGGCGAATGCCATCAATGCGGGGAATACGGTGAATGCCGCGAATACCGTGAATATGCCAGGCGGTGGCGCAAAACCGGTGCGTGGCACGGCGGTTCGTTTCGAATCCGCAGCCATGGTGTCCGCGCCTTCGAGCGCGGCGGCCTGCACCTAGCGGCTATTCGGGCGCGCGAGCCGCGTGCCGGCGAACGGGTCATTCGACCAGTCCACCTGTTTTTTCGGTTGGGTTTTCGGTTGAGGTGCGGGCGCCGGCTTTGCGGCCAATTCGAAATGCTCAATGCTCTGGCCGGCACTAATGGCTTGCTTCAACCATTGCGGCATTTCGCCATTGCCATCCCAGCTGTCTCCGGTCGCATTGCGATAGCGCTCAGCTTTTTTGGCCAATGACTCGGTTGCCAGCGCCGCGGCGAGGTCTTCTGGCCTGATACCAAACTCTTCCATGCGATGGCGGAGATACGCAATCATGCTATCTCGCTTCCTTTCGTCCATAGGATATTTGTCCTTCTAAAACGTGCAGCGTACTGTCGAAGACAGATTGCGGGGAAAAAGCTGCGAAGCGTCGAGCCCGACTGAATGGGGTCGCCCCGCGGTGGGGTTGTCGATTGACGGAAATGCCATGTGCCGGGTTAAAAAACGTTGCTCCCCGAATTGCAATACGGCCTCGGACAAAGACGGCCGCTGGAACAACCGACCCTCGAACTGAGAGTCTCGATCAGCAAATATTTCAGCATATCGCAGTGCGGCGAACGAGTCCGGTAAGCCTGACGTTCGCTATGAAAAACTCTGAGTCTCGATGCAATGATTGCGAATGGATGGAGTCATTCCACGCTGTCCGTCTTTCACCGGACTTTCGTCGATGTGCGGGTTCGCTTTTTGTGCTTTGTAGCAACATCATAACGCAATGCGCGAGCAAAGCACGCTTAGTTCACATTGAATTTGTCAGTGAATGCGGTTTATCGAACGGTGCGGACAATCGGTCGCTCTGCTGGAAGCTCCTGGATTGAATTCCGGGGGGCGCGACCTATAAAAGAAAGACGAAAAGCTGCGCAACGCAGACTTACAACCGCCTTATGCGCACCGATTCCGCCGACGCTCCGGGAACGCGTCGAGCATCGGTTGCCAGCGCGGTAATTCTTCATCTGTTTAGTTCGGTGACCCGTCGCAGCAGTAGCGCATTGGCATCGACCCGTTCCTCGGCCCCATTGGGCAGGCTGGCTGTTCGCGGATCAATTCTTGTGGAGGACGAACACTGCTGCGCCGGATCGAGGAGTCCGGAAATGAGAGCACGTATATTGATGATTGCCGCGACCGCCGTCCTGTTTCTGGTACCGGGGAAAGCCGCCGCGGAGGAGCTGAACGGCCAGGCGGACCCCGGCATGTCAGGTCGCGCGATGATGCAGTTCAATGCGAACGAATCGGCGCAGGCGACGACCGACATGTCCTACGGTCGGAGCTGGGACCCGCGCGAGCAGGGCGTGCGCAACGCGTCGTATGGCGGTGTTGCGGCGGGCGAGTCGCAAGCGGGTGGCCGGCGCAGCCAGTCCTGCTCGTTCAGCACTGAGTGCAAAACCTATTTCGGTCAATGACCGGTCTGCGAGCGGCAGCAGGTCGCGCCGGATGAGGCGCACCCGCAGTGGCGCGGGGTTTCCAGGCAGCGAACCGGCGCGGCGCGCCGCGGCGGCAGTGCATGCGCTTGACCGCAAGCGCATGCCATTTCACGAGAATGCCAATTCCCGCGGAACATCGGCGCCGCGCTCGCCGAGGCGCGCGACGATATCGTCGACGCCGGGTGCCGTGGCGCGGTTTTCCGCCGGATCGTAGTAACCGCGGAACACTTCCAGCAGAGCGCGCCATGACCCATGCCAACGCGTTTCGCGTAGACAGACGCCGGTCGGATCGGCAATACGCAATACGCCGTTGTCCGGATAGAAAGTGAGCGTGACGAGACGGCCGTCGATGACGCAGGCGGCGGTGCAGGGGCGAGTCGTGACCATGTGTGGTGTCCTTTCGATATTCCAATGTTTGTGCGTTAAACGCCGACGCCAGCTTTCGCTGTGCCTGCGCTGTCACGTGACTGTGACCTCGACGGCAAAATTCGCTCGATCAAACCGTCCGTGTGCGCAGTATTCCAATGATTGACGACAATTTTTTGTATTCGTCGCGAAGTGATGCGCAATAGCGTCAGTGTCATCCATTAGGGGTTTATGCTGAGTCGTTCGCCGATTGCCAATTCGTCCACGGTCGAAACAACGACCATCATATTTTTATGGCAAATGAATCGCCACTCGTCATAAAAGATTTGACGCAGCAAGCCCGATTAATCCGGAATTGCGATGCGCGATCCCTTATCTTGCCATTCCTTTACGCGTTTGCTAGCATCCTCGAGACAGTTTGAAATAGTCATAACGTCCGGCAATTTCCGGACCCGGTTAACTTGGGTCACCCGGTAGTCCATCTCCTTGCGAGGCATATGTTATGGCTAGCTCTCAACCCCTCTGCTGACGCTCCGGGAACGCGTGCGCAAAGCCGCGCCGCTCCTTGCGCGCGCTCACACGCTACCACGCGCTTTTCACGATCAAGTTCTGCGAGACAAATCGGCGCATCAGAAAACGAACCGTTATTGGTTTCAGAAATGCGTACCCCGTCTGATAAAAGCGATTAATAGTCCGTTTCCCTTTTTAATTCGAAGCGACCGCAGTTGCTGCTGCGCGCAGTACGCGATCTGCGACAAACCATTTGCCGTAACAACGACGCAATCAAAAGGAGCAGTTCATGGCTTCCAATACAACGGGCTCCGGGCTCATGCGGGCGAAGGCGATCACGGTTGCGTTAGCGGTTTTGGTTGCGGCGGCGGGTTCGGCGTTCGCGCAGGACAACGCGGCGTCCGCGCCGGAACAGCGGGCAATCGGCGCCGCCGCGCTGTTGCACGTTCAAGCGCGCGTCGTCGCGATCGATCCCGCGACGAACAGCGTGACGCTGCGCGGCCCCCACGGCGGCGACGAAACCTTCGACGTGAATCCGCAAGCCGCCGACGTCAGCAAGCTGCATATCGGCGACATGGTGACGATTGCGTACAAAAAGGCGCTACTGGTCGGCGTCGACAAACTCGCGCCGAGCGGAATTCGCCAGCGCATCGATACCGAAGTCACGCAGCCCGCGGCCAACGGTGTGGTTGCATCGGCGCGGCGCGTCGAAGTCGTGGCGACGGTGCGCAAGATCGATCGCAAGCAGCGCACGATCACGCTGCGCGGGCCGTCGCGCACCGAAACGCTCGACGTGGCGCCGGACATTCCGCTCGATAAGCTGAAGGTCGGCGATTCGGTGCGCGCGGTGTTCGTGTCGGCCATCGCGGCGGCGGTGTCGCGCAATGGCGCGGACGTCAAATAACGGCGCTCGGGAAGGCTTAAATAAACTACGCTGAAGCGTATCGAGGCGCGCGGCGTCGAACCGCAACCGGGGGTTCGACGGCGCGCGCCGGCCATTGCGGCTCAGGTTTCACCAGGGTCATCGCGTCGCGCGCGAAGGAGCGGGGAATGGAACAGAGCGAAACGGAAACCACTGCCGAATCGGAGCGCAAAAGGCTCGTCCGCAGCAAGATCCACGTGGGCCTCGCGGCGCTCGGCACGTTGTCGTCGGTGTTCGGCATCGGCATAGCGATCATCGGCGGCATCAACTTCGACAGGACCAGGGTGCTGATCGGTGTCGGCATCATCGTCGTGTCGACCATTCTGTATGTGTCGATGCTTTTCGTCGCTGCCGATGACTAGCATCTTCGCTTCCCATTAGCGCTCGATCCCGCTGCCGATTCACTTTTGCTATCGCCCCCTCCGATAGTCGAATTGTTGGTGCATCGCACCGCCCGTATATTGACTGCAGCGATATACAACAACTCGACGGCGCGCCGCACGGCGGCCCACAGGAGCACAGCAATGAATCGGATCGATCTGGAGGGGCGCGCGGTCGTCATCACCGGCGGCGCGCGCGGCATCGGCTACGCGGTCGCGCAGCGGGCGTTGCAGTCGGGCGCGTCGGTGGCGTTGTGGGACGTCGATAGCGAACGCCTCGCGCGCAGCCAGCGCGAGCTGAGCGAACTCGGCAAGGTCAGCGCCGTCACGGTCGAGCTGACCGACGAAGCCGCGGTCCAGCGAGCCACCGCGCAAACGGTCGCCGAGCACCGCTCGATCGACGTGCTGATCAACTGCGCGGGCATCACCGGCGGCAATGGCGCGACATGGGAGCTCGAGCCGGACCTGTGGCGCCGCGTGATCGACGTGAATCTGATCGGCCCGTACCTGACCTGCCGCGCGGTCGTGCCGCAGATGCTGAAGCAGGGCTATGGCCGCATCGTCAATATCGCGTCGGTGGCGGGCAAGGAGGGCAATCCGAATGCTTCGCACTACAGCGCGTCGAAAGCGGGCTTGATCGGGCTCACCAAGTCGCTCGGCAAGGAACTCGCGACCAAGAACATCCTCGTCAATGCGGTCACGCCGGCCGCGGCCAAGACCGAGATCTTCGATTCGATGTCGCAGCAGCACATCGACTACATGCTGTCGAAGATTCCGATGAACCGTTTCCTGCTGCCGGAAGAAGCGGCGTCGCTGATCCTGTGGCTGTCTTCCGAAGACTGCGCGTTCAGCACCGGCTCGGTGTTCGACCTGTCCGGCGGCCGCGCCACTTATTGATCGCGCTGCTCGAGCATTGCACACGCGTCGACCGCGCGTTGTCGAGCCGCTTCGACGCCTCTCTCACGGAGCTCTTTCATGGCCATGCCTACCATCCGGCACGTGCGTGCCTTCATCGTTCGCGGCGGCGGCGCGGACTATCACGACCAGGCCGGCGGGCACTGGATCGACGATCACATCGCGACGCCGATGGCGCGTTATCCCGAGTACCGTCAGAGCCGCCAGTCATTCGGCATCAACGTACTCGGCACGCTGGTCGTCGAGATCGAGGCGAGCGACGGCACCGTGGGCTTCGCGGTGACGACCGGCGGCGAGATCGGCGCGTTCATCGTCGAGAAGCATCTCGCGCGTTTTCTCGAAGGGCAGCTCGTCACCGACATCGAGAAGATGTGGGATCAGATGTACTTCGCGACGCTGTACTACGGGCGCAAGGGCGTCGTGCTCAATACGATTTCCGGCGTCGATCTCGCGCTGTGGGATCTGCTCGCGAAGGTTCGCAAGGAGCCCGTGTATCAACTATTGGGCGGCCCGGTACGCGACGAGCTGGTGTTCTATGCGACCGGCGCGCGGCCCGATCTCGCGAAGGAGATGGGCTTCATCGGCGGCAAGCTGCCGTTGCAGCACGGTCCCGCGGAAGGCGAAGACGGACTCAGGCAGAACCTCGAGAAGCTCGCCGATATGCGTTCGCGCGTCGGCGACGACTTCTGGCTGATGTACGACTGCTGGATGAGCCTCGACGTGCGCTACGCGACGCGGCTCGCGCAACGCGCGCACGAATACGGCATCAAATGGCTCGAGGAATGTCTTCCTCCCGACGATTACTGGGGTTACGCCGAACTGCGCCGCAACGTGCCACGCGGCATGATGGTGTCGACCGGCGAGCACGAGGCGACGCGCTGGGGCTTCCGGCTGCTGCTGGAGATGCAGTGCTGCGATCTGATCCAGCCCGACGTCGGCTGGTGCGGCGGCATCACTGAGCTAATCAAGATTTCCGCGCTCGCCGATGCGCACAACGTGATGGTGGTGCCGCACGGTTCGTCGGTGTACAGCTATCACTTCGTCGTCACGCGCCATAACTCGCCGTTCTCCGAGTTTCTGATGATGGCGCCGAAAGCCGACGAAGTCGTGCCGATGTTCAACCCGCTGCTGCTCGACGAGCCGGTGCCGGTGAACGGGCGCATGAAGGTGCCCGATACGCCGGGCTTTGGCGTGCGGCTCAATCCGGAATGCGCGCTGGTCCGGCCTTATCAGCATTGAACGAGTTGAATGCTTTGAACGTATGCCGAACGGCGAACCCCGGCAAAGGAGACTAAGGTGCTGCTCAAGGACAAAATCGTGATCGTCACGGGCGGCTCGCGCGGCATCGGACGCGCAATCGCGGTGGCCTGCGCCCGCGAAGGCGCGGACGTGGCGATCAACTACTGGGGTGACAACGACGCATCGTATGGCCGCCGCTCGGCGGTCGAGGAAGTGGTCGGCGAAATCGAGGCTTTGGGGCGACGCGTGATCGCGGTGGAAGGCAACGTCGCGGCGCGCGATACCGGTCAGGAGCTGGTGCGCCGTACGGTCGACGCGTTCGGCAAGGTCGACGTGCTCGCGAGCAATGCCGGTGTCTGTCCGTTCCACGCGTTTCTCGACATGCCGGCCGATGTGCTCGAATCGACGGTCGCGGTCAATCTGAACGGCGCGTTCTTCGTCACGCAAGCGGCCGCGCAGCAGATGAAAAAGCAGGGCACTGGTGGCGCGATCGTCGCGACGAGTTCGATCAGCGCGCTGGTGGGCGGCGGCATGCAGACGCATTACACGCCGACCAAGGCCGGCGTGCATTCGCTGATGCAGTCGTGCGCGATTGCGTTGGGGCCGTACGGCATCCGCTGCAACTCGGTGATGCCGGGCACGATCGCGACCGATCTGAACGCCGAAGATCTCGCCGACGAAGCAAAGAAGGCCTACTTCGAGAAGCGCATTCCGCTCGGCCGCCTCGGGCATCCCGACGACGTCGCCGATTGCGTCGTGTTTCTCGCGTCGGACCGTGCGCGCTATGTGACGGGCGCTGCGCTGCTCGTCGACGGCGGCCTGTTCGTGAACCTGCAATAAGCGACGCGCGATGCGGACGTCAATTGACCGTGGCGGGCGCAGTCAGCGTGCCGGGTGCGATGGCGGGATTGTCGCGCGCGAGGTTGCGCGAGAAGCCGCGCAGCAGCTCGATCAAGCGCAGCGCCGGCTCGGCGAGCGGCTCTTCCTTGCGCGTCAGAATGCCGAAACCCGCGAGGCTCTTGCCGATTTCCAGCGGCAGCGCGACGAGCAGGCCGCCGCGCACATGATCGCGCACGACCGATTCCGGCAGCATCGCGACCGCATCGTAGTTTTCGAGCAATTGCAGCGTCGCGAAGATCGACGCGCATTCGGTCAGATTGACTGGCGTGGCGAGCCCCGCGCGCGCGAGTTCTTCCTCGAACAGCACGCGTGCCGGACTCGTGATCGGCTGCGCCACCCACGGCCACGCAACCAGTTCGCGCAATGTGATGCGCGTGCGCCGCGCGAGCGGATGCACGGCGCGCACGACGAGCAGCAGCGTTTCGCGCGCGAGCGGCTCGAAACTGAAGTCGTTGTGCTGCAAAGGATCGGTCAGGCGCCCCAGCGCGAGATCGACCTCGCGGCGATGCAGCAATTGCACGACCTGGTCGCTCGTTTCGCCGAGGATGCGCACGTTGAGCAGCGGGCTTTCGGTCTTCAGCACGGCGACCGACATCGCCAGCAGATCGGGCGCGGCGCCCATGATCGCGCCGACGGTCAATTGCCCGTGACCGCCGCGGCGTTTGACATCGAGGTCTTCGGCGAAGCGTGTGAGTTCGGCAAGCGCGCGGCGCGCGTAAGCGAGCGTGACGACGCCGAGCGGCGTCGGCGTCATGCCGCGGGCGTTGCGCTCGAACAGCAGAAAGCCGAACGCTTCCTCGATATCGCCGAGCATGCGGCTCGCGCTCGGTTGCGCGACGTTGACGGCCTCGGCGGCCTGATGCAGGTTGCGGGTGTCGTCGAGCGCGACGAGCAGGGCGAGGTGCTTGAACTTGAGACGATTGACCAGTGCGACGGCGGCTGAATGTTGGCTCATGGTGCCAGGAGAGGTGCCCGTGCGATTCGGTTTATGGATCGCCCAATCCCAACAACGGATTGAGAGGCTATCGATGCAGGAATTATAGTCGTTCGAAGAAGTCGACAGGAGACAGGCCGCAATGGAGACGATCGCTTTCCGGATGGTGCTGAACCCCGGCATGCGCGAAGAATACGAACGGCGTCACACGGAGATCTGGCCGAGCTCGTTGACGCATTGCACAACGCCGGCGTGCGCGACTACCGCATCTTCTTCGACCCCGACACGCATCATCTTTTCGCGGTGCTTTCGCGCACCAGCGATCACACGATGGAACAGTTGCCGCAACTCGACGTGATGCGCAAATGGTGGGATTACATGGCCGACATCATGCAGACCGCGCCCGATCACACGCCGCTGTCGCAGACGCTCGAACCGGTCTTTCATCTCAGTCACTGAGGTGCCGCATGCAGGTTGTCGATTCGCATATCCATCTGTGGGATCTGAAAACGCATCGCTATCCGTGGCTGGAGAATCCGGGCGTGTCGTTCGTCGGCGATGCGCGGGAGCTGAAGCATGACTATCTGCTCGAGCATCTGCTCGGTGAAGCGGGCGACATCGACGTGCTGAAGCTCGTGCACGTCGAAGCGAATCACGATCCGGCCGATCCCGTCGAAGAAACGCGCTGGTTGCAGTCGATCGCGGATCGCGACGCGTCGCGCGGCATGCCGAATGCGATCGTCGCCGCTGTCGATCTGTCCGCGCAGAACGCACCGGCGTTGCTCGAAGCGCATGCGTCGTTCGCGAATACGCGCGGCATCCGGCAGATTCTCAACGTGCACGACAACAAGCTGTTCGATTACGTCGGCCGTCACTATATGCGCGAGCCGCAGTGGCTCGAGCATTTCGCATTGCTGCGCCGGTTCGATCTGTCGTTCGACCTGCAAATCTATCCGTCGCAGATGGAAGAGGCGGCCGCGCTCGCGCGTGCGCATGCGGACACGCTGTTGATCGTCAATCATGCGGGCATGTTCGTCGATCGCAATAGCGTGGCCGGTTATCGCGCGTGGCGCGATGGCATGCGCTTGCTGGCGGCCTGTCCGAACATCGCGGTGAAGATCAGCGGACTCGCGATGTTCGATCATCACTGGACCGTCGAAAGCCTGCGCCCGTATGTGCTCGAAACGATCGATACGTTCGGCGTCGAACGCGCGGTGTTCGCGTCGAACTTTCCGGTCGACCGGCTGTTCGGTTCGTATACGGATTTGTGGCACGCGTATGCGTCGATCGTTGGCGATGCGAGCGAGGCTGAGAAAGACGCGCTGTTTCGGCGTAACGCGGAACGGTATTACCGGATCTGACGCGCCGCCGCGTCGAGCAGAACACAGCCGCAAAAAAGGAGACACGCAGTGCAGCCATCCCCATCCGCGGTGCCGCGACTCGAATTGCGGCACGCGAGCAAATCCTTCGGCCGGGTGCGCGCGCTGTCCGACGGCGACCTCGTGCTGTGGCCCGGCGAGGTGCATGCGCTGCTCGGCGAGAACGGCGCGGGCAAATCGACAGTCGTGAAAATTCTCGCCGGCGTGCATCAGCCCGATGCCGGCGAATTGCTGCTGAACGGCGAGCCGCGCCGCTTCGCGACGCCCGCGGAAGCCCGTGACGCCGGACTCGCGGTCATCTATCAGGAGCCGACGTTGTTCTTCGATCTGTCGATCGCGGAGAACATCTTCATGGGCCGGCAGCCGGTCGATCGCTTCGGCCGCATCCAGTACGACGCGATGCATCGCGAAGTGGACGGACTGCTTGCATCGCTCGGCGTCGAACTGCGCGCGGATCAACTGGTGCGCGGTCTGTCGATTGCGGATCAGCAGGTGATCGAAATTGCCAAGGCGTTGTCGCTGAACGCGAGCGTGCTGATCATGGACGAGCCGACGGCCGCGTTGTCGCTGCCCGAAGTCGAGCGGCTGTTCGCGATCGTGCGCAAGCTGCGCGAACGGGACGTCGCGATTCTGTTCATCACGCACCGGCTCGACGAAGTGTTCGCGCTGACGCAGCGCGTAACGATCATGCGCGACGGCGCGAAAGTGTTCGACGCACTGACCGCCGATCTGAGCACCGACGCGATCGTCGCAAAGATGGTCGGCCGCGATCTGGAAACGTTCTATCCGAAGGCCGATTGCACGCCAGGCGAAGTGCGTCTGTCGGTGCGCGGCTTGACGCGCATCGGCGTGTTCAAGGACGTCTCGTTCGACGTGCGCGCGGGCGAGATCGTCGCGCTCGCGGGTCTGGTCGGCGCGGGGCGCAGTGAGGTCGCGCGCGCGATCTTCGGTATCGATCCGCTCGATGCGGGCGAAGTGTGGCTGTCCGGCAAGCGGCTCGACGCCGGCAAGCCCGCGGCCGCGGTGCGTGCCGGGCTCGCGCTGGTGCCGGAGGATCGTCGCCAGCAAGGCTTGGCGCTGGAACTGAGCATCGCGCGGAATGCGTCGATGACGGTGCTCGGACGGCTCGTGCGGCATGGTCTCATTTCGACGCGCAGCGAAACGCAGCTCGCGAACAAGTGGGGCACGCGGCTGCGTCTGAAAGCCGGCGACCCGAATGCGCCGGTCGGCACGCTGTCGGGCGGCAACCAGCAGAAGGTCGTGCTCGGCAAATGGCTCGCGACCGGCCCGAAAGTGCTGATCATCGACGAACCGACACGCGGCATCGACGTCGGCGCAAAAGCCGAGGTCTACAGCGCGCTGGCCGAACTCGTACGCGACGGCATGGCCGTGCTGATGATTTCGAGCGAGTTGCCCGAGGTGCTCGGCATGGCCGATCGCGTGCTCGTGATGCACGAAGGCCGCATCAGCGCGGAGATCGCGCGCGCCGACGCCAACGAGGAGCGGATCATGGGCGCCGCGCTCGGTCAGGGACTCTCACCCTTGGGACGTGCAGCATGATGCGCCATTCGACCCATCCCGCGCCGGTCCAGCAATCGCTGCCGAAACGTTCGGCCGCTTCGTCGGGTGGTCTCGTCGCGAGCATCGCGAAGAGCCGCGAAACCACGTTGTTCGTCGTGCTGATTTTGCTGATCGCGGGGACCGGGCTTGCGAAGCCGCAGTTCCTGAACCTGCAGAATCTGCGCGACGTGCTGCTGAACGTGTCGATCATCGGTCTGCTGACGGCGGGCATGACCGTCGTGATCCTGATGCGGCATATCGATCTGTCGGTCGGCTCGACGGTGGGTGTCAGCGCGTATGCGGTGGGGAGTTTGTATGTTGCGTTCCCGCATATGCCGGTGCTCGTCGCGCTGGCCGCGGGACTCGCGATCGGGCTCGTCGCGGGCGGCATCAATGCGCTGCTGGTCGCGGTGGGGCGCGTGCCTTCGCTCGTCGCGACGCTGTCGACGCTGTACATCTTTCGCGGCGCCGATTACGCGTGGGTGCACGGCGGGCAGATCAACGCGACCAGTCTGCCCGACGCGTACTCGCGGCTCGCGACCGGCACGCTGTTCGGCATCCCGACGCTCGCGCTGATTGCGGTCGTCGTGCTTGCCGGCCTGTCGGTGTATCTGAAGCAGTTTCGCGGCGGTCGCGAGCACTACGCGATCGGCTCGAATCCGGAGGCCGCTCGGCTCGCGGGCGTCAACGTCGAGCGTCGCGTGATGTCGGGCTTTTTGTTGTCCGGCGCGATTGCGGGCTTCGCGGGCGCGTTGTGGCTCGCGCGCTTCGGCACCGTCGATGCGAGCACCGCGAAGGGCATCGAATTGCAGGTCGTCGCGGCGGCGGTGGTCGGCAGCGTCGCGATCACGGGCGGCGTCGGCACTATCCTCGGCGCGACGCTCGGTGCGCTCGTGCTCGGCGTGATCAGCATCGCGCTGGTCGTGCTGCACGTGTCGCCGTTCTGGGAGCAGGCGATCCAGGGCGCGCTGATCGTCGCCGCGATCGCCGCCGATACGCTGCTGGCCCGCTCCGTCGCCAAACGGATGATGAGGAAACGCGATCATGGCTAAACCCGATTCCGCGCTGCTCACGCGCAAGCGCGAAACGCCGCTGCAATGGGAAGTATTGCTGGTGATCGTGCTGATCGTGTCGCTGGTGTTGGGGCGCTGGCTGTCGCCGGTGTTTCTGACCGGCGCGAACCTGAGCAACGTGTTCGCCGATCTGACCGAGATTGCGCTGATGGCGCTGCCGATGACGCTGATCATCGTCGCGGCCGAAATCGATCTGTCGGTCGCGTCGGTGCTGGGCGCATCGAGCGCGTTGATGGGCGTGCTGTGGCACATGGGTCTGCCGATGCCGGTCGTGATCGTGCTGGTCCTGATCGCCGGCACGTTGGCGGGTCTGCTGAACGGCCTCGTGATCGTCAAACTGAACCTGCCGTCGCTCGCGGTCACGATCGGTACGCTCGCGCTGTTTCGCGGTCTCGCGTATGTGCTGCTCGGCGATCAGGCAGTCGCGGATTTTCCGGCCGCGTATACAGCGTTTGGCATGAACACGCTTGGGCCCACGTTCATTCCGTTTCCGTTCGTGATCGTGATCGTCGCGGCCGTGCTGTTCACCGTGCTTTTGCAAGACACCGCGTACGGCCGCAGCCTCTATGCGATCGGCGCGAATCCGACCGCCGCCGCGTTCTCCGGCATCGAAGTCGCGAAGATCCGTTTGCGCCTGTTCGTGATGTCGGGTCTCGTCAGCGCTCTCGCGGGCATCGTCTATACGCTGCGCTTCACCAGTGCGCGGGGCGATAACGGCGAGGGCTTCGAGCTATCGGTGATCGCGGCGGTGCTGTTCGGCGGCGTCAGCATCTTCGGCGGACGCGGCTCGATGGTCGGCGTGCTGTTGTCGCTGCTGATCATCGGCGTGCTCAAAAACGCGTTGACGCTCGACGACGTATCGAGCGAAACGCTGACCATCGTGACCGGCGTGCTGCTGCTCGCGTCGGTGCTGATTCCTAACCTCGTCGCGCGCTGGCGTGCGGCGCGCGACCGGCGTTTCATCGCGAAGTCCGCAGCAGCGTCTTCTTCATCCTAGTGGTCACCGTTCGTACGAAGCTCCCAAGGACCGATAACCCGGATCCCTCTCTGTCCAACAACAACGCAGGAGACACTTCATGTTCAAACCTCTACGTCACACCGGCATGGCCGCGCTATGCGCCGCGTTGCTCGCGATCAGCTGCGGCGGCGCGTTCGCCGCGGACCTGAAAAGCGGGCTGAAGATCGCGTTCGTGCCGAAGCAGATCAACAACCCGTACGAAGTGATCGCCGACGACGGCGGCCTCTCCGCGATCAAGGAGTTCGGCGGCGTGGGCAAGGCGGTGGGGCCGTCGGATGCGGGAGCATCGTCGCAGGTGTCGTACATCAATACGCTGATCACGCAGCACCAGGACGCGATCGTGATTGCCGCGAACGATGCGAACGCGGTCGTGCCGTATCTGAAGAAAGCGATGGGGCAGGGCATCAAGGTCGTCACGTTCGATTCCGATACCGCGCCCGAAGGCCGCCAGTTGTTCGTCAATCAGGCGAACGCGGAGGGCATCGGCCGCGGTCAGGTGCAACTGGTCGCGAAGCTGATGGGCGGCGAGGGCGAGTTCGCGATCCTGTCGGCGACGCCGAACGCGACCAACCAGAACACGTGGATCAAGTGGATGCAGGAGGAACTGAAGAAACCGGAGTACTCGAAGATCAAGCTCGTCAAGATCGCGTACGGCAACGACGACGATCAGAAGTCCTTCGTCGAAACCCAAGGCCTGCTGCAGGCGTATCCGAACCTGAAGGCGATCGTCGCGCCTACGACGGTCGGCATCGCGGCGGCGGCGCGTTATATCTCGTCGTCGTCGAGCAAGGGCAAGGTCGCGGTGACGGGCCTCGGCACGCCGAACCAGATGCGCGCGTTCGTGAAGAACGGCACCGTGACCGCATTCCAGCTGTGGGACCCGAGCGAGCTCGGCTATCTCGCCGCGTACGCGGCGGCCTCGCTCGCGTCGGGCAAGATTTCGGGTAAGGAGGGCGAATCGTTCGACGCCGGCAAGCTCGGCAAGCGCACGATCGGCGCGCAAGGCGAAATCATTCTCGGACCGCCGACCACGTTCGATGCGAGCAATATCGACAAGTACAACTTCTGAGCCCCGGCGACGCCGACTGTCCACTTGACCGCCGTTGGCGGCGCGTGGGCAGCTAGCGCATCAGTACGAGCGTTCGTGTGCGGTCTGCTCAGCGGCGGATCGCGAAACGCTGTCCGTACGCGGCGGGCGATGATCCGCTTCCCCACACCTCGCCATCGATCAATTCCCTTGTCACATCCTCGCCAGGCACCCGCACATTCACGCGCGCGGCGGCCTCGCGATACAGCTGCGTCTGGTTGATGCGCTCGGCGATCGCTTCGTAATCGTCGCGCGCATCGATGATCCCCCAGCGCTCGAACTGCGTAAGGAACCACGCGCCTTCGATTGGATGCGGATAGTTGACCGCGCCGTCGTCGAAGAAACGCATCGGCAGGCGGCGCGGGTGCGCCGTGTCGACGTGGTCACCAAGGCGCGTCGCGATCAGCGATTCGTCGATACCGATGTAATCGGGCCGCGCAAGCCAGCGCGCGATCTCGTCGCGATGCCCGGCGCCGTCGAGCCAGCGGCACGCTTCGAGCACGGTCTGCACGAGCGCGCGCGTCGTGCGCGGATGCGCGTCGACGAAATCGCGTCGGCAGGCGAGCACTTTCTCCGGATGCTCGGGCCACACCTCGCTGGTATAAGCGATGGTTCTGCCGACGCCGTGCGCCTCGGCCATCGCATTCCACGGCTCGCCGACGCATAGACCGTCGAGCCGGTCTTCGGCGAGCGCCGCGACCATTTGCGGCGGCGGGATCGCGACGCTGTCGATGTCGCGCAACGGATCGACGCCTTGCGCCGCGAGCCAGTAGTACAGCCACATCGCGTGCGTGCCGGTCGGGAAGGTGTGCGCGAACACCGGCTTGCGGCCGAGTGTCGCGAGCGCCTCGCGCAAAGTCCCGTGCTTCGCGAGCGCCTCGGCGAGCCGATTCGACAGCGTGATCGCCTGGCCGTTGCGGTTCAGCACCATCAGCACGGCCATGTCGGTGCGCGGTCCGCCGAGGCCGAGCTGCACGCCATACACAAGCCCGTAAAGCGCGTGTGCGGCGTCTAGATCGCCCGACAGCAGCTTGTCGCGCACGGCGGCCCACGACGGCTGGCGGCACAGTTCGAGCGTGAGTCCGTGCGCATGGCCGAACTCGAGCAGCTTCGCGGCGATCAGCGGCGCCGCGTCGGACAACGCGACGAAGCCCAGCCGCAGATGGGTCTTTTCAGGCAGCTCGGCAGAGGCCGCCGCGGTGACGGAAGTGGCTGGATTCATGAGCGCATCATTTGAGCGAGCCGGCCGACGCGACGACCTCGCGCGCGACCTCGGCGAGTTTGACGCCCTGGTTCATCGCGCGTTTGCGCAGACTCGCGTAGGCGGCTGGTTCGGTAAGTTTCTGCTGATCCATCAGCAGGCGTTTCGCGCGATCGATCAGCTTGCGCTCGGCCAGTTCGTTTTCGGCCTGCGCCAGCCGCTCGCGCAATTGCGACTCCTGCGCGAAACGCGCTAGCGCGACTTCGAGGATCGGCGCGAGCCGCTCGGTCGCGAGGCCTTCGACCAGATACGCGGTGACGCCCGCGTTGACCGCTTCGCGGATCAGTTGCTGGTTCGCGTCGTGGCTGAACATCAGCACGGGGCGCGGCGCGGTCGCGTGCATCACGGCGAGTTGTTCGAGCGTATCGCGCGACGGCGACTCCGTATCGATGATGATCACGTCGGGCCGCTCGTCCTGCACCGCGCGATGCAGCGCCTGCGGCGTCGCGGTGCCGGCCAGCATTTCGCAGCCGAGACAGGCGAGCGCGTCGCGCAGATCGCCGATGGGTTTGTCGGTGTCGGTGACAAGGAGAACGCGCAGCATGGAGTCAGGGGAAGGGACATCTGACTACCGGTAAAGCAATGGATATGCCAGTCACCGCGCGACGGGGATTGGCGACGTGTGTGAACAGCGTTGCGCGTAAACGGCGCGGGCCGATTGGGATTTTCTTGCGGGCGAGGGCTGCGAATCATCCGCGAACGAGGTGTGCGGCCACGTCGGTCGCGCTGCACCGGCGCGGGGCACGCGGGACAGCGGACGCCCGATGCACCGAAGCGGCGCATCGCGTAGGAAACGGTCGAAGGCTCAAAGGCTCAAAGGCTCAAAGGCTCAAAGGCTCAAAGCCTCAAAGCCAGCGCGAATAACTGCGTGGAGAAAACAGCAAGGTCACCGCCATCATCGCGGCGATGCAGCCGCCGAGCATGATCCACGCGACGGCGAACCCGCCGCTCCAGCCGCGTACGATGCCGGCGACGAGCGGCGTGACGGCCGCGACGATAAAGCCGACGCCCTGCGTGAACGCGACCAGCGGGCCGGCCACGCGATGATCGCTCGAATGATCCATCGCGGTCACGAGCGTCAGCGAAAACACGCCGCCGAGCCCCGCGCCCGCGATACCGACCCACAGCAGCGGCGCGGCGTCGGGCTGTGCGATCAGGCCCAGAACGCCAGCCAGTTGCGCCGATAGCCCGAGCAGCAACCACGGTCGGCGATCGCGGAACGACGCGGCGGCCAGCGGCAGCAGCAACGCCGACGTGGCCTGAAAGACCGTCATCGCGGCGAGCAGCGAGCCGCTCGCTGAGACGCTCATGCCGCGCTGCTGATAGAACGCCGGCAGCCACGCGACCAGACTCGTATAACCGCCGTTGACGATGCCGAAGTACAGGCCGAGCGTCCACGCGCGCTGAGTGGTCCACGGCGAGAACGCCGGCGCGGGCGCGGCAGAGGTGCGCACGGCGATGTGGACCACGGCATGCCGCCGCGTCAACAGCCACCAGCCCGTGAGCGCGACGCAGGCCGGCAGCGCCCACACCGCGAGCCCCGCATGCCAGGAATGCATCGCGCGGCTGACCCACGGAGTCAGACTCGCGCCGAGGCCGCCGCCGCCCATGATCGACGCGGAGAACACGCCCATCGCGAGTGGCACGCGGGCGTGGAAACGCTGCTTGATGACGGCGGGCAGCAGCGCCTGAATCGCGGCGACGCCGGCGCCCGCAAGCAGCGCCGTCGAGAGCAGCAGCGTGAAGCCGCTCGACGCCAGCCAGCGCGCCGCGCATGCAAGCGCGATCGCGACGAGGCCGAGCGCCACTCCGCGCGTTTCGCCGACGCCGCGCGTCAACGCCGCCGCGCCGAATGCGCCGACGCCCATCGCGACGACCGGCAGGCTGGTCAGCAATGACGCGCCGTAGAAGCTCAGGCCGGTCGCGTCGCGAATCGTCGTCATCAACGGGCTGATCGAGGTCAGCAATGGCCGCAGATTGATGCCGATCACGACGATCGCGCCGAGCCACGCGAGGTCGTGCCATGTGAGCGCGGCGCGGGCGCGGTTTGCGGAGGTACTGTGGGGAGTAGCGCTGGTGGGCAAATTCATGGCGAGCCTGAGAGCCGGACTGCGGAAAACCTTGCAGTCTCCGTTTTGGTCAACCATAGTAACAGAACATGGTTAACCATTTGCGCGAATGTCCCGTATAAGCGGCGGCGTAGCCAGGCAGATTGGCGTCGTGCGCGGGGCATCGCTAGAATGCTGCGGCGTTGTTCCGTTCTTTGTTATCCACCGTCCACGGTCACTGAAATCATGGCTGCGCGTTCCCCGCGTTCTTCCTCCGCTTCCTCCGCTTCATCCGCTTCATCCGCTTCATCCGCAAGCGGCGACGCCTCGCCGAGCGTCGAAGAGCGCATTTATGCGTCGATTACCTCGGCCCTGCTGCAGGGGCGTTTGCGGCCCGGTGCGCAACTGGTCGAGCGCGATCTCGCGGCCGCGTTCGGCTGCACGCGCGGCGCGCTGCGCAAGGTGCTCGCGCGGCTAGGCTTCGAGGGCAAGCTCGTGCTCGAGGCGAATCGCGGCGCGTTCGTGCCGTCGCCGTCGGAGGAGGATATTCGTCAGGTGTATCGGGCGCGGCAGATCGTCGAGGCGGGCATCGTCGCATCGCTTTGCGATGCGCTGAGCGCCGCGCATAAACGGCGCTTGCGCGCGCATGTGCGCAGCGAGGAAAAGGCACTGCGCGCGGGCGCCATCGATGAATCCGTGCGCCTCGCGGGCCAGTTTCACGTGCTGCTGACGGAACTGGCGGGCGGCACCGAGTTGCTTGGACTGGTCGGGCAACTGGTCGCGAAGACCGAGCTGTACAAGGCGCTGTTCGATCCGTCGAAGGGTTCGAGTTGTTCCGCCGATGAGCATGCGCGGATCATCGACGCACTCGATGCCGGCGACCTGCAAGCCGCGTTGACGGCAATGCGCGAGCATCTGTCGGAGCTGGAGGAGCGGGTGGTCGAGCAGGTGCGCAAAAGCGCGGATGGGGAGGATCTGGGGGCGGTGTTCGGAGTTTAGCGAGACGCTGCGACGTGGGTGGGTCGCCGAAGCGGCGCGCCGCCAGATTTCAGTCAAGACGCCGCGCGTTCGTCCGAGCAGAACGCGGAGCCGAAGGTGGGGCGCGAGTCTGTACGGCCTCGCGCTGACTCTCGAGGTTCGGGCGGGCTGCCCGCGTCACCTGCAATGCAATGGCATCGCAGGTACGCAGGGCGGCGCCGTCATCACTGCTTATCTGCGCCGCGCACCCTGCGACGCCGGTCGTGGCGCACCGCCACCGCTCGGGCGTTCGTCCTTGTGGCGGAAATTGATCCGCCCCTTGGTCAGGTCGTAGACCGACATTTCGAGCGTCACGCGATCGCCCGCGAGAATACGGATATGGTTCTTGCGCATCCGTCCGGACGCATAAGCGCCGACCACGACGCCGTTGTCGAGCGTCACGCGGTAGCGGCTATCCGGAAGCACTTCGTCGACGATACCGTCAAGTTCAATCAGTTCTTCTTTCGCCATGCATCACTCCTGGTCGATGGGATAAAGGGGAAATCGGCCGCGGGCATTGCGAGCGGCGCGACTGTGGATTCGTTGGAAAAGCAGCGGCGCCCAAACGCACGCTGCGCGACATGAGTGACGCGCCGATGACGCCGCTCAAAGATCGCTGACCGATTGACCGCTCACCTGGCCGTCGATCAGCCGTTCCGCGTGCGCCATGCACGCGATGCGCGCCTTGCCCATGCCGTCGAACGGAAACAGATACTGCAGACGGAACACCCGGCCGTCGGCCGCCGGATTGGCGCCGACGCGGCAGATCCGCACCGATGCGTCGTAACCGGCGCCAGGATTGCGCGTCGCTTGCGCGCCCGGCGGGCGGCGCGGATAAACGAGCGGGTGAATTTCGTAACCTTTGTAGGTCTTGACTGCTGAATTCATGAAAACGTGTCCTGTATTGCGTGGTCCGCGCGCCGCGTGCGGGGCGCTGCTTCCGGCAACGTCTGCTCGAGGCGTCGCGACGCGGACCGGCGGCGCAGCACCCGATGGGCGCGCCGCGATGAAAATGGTTGGCACAGGCCTGCTAGACCCGGCGGCTCAATGACAATGGCTCGAGCGGTCGCGCGAAAACGCGGATTCGACCGAAAACGCTGAAGCGGCGCGCCAATTCGTGCGCCGGACGCATGATGCTGAACGACCGCTCGGTGTACTTCTCGCGGCGGCGAATGCGGACGGCGCATTGCCGGAGTGACGGGATCGCCGATAAGGGGCGGTCGAACTGTCGGGGGTGGTGCGGAGATGCCGGGTTGAGACTGCCTGGTGCTGCCAGTGCTATATGGGTGCGAGGTGCAACTATTGCAATATGATGCCTGAAATAGGGCTGATTGGATAGTGCAAACTTCAGTGCACGGCCGGAACGGCCGCCTGGCAGGGCATTGCGGGCGTCAGCGCGACGTCTCGGCGACGCGCTTCTGCAATTCGCGCGCGGCCGCCAGCGGCAAGCGCGCATCGTCCCAGCCGGCCAGCCATTCGACTTCCTTCGCCGTGAAGACCTGACCATAGTTGCGCAGTGCGTACTGCAGCGAATCGATGACGTGATTGCGAATGATCTCAGGCGTACGCGTGTCGTCGAGCACGGCGCGAAGCGCTTCGAGTGTGGCCATCGGTCGGCTCCGTTCGGTTGGATGTCGGTGGTTCAGCGTTTATCGCACGAAAAAAATGCGCTCGCGAGGTGGACAAAATTGCCGTCCGGCGGCGATTCGCGGCGCCAGCGCGAGGCCGCTACAATGGCGGCTTCCTGAATGGCGGACCGAGCGTGCGCGCCGAAGCCTGCTGCTGGCATCTGGCATCGTCGGCATTCGCGATCGCGCGCCGCCTCCTTCGAACCTCGCGTTTTTTCCTTGCGCAACCCGAACGTGTCTCCTGTCAAAGACCTGCTGTTAAAGCGCTACGCGCCGATTGCCGACGGCATCGCCGCGCTGCTCTATCCGTGCGCCGAAGTGGTGATTCACGATCTGCGCGATCAGACCATCGCGTATCTGGCGAACAATCTGTCGCGGCTCGAGGTGGGCGCGCCGTCGGTGCTCGACGACGCGCACTTCGCGGCGCGCGGCCAGACCATCGGTCCCTACGAGAAACTGAACTGGGACGGGCGCCGCATGCGCTGCGTGAGCAACATCCTGCTCGACGACGATGGCAAGCCCGCCGGCATCCTGTGCGTGAACTTCAACATCGCGGTGTTCGAAGACGTGCGCTCGACGCTCGATCTGTTCATCAAGGGCGGCACGATGACGGACGCGCCAGGCGACGATCTGTTCCGCGACGACTGGCAGGACCGCATCAACACGTATCTGCACACGTGGTTGCGCGACCGGCAGATCGGCATCAATGCGCTGACGCGCGAGCACAAGCGTGAAATCGTCGAAGCGCTGCACGCGCAGGGCGCGTTTCGTGGCCGCAGCTCGGCGAACTACGTGGCCGCGGTGCTGACGATGGGTCGCGCGACCGTCTACAAGATCCTGAAGCAGATGAAAGAGGGCGGCTGAGCTCAGGCGCTCGGTGCTTGAAAATGCTTCGATGACGCCCAAAATAAGGACATACGCGATGCGCTACCGACACTACAAAGGCGGCCTTTACGAACTGGTCTGCGAGGCCACGCTCGAATCGGATCCGACGGTCACGATGATCGTCTACAAGGCGGCCAATGGTACGATCTGGACCCGTCCAGCGACGGTGTTTTTCGAGCTGGTCGAGCAGGACGGCGTCAAGGTGCCGCGCTTCGCGCCGCTCGATGAGTTCAACAACGAAGCAGATGCGTCCCTCTCGGACTACCGCATGCTGCCTTAACGACAGGAACAGGAAAACCGAATGCGCCTTTTGCTTGCCATCATTCTGCCGTGGTTGCAGTTTTTCACGATCGGCCGTCTGTTTGCGGGCATCATCTGCCTGATTCTGCAAATCACGGTGATCGGCTGGGTGCCGGCGGCCATCTGGTCGGTGTATGCGCTGAGCCAGTACAACACGGACAAGAAAATCGCCCGCGCGATGGGCAATGGGCGGTAACACGCGGCGTCTGAAGCGTCCGCGAGTGTGGGCGCGTCGCGCTCACGCTCGCGCCATCATTCACCCCACCGGTATCACGACCGCATCCGGCACTTCGATCACCACGTCGGTTTCCGCGATCGCCACGCACGGCAGGATATAACCGTCCGCCTTTTCCTCACGGCTCACACCGGGCCATTCAATCGAATAGCGCACACGCCCGGACGTCATCCGGCACAAGCATGTGCGGCAGGTGCCGTTGCGGCACGAACGCGGCAAACGCAGATTCGCGAAAGCGGCGGCTTCGAGAATCGTCAGCGAATCGGGCGCTTCGAAGCTCTGGCCGAGCGGTTCGACGCGAACTACAGGCGGGCGGGTGGGGGCGGACATCGTGCAGGTTAATCACTTGGTGCGCGACACTTTACACGGGATCGGGCACCGCTTGATACCGCGCTGCAACATAGGCAAATCAGTCGCGTTGTCAAGAAAAAATCGGGGAAATCTTGCACCTGGCCCGAACTCGTCTAAAGTGAATCAATTCACCTCCGCGTGGCGCGAACTGACTATGCCGCGTTGAGATGACGGCCCGCGTCGACTGCATGGGACAAGGAGGAACGAGCGGCTGGCGCGATAGCAAGCAATCAGCGCGTGCATTACCCGAGCGCATCGTACGCGCACTCTTCCAGGTGACTCCCATGCAGATCCAATTTCCGAACGAAGCCCCTGAATATTCAGGTCGCGAACTTACCTTGGCGTTTCCGGCAATGGTCGATGGGCAGAGGGTGGAGTGCATGATCACCGCGGAAGCGCTCGAGGATCACTTCGGCGCCGCGTCCCCCCGGCAGGAGGACATGATCGTTGCGTTCGACACGCACCGGCCGCGCATCGAGGCCGCCACGCGCCGGCTGTTGTCGGAAACGCGCGCGCAGTGTCTCGTGCTCAGAAGCGGCTACGTGCGTTTTTATGAGGCGAACTGGCGTAACTGACTGCACGCAGCCAACCCCATCGCTTTCAAATGATCCGCCGCAGCGCCCGATCCTTGAACACCACATGGTGCGCGATGGCCGCGAGCGCATGCAGTCCGATCACCCAATAGAACACGTTGCCGAGCCACTCGTGTGCGTCCTTCAACAGCGGCCGCGCGATCGAATCCGCACGCACCAGCGTGAAGCTGATGTCCGTCCACGCGAGCGATACCGGCCGCCCGCCCGCGTTGACCATCAGGATACCGAGCAGCGGCTGCGCGAAGATGAACACATAGAGCGCGAGGTGCGCGGAGCGCGCGACAAAAGCGAGCAGCCGGTTGTTTTCGAGTTCCTCGGGCGCGCCGGCCCACAGTCTCCAAAGCAGCCGCAGCACAGCCAGCACGAGCACCAGCGTGCCCGCCCAGAAATGCACGCCGGTCCAGAACTCGCGGCCGTCGGAGCCGCGCGGTCCGCGGATTTCGATGGCCAGATAGGCCAGCGCGACCAGCAGAAAAATCATCCAGTGGAAGAAAATCGCGGGCCTCGTGTAGCGGTCCGTCGTGCGGTTATATGAGGACATGGCGGCTCCTGGGGGCGACCCGATCTATCGCGACCCGATCGATCGTCGTTCGAAACATCGGATGATAAACGTTCGCCGAACCCGACGACACTTTCGACCACGCAACCGAACCGCGCGAGGTCCTCACTCGCTGCCGAGATAGAAATACCGGAACAGGAAAATCGCCGCGATGATCCACACGACCAGCTTCACCTGGCGCGCCTGGCCCGTCAGCAGCTTGAGCGCCGCGTACGAGATGAAGCCGAACGCGACGCCGTTCGCGATCGAGTAGGTGAACGGCATCAGCAGCGCGGTCAGCGCGGCCGGCACGACTTCGGTCGCGTCGTCCCACGGCAGGTCGACCAGTTCGCGCAGCATCAGGCACGACACGTACAGCAGCGCGGGCGCGGTCGCATACGGCGGCACCACTTCGGCGAGCGGCGCGAAAAACAGCGCCGCGACGAACAACAAGGCGACCGTGATCGCGGTCGCGCCGGTACGGCCGCCGGCCTGCACGCCGGACGCGCTTTCGATATACGCGGTCGTCGACGACGTGCCGAGCATCGAGCCGGCGAGAATCGCGGTGCTGTCGGCGAGCAGCGCGCGATTCAGCCGATGCATCTTGCCTTCGACGAGCAGCCCCGCGCGGTTCGCGACGCCCATCAGCGTGCCGGTCGCATCGAACAGCTCGACGAGGAAGAACACCAGTACCACGTTCAGAATGCCGCTCGACAGCGCGGTGCGGATATCGAGCTGGAACAGCGTCGGCGCGATCGACGGCGGCATCGACAAGACGCCGTGAAACTGGTTGCCGCCAAAGAAAAAGCTCAGGATCGTCACGCCGACGATACCGATCAGGATCGCCCCGCGCACGCGCAGATGATCGAGCGTGACGATGCCGAAGAAGCCGATCGCCGCGAGCACGACGTGCGCGTCGTGCAGATTGCCGAGCGTGACGAGCGTGGCCGGATTGCCGACCACGACGCCGGCCGACTTCAGCGAAATGATCGCGAGAAAGAGGCCGATACCGCCGGTGATCGCGATCCGGATCGAATGCGGGATGCCCTTGACGATCACCTCGCGCACGCGGAACAGCGTAACGATCAGGAACAGGCAGCCGGAGATGAACACCGCGCCGAGCGCGGCCTCCCACGTGTAGCCCAGGCCCTTGACGACCGTGTACGCGAAGTACGCGTTCAGGCCCATGCCGGGCGCGAGCGCGATCGGGTAGTTCGCGTACAGACCCATGATCAGAGACGCGAGCGCGGACACGATGCAGGTCGCGACGAACACCGCGCTCTTCGGCATGCCGGCGTCGCCGAGAATCGCCGGGTTCACGAAGATGATGTAGGCCATCGTCAGGAAGGTGGTCACGCCGGCTAGCACCTCGGTGCGCAGGTTGGTGTCGACGGCGTCGAAGCCGAAGTAGCGTTTGATCGAGTCCATGTGGCGGGTTTTCTCTTTCGTCGTTCGGAAAGTGTTTTTGTGATTGAGGCAGTCGCCGCGCAGCCCGGCAAAACGGGGCGCGGCGATGTTACGGCGGAATTGTAAACACCAACGGCGGCGCCTCGTCGATTGCGGCTGCGCCGGCAGCCCTCTCGGGCCCGTCAGGCGGGCGGTTTGCCGGGCGACTGTGGCGCCGGCACATCACCGCGCGGCGCATGACGCGCGAGCCAGCGATCGAGTTCGCCAGCAAACGTCTTGCCATCCCGCGCGCTGAAGGCGGACGGACCGCCCGTGTCGACGCCGCTCGCGCGCAACTGGTCGAGCATCGAGCGCATGCGCAGCCGTTCTTCGATCGTGCCGGGCGTGAACCAGTTGCCGCGCGGATCGAGCGCGTGGGCATTTTTTGCCAGCACGGCGGCGGCCAGCGGGATGTCGCCGGTGATCACGAGGTCGCCCGCGACGACGCGCTCGACGATCAGCTGATCGGCGGCGTCGAAGCCGGCCGGCACCTGGATCGCGCGGATCAGCGGCGACGGCGGCACGCGCAGGAACGCGTTGGCGACCAGCGTCAGCGGCATGCCGGTGCGGCGCGCCGCGCGATAAAGCATGTCCTTGACGACGGCCGGGCAGGCGTCGGCATCGACCCAGATTGGCATGGTGCGGATTCCGGCTAGGTGCGGCTGGTTTGCTGCGTGGGGGGTGGAGGGACGGGATGATACCTTGCCGCGACGCAAAGGGTTTCCCTGCCGCCCGCGGCGGGCGGCATTCAGGCTGCGGGTGCGGCAGCGACTGCTTTTACTGCACTGTCGTCGGTTCGAGGCCTTGCCGCTCTGCGCGGCGTTGCGCGACGATCCGGCCGGCTTCCTGCGCGTTCTCCGGATAGTTGACCCAGTCGTTCGGATCGTAGCCGGCGGCAAGCCATTCGATGAGTTCGGCGCGGACCTGGGCGCGCGTTTTCGGCGCCGACGGGTCGTTGGGCTGCATCACCGCTTGCGCGTAGACGGTGCTGATACTCACGGCGGCAACCAGCGCGCCGAGTCCAATGCGGGAGAACAGATTCATGGCGGGCTCCTGCGGAGCGGAAAAACAGCCGGGCCTGGTCGTTTTTCGGTGCGCGCCTGGTGAGGCGGAAAAAAGCAGCGCACCATTTCTGCCGGCGGATCGAACCCGCCGCGAGCCGAGTTCCCCACGGAGCGCAAGCAACGCGGAAGCGGGCGGGTTTGGCTAAAACTTCAAAATTTCGGCGCTAGTCGATGCCAAATGGGCGTCCTGACAAAATCTCGTCCTATCACGTCGAAGGCTTGTTGAACCGTTCCATCACCGCGCTCACCAGGTCGACCGGCAGCGGAAACACGATCGTCGAGTTCTTGTCGGCGGCGATCGTCGTCAGCGTCTGCAAATAGCGCAGCTGCATCGCCTGCGGCTGGCGCGCCAGCGTCTGCGCCGCTTCGAGCAGCTGCCTCGACGCCTGCAACTCGCCTTCCGCGTGAATCACCTTGGCGCGCCGTTCGCGCTCGGCCTCAGCCTGACGCGCGATCGCGCGGATCATCGTTTCGTTGATATCGACGTGCTTGATCTCGACGATCGACACCTTGATGCCCCACGCATCGGTTTGCGCGTCGAGCACCTTCTGGATGTCGGTGTTCAGCTGCTCGCGCTCGGACAGCAGCTGGTCGAGGTCGTGCTTGCCGAGCACCGCGCGCAGCGTCGTTTGCGCCAGCTGGCTGGTCGCCTCGAAGTAGCGCGCGACCTGGATCACCGCCTTCTCCGGATCGACGACGCGGAAATACACGACCGCATTCACCTTCACCGACACGTTGTCGCGGGTGATTACGTCCTGTGTCGGCACGTCGAACACGACGGTGCGCAGATCCATCCGCACCGCCTGCTGCACGATCGGAATGATCAGCACCAGTCCGGGCCCCTTGACCTTCCAGAAGCGGCCGAGCATGAACACGACGCCGCGCTCGTACTCGCGAAAAATCCGCACCGACGACGCGATCAGCACGGCCACGAGCAGGATGAGGATGCTGCCGAAGCCGAATGTGAAGCCGATCATGAGGGTTCTCCTTGTCCTTGTATTGGGGCGGCCGGTTTGACGGGCACCACGGTCAGCGTGAGCCCGTTGCGCGCCGTGACGCGCACGCTCTGCCCCGGCGCGGCCGGCGTCGTGCTCGACACGCGCCAGCGCTCGCCGTGCACGCGCGCCCAGCCGCCCAGCGGGCCGCTGGCCGAGTGTTCGGGTTCGGGCAGCAAGCCGCCGTCCAGCACCACGCCGACGCAGCCGATCAGCGCCTCCGAGCCCGTCACGACCGGCCGGCGCCGCGCGCGCAGCGCGAGCCGCGACACGCCGAGCACGAACGCGACGCTGAACACGACGACCGCGGCGATCAGCGGCAGCGGGATGCCGTAGCCAGGCACATCGGTATCCATCAGCATCATTGCGCCGACCACGAACGCGACCACGCCGCCGAAACCGAGCGAGCCGAAGGTCGGCAGGAATGCTTCGCCGATCAGAAAGGCGATGCCGAGAAAGATCAGCCCGAGGCCGACATAGCTGACGGGCAGCATCTGCATCGCGAACAGGCCGAGCAGCAGGCTGATCGCGCCGACCACGCCGGGCAGCACGAAGCCCGGATTGGCGAATTCGAAGAACAGGCCGTACATGCCGAGCATCAGCAGAATCAGCGCGACGCTCGGATCGGTGATCACGGCGAGGAAGCGGCTGCGCCAGTCGGGTTCGAGCGTGATCAGCGGCGCATGCGCGGTCTGCAGCGTGACGCTGCCGGCGCTCGTGACGACTGTGCGGCCGTTCAGCTGGCGCAGCAGGTCGGGCACGTCGCGCGCGACGATATCGACGACGTGCTGCGCGAGCGCTTCTTCATCGGACAGGCTGACCGCTTCGCGGACCGCGCGCTCGGCCCAGTCGGCGTTGCGCCCGCGCATCTGCGCGAGGCCGCGGATGTAGGCGGCGGCATCGTGGACCTGCTTGCGCAGTTCGGTCGATTGGGTGTCGAGCGGCAGCGCGCTGGCGGCTTCGGATGATGCGCCGGGTGCCGCAGGCGCGGACGTTGGCCCGGACGCGCCGCCGGGCAGCGTGCGCATGTCCGGCAGTCCCGGCGTGCCTGGAGTGCCTTGGGTTCCCGGTGTTCCAGGCGTGCCCGGCATTCCCGGCGGGCCGCCGCCACCGGGTGGCTCGTTGCCGCCGATGCCAATCTGGATCGGCGTCGCGGCGCCGAGGTTGGTGCCCGGCGCCATCGCCGCGATATGGCTCGCGTAGACGATGTAGGTGCCGGCGCTGGCGGCGCGCGCGCCGCTCGGCGCGATGAAGGTCGCGACCGGCACCGGGGAGGCGAGGATCGCCTTGATGATCTGCCGCATCGACGTGTCGAGTCCGCCGGGCGTATCGAGTTGCAGCACCGCGAGCTGCGCGTGCTGGCTCTCCGCGCGCTGTAAACCCCGCACGATGAAATCGGCGGTGGCCGGCCCGATCGCGCCGTTCACCGGAATCACCTCGACGCTGTTCGAGGTCGCGGCACCGACGTTGGCCGGTGTCGCCGCATTGGCCGCTTGCAGCGGCGCCAGCGCTCCGCACGTCGCGAAGCCGAGCGCGCATAGCACGCCGAGCACGGCGATGCCGCGCATCAAACGGCCCGCGATGCCGCCGCGGATAAGCGGCGTGCGCGGACCGGACTGCCGGAGCGGGAGACGCGGAGTCGTGTTCATCGCTGACGGCCGTCGCGCCAGCCGGTGCGAACCGGCGGCGCGGGCCCATACCTCGATCAAGGCTGGCCGGTTGCCGCTTAAAGATTAGTCCGATTCGGCGCGAAGCGTGAGATCGAGCCCCGTGGCCCGGGCCGGCCGATAGTCGGTCGGGCGCATGCCGGTCCATTTGCGGAACGCGCGATGAAACGCGCTCGGCTCGGCGAAGCCGACGGCGTTCGCGATATCGGCGATCGTGCGCTGTGTGCGCTGCAGTTCGGCAATCGCGATGTCGCGCCGCAGCGCGTCCTTGATCGACTGATACGTGTGGCCCTCCTGCTTCAGATGCCGCCGCATCGTCGCCTCGGCGACGTGCAGGCGCGCGGCCATCTGATCGGCCGCGGGCCAGCCAGACATCGGCAGTGCGCGCAGCGTCTTGCGCACGCGCGCGGCGAGCGAACCGGGATTGCGGTACTTGACGATGAAGCTGCCCGGCGCATCGCGCAGAAACGGACGCGCCGAGCGCGAAGTCTGGATCACCGGCAGCTCCAGAAACGCGGGGTCGAGATCGACGTACGACTCGGGCTCGTCGAAATGCATGTCTTCGCAGAACATCAGCCGGTATTCGTGCGCGGCCGGCGGCGCGGCGCAGCGAAAGCGCGCTTCGAGCAACGGAATGCGCCGGCCGACGAGCCAGCAGACGAGTCCGTACACGAGGATGAAATACGTCGCGTAAGTGAACATCGCCGGCTTGCGCGCGCCCGCGCGTTCGACGAACTTCAGGCGCACGCGCTCGGCCTCGGTGTCGATCGTCGCGCCGAGATCGTCGAGCACCAGCCGCATGAAGCCGACCGCGCGCGCGAGCGCTTGCGCGCCGTTGCGCGCGCCGAGCGCCATCTGCGTCATCGCGATGAAGCTGCCGCTTTTCATCGGATGCGAGTCCTGGCCGAAGAACTCGTCGTCGAGCGCGCGCGCGATGCCGGCCCACAGCGCGCCGTATTGCGCCGACGACACGCGGCTTTTCGGCGACGCGAGCATCGGCGCGGCGATGCCGGCCGCCTCGGCGAACGCTCGCGCATCGAGCCCGCGCGCCGTTGCGAGCGCGAGCGTTTCCTCGACGAGACTGACGGAGATCGTGCCTTTGTCGCTTTTCATCGGAATTCGGCTTCTCTTGCAAAAGCGCTCAGCATCGGTTGGCTCGTGGTTCGTGAAGCCCCTGAAATGACGAGGCTGCATGCACACGCATGGTAGCAGTATGGCAAAAGCGCTCAGCAAATGTGAGCGGAGCGAGCATCGAGTGGCGCGAGCCGCTTGCCTACACTTGCCGCATCACCGAGATCGCCAGCACCGCCGTCAGCACCCACGAGGACGCAGTCATGGACAGCTTCTACACCGACGAACAACGGATGATCCGCGACGCCGCGCGCGACTTCGCGACCGACTGTCTCGCGCCGCATGCGGCGCAATGGGATCGCGACGCGCAACTGCCGGCCGAGGTCGTCGCGCAGATGGGCGAACTCGGTTTTCTGGGCATGATGGTGCCGGCCGAGTGGGGCGGCTCCTACACCGACTACGTTGCCTACGCGCTCGCGCTCGAAGAGATCGCAGCCGGCTGCGCGGCCTGCGCGACGCTGATGAGCGTGCACAACTCGGTCGGCTGCGCGCCGATCCTGAACTTCGGCAGCGCTGCGCAGAAGGACCGCTATTTGCGCGACCTTGCCACTGGCCGCACGATCGGCGCGTTCTGCCTGACCGAGCCGCAGGCGGGCTCCGAAGCGAACAATCTGCGCACCCGCGCGCAGCTGCACGACGGGCAGTGGATTCTGAACGGCAGCAAGCAGTTCGTGACCAACGGCGCGCGCGCCGGGCTCGCAATCGTGTTCGCGGTCACCGATCCCGAGCGCGGCAAGCGCGGCCTGTCGGCCTTCATCGTGCCGACCATGACGCCGGGCTTCGACGTCGGCCGGCCGGAGCACAAGCTCGGCATTCGCGCGTCCGACACCTGTCCGATCTCGCTCGATCACTGCGCGGTGCCCGAGGCCAACCTGCTCGGCGAACCGGGCGAGGGTCTGCGCATCGCGCTGTCGAATCTCGAAGGGGGGCGCATCGGCATCGCCGCGCAGGCGGTCGGCATCGCGCGCGCCGCGTTCGATGCCGCGCGCCGCTACGCGAGCGAGCGCGAACAGTTCGGCAAGCCGCTGAAGGATCATCAGACCATCGCCAACATGCTCGCCGACATGGCGACGCGCCTGAACGCCGCGCGCCTGCTCGTGCATCACGCGGCGCGGCTGCGCTCGGCGGGGCGGCCGTGTCTGTCGGAGGCGTCGCAGGCGAAGCTGTTCGCGTCGGAGCTGGCCGAGGAGATCTGCTCGAACGCGATCCAGATTCATGGCGGCTACGGCTATCTGGAGGACTATGCGGTGGAGCGCCACTATCGCGATGCGCGCATCACGCAGATTTACGAAGGGACGAGCGAGGTGCAGCGGATGGTGATCGCGCGCCATGTTTGAAGGTGGCGTTTGAGCGCACAATAGCCTGGCCGTGGATGCTTCGTTGAAGCACCGCGGCAAGATGTCAGCGGAAAAAAAGACGAGCGCATCCCGCGCCAACCTGGAGACGACGATGACAGCAGCGAAAGCCTTTCTCGACGCGCGCGATCTGCTAGTGCGCCATCGCACCGACTACGAGCGCGCGTACCGCGAATTCACGTGGCCAGCGCTCGGCGAGTTCAATTGGGCGCTCGACTACTTCGACGCGATTGCGCGCGACAACGACAACCCCGCGCTGTGGATCGTCGACGATCCTTCCAGCGACGGTCTGCGTCTGTCGTACGCGCAGATGTCGGAGCGGTCGTCGCGGATGGCGAACTTTCTGCGCGGCGCGGGCGTCGGCCGAGGCGACCGTGTGCTGCTGATGCTGCCGAACCGCGTCGAGCTATGGGACGTGATGCTCGCTGCGATGAAGCTCGGCGCGATCGTGCTGCCCGCCACCACGCAGCTATCCGCCGACGACGTGCGCGACCGCGTGCAGATCGGCGGCGCGAAGTTCGCTGTGGTCGACAGCGCGGAGCTGGGCAAATTCGATGCGCTCGATGTGCCGCTCACGCGCTTCTCGGTCGGCGCGCCGCGCGACGGCTGGATAGATGTCGCCGCCGCGTACGAGGCGTCGCCGGACTTCACACCGGACGGCATCACCCACGCCAGCGATCCGATGCTGCTGTACTTCACGTCCGGCACCACGTCGAAGCCGAAGCTCGTCGAGCATACGCATCAGAGCTATCCGGTCGGGCATCTGTCGACGATGTACTGGATCGGCCTGCAACCCGGTGACATCCATTGGAACATCAGCTCGCCGGGCTGGGCCAAGCACGCGTGGAGCTGCTTCTTCGCGCCGTGGAACGCGCAGGCCTGCGTGTTCGTGTTCAACGTCCCGCGCTTCGTGCCGAAAGACACACTCGGCGCGCTGGTGCGCTTCAATGTGACCACGCTGTGCGCGCCGCCGACCGTCTGGCGCATGCTCGTGCAGGAGCCGCTCGGCGACTATCCGGTGAAGCTGCGCGAGATCGTCGGCGCGGGCGAGCCGCTGAATCCGGAGGTCATCGAGCGCGTCAAGCACGCGTGGGACATCATGATCCGCGATGGCTACGGCCAGACCGAGACGACCTGCCAGATCGGCAATTCGCCGGGCCAGCCGGTCGTGCCCGGCTCGATGGGGCGTGCGCTGCCGGGCTATAAAATCGAACTGCTCGATGCCGACGACCAACCCGTGACCGAAGGCGAAATCGCGCTGCCGCTCGCCGAACGGCCGCTCGGCCTGATGACCGGCTACGCGAACAATGCCAACGCGACCGCGCAGGCGATGCGCAACGGTTTCTATCGCACGTCGGATGTCGCGCTGCGTCGAAACGACGGCTACTACGTGTACGTCGGCCGCTCGGACGACGTGTTCAAGTCGTCCGACTATCGGCTGAGTCCGTTCGAACTCGAAAGCGTGCTGATCGAACACGAAGCGATCGGCGAGGCGGCCGTCGTGCCGAGCGCGGACGCGTTGCGTCTGTCGGTGCCGAAGGCGTTCGTCACCGTGCGTCAGGGCTATGAGGCCGGTCCCGAACTCGCGCGCGCGGTGTTCGCGTTCTCGCGCGAAAAACTCGCGCCATACAAGCGAATTCGTCGTCTGCAATTCAGCGAACTGCCGAAGACGATCTCCGGCAAGATCCGCCGCGTCGAGTTACGACGCCGCGAAATGGAGCGTGCGGCCGAACCCGCGCGTCTGCCCGACGAGTACTGGGAAGAGGATTTCCCCGACTTGCGTTGACTGTCTTCATTCCTCGCCATTGCTGGCTTTGCCGCCCCGGTCTGAATCGCGCGTGTTGAATTCGAGCTTCGGATTCAACGCGTCGGGGCACTGTTTTTTCCTTTCTATCACTGTCCGGCCGCCGCGCGGCCATCGCACAGGAGTTTCAGCATGAGCACCCTTGCTTCGAACGAGACCAGCCGCGACGTCGCCGGCGCCGTGGCCACCGTCAAACTGCTGATTAACGGCGAGTTCGTCGAATCGAAGACGACCGAGTGGCGCGACATCGTGAACCCGGCCACCCAGGCGGCGCTCGCGCGCGTGCCGTTCGCGACCGTCGCGGAAGTCGACGCGGCGGTGCGCAGCGCGCACGCCGCGTTCAAAACGTGGAAGGACACGCCGATTGGCGCGCGCATGCGCATCATGCTGAAGTACCAGGCGCTGATTCGCGAGCATATGCCGCGCATCGCGAGGACGCTGTCGGCCGAGCAGGGCAAGACGATTCCCGATGCGGAGGGCGACATCTTCCGCGGTCTGGAAGTCGTCGAGCACGCGTGTTCTATCGGCACGTTGCAGCAGGGTGAATTCGCCGAGAACGTCGCCGGTGGCGTGGACACCTACACGCTGCGTCAGCCGCTCGGCGTCTGCGTCGGCATCACGCCGTTCAATTTCCCCGCGATGATCCCGCTGTGGATGTTCCCGATGGCGCTCGTGTGCGGCAATACCTTCGTGCTGAAGCCATCCGAGCAAGACCCGCTGTCGACGATGCAGCTCGTCGAACTTGCGCTCGAAGCCGGCGTGCCGAAGGGCGTGCTGAACGTCGTGCACGGCGGCAAGGAAGTGGTCGATGCGCTGTGCGCGCATGAACTGGTAAAGGCGATTTCGTTCGTCGGCTCGACGGCGGTCGGCACGCACGTGTATCGCCTCGGCAGCGAACACGGCAAACGCGTGCAAGCGATGATGGGCGCGAAGAACCACGCGGTGGTGCTGCCCGACGCGAACCGCGAACAGACGCTCAACGCGCTCGCGGGCGCCGCGTTCGGCGCGGCGGGTCAGCGCTGCATGGCGACTTCGGTGGCGGTGCTGGTCGGCGCCGCGCGCGAGTGGCTGCCCGAACTCGTCGCGAAGGCGAAGACGCTGAAGGTCAACGCGGGGCACGAGCCGGGCACCGATGTCGGGCCGGTCGTGTCTCGCGCGGCGAAGCAACGCATTCTCGGTCTGATCGACGCGGGCGTGAAGGAGGGCGCGACACTCGCGCTCGACGGCCGGGATGTGAACGTGCAGGGCTATGAGCAGGGTAACTTCATCGGCCCGACGGTATTCAACGACGTCACGACCGACATGGAAATCTACCGCACCGAAATCTTCGGACCGGTGCTCGCGGTGGTCAACGTCGCGACGCTCGACGATGCGATCGCGCTCGTCAACGCAAACCCGTTCGGCAACGGCGTGGGCCTGTTTACGCAAAGCGGCGCGGCGGCGCGCAAGTTCCAGAGCGAGATCGATATCGGCCAGGTCGGCATCAACATTCCGATTCCGGTGCCGGTGCCGTTTTTCAGCTTCACCGGCTCGCGCGGCTCGAAACTCGGCGATCTCGGTCCGTACGGCAAGCAGGTCGTGCAGTTCTACACGCAGACGAAGACGGTCACCGCGCGCTGGTTCGACGACGACACCGTCAGCGACGGCGTCAACACGACGATCCGCCTGCGTTGAACGCATTGAACGCATTGAACGCACATACGGAGACGACACCATGAAAACAGGCTTTATCGGACTCGGCAACATGGGCGCGCCGATGGCGCTGAACCTGCTGAAGGCGGGCCACGCGCTCAACGTGTTCGATCTCAGCGCACAGGCCGTGCGCACGCTCGTCGATGCGGGCGCGCAAGCGGCCGGCTCGCCGAAGGCCGCCGCGAGCGACGTCGAATGCGTGATCACGATGCTGCCCGCCGCGGCTCACGTGCGCAGCGTGCTCGTCGCGGACGACGGCATCCTCGCCGGCATTGCGCCGGGCGTGCCGATCATCGATTCGAGCACGATCGATCCCGCCAGCGTGAAGGCGTTTGCCGAACTCGCCGCGGCGCATGGCAACAGCTTCGTCGATGCGCCGGTGTCGGGCGGCACGGGCGGCGCGGCGGCGGGCACGCTGACCTTCATGGTCGGCGGCAGCGCGAGCGCGTACGAGCAGGTCAAGCCCGTTCTGCTGGCGATGGGAAAAAACATCGTCCATTGCGGCGATACCGGCAGCGGCCAGGTCGCGAAGATCTGCAACAACCTCGTGCTCGGCATCTCGATGGCGGGCGTCGCGGAGGCGATGTCGCTCGGCGAGGCGCTCGGCATCGACACGAAGGTGCTCGGCAGCATCATCAATGCGTCGACCGGGCGTTGCTGGAGTTCGGACACGTATAACCCGATGCCGGGCGTGATCGAGACCGCGCCTTCGTCGCGTGGCTATACCGGCGGCTTCGGCACCGACCTGATGCTGAAGGACCTCGGCCTCGCCACCGATGCCGCGCGCGGTGTGCGTCAGCCGGTCTATCTCGGCGCGCTCGCGCAGCAGCTTTATCAAACGATGAGCACGAACGGCGCGGGACGTCTGGACTTTTCGGCGGTAATCAAGCTGTATCGCTCGCGAGAGCGCGGCGGTGACGGCCAGGGAGGCACGCAATGATCGAGCTCGATTACGCGCACGACGGCGCCGTTGCGTTGATCACGTTGAAACGGCCGCCCGCGAACGCTTTCACGCCCGACGGTCTGCTGCAATTGCAGCGCACCGTCGAGCAGTTGAACGCCGATGCGCGCGTGCGCGCGCTGGTGATCACCGGCGACGGCCCGAAGTTCTTCAGCGCGGGCGCCGATCTGAACACCTTCGCCGACGGCGATCGCGAAGTCGCGCGCGCCGCGGCGGCGCGTTTCGGCGCGGCGTTCGAAACACTGCAAAACGCGCGGCCGGCCGTGATCGCGGCGCTCAACGGCTATGCGATGGGCGGCGGTCTCGAATGCGCGCTCGCATGCGATATCCGCATCGCCGAGCAGCATGCGGTGCTGGCGCTGCCAGAGACCGCGGTCGGCCTGCTGCCTTGCGGCTGCGGCACGCAGACGCTGCCGTGGCTGGTCGGCGAAGGCTGGGCCAAGCGGATGATCCTGACCGGCGAGCGCGTCGATGCGGCGAGCGCGCTGCGCATCGGCCTCGTCGAAGAAGTGGTGGAGCGCGGCGCCGCGCGTGAAGCCGCGCTGAAGATGGCGCAGCGGGTCACCGGTTCGAGTCCGCAGGCGGTCAGCTTCAGCAAGGAGCTGATCCATCAGGCGCGGCATGGCGTGCCGCGCGCGGCGGCGCTCGCGCTCGAACGCGAGCGTTTCGTTGATCTGTTCGATGGCGCCGATCAGCGCGAGGGCGTCAACGCGTTTCTCGAAAAACGCCCGCCGCGCTGGCAGACGAGCCATGCACCAAGGGAGACGCAGCCATGAGCACTTTGCAAAGCGTTGCGCTCGAAGCGCGCAATGCGCCGAATACGCAAGCCGAAGCGGACGTGCTGTTTCGCGTCGTCAACCGTGTGGCGATCATCACGCTGAACCGCCCTGCTGCGCTCAACGCGCTGTCGCACGCGATGGTGCGCGAGCTCGCCGTGCTGGTCGAGCAATGCCGCACTGATCCCGGAATCGTCGCGCTGGTGCTGAAAGGCGCCGGCGACAAGGGCTTTTGCGCGGGCGGCGACGTGCGCGAGGTGCATCGGCTCGCAACGCAGGGCGACCCGCGCTGGCTCGCGTTCTTTCTCGACGAATACCGGCTTGACTACGCGTTGCACACGTTTCCGAAGCCGGTGGTCGCGCTGCTCGACGGTATCGCGATGGGCGGGGGCATGGGCCTCGGCCAGGCGGCGCGCCTGCGCATCGTGACCGAGCGCAGCCGCATCGCGATGCCGGAGACGCGCATCGGCTTCGTGCCCGATGTCGGCGCGAGCCGCTTTCTGAACGTGATGCCGCCCGAGCTTGCGCTGTATGTCGGGCTGACCGGCGCGACGCTAGCGGGCGCCGATGCGATGTGCCTGCAACTGGCCGACCTGTGCGTGCCGGCCAACTGGCTCGCGAGCTTCGAGGAACGTTTGCAGCGCATGCCGCACGACACATTGGACACCGGGCGCATCGACGCGCTGCGCGCCGTGTTCGAGCCGCCGTGCAATGTCGTGCCGCACGCGCCGCTCGGTGCGCTGACGCAACTGATACTGCGCCACTTCGACCGGCGCTCGGGCGTCGAGCGCATCGTCGCGACGCTGCGTCAGGATCTCGAACGCGAGCCGCCGCGCGAGGTGCGGCAATGGCTGCAAGCGACCTACGACGCACTGAGCGCCCATTCGCCGACGATGCTGCACGTGACGCGCGAAGCACTGCTGCGCGGCCGGCAGATGACGCTCGCCGAGTGCTTCCGGATGGAGCTCGGCATCGTGAAGCGCTCGATCGACGAAGGCGATTTCCGCGAGGGTGTGCGTGCGCAATTGATCGACAAGGACCGCCGACCGCGCTGGTCGCCGGCGACGCTCGCCGATGTGCAACCCGAGCGCGTGCGGCATTTCCTGAGCTCGCCGTGGCAAGGCGGCGCGCATCCGCTGGCGGCGCTGGGCGCGGGGCATGGCGACTGACTTGTGCGGCATCGCGCATGCCGCAAGGTGTGCGCGGTGAGCGGGGCCCGGCGTCCGCGCGCGAGCCTGGGGCGCGAGCGCGATTGGCTCTGCCAGGCATCACGAGTCCCAACGTCCCACCCAGCAGCCGCCCGATACTGATTGTGGTTTGGCGCACACAGACCACGCGCGCCAATTGACATCCACCGGGGCGCAAACTTAGATAGAGAGAGTTCAGCCCCGTCCCGACTGGCACCGCCTGCTCACAGCCCTCATCACGGGCGCTCTTCCGACCTACGGTGCGTTCACACGGCACCGTTTCTGATTTTCTCGATCTATCGTTTCTTCGATATCGACAAGCAATGGTGGACCCGAGAGACGTGGGACGAGTATCGCAACAGCTCCGCGGGCGACGGAGTCCGATGAAAGGTCTTTGCTCGTACCGTCGTTCCATGCGTTGGGGCGCTGTTACGAAGTGTTGCAACTACAACTTTACCTGAGGGCCGGTTATCCGATTTACTATGCCGTGCCAGAGGACATTCTGAAGGCCGAAATCTTGCGGTCTTGCGCGAAGGGAAAATCCGCCGAGCAGTGCTGGGAAGAAATGTGCACTTTTCTGCGGGACAAGATCTTCCGCGGCAAGCTGCCGGACGCCGGCAATCTGCAGAAGCAGTGCGTCTATGTGATCGACCGGACCAAGCCTCCCGCATGCTTGATCAATCACGATGCGGGGCTGCTGACGTTCGAGGGCATCGATCTCGACGGGGGCAGCCGGGAACTGCCGCTGCCGGCGAGCTACATGCTCGACGAACGCAGGGAGCGCTACCGTAAGCGAGTGCTTTCGTTCAAGCCTGCGGATGACGATGCCGCGCTGCGGAACCTTTTGAATGGCGCAAAGAACAAGGAACTTTTCCAGCATATCTTTCACGGCTCGAAAGGTGATCATCCTGAACCGGCTCACGGCAAGGATGACGCCAGCGACGCCGCGAAGGGCGCCGTCACGGTCAAGTGACGAAGCGCGGCGCAGTAGTATCGGGAACGCCGCATGCTAGGAATTTTCAGGTTGCTCCGACGCGGATCGTTTCGTCAGAAGTGATCCGCGCCATCACGAGGCGCGTCGCGCCGTACGTTGGCTGTTTCGTTGCAACGCCAGCAGGCAACTCCACAGTCAAACCTAGCAGGAAGGCACCATGGACAGGAATCGTGTAGAAGGCACAGCGAAGGAGCTCAAGGGCTCGGTCAAGGAAGCGATTGGCAAGGTCACCGGCAATCGCGCGAAGCAGGCCGAAGGAGCGGCCGAGAAAATCGCCGGCAGGATCCAGGCGAGAATCGCCGAAGAAGCCGAAGAGGAACGTGAGCGCGTGAAGAGCTAGCGCGCCACGGTTTCGTCGCGGTTTCGTGCATCCCAGCGTTATCTATCCGGACAGCCCGGTTTCGGGCGCAGCAAAGTCAGGCACGCGAGCCGTGCACTGACGCACCACGTGCGTAGCGCTCGCACGCCGTCGGTGCTCGTCGCGTCGCGGCCTCGCGGCGCGGTGTTCGACATACGTATCGTGTAAATTTCTGTTACGGTCAGAGTCAGCCGGCGCACTCTTTGCGTCGGTACCGCATCGCCCATTCGAGGACGCCTCATGCTGGGATTCGACGTCGGCGCGGCCAGGAAAGTCTGGACCGCGTCTCTGCTCGCGCTGCTGTTTTTCGTCATCTATGTCGCGTCGACCACGGTGCTCGTCATCGTGTTTGCGGTGTTCTTCAGCTATCTGATCTACCCGATGGTCGCGCTGGTCGAACGCGTGAGGCCGCGCCGCGTGCCGCGCGTCATGTCGATCGCGGTCGTGTTCGTCGTCGTCGTTGCGCTGCTCGCGGTGGTCGGCTCGGTGTTCGGAGTGGAATTGCAGGCTCAGGCGACGCGCCTCTTTTCGCAATTGCCCGGGCTGCTACGCACCGACGTGCCGAACCGTTTGCCGTTGCCGCATTTTCTCGAACCGCTGCGCGAGCGGATCGTCGATTTCCTGCGCAGCCAGATCGAGACCGGCTCCGACAAGGCCGTGCCGTTCGCGCGCAGCCTCGGGCTCGGCGTCGTGCATGCGGCGAGCAACCTGATCTATCTGGTGCTGATACCGATCCTGAGTTTCCTGCTGATCAAGGACGGCGAACGGATGCGCGACGCGTTTCTCGCGTTGCTGAACCGGCGGCATCGCCTGCTGTGGAACGAGATCGTCGACGATGTGAACGTGCTGCTGTCGAAGTACGTGCGCGCGCTGCTGTTCCTGTCGCTCGCCACGCTGTTTTGCTACGGCGTCGCGTTCTCGCTGCTTGGCGTGCCGTACGCATTTCTGCTCGCGGTCAGCGCGGGGCTGCTCGAATTCGTGCCGTTCGCGGGGCCGCTGGCCGCGGTCGCGATCACGCTGGTGGTCGCGGTCTTCAGCGGCTATCCGCACCTGTTGTGGCTGGTGATTTTCATCGGCTTGTACCGGCTGTTTCAGGACTACGTGCTCAATCCGTATCTGATGAGCGAAGGCGTCGAGGTCAGTCCGTTTCTGGTGATCGTCGGACTGCTCGCGGGCGACCAGCTCGGCGGCGTCGCGGGGATCTTTCTCGCAGTGCCCGTGATCGCGACGCTAAAAATCGTAATTGGCCGGGCGCGGGTGTTTTACGCGGCGTCGCACGAACAGGGCGAAGCCGCGCGGCGCGCGCTGACCGGCAGCACCGACGACGAGGCGTAGCGCGCGACCTTGCATCGTTATCCTTCTCCGGCGATGTGGGCTTCGATGCCAGCAGTGCGAGGCATCCTCGCGCCAGCGTCGCTGGCCGGCGCCGCTTCGCGCGGCGCAGCCTTCACACGCGAGACCCACAGCACCGCCGCGCATGCGACCGCCACCGCGGTCCAGCCGACGGTTCCATACCCGGCGATGCGGCCATCGGCCGACGTGCTCAGCATCAGCCCGCCGAGCCACGCGCCGGTGCCCGTGCCGAGCGCCTGCAGCGCGCTGTTCGCGCTCAGGAACGCACCGCGTCGGCTGGGCTCGGGGACCGTGGTCAGCAGCGCCTGCATCGGCACCATGCGGCCGTTCATCAAGACGAGGAAGCACGGGAAGAACAGCACGAGCGCGTAGAACGGCAGGTCCGGCAGATGCGTGACGAACAGCACCGGCACGAACGACAGCAGCGCCGCGCAGCGGAACACGCGCTGCGAGCCGAAGCGGTCGGCGAGCCTGCCGACGAGGCGCGACGTGAAGAAGGTCGCCGCACCGCCGCCCATATACAGCCACGACAGCTGACGCGGCGCGACGCCGTGATTGGCGACCAGCATCGGCGAGATGAACGGAATCACCAGCATGTGCGCGATCATCATCACGAACGTCAGCGCGAACGCATTCAGATGCCGCGGGTTGCTCAGCAGTCTCCACAGCTCGGGCAGCACTTCCACAAGCAGCGGCTGCCTGCGGCTCAGATGCGCGGCCAGCGACGGCACCTGTCGCGAGGCCGCGAACCACACCAGCAGCGACAACGCGACCAGCAGGAAGAACGGCGCCGCCCAGCCGAACTGCGCGCCGAGCATCACGCCGGCCGGCACGCCGGCGATCGCCGCGAGCGAGAATGCGGTCATGATGGTGCCGGTCGCGGCGCCGCGGCGTTGCAGCGGGATCACGTCGCCGACGATCGCCATGATCACGGAGCCGAGCACGCCGCCCGAGATGCCGGCGAATGCGCGCGCGGCGAGCAGCAGCGCGAAGCTCGACGCGAGCGCGCATGCAAGGTTCGACAGCACGAACAGCGCGTAGATGGCGAGCAGCAGACGGCGCCGATCGAAGCGGTCGATATACGTCGCCGCGAACAGGCCCGACAGCCCCGAGCACCACGAATACGCGGACACCGCCGTCGCGAACGCGGCCGGCGCGATCTGGAACGCGCTCATGATCTGCGGGCCGAGCGGCATCATCACCATGAAGTCCATGATGATGGTGAACTGCGTGAGCGCGAGCACCCACAGCAGATGCCGTTCGTGCCGTGCAGTGATTGAGTACATCGGTTGATTTCCCTTTGTTGTTGTTCGAAGTACGCCGCTGATGCCGCGCGCCACGCGAGCAGGAGCTCAGTCGTCGATCGTTTCGTGGACCGCGACGGCGCCCTGTTTCCAGTAGCTGGCCGCGCGAATCCGCGCTTTGTCGACGCCGCGCTCGCCGCACAGATGCTGGCGCACCGCGCGGATCGTCGCCGCCTCGCCGGCGGCCCACACGTAGCCTTCGCCGTTCTCCGGCAGCCAGGTGTCGCGCACCGCGTGCAACAGCGCTTCGCCGCGCGCGCCAGTCCGCGTGTCGGCTTCGCTGCGATAGCACCAGACGAGGTGCAGCTCGGCCTGCGTCGTGAACTCGATGCGCGCCGACGGATCGGCGACCTCGATTACCGCGGCGACGCGCGTGCCCGCCGGCAACTCTTCGAGACGGCGCGCGATCGCGGGCAGCGCGGTGTCGTCGCCGATCAGCAGATGCCAGTCGAAGCCGGTCGGAATCACCATTGAGCCGCGCGGGCCGCCGACGCCCAGATACTGGCCCACCTGCGCCTGCGCGGCCCATGTCGCCGCGGGCCCCGCGTCGTGCATCGCGAACTCGATGTCGAGCTCGCGGGCGTCGCGATCGAAACGGCGTGGCGTGAAATCGCGCGCGGTCGGCCGCTTGCCTTCGGGGAACACCGGGCCGTCGGGGCCGGCTTGCGGCAGCGTCGGTTTGTCGGCGCCCGGTTCGGGGAAGAACACCTTGATGTGGTCGTCGAACGACGCTGACACGAAGTCGTGCAGATCGTCGCCGGTGAAGGTCACGCGAATCAGGTGGGGTGTCAGCGCGCGCACCTGCTTGACCTGCAGCAGACGAAACTTCAGCGGATGCCGCACGCGATGCACGGCGAGGTCAGGGCGAGTGAGTTGTTCTTGCATGAGGGTGGTATTCCTGCTCGGTTTGGGAGGACCCGCGGGTTGTCTTGCGGACGAGCGCGCGTTGTCAGATGGTCGGCTCGCTGTCGTTGCCGGACTTAGCTTTACCGCCGTTGCTGCCGCCTTCGATTTCGTTGGCCGCGCGCATCAGGATGGCGGCGATGCGGCGCTGCTCGTCGGCCGGCGCGTTGTCGCGGCGCAGCAGCGCGTTCTTCAGCGTGCGGCGCGCTTCGTTCAGCTCCGGCACCCAGCCGCCTTCGCTGACGTCGGCCGGCTCTTCGCCGGCCAACGCGCGGCGCACCGAATCCATCTTGCGGGCGATATGCGAGAGCCGCGCGAACATCAGTTCGACGCGCTCGCGGTTCGCGGCCAGATATTCGCGGCCCGCATCCGCCAGCTCATAGCGCTTGCGGTTGCCTTCGAGCTGCACGGTGATGTAGCCGAGCTCTTCGAGATAGGTCAGTGCCGGGTAGACCATGCCGGGGCTCGGGCTGTAGAAACCGTTCGAGCGTGTTTCGAGCGCCTTGATCAGTTCGTAGCCGTGACTCGGCTGCGTGTCGATCAGCGATAGCAGCAGCAGTTGCAGATCGTCGGAGCTGAATTTGCGGCCACGCGGGAAGCCATCGCCGTCGCCGCCGAAACCACCATATCCGCCCATGCCGCCGGGGCCGCCATGACCGCCGAAGCGCGAGCCACGGCCGCCGAAACGGTGTGCGTGATGACGGCCGAAGCCGTGAAGCAAAACGTGGAACAGGAAGCGTTGACGAGGGTCGGGGGAAGTGGCGGTGTCAGCGGCGTCGCGGCCTGCTGAGCCGCCCGCATGCAGCGACGGATGGCCGAAGCCCGCGTGACAACGGTTCTGCGCGCCGAGCGGGCCGGAAAAACGATGAGGATGACGCATCTGGGAGTCTCCCATGAATGTCGTAAGATACATCGTAAGATATATATCTCAAGATAGTCTGTCAAACTGTTTTTTATCCGTGCGCTCACAGAACGCGCTCGGCTGGACCGAGCAGTGCGGGAGCAGACCTGCGCAACCGGTAACCATCGGATTGCGCGACAGGTGACAAGACTTTGCGTCTGGCGTAAGGTCATTCAGCGACCAGCGCACCTTGAAGGACTGGGGCGCGCGTCATTTGGCGATGACACAGACGAATATGTGATGGAGCCTCTATGAGCGCGACCTGGACTGATATTCCGTACGACGCCTGGCGCGGCACATGCGCCGCGTTGCACCTCTACACGCAAATCGCCGGCAAGTACAAGCTCGCCCGAACTCCATGGCTGAACCATTCGTGGCACGCTACGTTGTACGTCAGCGCGCGTGGTCTGACGACGTCGCTTATCCCCGATGCGAGCGGCGTGGAGATCGAGTTCGACTTTCTCGAGCATCGCGTGGTCGGCAGCGCTGCCGATGGACGCAAGGCGCACTTCGCGCTCGCACCGATGTCGGTTGCACAATTCCACGCCAACTTTTTGGATCTGGTTGCGCAACTCGGTGGCGAACCCGTGTTTCACGGCCGACCCAACGAGATCCCGAACGCCGTGCCGTTCCAGGACGACCATGCAGCGCGCCCCTACGACGCGGATGCCGTGACCCGTTTCTTTCAAGTGCTCGTCACGGTCTGCTGTGTGCTGGAGCGGTTTCGTACCGGCTATATCGGCAAGGTTAGCCCGGTCCATCTTTTCTGGGGTAGCTTCGATCTCGCCGTGACGCGTTTTTCTGGACGCCGCGCGCCGCTCCACCCCGGCGGCGTTCCGGCGCTACCCGATGAAGTGACGCGCGAAGCCTACAGCCACGAAGTATCGTCGGCCGGATTCTGGCCGGGGGGGCCGGCGACGCCTTTCCCGGCGTTTTACTCTTACGCTTACCCGTCGCCTGACGGCTTTGCCAAGGCAACACCCCTGCCGGCCGGCGCTTATTTCGACGACAAGCTCGGCGAATTCATCCTTCCGTACGAAACCGTCCGCACGTCGAACGACCCCGAGCGAGCGCTGCTGGCTTTTCTCGAGAGCACCTATCAAGCCGCCGCGGATCTCGGCGGCTGGGACCGGGCGGCGCTCGAATGTCGTGGAGGCGAACCGCTTAGGCCGCGACCGGTGGATCACCATTGAGCGAACCCATCTCACCAGATCTGCGAGACCCTTTGCTCTTTGCGAATCCTCTGGTAGGATCTCGCCCCTACGTAGGGGAGTCGCCAAGCTGGCCTAAGGCACCGGATTTTGATTCCGGCATTCGAAGGTTCGAATCCTTCTTCCCCTGCCATCACTCTCCCTCGAGCCCTGGTCTATCCAGGCGTCAGTCTTTCTAGCTGACATCGCGCACTTCGCTCTCTGAGCGACGACTTCCATCCCACATGCAATCGAGCCTTCACACTCGATGCGTCCCATTTTCAGACATCCCGCCAACGTCGATCCTCTGTGAGCGTCCGATTTTGCGACACTTCGCAGCTGCAAATGACACCTCACTTTCCTCCCTGAACGCCAGCTGAGGACGGCTTCGTTACTTTCTTCTCCTTTGGCATGGACACTGCCTAGTCGTTGATCGCCGCGCGCCAAAACACCGGTCCGATGTTTCGTGCATTTCTTGGCCATACATGAACGGAGGAGACTGATCCAGCGATATATAAGATGCGCCGACAGGAGACTTGATGACATCAAGTCACTAATCAAATGACATCCATGCTCTCGCGAAATCGCCGCGCCACACAGAGAATTCTTCCCATCACGGCATCCGCCGTCATCGAGGAGAAAAGCATGTTTGCAATTACCGGTGTGACAGGACAGGTGGGCGGCGCGGCGGCACGCGCGTTACTCGACGCGGGGCACGCGGTGCGTGCCGTGCTGCGCGACGAAAGCAAGGCGGCACCGTGGCGCGAGCGCGGCGCCGAAGTGGCGATCGCGTCGTTCGACGACGCCGATGCGCTCACCGCCGCGTTTCGCGGCACGGCCGGCGTGTTCGTGATGATCGCGCCGAACTTCGCGCCGCTGCCCGGTTATCCGAACGCGCATGCGGCGGCCACGGTGCTCAACGAGGCGCTGTCGAAGGCGCGGCCGGGGAGGGTGGCGGCGTTGTCGTCGGTGGGCGGGCAACGCGAAACGGGGCTCGGCCTGATCACGCAGGTGCATATTCTCGAGCAGGCGCTCGCCGATCTGTCGATCCCAACCGCGATCCTGCGGCCGGCCTGGTTCATGGAGAACTCGCTGTGGGACATCGACCCGGCGCGCACATCCGGCGTGATGCCGAGCTTTCTGCAGCCGCTCGAACGTGCGTTTCCAATGGTCGCGACCGCGGATATCGGCCACGTCGTTGCGCAGACGCTCACGCAGTCGTGGCAGGGGCGGCGCGTGATCGAGATCGAGGGGCCGCGGCGCTATACGCAGCGCGAGATCGCCGAGATGCTCGGCGATCTGCTCGAACGCCCGGTCGAAGCGCGGACGGTGCCGCGCGAGCAATGGCAAGCGCAGTTTCAGGCCCAAGGCACCGAGTGGCCCGCACCGCGGATCGAGATGCTCGACGGCTTCAACTCGGGGTGGATCGATTTCGAGGATGGCGTGAACGAGCGGGTGGTCGGCACGACCTCGTATCGGACGGTGCTGGAGGAGTTGGTGAGGCGGACCGGGTAAGCCGTGCCTTGGGCGGGGCCGCGCTCACGGTTGCCGAACCGTGTAAAGCCGGCCCGCAACCGGGCCCCGCGCGCGTGCTAATCTTGCTCCCTTCGCGGACGTCCCGCGTCAGAGCAGACACCATGACGGAAGCCTTCGATCCGGACGGCATCGAGCAAGCGGTCTTCGTGGTCGGCGAGCGCCATGCGACGCTGGACGAGCCGTGGCGCGCGTATCGGCGCGCGCATCTGATTCACGTCTGCGAAGGCGTGCTGACGGTGCGCACGAAGGCCGGCCGCTGGGTCGTGCCGCCCGCCCGCGCGCTGTGGATCGCCACGAATACGCTGCACTGCCTGCACGCGAGGCGGCCCGTGCAGTTGTATTCGCTCTACGTCGCGACCGATTCCGCGATGGACGACACCGCCGACCCCGCCGCCGACCTCGCGCCGCTACCCACGCAGACCGGCGCGCTCATCCCCGACGCGCTGGTGCAGGCACTGCTCGCCGCCGCGGCCGATCTGCCGCACGATCACCCTCCCGACGAACCCGCCCGCCGTCTGCTGCAGGTGCTGCTGGATCGCGTCGCCGGCTTGCCTGCCGCGCCGCTCGGCCTGAACTGGCCGGGCGATCCGCGCGCGCAGCGCATCGCCGAGGCGCTCAGCGCGAATCCCGCGCAATCGCTGGTGCTCGAGGAACTCGCCGCAGCGGCCGGCGTGACCGCGCGCACGGCCGCGCGTCTGTTCGCGAAGGAAACGGGGCAGACCTTCGGGCAATGGCGCCAGCAGCTGCGTCTCCTGGCGGCGCTCGAACATCTCGGCGCCGGTGAGAGCGTCACGCAGGTGGCGCTCGAAGTCGGCTATAACGACGTGTCGTCGTTTATCGCCGTGTTTCGCGACGCGTTCGGCGACACGCCGGCGCGCTATTTCCGCTGACGCAAGCTCGCCGCCGCTCCCCAGTCACCGCGCGAGCGACGCCGTCGCGCGAAACCGAAGCTGCGTCAATGCGCGCCGGCCGCATCCGGGCCGCCGTCGCCTTTGGCTGGCCGTGTGATCCAGATCAGCGGAATGATCAGCACGAAGATGATCGCCGACACAAAGAAGATGTCGTTCAGGCCCATCATCGCGGCCTGGGTGTTCACGGTGAAATCGAACAGCGCATGCGCCGATTGCGGACTCAGATGCAGCACCGACTCCGTGTTGTCGATCTGCTGCGCGAACAACGGGTTGTCGACCGACGCCTGTTCGGTGAGCCGCACGTGATGCAGGATCGTGCGGTTGTTCCATGCGGTACCCGCGATCGACGTGCCCACCGCGCCGCAGAACACGCGCACGAAATTCGACAGACCCGCCGCCGCCGGAATCCGGCTCTGCGGCTGGCCGGACAGGATGATCGCCGTCAGCGGCACGAAGAACAGCGCCATCGGAATGCCTTGCAGCAGCGTCGGCAGCACGAGGTGCCACGTGTCGACCTCGATCACGTACTTCGAGCGCATGTAGAACACGATCGCGAAGCCGACGAACGCGACCGTCGAGATCACGCGTGCGTCCGAATGCGGCAGCACGCGGCCGAGTATCGGCGCGAGAATGATCGCGAAGATGCCGAGCGGTGCGGTGACGAGACCGGCGTCGATCGATCGGTAGTTCAGATACTCCTGCATCCATTGCGGCAGCAGCACCAGATTGCCGAAAAACACCCCGTATGCAACCGAAATCGCGATCGTGCCGCCGAGAAAATTGCGCTGCTGAAAGAGCCGCAGATCGACGATCGGGTGCTCTTCGGTCAGCTCCCAGACGAGGAAAAACGCAAAGCTGATCAGCGCGACGAGGCCGAGAATCGAGATCACCGGCGACGAGAACCAGTCGAGGTCCTTGCCTTTGTCGAGCATGATCTGCAGCGACGCGACCCACGTGATCAGCAGGCCGAGACCGACCACGTCGATCGGCGGTCTGCGGGTCGGCGATTCGCGATTGCGGTAGATCATCCACGTGGCGCCGGCCGCGAACAGGCCGACCGGGATGTTGATGTAGAAGATCCACGACCAGCTATAACTATCCGTGATCCAGCCGCCGAGCGCCGGACCTGCGATCGGACCGACGGTGGCGGTCATCGCCCACAGCGCGAGCGCGGTCGACGATTTCTCTTTCGGATACGAGCCGAGCAGGATCGCCTGCGACAACGGAATCAGCGGGCCGGCCACGGCGCCTTGGAATACCCGCGCGAGCAGCAGGATCGGCAGCGTCGGCGCGACGCCGCACAGCCAGGACGCAAGCGTGAACGACAGGATCGCGCCGACGAACAGCTTGACCTGGCCGATGCGCTGCGTGAGCCAGCCGGTCAGCGGAATTGCCACTGCGTTGGAGGCCGCGAAGACGGTGATCACCCAGGTGCCTTCGTCGACCGAGACGCCGAGGTTGCCCGAAATGGTCGGAATCGCGACGTTCGCGATCGACGTATCCAGCACGTTCATGAAGGTGGCGAGCGCGACCGCGATCGTCGCGAGAACCAGCCGGCCGCCTTCGAGAGGCGCGGGCGGCGGGGGTGGCGCGGGGGGCTGAGGCGGCGGCGACGCGGAATCAGGCGCGGCGTTGGGCTGGCTCAAACGGTGTTCTCCGGATTGTTTTGCCTCGGGCCGCGCGCCACGGCGGCGGCTCCGTCGATGCGCAAAAGCATACCCGCATTCGCCCGCCGGCGTCGGCGACAGCAGCGGCCACAGCGGCGGCCGATGCGGGTCCCGGCGACGCAAACGCGGCACGCGGCGTATGCTCGCGGCTAAGGCTGAGCCCCCAAGGCCAGAACCACTGAACCACGGAAAAAAGGACACCACCATGAGTTGGCAGCAATTCGAACACGGCTGGCGGCGCGCGCCGAATACGGCACCGCAGGACGCGCCCGCGACGACCCTCGTCGTGCTGATGCACGGCGTCGGCAGTAACGCGCGCGATCTGATGCCGCTCGCCGATATCTGGAGCGAGGGCCTGCCCGGCACGGCGTTCGTGTCGCTCGACGGCACCGACCCGTTCGACGGCGGCTTCGGCGGCCGCCAGTGGTTCAGCCTGCGCGACGTCGACGGGGCGAACCGCGAGGCGCGGGTCGTCGCCGCCTATCCGGCGCTGCGCCGGGTGCTCGATGCAGAGCTCGCGCATTGGCAGTTGTCTTTCGATCGGCTTGCGCTGGTTGGCTTCTCGCAAGGTTCGATCATGGCGCTGCATCACGTCGCGTCGAGCGCGGAGGGCGCGGCGGGCGTCGTCGCGTATTCGGGGCGGCTCGCCTCGCCGATCGTCTCGTCGAACCGCGCGACGCCGCTCACGCTGGTCCACGGCGAGGACGACGAGGTGATCCCGGTGCGCGAACTCGAATTCGCGGCCGACGCTTTCAGCGCCGCCGGCTATCCGGTCGACGCCTACATGCTGCCCGGCGTCGGCCACACGATCACCGCCGACGGTGTCGCGCTCGGCCGTGACGCGCTGGAACGCGCGCTGGGCAAGCTGTCGCGCGATTGACACAACTCCGATAGAAAGCGGGCCTAAAGATTCTGATGAGCTTGCCGTCATACGGGCAATAGCTTGAAAATCACCCCCGCCGCGCGGGAAGCGCAACGCCCAGCGGGCGTGTCGCGCGGCTTCGGGGACCCGGGGGCGCATTTCCAGACCGCCCAAGAAGGCGGATAACGACACATCAGAGCCTGCATATGGCCAGACCGACGCCGCATTACCCGCTCTTTGAGCGACTGTTCCGCTACTCCGTGGCGGTGGATCTCGGCACGGCCAACACCCTTATCTATACCGACGACGGCGGCGTCGTGCTGAACCAGCCGTCCGTCGTGTGCTTCGAGACGCAGCCCGCGAGCGGGGCGAAACGGATCGCCGCGATCGGCGCCGAGGCGCACCAACTGCTCGGCCGCGCGCCGCGCAATCTCGAAACGGTGCGGCCGATGCGCCACGGCGTCATCGCCAACTTCACCGCCGCCGAACACATGATCAAGCAATTCGTCGACATGGCGCGGCCGCGCTCGCTGTTCAGCCGGCGCGCGGCATTCACGCTGTGCGTGCCGGCCGCGGCGACCCATGTCGAGCGCCGCGCGATCCGCGAAGCGGCCGAGGCGGCCGGCGCGTGGAAGGTCAGCCTGATCGGCGAATCGCTGGCGGCCGCGCTCGGCGCGGGCCTGCCGGTGCGCGATGCGACCGGCTCGATGGTGGTCGACATCGGCGGCGGCACCACCGAAGTCGGCGTGATCGCGCTGGGCGGCACCGCGTATAGCGGCTCGGTGCGCGTCGGCGGCGACAATTTCGATGCGGCGATCATCAGCTACGTGCGCAATCTGTACGGTGTGCTGCTCGGCGAGCAGACCGCCGAGCACGTGAAGAGAGCCATCGCCTCGGCCGTGCACGACGTGCCGCTCGAGCAGATCAACGCAACCGGCCGCAGCGTCGACGACGGGCTACCGCGCACGGTGCAGCTTAGCAACCGCGATATTTCGGAGGCGATCGAAGCGCCGCTGAGTCAGGTGATCGGCGCGGTGAAGCGCGGGCTCGAATCGGCCCCCGCCGAACTCATCACGGACATCGCATACAAGGGCATCGTGCTGACCGGTGGCGGCGCGCTGCTCCGCAATCTGGGGCGGCGCTTGAGTGAGGAGACCGGCCTCGAGGTGCATGTCGCCGACGAACCGCTGACCTGCGCGGTGCGCGGCGCTGGGGCGGCGGCAGCGGCGGGGTGGGTGGACGAAGCCGGGGACGCGTGAGCGGTGGGCGGGGGATTGGTTGCCTGCTAAATTGCGCAGCACTGGCTGACATCGAATCTTCCGCGCGCGGCGACGACCAGTGGATTACGCGTTCAGAAGGCGCTTCAATTCGTCGAGAAACGATGCAGTCCTATGAGTCCACAACTTAGGGTCAAACTGCGAGCCATTTGCTTCTTCGAAAGCAGCGTCCAGATGGTCGGAATCTGCCTTCCAGAAACTCTCGATTTCAACAAGGATGCCCTTGATGCTTCCTGTTGACCTATCCCCTTTATAGCAACCTACGATAGCTTCGATGGTGCTGCCCCAGTACGAGCAATCCTCGTTGAGATACACACCAAAAAGCTGATTGAGTTCGGGATACAGAGGATTTTCATTCATAAGCGCTTCTCACCGATCGACGAAAGCCGTCATGACGTAATACGGCATGCCATTGTATGTCTCACCCTTGAGACAGCCAGAACATTTAATTGCCCGCCGAGGCGGGTCTATGTTTGCGTGCTTACGGGCTGGCGGGCGTGGTCGGTGGCCAAAGCCTTGGATCGTCGCACATCCATTCGCAGCTACCCTTGCAAATCGGACTTAATTCTATTTCGATCTGATTGACACGGGTCTTGCCATCGGGAAGTTTTTGCGCAAACACATCGGTCAGAGTTTTAGGCTCTACATATATGTCCGGACTCGGGATTCCAAGTTTCCTTAAATATCCTTTCACCACCTCACCACGGCGATCCTGCAAGATATCCAGATCGCGCTCGTCGATATATGCGCCAGCGATTACGATTGCCTGAATCCTCACATCTGGCCATTTCTGCGCCTCTTTCACAGCCTTTTCGATTGACAGCCGGTTATCCTTCGAGAGTGCAGTGCTGTTGAACGGCAGTTGTAGTTCTACATGCTCCACGAAGCGACATCCAGTGCTGGATGGCTTATGCTTCGCCACGGCGTCGATTGATTGCTCTGCGAAGGCTGGTCCGCAAAGACCTGCGCATAAGCCAAGCACGGCGACAAGTGTGCGGTACCGAAAGCTCATTTCTTTTTCTCTACGTCTTTATCGAATGTTGCTATATATCCGGTTATGCTATCTGCGTTTCTAATCGCCTCTTCTCGATGGTTCGCCGCCCATATTCGCGCCCCGGATTCCGTATCGAGATAGATCTCATCTCGCGAATCAAACGTGTCCGTGAAGTGCGTACATTCGTGGATTATTGTTTTTATTTTGCACGGTTTCCACAATTGACCGAATGAGCTGCTGCAAACGCGGAATAGATTGCGATGACCCGATTTTCCGAATCGGGCTTGCACACCGCAGCGTGATTCTTACCCGAATCCGGCTTGGGTACACACGACAGCATCCTATTCGTGTCACTATCAAATCGTACGATCTTCTCCGGCGCCAGTTGCTCCATTGCGGCGAGCAATCGCGGCAGCCCAGCGCTCAGTACCATTTTTGTGGTCTCGTCCGCGCGGGCAAAGAAAGTTTTCACGCGCTCCTGCTCCTTCTCGTCCCAACGCGCAAGACCCTCAATGCGTCTCTTGATTAACTCGGCACCGATATCACGTGCCCGCATGACCTCGTTTCTAAATTCCTTGTTGCTCATGTTTGGACAGATAGGCGTCGTATTGATTACGACATTGGATATTGACCCAGGAGTGGTATTGGTAATGGCTGTGCCGACCTCGGTCCATTCTTCATTCTCGTCGGTCTTGAAGTATTGGCTATTCTTGTTCAGAAATTCATTTGTCATGTGTTCACCAGTGGTAAAAGACTTACCTGCCGTCTACCGCTATTGCCCGGCAACTTCGATGAAAACCTGGTTTGCGTTGTATGTCGAAACACGCTGGGTACGCCCTTGGAAATCGGTGACGCCTTTCGCGATGACCCTCGAACCGACGCGAATCCTGTAACGCACCCCCGCCTGTCGCTTGCGGGTGGAGTCTCTTAGCTCGAACTGCTCATTGAACCGTTTGGGGGCACGCCCGCGACAATTGCACGCCCATGCGTAACCCAGTGCTTCGGCCATCGCGTAGCCGGATTTCAGCTCACGAACCCTGTCAAACGGAAAGAACTCGCCGGTTTCGGCGTTCAGGGCCTGTGCGTGCGGCATCGGCGGGAAGTTTGAGTAGATCGAATAGGTGATACGGCAAAGATCGCATTCTTCCTCGACTGTCCAATCCGTTTCACTGCTTTGCTGTTTCAGTAGCTCCATTGCAATCCTCAAGAGCTTTCACGTGATACCTCGCGAATTAACCCTCGAAGCGGACCATGGTCAATCACATTAATTCGGGATAAGTCCGTTTTGACAACTATTTACGATTTCGTTGATCGCAACGAGACATTAAAATCATCCATCGCCCATTCCGTGCCGCTGTGGTCGCCTGCTAGCTTGGCAGTCCCAATAGCTACAGGAGTTCGGAATGTCGTATCAACAGGATTCGGACGGCGTGCGCGTGGTGCTCAGTGCGCCGCAACTGGCCGCGGTGCTCTCCCGCCAGTCGATCAGCCCCACGGAGATGCTTTCCAACCGTCTATGGGGCGGTTTGCAGGTTGTCGGCGGAGTGCTGGAAATGGTCGGTGCGGGGGCTCTGTGTGTGCTTCCAGAACCGACGATGGCGAGCAAGGCCGGATGTGTTGCGTTCGGCGTGCATGGATCTGATACGGCGGCGGCAGGTCTGCGTCAGATCTGGACGGGCCGGGATACTGCCACGCTGACCCAGCAAGGGACGACGAAGTTGGCCGAGGCGATGAAAGCCAGTCCCGACTTGGCGAACAACATCGGCCTGTCAGTCGATATGGCTGTGCCATTCGGCTTTGCTGGCTCGATCAAAGCAGCACGCGCGGCCAGTGTCACAATGGGCCGGATCAGGCTGATTGAACATGAGGCAAAGATGCTTCGCGGAGTGGGTGGACATACCATCGTGAAGCATGTCGGAAAAGATGAGGCATGGCTCAGGGACCGGCTGAAACGCGAACCCAAAAGAGACGTGGTATCGTCGTTTAGGAACCTTGAACAGGCCGAACGCGCCATTTCGGAAACACTGCACGCCCACGCGGCAAAAATCAGGCAATGGGCTCAGACTGCATCCCCAAACACCACGATCACAGTTACCAAAATCGTTTCCGGTGACATTGGTTACGGAATAGCTAGGGAAACTGGAAAACTTACTCGAAAAAACAAGGTTTTTGTCACGCTGAAGTACGAAGCCAATAATGGAATGCCCTATTACGTCTTTACCGCTTACGTTGATTGAGAAAGACATGGATTTATCAGAGCGCTATCCTGCGATGGAGCATATATTCACTACCTATTTTGGCCAGGACTTCGACCTTTTTGGAAATACCGTCCCGGAAATTATCGCGAGCTATAAAAGAAATGAATCTTACTGGCATCGAAATTTGATCCGAGAATTAGCCTCGTTCAGGAGCGAGCACCCGAACGAGAATGATCTGGAAGCCGCATTCCAAAAATGGTTCCGTCGCGGATTTCGTTACGAGGTAGATGGTTACACGACTACCTCCTTCCTTGACGAGATACAGCGCCTCCTGAGCGAGTAGTGCATCTGTCGCCGGCGCGTGGACGATTCCATGTCCTCTGGCATGTCTTTACGCGCGGCAATGTTGGCATTTGATGCCATGGTGTCCGCATCGCCCAACTGATGAAGTGTTCTTAACGCGAATAATCCGCGTGTCGCCACGCGTGGGTGGATCGATGCCGCCCGACGCGTCGCCAACGCTTATGTGACAATACACATCGCTTCCCATTTTGATGGACGTCGGTACGCTTATTTCCCAAAGCTCTCATTGCCGGCTCCGCACGCATTCGCGTGCCGACGTCGCGCCGCACCACCCGTGAATCAATCCGTCTCAGCTTCGTCGCTGTCCTCACCATCCTTCATCGATCTACGTAGCGGCTTGCGCATGCCTTACATCGAGGCCGGCGACGGCGAACCGCTGCTGTTCGTGCACGGCTCGTTGTGCGACTACCGCTACTGGCAGCCGCAACTGGCCGGTCTGTCGAAGCGCTATCGCAGCATCGCGGTCAGTCTCACGCATTACTGGCCGGTCACCGACAGTGCGTCGGACCTGCCGTTCAGCTGGAGCAGCCACGCCGATGAAGTCGCGGAGTTCATCGCTGGTTTCGGCGCGGGGCCCGCGCATGTGGTCGGGCATTCGCGCGGCGGTTGCGTCGCCTATCATTGCGCGCGACGCCATCCCGAACACGTGCGCACGCTGACGCTCGCCGATCCGGGCGGCCCGCTGCAGATCGCCGGACGTCCGCCCGCGAGCCTGCCGGAGCCGGTCAACGCATTGCGCGCGAAAGCGGCTCAACTGATAGAAAGCGGCGAGGTCGAAGCAGGCTTGCAACTGTTCGTCGATTCGGTGAGCCGCCCCGGCTTCTGGGCGATGAGCACGCCGGGTTTTCGCCGCATGGCGACCGACAACGCGCACACGCTCGCGCGGCAATTCCGCGATCCGCTACCCGCCTACGTGCCCGAGGACGCGGCCGAGCTGCGCTGCCCAGTGCTGCTGATCGACGGCGAGAAAAGTCCCGACATGTTCCACCGCACGGTGACGGCGTTGCAGGGATGGTTGCCCGATGCGCGCCGCGAAACCGTACGCGGTGCGTCGCACGGCATGAACCTCGCGCATCCGTCCGCGTTCAATCGTTACGTGGATGAATTCATTCAGGCGGTGAGCGCGCGCTGAGGAAGTGAAGCGAGGATCAACGGCGATCGGCCGGCGCGCGTCGCCGCCGATCGCCCGTTGACTGCATCAAGCCTTGCGATGCGCGTCCTTGTCGAGCGCGCGTTCGGCCGCTTCGCCGACGAGCCCGTGATAGTACAGATGCACGCCGATCGCGAGCGAATCGTTGCGGATTTCGTGGAACACCTTCCATGCCTTCACCGGGTCCGTGAACAACAGGTAGTGCGCTTCCCGCGCGATCAGATCCGCGACTTCATGCAGGCCGTGTCCATGCAGCACGTCGACGAGCGCGTCGAGACTGCGATGCGTGCGCGCGTCGGTGCGCGGATAGAGCATGTGCAGCACCGCGACGTTCTGCGTCTTCAGCGCCGCCGACAACGCGACGACGATGTCCTGATGATTCAGCGCGGTGACCGTGTGGCCTTCGGTATGGACGTGATCCGGAAACAGCGTTTCGAGAGAGGCATTCATTTGTATTCGTCCTGCGTTTCTGTGTGACCAAAAAAGCCCGCTTCGAATCGCGGGCCGCAAGCATCAATGCACACACCGAGTATCGCAGACGGACCCAGCCCGACGCAGTCTGCTGGCAGCAAAACATTGTTGCAACTGGTGTTCCGACTTTCGAACAACTTTCATCGGCAGCGCGATGCCAGCGCCCCATGCCAACAACGAATGTTGCGCCCGCGGAGATGGTCTGTTGCGAGCAATCGACGCAATCAACGACACGCCGGCCCGTAGAATGCGCAGCGGAACCTGAGCATGCCTGTACTGGTTCGAGAGCGCCGAGGTCGCGCCTCGCCGTACGACCGCGATGCATGCCGGTACGACTGCGGTATCAAGCAAAAGGAACACGTAGATGAACTCGAAGTCACACGCAACGCTGAGCTTTTCCGACAGCGACCAGACCATCGATCTGCCGATCTATCAGGGCTCGCTCGGCCCCGACGTCATCGACATCCGCAAGCTGTACGGCCAGACCGGCAGATTCACGTACGACCCGGGCTTCATGTCGACGGCGGCGTGCAACTCCGAAATCACGTATATCGACGGCGACAAGGGCGAGCTGCTGTACCGCGGCTATTCGATCGACAACCTCGCGCAGAACGCCGACTTCCTCGAAACCTGCTACCTGCTGCTGAAGGGCGAACTGCCGAACGCGCAGCAGAAAGCCGAGTTCGAGAACACCGTCAAGCAGCACACGATGGTGCACGAGCAGATGCAGTTCTTCTTCCGCGGCTTCCGTCGCGATGCGCACCCGATGGCGATTCTGGTTGCCGCAGTCGGCGCGCTGTCGGCGTTCTACCATGACTCGCTCGACATCACGAGCCAGCAGCATCGCGACCTATCGGCGATCCGCATGATCGCGAAGCTGCCCACGCTGGTCGCGATGGCTTACAAGTACAGCATCGATCAGCCGTTCGTGTATCCGAAGAACGACCTGTCGTACAGCGCGAACTTTATGCGCATGATGTTCGCGAATCCGGCCGAGGAGTACGAGGTCAACGACGTGCTGGTGCGCGCGCTCGACCGCATCCTGATCCTGCACGCGGACCACGAGCAGAACGCGTCGACGTCGACCGTGCGTCTGGCCGGTTCGTCGGGTGCGAATCCGTTCGCTTGTATCGCAGCGGGTATCGCGTGTCTGTGGGGCCCGGCGCACGGCGGCGCGAACGAAGCCGCGCTGAACATGCTGGAAGAAATCGGCTCGGTCGACAACATTCCCGAGTTCATCAAGCAGGTGAAGGACAAGAACTCGGGCGTGAAGCTGATGGGCTTCGGCCACCGCGTGTACAAGAACTACGACCCGCGCGCGAAGCTGATGCGCGAAACCTGCCACGAAGTGCTCGAGGAGCTGGGTCTGCACGGCGACCCGCTGTTCAAGCTCGCAATGGAACTCGAAAAGATCGCGCTCGAAGACGAATACTTCGTGTCGCGCAAGCTGTACCCGAACGTCGACTTCTACTCGGGTATCGTGCAGCGCGCGCTGGGCATTCCGACGTCGATGTTCACGTGTATCTTCGCGATGGCGCGTACGGTCGGCTGGATCGCGCAGTGGAACGAAATGATCGCTGATCCTGAGCAGAAGATTGGTCGTCCGCGTCAGCTGTTCATCGGCGAGACGTTGCGCGAGGCGAAACCCATTGCAAAGCGGTAACAGGCCGGATAGACGTCCAACAACGCGTTTAACGACGGTCCCGAACCCACGGCTCAAGAGGCCGTGGGTTTTTGCATTCCGCGCATCCCGCCGCCTGCACGTCCTGTGCCACCGAAAACGGCGTCAAAAAAATGGCGCAAAAAGCCGAAACTCCTACGCGATAACTTCGTCTGACGCCCTCAGAGCCTCTACAATCGGATGGGCTGGCCAACCCGGCGGCGAATCCGAGGCGAGACCCGAAGTGCAACTGAAAGCAGCAGCGAATTCATAGGAGCGACCTTGAAACAGCAGCCAGAAGCCCTCGGCGGGCTGACCCACTCGGGCGGCGTCGATCATCGCGATCCCGAGCAGGACGGCGTCTTCATCCCGACGGAAAACCTCAACGTCGCGAGCGCCACGCAGCACGTGCTCAAGTCGGGCGACACCTTCATCGTCAACGATCCGCTCGGCGATATCACCGGTCACGACGACGGCCTGTTCGTCAACGACACCCGCGTGATGTCGCAACTGCGGCTGACCTTCGGCGGGCGCGCGCCGTCGCTGCTGTCGGGCAGCGTCAGCAGTGACAACACCACGTTCACCGCGCATCTGACCAACCGCCCGCTGCCGCCGCTCGGCGGCGACAGCACGCCTGAAGGCGTGATCCACGTCCAGCGTGTGCGCGTGCTGTCGGGCACCGTGCTCAACGAGGCGATCGAGCTCACGAACTACGGCACGCGCGATGCGACCGTGCCGCTGTCCATTTCATTTTCCAGCGATTTCCGCGACATGTTCGAAGTGCGCGGCCTGAAGCGCGACAAACAGGGTCGCGTGCAGCCCGCGCGTGTCGAGAATCAGCAGGTGCTGCTCGGCTATGTCGGTCTCGACGACGTCGCGCGCAACGTGCAGATCGCGTTCTCCCCGCAGCCGGACAAGCTGTTCGCCGACCGCGCCGACTACACCGTCAAGCTGCCCGCGCAGGCGTGCGTGTCGATCTATCTGTCGGTGGCCGTGCACGTCGTGCCGATGAGCAGCAGGCCCGGCGCCGACGTGTCGCAGCCCGTGCACGCGCTGAGCGAAGCGCATATGTCGCAGATCGACGCGGAACGCCCGCGCGTCGGCCGAGCAGCGGTACGCGCGGCCTTGGTGGATGCCCACCTGGTGATGCGCGAGCGACGCCGCGCGAGCGCGCGCGTGCGTACGAGCAACCCGCTGTTCAACGCATGGATCGACCGTTCGTTCGCCGACCTCGAACTGCTGACGACGGATCTCGCGACCGGCCCCTACCCGTACGCGGGCATCCCATGGTTTTCGACCCCGTTCGGCCGCGACGCGGTGATCACGTCGCTGCAAACGCTGTGGCTGCAGCCGCATCTCGCGGCCGGCGTGCTGCGCTTTCTCGCAGAGCATCAGGCGCGCGAGAACTCGCCGTTTCGCGACGCCGCGCCGGGCAAGATCATGCACGAGATGCGCAAGGGCGAAATGGCCGCGGCCGGCGAAGTGCCGTTCGCGCTGTACTACGGCGGAGTCGACACCACGCCGCTGTTCATCGTGCTGGCCGGCGCCTACGCGGCCCGCACTGGCGACGTCGCGTTGATCGATGAATTGTGGCCCGCGCTCGAACGCGCGGCGCAGTGGGTCGCGGGCGTATGCGACAAGAACCGGCACGGACTGCTCGATTACCAGCGCGAATCGGATGGCGGCCTCGCGAATCAGGGCTGGAAAGATAGTCACGACTCGGTGTTTCATGCGGACGGGCGCTTCCCCGACGGCCCGATCGCGCTCGTCGAAGTGCAGGCCTATGCGAGCGCCGCCTTCGACACGATGGCGCGCTTCGCGAAGCTGCGCGGTCTGCGCGACGCGGCCGCGCAGTATGCGGAGCGCGCGAAGAAGATTCGTCGCTGCGTCGAAGAAAAATACTGGATGGACGAGGTCGGCTTTTACGGCATCGCGCTCGACGGTCATGGCGAGCTGTGTCGCGTGATGGCATCGAACGCGGGGCATCTGCTGGCGTTCGGCCTGCCCACGCGCGAGCGCGGCGAAGCGTTGGTGCGCGCGCTCGACTCGACGCTGTTTCATACCGGCTGGGGCGTGCGCACGCTGGCGGCGAGCCAGGCGCGCTTCAATCCGATGGCGTATCACAACGGCTCGGTTTGGCCGCATGACAACGCGCTATGCGCGCGCGGGCTGTCGCGCTATGGCGCCAAGGGGTCGGCCGTGAAACTGCTGCAGGCGCTGTTCGAGGCCGCGGTCAATTTCGACATGCGCTTGCCGGAACTGTTCTGCGGCTTCCCGCGACGCCGCGGCGAGCCGCCCACGGCCTATCCAGTCGCGTGTTTGCCGCAGGCATGGGCGGCCGGTTCGCCGTTCATGATGCTCGAGGCGTGTCTGGGCATCACGATCGACGCCGAGCGCCGCGAAGTGCTGATCGAACAGCCGATGCTTCCCGAAGGTATCGACTGGCTCGAGGTCAGCGATCTGCGGGTCGGGGATTCGTCGGTGTCGATCACGTTCCGCCGGATCGGCGAGAAGGTGGTGGCGTCGGCGGAGCAGGGCGATGTGAGGGTGGTGGCGCTGCTTTGACGCCGCCGACCGTCGCGGGCATCGATGTCGGCGGGGACCGGAAGGGCAACCATCTGGTCATCCTGCGCGGCACCCGGATGCTGTGCAATCTCGCCAACGCGACCGCCGAACAGATGCTCGAGCGGTGTCGCGCGCACGAGGTGGCGGCGGTCGGCATCGATGCGCCGTGTCGTTGGCGAACGGGCGCCGCGGGAAGGCTTGCCGACAAGGCACTCGCGCGGCAGCGCATCTTTTCGTTTGCGACACCGGCTCGCGAACTGGCGATGGCCAGCAAAAGCGGCTTCTATGGATGGATGTTCAACGGCGAGCGCGTCTACGACGCATTCGCCGCGCACTTTGCGCTTTTCGGGGGCGGCAAAGAAATCACGGGTCGCGTGTGCTTCGAAACGTTTCCTCACGCGATCACGTGCGCTTTTCTCGGGACGGACGTCGCATCCGCGAAGCAAAAGGGCCCGCAGCGCCGGGCTATTCTCGAACGGGAAGGCATCGCGACTGCACCGCTGACATCGATCGACCATGTCGACGCGGCCCTATGCGCGTTGGCGGCACGTTATCTGCTGGAAGGCAGAGTCGATACATACGGTGACGAGTCGGGCGGATTCATCGTGGTGCCTGGACTTTGACGCTCACATTCTCGGAGGACGGGTGCACCTGGCACGACGTATTGGAGTATTGCTGCTATCCCTGGCGGCGTTGGCTTCGACCGCGGCGGCGGCGAACGACATTCAGTGTGCAACCACACAGCAACCCGCTGAGCGCGTCATTTGCGATCACGCGATCCTGAACAACGAGTACGACGACATCTTCGCGCAGCAACAGGCACTGCTCGGCAGCGGCAAACTGTCGTCCGCGCAGCTGGCGCAGTGGCGGCACGCGCGCAACGCGTGTATCGACGTGCACTGCGTGGATGGCGTATTCGACAAGTGGAAGACGCTGGCGCGGGCGCTCGAAGCCGGTCCTCAGGCGGCCGCATCTGTCGTGGTGCCTTCGCAAACCACGATGGCGCCTGTCGGACCCAATCCGCAAGCGCCTGCTGTCGCGTCCGCGCCTGAAGTGCCGCAGGCGTCCCCGGCCTCGCCGACATCGGAGGCTTCTCTGGTACGTCAAGGTAGTGCCGCCGGTGTGGCGCTTCCGCAACCCGTCGCGCCGGTGGCTTCAGCGCCGGTGGCTGCCTCTGCGGCGCCCAGTGCGACCAGCAGCATGACAGGTCTGCCCGGCATGGGGGGCGGCCTGATCGTGGTCCTGCTCGTTGCGCTCGGGGCCGGTATGTACTTCGCGCTTCGGAACCGGAGGAGAGCTTGAGCCGATTATCGGACGAGGAAACCGTAAGTTAGCGGGTCACGCTCGTCCACGATCCAGGTTGCCAAGCCGCAAACATAGGCGCTGCCCTCGACCTCGGGGATGACCGCCTTGAAGTCGCCGACGGTCGTCTCGCTGAGTACGCGCCCCTTGAAGACCGTGCCGATGATGGACTCGTTGACGAGCGTCTCGTTCATGGCAAGTTCGCCACGCAGATAGAGCTGCGCGACGCGCCCGCCCGTCCCTGAGCCGGTGGGCGAACGGTCCACCTCACGGTCGGCGAACACGCAACAATTGGCTTGCGTGGAGCCTTCGTGCCGCGGCGCATTGGCAATGATGGTGCCGTAGATGTGGTTGATTTCCGGGATGTCGGGATGCTCAACCGGGTAAGCGTGATTTGCGGCTTGTTTTACCTCGGCGCCAAACCTGATGAGTTCCTCGACTGAAGACTCGCGGACTGCGAGGCCGTGCGGTGCACCGTCCGTATAGAAGTAGAAGGCACCACCGAACGCGATGTCACCCCTGACCGTGCCAAACGACGGCGTCTGAACCGTGACATCCGGTTCCCAGATGAACGATGGAACGTTCACGAAACGTACGTTGCCGGCGTGTTCACCATCCCATTGCACGAAGGCCTCGATGAAGCCACAAGGAGCGTCGATGCCAATGCGGGTCTCGGGAATCTGGCGCTGAACCCACCCCAACTCGACCGCCGCGGTGGACAGCGCGATCACGCCGTGCCCGCAGTGGTCGCTATAACCCTCGTTGTGGACGAAGATGATGCCGAAGTCTGCCGTGGGGCTAACGGGTTCGGTCAGGTATCCGCCGTACATGTCCGCATGACCACGCGGTTCGAACATCAGCGCGGTACGAATTTCGTCGGCGTTCTCTTTCAGCCACGCGCGACGCTTGACGATGGTGTCGCCGGGAAGACGAGGCAGCCCGCTCGTCACGATACGGAACGCTTCGCCGCCGGTATGAACCTCGACTGTTGAAATAGTGCGGGTGATTTTCATGGGTGCGTTGGGGTTACTCGATTGAACGTTACTGCCCGTACGGCACCGGAAGGCCGTTTCTGATTACATAGACGGTCGTGGGTGCGCCCTTCAGATCGCCGTTTTCATCGAACGAGTAGGTGCCTGCCACACCCTTGTAGTCGGTCTTTGCCAACTGGGCGGTCAGCTTTGCCTTGTCGGTCGTGGTGCCCGCTTTGACCATTGCATCGGCCAGCAGTTTTACGCCGTCGTAATAGCTGACCGCATAGACCTGCGTGTCGGTGTTGAAGGCGGTCTTGTATTTCTGCAGAAACTCACGGCCGGCTGGGGTCTTGTCGAGCGCAATGCCGCCTTGGGCGCAATATACGATGGAGGCCGCGTCACCGGCGACCTTACCCATATCGGCCGAGCAAATGCCATCGCCGCCAAGCAGCTTGGCACGCAGTCCGCGTGCGCGCATCTGCTTGGCCATCGGCGCGCCCTGAGCAGCGTATCCGCCGAAAAAGACGACATCCGGATTCTTCGCCTTGATGCTGGTCAGAATGCCGAGGAAGTCAGTCGCCGACGAGTTCGTGAACTGTTGGTCCACGATCTGAATTCCGTTTGCCTTGGCCTCTTTGATGAACTGCTCGGCCACGCCTTGCCCATAGGCCGTGCGGTCGTCGATCACCGCGGCGGTCTTGGCCTTCAATGTCCTGGCCGCAAACTGGCCCATCGTCCCGCCTAGCTGCTCGTCGCTCGCGCCGATACGGAAGATGTTCTTGAAGCCTTGCTTCGTCAGCGCCGGATTGGACGCAACCGGCAGCATCGGTACGCCACCCGTGTTATAGACGCGCGATGCCGGAATCGCCACGCCCGAGTTGTACGGGCCCAGCACGGCGATCACGCCGCTGTCGACGAGTTTCTGCGCGACCTGAACGCCGATCTTCGGGTCTGCCTGATCGTCCTCGGAGTCCAGTTTGAACGTTACCTTCTGGCCAGCAACCGTGACACCGCTCTTGTTGAGTTCGTCGATAGCGAGGCGGGCGCCGTTCTCGTTGTCCTTTCCGTTCGGCGCCTGCGGGCCTGTGAGCGGAGCCGAGTGACCGAGGGTGACCACCGATTGAGCGTTGACGGATGCGGAGATGCCGGCGGCTGTCAGGACAGCCATTGTTATGACGAGGGGGCGCATAAAGTCTCCAGGTGTTGGACCGGGTTGATCAGATTAGCTCCGCTTCGGCGCGGGATCGCATTCGGGAAAACGCCAGGGTTTGCGAAGAGCAATGACGCTGTCGCTTCGCTGCTGCATTAAAGTTCTGGTTCCGGCAGTTGCTCAATCCATTGTGATTTTCCTCATGGACATCTGACAGGAGGGAGTCGTGAAACTGACCGATTTCGAGGCACTGACTTTTGACTGCTACGGCACCTTGATCGACTGGGAGAGTGGCATCCTTGAAGCCCTGCAGCCTCTGCTGGAGCGAGCCCGGACGCCGCTCACGCGCGACCAGGTTCTGGAAGCGCATGCTCGCCACGAGTCGTCGCAGCAGATATTCACGCCCGCGAAGCGCTATCAGGAACTGCTGTCCATCGTGTATAAGCGCATGGCAGAAGAATGGGGCCTGCCCTACACCCACGAAGAATGCGTGGCGTACGGTCGCTCGATCAGAAACTGGCCGGCATTCCCCGATTCGGCGGCCGCGCTGCAATATCTGAAGCAGCACTACAAGCTGGTCATCCTGTCGAACATCGACAACGAAAGTTTCACCTACAGCAACGCCAGGCTGCAGGTTGAGTTCGACGCGATCATCACGGCGGAGGACGTCGGCTCCTACAAGCCGTCGCCGCGCAACTTCGAGTACATGCTTCAGAAGCTCGATCAGCGGGGCATCAGGAAGGGAAAAATCCTTCACACCGCAGAAAGCCTTTTTCATGACCACAAGCCCGCAATCGAGTTCGGGCTGGCGTCGTGCTGGATTTACCGTCGTCATTCGCAGCCGGGCTTCGGCGCGACGATGGACCCGGGCTCGCAGCCGAACCTCGACTTCCGCTTCAACAGCATGGCTGACTTCGTCGACGCGCATCGGGAAGCGCTGGTGGAGTGAGCTTACGGGTGATCGGAACAAACTCGTCGCGGCTGGAAGCCGCTGCCACGGAACTCGGCGGCGCCGCGCTTGCGCTGTCTGCGGACTGGCGCGATCCCGCCGACCTCGGCCGCGCAATCTGGAGTAACTTAAGGGCGCCAGAGCGTCTTCGCGCCGTTGAAACACTGCTACCCGGTGGTAACATTTGTTGTCATCTCTTACCCCGGCGCCGCGCCACCTCAACATGCCAGACAGCTTCGATCAGCTCGTCGCCCTGATCCGGGCGCGCTTCCCCGAACTGAGCCCGCAGTTCCAGATGGGGGCGGGCTTCCTGCTCGATCACCCGGACGAGGTCGCGGTGTCGTCGATGCGCAAGGTGGCCGAGCGCGCGCGGGTGCAGCCGGCGTCGCTGGTGCGGCTGTCGCAGCAACTGGGCTTTCCCGGTTGGAACGAATTGCGCGATCTGTTCGTCGCGCGCGTGCGCACGCGGCCCGAGCCGTTGACGAGCCGGGCGCGCTCGATGGTCAAATCGAAAGATGCGCTCGCGAACGACCTGCTCGTCGCACAACAGCACAATCTCGAAACGACCGCCGCGCATAACGGTCGCGTGATCGTCGAGGCCGCGCGGGTATTGCGGCGCGCGCCGCACGTTCACGTGGCGGGCTTCCGCTCGTGTTATCCGGTGGCGTTCGGTCTCGTCTATGGCTACCGGCTGTTTCGGCCGTCGGTATCGCTGCTCAACGGCGAGGCCGGCACGCTCGAAATGCAGCTGCGCACGATCGAGCGCGACAGCGCGACCATCGTCATCAGCTTCGCGCCGTATTCGGTCGAAGCCGCGCGGGTCGCCGAGGCCGCGCTCGAAAAAGGCAGCAAGCTGATCGCCATCACCGACAGCGCGGTGTCGCCGATCGCGCTGAACGCCGACAAGGTGCTGATCTTCTCGCACGAAAGCCCGTCGTTCTTTCCGTCGCTGGTGGCCGCCACCGCGATCACCGAAGCGCTGGTCGCGCATCTGCTCGCGCTCGAAGGCGCGGATGCGCTCGAGCAGCTCGCGCTCGCCGAACAATCGCTGCATGCGAAGGGCGCGTACGTGCCTTGAACGATTGCGTGAGGGCACGCCACGCTCCAGCTGGTGCCGTCCAACAACGTTTGACAACAAATGTTGTATGGGCGTATAAATACGTACCGATTGTTGAATATCGGTGCGGCCTGTGGCGTTGATGCAGCGACGATCCGCACGATTCCGACGACGAAAACACCTTAGCGACCGTGCTGTCCGGCATCGGCAGTGCGGGCGTGTCGATGAGGCGTATCGCCAGCGGCAATGCGTGTTCGACACTTTCATCGCGTGCGCGACGCCCGAGCCGGACTGCGTCTCAGTCCGCACCTCCATCAGCAGGAGCTGAACATCATGACCAACGTTTTTCATCGTTCTCCGAAGCAGTCCTTGCCGGTGGCCGTCGCGGGCGACGGTCTCGAAATCATCGACTCCACGGGCAAGCGCTATATCGACGCGTCGGGCGGCGCCGCCGTGTCGTGCCTCGGCCACAGCAACCAGCGCGTGATCGACGCGATCAAGCGGCAGGCGCAACAGCTGCCGTACGCGCACACGTCGTTCTTCACGACGGAGCCGGCCGAGGAACTGGCCGACCGGCTCGTGGCAAGCGCGCCGGCCGGACTCGAGCACGTGTACTTCGTGTCGGGCGGCTCGGAGGCGATCGAGGCGGCGCTGAAGCTCGCGCGTCAGTATTTCGTCGAGAAGGGCGAGACACAGCGGCGTCATTTCATCGCGCGTCGGCAGAGCTATCACGGCAACACGCTCGGCGCGCTCGCGATTGGCGGCAATGCATGGCGCCGCGAGCCGTTCCTGCCGATCCTGATCGAAGCGCATCACGTGAGCCCGTGCTACGCGTATCGCGAACAGCGCGCGGACGAAACCGAAGAAGCGTTCGCGCAGCGTCTGGCCGATGAACTCGAGCAGAAGATTCTCGAACTCGGCGCGGACACGGTCGCCGCATTCGTCGCGGAAACGGTGGTCGGCGCCACGGCGGGCGCGGTCCCGCCGGTGCGCGAATACTTCCGCAAGATCCGCGCGGTGTGCGACCGCTACGGCGTGCTGCTGATTCTCGACGAGATCATGTCGGGCATGGGCCGCACCGGTTATCTGTTCGCGTGCGACGAAGACGGCGTGGCGCCGGATATGCTGACCATCGCCAAGGGCCTTGGCGCGGGTTATCAGCCGATCGGCGCGACCCTGGTCAGCGACCGCATCTATCAGACGATCGTCGGCGGCTCCGGCTTCTTTCAGCATGGCCATACCTATATCGGCCATGCGACCGCGTGCGCGGCCGCGCTCGAAGTGCAGCGCGTGATCGCGGAAGACAATCTGCTGGCGAACGTGCAGGCGCGTGGCGAGCAGTTGCGCGGCCGGCTGCGCGAGCTCTATGCGCAGCACCCGCATATCGGCGACGTGCGCGGGCGCGGCTTGTTCGTCGGCGTCGAACTCGTGAAGGATCGCGGTACCAAGGAGCCGTTCGACGCCAAACTGAAACTGCACGCAACGATCAAACGCGAAGCGTTCGCGCGCGGCCTGATGGTGTATCCGATGGGCGGCACCGTCGACGGCAAGAGCGGCGACCACGTGCTGATCGCGCCGCCGTTCATCTGCACGGAGCGCGACATCGACGTGATCGTCAGCCGCCTCGACGATGCGATCGGCGCGTCGCTCGGCGCCGTCTAAGCTGTTCCGAACCATTGCCCTTAGCGAGAACCATGATGACCGAGCGCTTGCCTCACTTCGAGATGTCCACCGCCACGCCCGAGCAGAAGGCGGTGCTCGACGAAATCCTGTCCGGCCCGCGCGGCAACCTGAACGGGCCGTTCCTCGGCTGGATCCATAGCCCGGAACTTGCGCAGCACGCGCAACGCCTCGGCGCGTTTTGCCGCTACCAGACCGGGCTGCCGCTGCGGCTGTCGGAACTCGCGATTCTGGTCACCGCTTCGCGCTGGCAGGCCCAGGCGGAGTGGCACATCCACTATCCGATCGCGCTGCAGGCGGGCGTGGCTGCTGCGGACGCCGAGACGATCCGCCAGGGGCGCCGCCCCGAGTTCGCCGATGCCGACGACGCACTGATCTACGACTTCGCAAGCGAACTGTATGAGACCAGGCGCGTATCGGACGCGACGTATGCGCAGGCGGTCCGGCGGTTCGGGCATCAGGTCGTGATCAACCTGGTCGGCCTGCTCGGCTACTACGCGCTGGTCGCGATGACGCTGAACGTGTTCGACATGCGCGCAGTGGGACAGCAAAGCCTGCCGTTTCCCGAATAGCGTCTTTACCAACGAGCGGCCGCGCAGCAGCGCCGCACGCGCCAACGAAAAAAGCCCCGGTTGCCGAACTTCGCAACCGGGGCTTTTTACTGCGTGCTGCCTTAACTGCCAGCGTGCCTGGTTATCACGCTTAGTTAAGGACGCTTGGTTACCACCTTTTAGTTACCGCGATACGTCGAAAAGAGACGTTGCTGCACCGTCGCCGGCGCACCTGCTTCCGACGAACTGGCCTTCGCGCCGCCGACATCCTGCGTACCCTCCGCCGAAGCGGTGACGATCGTCGAGTCCTGCGGCACGGCCTTCGGATACGTGGTGTCGTTCTGGTTCAGAAGGCCCGCTTTTTGCGCGGCTACGAGTTCGGCGTGCACCTGAGCGCGCGTGATCGGACCGTTTGCCTGCTGGGCGAATGACACTGCCGGAACGATAAGAGCGGATGCGACGACAACTGCGGAAAGAAGCGATTTCATGACGACCTCCAATTGATTGTGTGGTGGACCGGCTTGAACTGCATTCCCGATCCGTCGAATGCAGTCTATTTCTTACGAGGTCGGCAAAAAAGCGGCTTTCTGGTGAAATATTGTTGCGGGTTTTGAGATAGCAAAAAAGGCGTTTTTCCGCGCCGAAACACGGAAGCGCCTATGATGAAATCCGGTCCACGCCCGCGCCTGCAAGCCGCGCGGCACCTGCGACCGATGCCCAGGCGCGGACACATCCGGGCGGACCGCCGCGGCGGGCGTCATTTTCGGTCGAGCAGCGTGCGCGGCAAGGCATCAACAGGAGAGAGCAATGAAGCGCAAGGCATCGGCAGTCTGGCAAGGCGGCCTGCAGAACGGCAAGGGCTCGATTTCCACCGACAGCGGCGTCCTGAAGGACACCCAATACTCGTTCGCGACGCGCTTCGCGGACGGCATCGGCACGAATCCGGAAGAGCTGATCGCGGCTGCGCATGCGGGGTGTTTCTCGATGGCGTTGTCGGCGGAGCTGGGCAAGGCCAACATCACGCCGGAGCGGATCGGCACCACGGCCACCGTCACGCTCGACAAGGACGGCGGCGGCTTCACGATCACCGCGGTGCATCTCGACGTCACCGTAAAGATTCCGGGCGCAGACAAGGCCGCGTTCGACAAGGCCACGGCGGACGCGAAGGCCGGTTGCCCGGTGTCGAAGGTACTGAATGCAACGATTACGATGGATGCGAAGCTGGAGACCTAAGCCTTTGCTGTCACTTTCAGCGCAACGAAGCCGGCGAAGGGCGATGCCCGCCGCCGGCTTTTTCATCGCGGTAGTCGGAATGAACGGATGACCCCGACGCGAGTAGGCCTACGGAAGGCCGTCCTTGATTTATTGAACACCCAGTCATAATATCCACAGACCGACGCGAACGTAGCAACGAGGTCATCGCAATTGAGTCATTCCAGGCAAGCCGCGAAAAAAGCCGGCGAAACATCCCAGCGCGGCCGTCCGCGAGAGTTCGACACGGACACCGTGCTGACGAACGCAAGCCAGGTGTTCTGGGATCACGGCTACCACGCGACGTCGATCGACGATCTTTGCAAGGCCACCGGTCTGCTGCGCGGCAGCCTGTACGGCGTGTTCGGCGACAAGCACGGCATCATGCTCGCCGCGCTGGATCATTACTCGGAAGGCGCGGTCGCACGGCTTGCGCAGCGGCTGAGCGCGACGGCTGATCCAGAGCAGGCGCTGCGCGACGCGCTGCTGCACTACGCGCGGGTGTCGTGCGCGTTGAGCGGCCGGCGCAGCTGTTTCATCACGAATGCGACGCTCGAAATGCAGCCCGATGACGAATTGCTGCGCGCGCGCGTCGCCGCGATTCAGCGGCGCATGGCGACCCTGCTCGCGGCGGCGGTGATTCGCGGGCAGGCGAGCGGCGCGTTCGATTCGACACTCGACGAAAAAGCCGTCGGCGATTTCCTGTTATGCGTGATGCAGGGCCTGCGGGTGATGGGACGGGTCGCGCAACAGCAAGATGCGCTGATCGCTATCGTCGATGTGGCGATGCGCGCGCTGGTTTAGCAACTCGTTCGCGAAACAGCCGCAAATTTTTTAACTATTTTTTGAACGGTCGGTCATGAAAAGCGAAGCAATCAAGTCCGCTCCGGCGGCATTCGGTGGATCCGCTAGCGGCGCGGGGAGCGCAGCTGGGGCCGTGACCGGCCCTGGACCAGCGATGGTAGGCCTGGCTGTCGCCGCCAAAGCGGCGGCGCCCGGTTTCCCGCGCCAGGCGCTCGCGCTCGCGGTGCTGTTCGTCGGCGCCTTTCTCGCGCCGCTCGATTACTTCATCGTCAACCTGGCGCTGCCGTCGATTCACACGGGCCTGAACGCGAGCGACGCACAGCTGCAACTCGTCGTATCGGCCTATGCGTCGGCCTACGCGGTGCTGCTGATCACGGGCGGCCGCCTCGGCGATCTGTTCGGCCGCCGTCGCATGTTCATGACGGGCATGGCGGCATTCGTGATCGCGTCGGCGTTGTGCGGCTTCGCGACGAGCGGCCGTATGCTGGTGATCTCGCGCATCGTGCAAGGCATCGCGGCCGCGGTGATGGCGCCGCAAGTGCTCGCGACGATTCGCGCGGTCGTACCGTTGCATCAGCAGACGCGCGTGATGAGTCTGTATGGCTTCGTGTTCGGCTTGTCGTCGATCGTCGGGCAGCTCGGCGGCGGCGCGCTTATCACGTATCACCCGTTCGGGCTCGACTGGCGCGTGATCTTTCTGATCAACATCCCGATCGGCATTGCGGCGTTCATCGGCACATGGAAGTTCGTGCCGGAGAACCAGCCGGCCACTCATACCGGCGTCGATCTGAAGGGCGTTGCGCTGCTGTCGGCGGTGCTGCTGCTGGTCATTTATCCGATGACGCACGGCCGCGAAGCCGGCTGGCCCGCGTGGACTTTCGCGATGTTCGCGCTCGCGGTGCCGGTGTTCGCGCTGTTCGTCGCGACCGAACGGCGCGTCGAGCGCGGCGGTGGCCATCCGCTCGTCGATCTGCAACTGTTCCGCAATCGCGCGTTCGCGCTCGGTCTAGTGCTCGCATTCCTGTTCTATTGCAACAGCGCGTTCTTCCTGACCTACGGCATCTTCCTGCAGACCGGCCTGCACTGGACGCCGCTCGCGTCGGGCATCGCGATCATGCCGTTCGCGCTCGGCTTCGTGATCGGGCCGCTGACGTCGCCGGCCGTGGTCAAGCGCATCGGCGCGCATGTGCTGACGCTCGGTTTCTCGATGATGACGCTGGGCTTCACCGTGACCGGCTGGTCCGCGACTCGATCTGCGACGCCCGATCTGCTGTTCTACTGCGGGCTGGTGTGCGCGGGTGTCGGACATGGTCTGCTGTTGCCGTCGATCATGCGCATCGTGCTGCAGGAGGTGGTGCCCGAGAAGGCCGGGCTGGCATCGGGGGTGGTGTCGTCGACGTTGCAGATCGGCTCCGCGTTCGGCACCGCGGCGGTGAGCGGCGCGTTCTTCGGGGCGCTCGGTGGCAGCGCGGCACCCGCGTCTTATGCACACGCGTTTCAGTTGAGCCTTGCTATCAATGCCGCGCTGATGTTCGTGTGTATCGGCCTGAGCGTGCTGCTGGTGCGTCATCAGCAAAGCGTACGGCGCTCAGTCGCTCCAGCGGTTTGAAATTAAGCCGTTGGTAATCGTTTTCATTAGTTGGTTCGCTCAGGAAAATCGTTCAATTTGAACGAAGCGGTATAACGAATTACGTGGCATTTACCGGCGATCTACTCGTTCAAAGGTAATTCTGATTTAGATCAAACAGGTCTTTCTGATTAACGGCTCAGCGCTATCGCGTCAGATTTTCTAATCAGAGGAAACCGGCGTCGTATTTTCTACCGGCCTGCAAACCGCCGGCAGTAACTCTTGCATTTGTGCGGTACCGCACATAGGGTTAGCCGCAAGTTTTCGCGGCGAATGTTTTGGAATGCCGGGGAACTTTAACCGTTTGGCATCAACCTCGGTTCAGTGAAAACGGTATCAATAAAAAGCGCTTGCCGCGTTTAAATTCGATTGTTAATCTGTCTAAACTTTAGAGTACCCATTCAACAGGTCGAAGTCGTTAAAGCCGGGCTCAACTTAAAAACGCTCAAGATAGGGGGACCCAAGATGCTGACCGCTACCATTGACGCATTCCAGACAACATCCGCCGCCTTCAACGTGGGCGACGTCGTCAAGTTAAAAGAAGGGGGCCCGCGCATGACCGTGACGTATGCAGGTCCGGTTGCACGCAGTCCGGGCGACTGGCTGATCTGTGAGTGGTTCGACGAACACGGCGAACTGCGTCATGAAACCTTTGCCACGCAAGCCGTGCGTGCGGAACCGCGCTCGATTCCGGCGGGCTCGGTACAGTGGAGTCGCATCGGGCGCGCGGCCTGAGTGACGCACGTGCGCTTCAATCAAGCCGTTTCCTGTTTTTCGTTTATTGCTCGTATTGCGCGAGCCGCCCGAATCGTTTCAGCGCTCGGGCCGGTCGCGCGCGGCCTCGCGTCGCCGCACGCGCAGCGTCAGTGCCGATGAAAACGCGCGCAAGGTCGACAGCTTGCGAGTCTCGACGACCTCGCTCGCCAGGCTCTCCGCCGGATTCGGCTGTAGCGCCCAATACAGCGCGAGCACCCAACCAAGCACGGTCCAGCCGAGGCAGGCGTTGAATAGCGCGAGCGTCAGCACGTCACGACGCTTGCGCCGGTCCGCGATGATCGCCGGCAGAAAATACAGCGCTAGCGCCAATGCCGCGCCGATGGCCTGAACGGCCACGTTGCCACTCATAAAAGCTCCTCATGCGCGATGCATGTAGTGATTGTCGCGCGAATGGCCGCCGCCCGCCGCGCACCCTGCGCGTTCCAGTTCCCACCCAATCACCGCAAGGGGTTTAGCCCGACACGCATCGGGACTATGATGATCGTTTCGACCGAACAGTACTTCACGGACCCGATCATGATCACCGACACGACCCAGCAGGCCCACCTCAACCCGGACACGCTACGAGCATTCGTCGAGCGCAAGTGGAACGACGAGATCGTGCCCGCGCTGACGGACTACATCGCGGTGCCGGCGAAGAGCCCGGCCTTCGATCCCGACTGGGCGAAGCATGGTTACCTCGAGCGCGTGATCACCGACGCCGCGAAATGGGCCGAGCAGCAACCGGTGCGCGGCCTGAAGCTCGAAGTGATCCGCCTGCCGGGACGCACGCCGGTGATCTTCTTCGAGACCGCCGCGACGCGCTCGGGCAGCACCGAAACCATCGTGCTGTACGGCCACCTCGACAAGCAGCCCGAGTTCGATGGCTGGCGCAACGACCTCGGTCCGTGGACGCCGAAGCTCGAGGACGGCAAGCTGTACGGCCGCGGCGGCGCGGACGACGGCTACGCGATCTACGCGAGCCTGACGGCGCTCGCCGCGCTCGATGCGCAAGGTGTCGAGCGTCCGCGCTGTGTCGGGCTGATCGAAACCTGCGAGGAGTCGGGCAGCTACGATCTGCTGCCCTACGTCGACGCGCTGCGCGAGCGGCTCGGTAACGTCGGGCTGGTCGTGTGTCTCGATTCGGGCGCGGGCAATTACGATCAGTTGTGGCTGACCACGTCGCTGCGCGGGCTCGTCGCCGGCGATCTCGAAGTGCAGGTGCTCGACGAGGGGATTCACTCGGGGGTCTACGGCGGCATCGTGCCGTCGAGCTTCCGCATCATGCGTCAACTATTCGACCGTCTCGAAGACTCCGCGAACGGCACGCTGCTGCCAAAGGGTTTTCATTGCCCGGTGCCGGCCGATCGTCTGCGCGAAGCGGAGGCTGCCGCGAGGATTCTCGGCGATGACGTGTGGAAGAAGATGCCGTGGGCATGCGGGCAGGACGGCCGTCAGGTGCTGCCGACCACGACCGATCCACAGGAGGCGCTGCTCAATTCGACGTGGCGTCCTTCGCTGTCGGTGACGGGCGCGGCCGGCTTGCCCGCGCTCGCCGACGCCGGCAACGTGCTGCGTCCGCGCACCGCGTTCAAGCTGTCGCTGCGTCTGCCGCCGACCATCGAAGCGGAAAAGGCCGTCGCCGAACTGAAGGCGCTGCTCGAATTCGATCCGCCGTACAACGCGAAGGTCACGTTCAAGCCGGATGCGGGCGCGGCGAGCGGCTGGAACGCGCCGGAGGTCGCACCGTGGCTGGCCACCGCGCTCAGCGATGCATCGCGTCAGCACTTCGGCGCAGACGCCGCCTACATGGGCCTCGGCGGCACCATCCCATTGATGAATGTGCTGAAGGCGGGCTTCCCGAAGTCGCAGTTCATGGTGTGCGGCGTGCTTGGGCCGAAGTCGAATGCGCATGGGCCCAACGAGTTCCTGCACGTGCCGTACGGCAAGAAACTGACGGCCGCGGTTGCCGAAGTGATCGCCGCGGCGCCGTGAGTCGTGGCCTCGTTTGAGTTGGGCTCGGGCGCGACCCGGGCCCGTTGTTGACTGATGCTTCCTTCCGTTCGAACCACACCGACACGCTGAATGACCGACTCCCAGACTGCCCAAGCCGACACGCCCCGGATTCCGGCCGATCAACTGCATGCCTACGTCAGGGCGATCTGGGAGCGAGCGGGCAGTGCGCCGCGCGAAGCGGAGCTGATCGCCGATCATCTGGTGGCCGCGAATCTGACCGGACACGACTCGCATGGCGTCGGCATGATCCCGCGCTATGTCGAATCGCTCGCCGACCAGCAACTGCAACTGAATCGGCATGCCGACGTCATCAAAGACGCCGGCGCGGTGCTGACCGTCGAAGGCGGCAAGGGCTTCGGTCAGGTGATCGCGTTCGAGGCGATGGAGCGGGGCATCGAGCGCGCGCGGCGGCTCGGCATCTGCGCGGTGGGCTTGCGCGGCGCGCATCATATCGGCCGCATCGGGCACTGGGCCGAGCAGTGCGCGCGCGCCGGCCTGGTGTCGTTCCACTTCGTCAACGTGGCGGGCGATCCGCTCGTCGCGCCGTTCGGCGGCGCGGACCGCCGCATCGGCACGAATCCGTTCTGCGCGGCTTATCCGCGACCCGGCAAGCCGCCTCTCGTGCTCGACTTCGCGACCAGTACCATCGCGTTCGGCAAGACGCGCGTCGCGTATAACCAGGGCAAGCACACGCCACCCGGCGCGCTGATCGATCACGAAGGCATGCCGACGCTCGAACCGAAAGTCATGCACGAAGCGCCGTTCGGCGCGCTGACACCGTTCGGTGGCCACAAGGGTTTCGGTCTCGCGGCGATGTGCGAGATTTTCGGCGGTGCGCTGTCGGGCGGCTTCACGACGCACGCGGACACGCTCTGTACCACGCACGCGATCATCAACTGCATGCTGTCGGTGATCATCGATCCGACCGCATTCGACGCGCCCGATGCGCAAGCCGAAGCCGATGCGTTCCTCGCGTGGGTGAAGGCGTCGCCGCTCGCGGCGGGCACCGAGCGCATCTACGAACCCGGCGAGCCCGAGCGCGTCACACGCGCGCAACGCGAGGCCGCCGGCATTCCGATCGACGCGGCTACGTGGACGCAAATCCACTGCGCGGCGCGCGCCGTCGGAATGAGTGCGGATGAAGTGGCAGGCTGGTCCGCGCGCCTCGGCTGAAGCGCGCGACGGCAAGGCTCAGGCGATCAGCCTGAGCTTGCGCCGATCGAGCAGCCAGCGCTCGAACTCGGTGGCGGGCATCGGCCGCGCGTACAGGAAACCCTGCACGTAATCGACGCCCAGGCCCTTCATGAAGGTTTCTTCCGCTTCGGTTTCGATCCCCTCGGCGACGACCTGGAAATCGAGTTCCTGCGCGACCGCGACCATCGAGCGCACCAGCGCCTGTGCCTTCATGTCAGCGTGGATCGAGCGCGTGAAGCTGCGGTCGAGCTTGATCACGTCGAGCGGAATACGGCCGAGTTGCGACAGCGACGAGTAGCCGGTGCCGAAGTCGTCCAGATGCACCTGCGCGCCGAGCTGGCGAAACTGCTTGATCAGTTCGATCGCGGCCGCTTCGTTTTCGATCAGACAGCTTTCGGTCAACTCGAGATCGATCAGGCAGGGATCGAGGCTCGCATGCTGCAACGCCTCGGTGAAATGGCGGACCACGGCCGTATCGGTGAGCTGTCGCGCCGACACGTTGATCGCCACGCGCAGGTCGTAGCCGGCCGCCTTCCAGCGGGCCGCCTGTTTCGCGGCGGTTTCCATCACCCAGCGGCCGAGCACGCCGATCAAGCCGGATTCCTCGGCATAACGGATGAATTCCGCAGGCATGATCTGCCCGCGCTCCGGCGAGTTCCAGCGCACCAGCGCTTCCGCGCCTTGTACGGCGCCCGTGGCGAGGTTCAGCTTCGGCTGATAGTGCAGCGCGAACTGGCCTTCCTCGAGCCCGCGGCGCAGATTCGTGTCGAGCCACATGAACTCAGCGACGCGGCGGTTCATGTCCGGCGAGAACACGCGATGCGTACGCTTGCCTTCGTCCTTCGCGACGTACATCGCGGTGTCGGCCGAACGGATCAGCGATTCGAGCGTTTCGCCATGCTCGGGCCAACGCGCGATGCCGATCGAGCAGCCGGTATAGACCTCGACGAGCCCGACCGCGAACGGCATGCGCATGCGATCGAGAATGCGCTGCGCGGTGTTTTCCAGGCCATACGCTGAGCCCTTCGCCGCGAGCACGATGAATTCGTCGCCCCCGAGACGCGCGAGCGAGTCGCCCGGATTCAGACAGTTGCGGATCGCGTCCGACACATCGCAGATCAGCCGGTCGCCGAACACGTGGCCGTAGTGATCGTTGACCTTCTTGAAGTTGTCGAGATCGAGAAACAGTACGCCGACGGTTTCGCCGGGCGCGGCCTGTTCGATCGCGATCTGGATTCGCTCCTGGATCGCGTTGCGATTGGCGAGGCCGGTGAGCGGGTCGGTGGTGGCCTGCTCGATCAGGCGGTCCTGCGCGAGCCGTTGCTCAGTGATGTCGGTGCCCGAGCAGATCAGGAACTGGTCTTCGATGCCGCTGCCGCTCCTCACGAACTTGTTGCGAAACAGGAACAGCCGCTCGCCATGCACCGTTTTGATGCGCCGTTCGATCTCGTACGGTTCGCCACGGTTGAAGAACTGCGCGCCGACCTGGTTCGAGACCGCGCCGTCGTCTGACGACATGAACAGCGTCCAGACGCTGCGGCCGATGATGTCCTCTTCCTTGAGTCCGGTCAGCTCCTCGGCGAGCCGGTTGAAGCGTTGTATCCGGCCGTGCCGGTCGACGATGACGACGACCGAATTCACCTCGGAGACGACCTGTTCGGCGAACGACAGACCGTGCAACAGTGCACGCGCGACGGATTCGGTGTCGGCATGGGTCGAGGCGGTGCCGCCCCAGCGATGGCAATCGAGTTTCTTGCCGACCATATGCAGCCGCAGCGGCGCGCCGTCCAACTGCACGTCGACGACTACGTGCGAGGTGACGCCGCTCAGCGCGCGGATCTGGGAGGCTTGGCAAGAGTTGAGGGGAATGGCGACGCCGGCAGCCGCGTGGCCGTGCGCCGGCGCGAGTTCCAGCGTGTCGCTGGCCGCCGCCAGGCACCAGCGAGGGCTGCTCGTGCCGAACCGCGCGTGAAGCACCTGGTCGTGTAGCTCGTCGCTCATGAAATCCCCGGAGAGTGCCGGCGGTCGCTATCAAGGCGGGCGGCGGCAGACGGTCTTCCTCATACTAAAGTGAAACTGCCCCATTGTATCTAAGCGTGACAGTTCGAGCGAAGAATCATTAACGTTTTGCTAACCATGAGCACGGGCCGGCGTGGCCGCACGCGGCGGCATGATGGCGTGGCAAAACGACGCCACGGTGACGTCGTCAGAAGCGGTGTGTGAGCAGCGCGCGGGCCCGTTCGCGCTCGATCGGATCGGCGTCGAGCGCCGCGTCGAACCAGAACTTGCCGGCCATCAGCGTGGCGGCTACCACGCCGTCGCGATACAGCACGCGGTTGCCGGTCACGGCTGGCACCTTGTCGCCGACCAGCAGCGTGCCGACGAGATTCAGCGGATCGGTTCCTGCGACGCAGATAAGCGCACCGTCGTTCGCTTGCCGCCGCACCTCGCGCAGCAGCGGAATCGCCTCGGGCAGCGCGAACTGCTCGCCCGCGAGCCCGTTGACGAAACGCCCGCCGCGGATCACGCCACGCGCCTCGAGCCGCTGCAGCACGCGCAGCAGATCGCGCCACGGCGGGAGCCATTCGGCCTCGCGTTCGAGCACGCGCCAGAACACCACGCCGTAGCGGCGCAACAACGTCATTGCGACGTGTTCGAGCACCTCGGGCGCCAACTGACTGCGCCGCTCGGACGGATTTTCCGGCCCGACGGCGGACGGGCGGCTTACGAGCGCCCAACGCCCGGCGTCGTCCATGCCGCCGATCAGCGCGCTCGCTCGCGCGCGCCGGCTGCTGGAAGACGCATTGCGTTTGGCGACCGGCTTCAGCAACGCGCGCAGACCCGCGAAGCTGTCCGAGTTCGCGAGGCCGGCCGCGACCAGCTCGCCGAGCGCGTTTTCGAGCTCCATGCGCAGCACGCGCACCTCGGCGAGCAGTTCGTCGAAGAACATCGCGCCGTGTTGCGCGAGGGTGTCGTGCACGCTTTGCGCGAGCGCCGACAGCTCGACCTGGCGCGCCGGATCGAGCAGCGCGCGCCAGGCGCGCAACTGCGCGCGCGGCAGCAGCACGATCGGCGTGCCGCGGACCGGACCGGCGGCGCCGCGCGCCCGCTCGGTCAGGCGGGTCCAGACGATCTTGCCGGCGCGGCATAGCTCATCGAGCGAACTGCTGGTGTAGGCGCGCACCCGCGCGGGCAGGATGTCCTCCTCCCATGCGCCGGCCGCGGCCTGGAAGCCTTCGAGCTGGTCCAGCGCGGCGGCGAGCGCGTCGCGGCCTTCGGCGCGCGTGGTCGGCGTCAGATGCTGCCATTCGAACAGGAAGCGCATGAAGTCGTGCCGCTCGACCGGCTCGATCTCACGCCGCAGCCGCTTCACCGTGTAGCGATGGATGCGTGCGAGCAGGTGCCGCTCGCACCATTCTTCGCGGCTCGTGTGCGGCGTGAAACGGCCGCGCAACAGATAACCTTCGGCTTCGAGACGGATCAGCGCCGGTTCGATCCGGTCGGCGGGCAAACCGAGCGGGCGCGCGATCGCGTCGACCGTCAGCGGGCCGAAACCGGTCAGCCGCGCGCGCAGCACGTCGACGAGCGCGTCGTCGGCGCTCCAGCTTTCGGTGTAGCCCTTCGGGGCGCTCAGCGGCGGCGTGTAGCGATTGCGCGCGATTTCGGGGTAGAGCGCTTCGAAGCAGGTCAGGCGTTCGGCGGGCAGCCACAGCGCGCCGTCGCTGAACTTGTCGTTGCCCGTGCTTGCGTTTGCTTGCGCGGCCAGCGGCAAGCGCGTCGCCCGGCCGGCTTTCGCCAACGCCGCAAGCAGCGTCGGCCAATCTTCATGCGTGCGCGCCTCGGCTTCTGTGATGCAGGCGAGGCCCGTCAGCGCTTCGTGCATTTCGTCGGCGTTGCGTGCTTGCGGCCAGGCCTCGTCGCGCACGCTGTCGATCGCGGCGGCGTCGAGCGCGCCGAGATCGTCGGCGCTTTCAGGGTCGGTCCAGCGGCGGTTCAGCACCGCCTGGGTGCGGCGCTCTTCGATCGGCGCGTCGTCCAGGTACGCGTACGGTTTCGCGGTCAGGATTTCGGCGGCGAGCGGCGACGGCGCCGGCAGATCACGCGCGACGAGCCGCAACTCGCCGTGCTCGATCTGGCGTAGCAGCGCGAGCCAGCGTTCGCTGTCCATCGCGTCGTGCAGGCAGTCGTCGATGGTTTGGTCGACTAATGGGTGGCGCGGCACCTCGCGTTCGCCGACGACGTTCTCCAGACACGCGGCCTGTTCGGGAAATACGCTTGCAAGCAGATCCTCGCTACGCATGCGCTGCAGTTGCGGCGCGGTCTTGCGCCCGCCCGTGTAGCGCGGCAGGCCGAGCGAGGTCGTCGCGTTCCAGCGCCAGCGCACGCCGAATAACGGCGCATCGAGCAGCGCCTGGATCAGCAGATGCTCGGCGCTGTTCGAATGCAGATAGCGCCACACATCGTCGAGCACGAACGAGTGGCTGCCGGTCAACGACAGCACGATCGCGTCTTCTGTGGCCGCCGCCTGCAGCTCGAAGTTGAAGCTGCGGCAGAAGCGCTTGCGCAGCGCGAGCCCCCACGCGCGATTCACGCGGCTGCCGAACGGTGAGTGGATCACGAGCTGGGTGCCGCCCGATTCGTCGAAGAAGCGCTCCATCACGAGCGTGCTCTGCGTCGGCAAGACTCCGAGCGCGGCGCGGGCGCGCGCCAGGTATTCGACGATCTGGCGCGCGGCCGGTTCGTCGAGCGCGAGGTTGTTGGCGAGCCAGGTGATAGCGTGGTCGAGACGCGGCGCGGTGGGCTCGAGTTCGCTTGCGGCTACTGCGGTTGCCGTGTTTGCTCGTGTCTCGCCCTCCGTCAGCAACGCTTCGACCTGCTCCCGCAATCTCGCAACCGCGAACGACAGCTCGTCGCTGCGCCCCGGCGCCTCGCCGAGCCAGAACGGAATGTTCGGCGGTTGCCCCTGCGCGTCCTCGACCCGCACGCGGCCGCTTTCGATGCGCAGAATCCGGTACGACGCGTTGCCGAGCTGGAACACATCGCCGGCGAGGCTTTCGACCGCGAAGTCCTCGTTGACGGTGCCGATATTGAGCGCCTGCGGTTCGAGCACGACCGCGTAATCGGCGTTCTCGGGAATCGTGCCGCCCGAGGTCACCGCGACCAGCTTGCCGCCGCGCCGGCCGCGCAACGTGCCGCTGACCGCATCGCGATGCACATACGCAGCACGCGGACCGTGGCGGCTCGTGTAGCCCTCGGCGAGCATGCGCAGCACCGCGTCGTATTGCTCGCGCGGCAGATCCGCATACGGCGCGGCACGCCGCAGCATGTCGAACAGCGCATCCTCGCTCCACTCGGCGCTCGATACCTCCGCGACGATCTGTTGCGCGAGCACGTCGAGCGGCGCGCGCGGGATGCGCAACGCATCGAGCTCGCCACGCCGCACGCAATCGAGCAGCGCCGCGCATTCGAGCAGATCGTCGCGCGAGGCCGGAAACAGCCGCCCCTTCGGCATGCCACCAACGTGGTGCCCCGAGCGGCCGACGCGTTGCAGGAACGGCGCGATCGCGCGCGGCGAACCCATCTGGCAGACGAGATCGACGTCGCCGATATCGATGCCGAGCTCCAGCGACGCGGTCGCGATCAGCACGCGCAGCTCGCCGCGTTTCAGGCGCTGTTCGGCGTCGAAACGATGTTCTTTCGCGAGGCTGCCGTGATGCGCGGCGACCGCGTCCTTGCCGAGCCGCTCGGTCAGATGGCGGGCGGCGCGCTCGGCCATGCGGCGCGTGTTGACGAAGATGAGCGTCGTGCGATGCTGCGCGACCAGTTCGGCGAGCCGGTCGTAGACGCGCTCCCACACTTCGTTGGCCATCACCGCTTCGAGCGGCACCGGCGGGATCTCGAGCGCGAGGTCGCGCGCGCGGACGTGACCGACGTCGATCACCGCGCACTCGGCCGGCACGTCGCTATCGAGGCTCGCGCCGCCGACCAGAAACCGCGCGACCGCGCTGACCGGCTTTTGCGTCGCCGACAGCCCGATGCGCGGCAGGGGCCGGCCGCAGAGCGCGTCGAGCCGTTCGAGGCTCAGCGCGAGATGACTGCCGCGCTTGCTGCCCGCGAGCGCGTGAATTTCATCGACGATCAGCGTGCGCACCGTCGCCAGCATGCGGCGGCCCGAATCGGAGCCGAGCAGCACGTACAGCGACTCGGGCGTCGTCACGAGAATGTGCGGCGCGCGTTTTTTCAGCGCGTTGCGTTCCTGCTGCGTGGTGTCGCCGGTGCGCACGGCGGTGCGGATGTCGAGCGGCGGCAGGCCGAGCGCGTCGAGTTCGGCGGCGATGCCTTGGAGCGGCAGTTGCAGGTTCAGACGGATGTCGTTCGACAGCGCCTTCAGCGGCGACACGTAGACGACCAGCGTTTCGTCGGGCAGCGCGCCGTCGTTCGCGAGGCCTTGCGACACCAGGTCGTTCAGCGCGGACAGGAACGCCGTCAGCGTCTTGCCGGAGCCGGTCGGCGCGGCGACCAGCGTCGAGCGGCCGCTGCGGATTTGCGGCCAGGCGGCGGCTTGCGCATCGGTCGGGGCGGCGAAGGTTTTCTGGAACCAGCTGGCAACGGCCGGGTGAAAGCCGGCGAGCGCCTGCGGGGCCGGCGGTAAGGTAGGTGCGACGGGCCGCGCCGCGCTCGCGGTGGGGCGGGCCTTGCGGGAGCGGGGCGCCGCGTCGAGTGCGGCGGCAGATTTTGCCGAAGTCATGCTCGTGTAGATGAGGGCGGAGCGGGGGATATCCAGTGGGGGGTGGCTGGATCAGTACTCGCTAATGTCGCCCGTTTTTGCGGTTGCGGGGCATTCGACGCTGACGACGCAGTAGCGGTCAGTCTCGCAGGTTTTCGGCGCTCGTGTGCGGCGCGTTGGGCGTTGCGTAACTGCTTGAATTCGTAGTTTCGCCGCGTGCGCCCGTCCTGCCAGCGTCCGCCATTTGCAGTACGCTTGACGATTCTCCCTGTCCCCACGATGGAGCGTCGACGATGCGATATAACCAGTTGGGCCGTACCGGTGTGTTTGTCTCAGAGTTGTGTTTGGGCACGATGACCTTCGGCGGTGGCGAAGGCATCTGGCGGCAGATCGGCGATCTGCAGCAAAGCGACGCGGAGCGGCTGGTCGGCCGGGCGCTCGACGCGGGCATCAATTTCATCGACACGGCCGACGTCTACTCGGGCGGCCTGTCCGAGCTGATCACGGGCAACGCTCTGAAAAACCTGAAAGTGCCGCGCGACAAGGTCGTGATCGCGACCAAGGTGTTCGGCCAGACCGGCGAGTTCGCCAACGCGCGCGGTGCGTCGCGCTATCACATCCTCGACGGCATCAAGGCGAGCCTGAAGCGTCTACAACTCGATCACGTCGACCTCTATCAGATCCACGGTTTCGATCCGGCCACGCCGATCGAAGAAACCGTGCGCGCGCTCGATACGCTCGTGCAGCACGGCCACGTGCGCTATGTCGGCGTGTCGAACTGGGCCGCATGGCAAATCGCGAAGGCGCTCGGCATCGCCGAGCGGCTCGGCGCCGCGCGCTTCGAAACGCTGCAGGCGTATTACACGCTCGCGGGCCGCGATCTCGAACGCGAGCTCGTGCCGATGCTGCAAAGCGAAGGCCTCGGCCTGATGGTATGGAGTCCGCTCGCGGGCGGTTTTCTGAGCGGCAAATACGGACGTGAACAGCAGGGCGAAGCGGGCAGCCGTCGCACGACTTTCGATTTTCCGCCGGTCAATCGCGAACGCGCGTACGACTGCATCGACCTGATGCGCGAGATGGCCGCGGCGAAGACCGTATCGGTCGCACAGATCGCGCTGGCGTGGCTGCTGCATCAGCGTGTCGTCAGCACGGTGATCGTCGGCGCGAAGAAAATCGAGCAGCTCGACGACAACATCGCGGCGACCAACGTCGCGCTATCCGCCGATGAGCTCGCGAAGCTCGCCGAGGTCAGCGCGCTGCCAGCCGAGTATCCGGGCTGGATGCTGGAGCGGCAAGGCGAACAGCGCCGGCAACAACTGGCCGAGGTTCGGCATGTCGTGCAGCGATAGCGCGACGGCGTTTTCGCGAACGCTGAAGAAGGCCTGATCTTCATCGTTGGGCGGCGCGAGTTCGAGGCTCGCGCGGCCGCGATCTTCATCACATTTGCCACGCGATTGCGCGTAGACTTCACACGGCAGGTCTTCTTCCGCATCGGCCGCACCGATGCCCAGCGTTGTATTTCAGAGTCCTATCCGGTTCGTGACATTCGCATTCGCTTCGATTACAAAAACCGGCGTTTTCGTGGCGTTGGCTTGCTGTTCGCTGACATTGCCTCATCTCGCCCACGCCGCCGACAAAGTGATCGTGCTCGACTCGGGCGAAGCGCAGCTTACGTTGATCGATCCCGTCACGCACAAAGTGATCGGCACCGAGCCGACCGGCAAGGAGCCTCATCATCTGATGATCACGCCCGATGGTCGTTCGCTGATCGTCGCGGATGCGATTTCGAACGACCTGATGTTCGTCGACCCGCACAGCGGCCGGGTGCAACGCCGTGTCGAGGGCATCGAAGACCCGTACCAGCTCGGCTTTTCGGCCGACCACAAGTGGTTCGTTACAGCGGGCCTGAGGCTCGATCGCATCGATATCTATCACTACGATGGCGAGAACATGACGCTCGCGAAGCGGATTCCGCTCGCGAAGACCCCGAGCCACCTGACCTTTTCAGCCGACAACCGCACCGTGTTCGTCACGCTTCAGGACACGGGCGAGGTCGCGGCGATCGATCTGCCGACACAGTCAGTGTCGTGGAAGCTGCACGTGGGCAAGACGCCGGCCGGACTCTGGATGACCCCGGGCGATCGTTATCTGCTCGTCGGCATGACGGGCGAAGACAATGTCGCGGTGGTCGACTGGAAGAACCGCCAACTCGTGAAGAAGATCCACACGGGCCGCGGCGCGCACAACTTCCGCAATCTCGACGATGGCCAGCATCTTGCCGTGTCGAATCGCGTGGAGAACACGATCAGCATTCTCGATTACAACACGCTGACCAAAGTGGCCGACATAACCGGTTTGATGCCGGGCCCTGACGACATGGAACTATCGGCGGACCGGCGCTATCTATGGGTCACGTTCCGCTTCGCGAGGCACGTTGGCGTCATCGACCTGAGCACGCATCGGCTGGTGGATACGATCGTGGTGGGGCGCTCGCCGCACGGTCTTTATTTCGCCAACCGCGCGCCGGTCTACGCGCCCAATCCCGACTGAGGCAACCCGAAAGGCTTTACATGATTCACGAACTCGCCGCTCAACTCGACAATGGCATCTCGGCCCTGCAGACGCTGCTGTACGTCGACGTGGTCCAGCCGATCTTCTACCGCTTCAATCTGATGGGCTATGACGAAGACACTTACGACGCGCTCTACTGGGTGATCGTCGGCGCGATGCAGATACTGGTGTCGTACCTGGTGTTGCGCCCGCTCGAAGCGCTGCGCCCGGTGGAGACATGGGCGGACCGCAGGGCGTTGCGCGCGGACGTGATCTACACGTGGATCGCCAAGCTCGGCATCGTCAATCTTGCGTTCTTCTTTCTGCTGCAGCCGTTCTTCAATCATTGGCAGAGCCTGATGGCGATCCACAACGTGCCCAACATCGACGTCGATGATTTGTGGCCGGGCGTCACCGATCAGCCGCTCGTGTCGTTTCTGATCTACCTGGTCGTGCTCGATTTCGCCGGCTACTGGTATCACCGCTGGCAACATCGGTTCGGCGTGTGGTGGGAATTGCATGCGGTTCATCACAGCCAGCGGCAGATGTCGCTGTGGGCCGACGACCGCAATCACTTTTTGGACGACATCTTGCAGGCGGCGTTTTTTGCGGCCCTTGCGCTGTTCATCGGCGTGCAGCCAAACCAATTCGTCGTGCTCGTCGCGCTCGGCAATTTCATGCAGAGCGTGCAGCACGTGAATGCGCGCCTCCCGTATGGATGGTTGCTCGAACGCCTGATCGTGAGCCCGGCGTTTCATCGGCGTCATCATGCGATTGGCTATGGCCACGAAGGCACCCGCTACGGCTGCAACTTCGGCGTGCTGTTCCCGTGGTGGGACATGCTGTTCGGCACCGCGTCGTGGGAGCGCGCCGTCGAGCCGACCGGCATCCGCGATCAGCTGCCCGCGCCGCATGGTGCCGCGCGCTCGTATGGGGATGGGCTGATCGCTCAGCAGTGGTACGCGTTCGGCCGGATCGCCGGGCGGCTGCGTGGCCGGCATGTTGCGGGCGAGATCAATCCATGAAGTTCGGGGCGAACTGAAATATGGCCGCGGAGCACCTCCGTCAGGTTCTCCGCGGCCATTTCGTTTCGGCCCCGCTCAGGTCTCGACATCCGCGAGACTGAAGGTTTCCGTCTTGTCGTTGTACGAGAAGATTTCCGCGTAACGGCCCCAGTCGATCACCGCATCGAGGGTTTCCTGCGCCGCGCTGTCGGACAGCAGGTCCTCGAGCTCCTGCTCGAAGCGCACGCGCGGCGCGCGATGTCCGGGCCGTTCGTTGAGGACCTTCCTGATTCGCGCGGCGAGCGGCACACACTGCAACAGATGATCGGCGAACATGATCTTGCGCTCCTGCGTGCTGCCCTCGGCGAATCGATGCGCGGGCGGCGTGAGGAACACATCGCCCTCGCTGACTTCGGCAAAGCCGAGGTACTGCAGCATCTCCGCGATCGGGAACAGTTCGTCGACTTCCAACTGCAGCGTGCGCGCAATCTCGGGCATGTCGGCGCGGCCGTTATAGGGCGCTGCCGCAAGCGTTTCGATAAGACCAGCCATCAGGTTCGTCGACACGTTCGGCAACCAGCTGCCGGGTTCGAGTTCGCGTTTGGCCGCGGCTCCAGTGGGGCGCGCGGTCATCTTCGCGTAGATTTCGTCGACGAGCGCGCGAAAATCCGGGTCGAGCCGGTTGCGCGGATGAGCGAACGGCACCACGGTCTCGGCCACCACGCGCCCGGGGTTCGACGACAGTACGAGGATGCGATCGCACATGAATACGGCTTCCTCGATGTTGTGCGTGACTATAAGAACCGACTTGATCGGCATGCGGTCCTGGTTCCACAGGTCGAGCAGGTCGGTACGCAGCGTTTCGGCGGTCAGCACGTCGAGCGCGGAGAACGGCTCATCCATCAGCAGGATGGTCGGATCGACGACGAGCGCGCGTGCGAAGCCGACGCGCTGCCGCATGCCGCCCGACAGCTCGCGCGGATACGCGTTTTCGAAGCCGTCGAGACCGATCAGATCGATCGCCGCGAGCGCGCGCGTGCGCCGCTCCTCGATGCCGACGCCGAGCGCCTCCAGCCCCGCTTCGACGTTCTGCAGCACCGTCAGCCACGGAAACAACGCGAAGGTCTGGAACACCATCGCGACGCCCTCGGCTGGACCGTCGAGCGGCTTGCCCAGGTAGGTGACGTTGCCGCTCGTCGGCCGGATCAAACCGGCGATGATGCGCAGCAGCGTCGACTTGCCCGAGCCCGAGCGGCCGAGCAGTCCGACGATCTCGCCCTCGCGCAGCGTCAGATTCACGTCGTCGAGCACCAGCAGCTCGCTCTGATTTTTATGAAAGCCGCGGCTCACGTGCTCGATGTTCAGCACCTGCGCGCCCAGGCGCGGCGACGACTGGAGCAGGTCGGCGGGGATGGCTTGAATGACGTTTTGCATGGCTTTACTCCTAGTCGAGTCGGAGCCTTGATTCGGCGAAGGCATACAGGGGGCGCCACAGCGCGCGGTTGAACAGCGTGACGAATAGCGCCATCACGGCGACGCCAAGGATGATCTTCGGAAAGTCGCCGGCGGCGGTCGTCTCGGCGATATAGGCGCCGAGGCCATGCGCGGCGACCTTGGTATCGCCCCACTGGACGAACTCGGACACGATGCTCGCGTTCCACGCACCGCCCGACGCGGTGATCGCGCCGGTCACGTAGTAAGGGAACACGCCCGGCAGCATCACCTGGCGCCACCATTGCCAGCCGCGGATGCGGAAGTTGGTGGCCGCCTCGCGGTAGTCGTTCGGATAGGCGGTCGCGCCCGCGATCACGTTGAACAGGATGTACCACTGCGTGCCGAGCACGATCAGCGGCGACAGCCAGATATCCGGATTCAGATGAAAGCGCACGATCACGATCACGAACACCGGGAACAGCAGATTCGCGGGAAACGCGGCGAGAAATTGCGCGAGCGGCTGGACCTTTTCCGCGAGCGCCGGACGCAGGCCGATCAGCACGCCGATCGGCACCCAGATCAGCGACGAGATCGCGATCAGCACGGCGACGCGCAGCAGCGTGATGAGCCCGAGCAGGAACACGTGACCGACCTCGTCGAGCGTCACGCCGGTACGCACATAGGCGACGACGCGATAGATCACATAGACCGTCAGCACGAATACGAGCATGCCCCACACGATGTCCCCGACGCGTGTCGAAGTGTCACTGCGCGCTCGGCTGGCACGCCGGACGTTCGCGAAAGGCACACGCAAAGGGATGCGCGCGGTGCTCGCGAGCATCACGCCCGCCGGCGTCAGCAACTGATGAATCAGACGTGTGCGCCGCATCATGTCGAGCAGCCAGGACTGCGGCGCGTTGCCCGAACTCGTGGTCTCCATGCGGAACTTGTCGGCCCACGCGACGAGCGGACGGAACAGCAACTGGTCATAGGCGAGGATCACGACCGTCATCGCGAGGATGACCCAGCCGATCGCGTGCAGGTTCTTGTCGCTGATCGCCTGCGCGAGGTAGGCGCCGATGCCCGGCAGCGTAATCGTGTTGTTGCCG